>NZ_JAKSYM010000043.1 GCF_022829545.1 Methylobacterium sp. J-030 | reverse complement strand
CAAGGGCGGGGTCGACGGCCGGCAGATCCAGGTCGTCACCTACGATGACAAGAGTTCCGCCTCCGACGCGGTCCGGGCGTTCCAGCGGGCGGTGTCCGAGGACAAGGTCAACCTCGTCATCGCCAGCTACATCTCCGAGGTCGTGCTGGCGCTGATGCCCTGGGCGGCCCGGCTCAAGACGCCGCTGATCACCCCCGGCGCGGCCTCCAACGAGATCAGCGTGAACGTCCACAAGGACTACGCGCGCAACAAGTACACCTTCCACGGCTATCTCACCTCGCACGCCCTGGCGCAGGCGGTGTGCGACTCGGCCAAGGACGTGCTGGTCGGCAAGCTCAAGGCCAAGACGGCGGCGATCATGAGCGAGGACGCGGCCTGGACCCGGCCCCTCGACGCCGCCTACGAGGAATGCCTGCCGAGATCCGGGCTGAAGGTGGTCGAGCACGTCCGCTTCTCGCCGGATACGGGCGACTTCACGCCGATCTACAACAAGATCGAGGCGGCCAAGCCGGATCTCATCGTCACCGGCATCGCCCATGTCGGCGTGCAGCCGACCGTGCAGTGGCAGAACCAGCAGGTGCCGATCGCCATGACGGGGATCAGCGGGCAGGCGACCTCCTCGACCTTCTGGGCCAACACCAACGGCGGCACGCAGGGCGTGCTGTTCGACAGCGTGGCGCTGCCGGGGGTGGCGCTCACCGAGAAGACAATCCCCTTCGCCGAGGCCTTCACCAAGCGTTTCGGCGGGGCGCCGTCCTACGCGGGCTACATGGCGTATGACGCGACCCACTACACCGCCGAGGCGATCAAGCGGGCGGGTTCCACGGAGGCCGACAAGCTGGTCGAGGCCCTGGAGAAGACCGACTACGTCGGCACCGTCGGCCACATCACGTTCTACGGCAAGGACGAGCCGTTCACGCACTCGATCCAGTACGGACCCGGCCTGATGACCAGCGTGCTCGGCCAGTGGCAGAACGGCAAGCAGGTCGCGATCTGGCCCGCGGGGGTGGCCAACGGGGCCATGGTACTGCCGCCCGCCGTCAAGCCGGCGGTCCAGTAGGCCGGCGGGGAGAGCGCGGTGATCGGCCTCCAGATCCTCGTCGACGGTTTCGCGATCTCGGCCCTCTACGCGCTGGGCGCGATGGGCTTCACCCTGATCTTCGGGGTCTCGGGCGTCCTCAACCTCACCCACGGCGCCCTGATGGTGATGGCCGCGGTGGCGGCCTGGGCGGCCTCGGCTCTATTCGGGCTCGGCTCCTACGTCGGCGCGGCGATCGGCGTCCTGTGCGGGCTGGCGGGCGCCCTCGTCACCTATTTCGCGGTGGTCGCGCCGATCGAGCGGAGCAAGGCGATCCCGCGGGAGGAGAAAGAGATCTTCGTGCTCACCGGCACCCTGCTTTGGGGGATCATGATCCAGGAGCTGGTGGCCTACTTCTTCACCGACAACCCGAAGACGGTGCTGCCGATCGTCGAGGGGGTGATCGAGATCGCTGGCGTGCGCACGCCGAAGAACGAGATCTTCACCGCGGTGATCTGCTGGGTGGTGATCGCCCTGCTCTGGCTGTTCGTGAACCGGGCGCGGGCCGGCAAGGTGCTGCTCGCCGCCTCCATGAACCCGCGGGGCGTGACGCTGCTCGGCCACGACATGGGCCGGATCTACGTGGCGGTCTGGGCGATCTACGGTCTGCTCGCCGGCATCGCCGGGGTGCTGCTCGGGATGTTTCTGGGGGTGTCCTCGTATTCGGTGGGGCCGCTCACCGCGAGCGCCTTCTCGATCGTGGTGCTGGGGGGGTTGGGCAGCGTCACCGGCTCGCTGATCGCCGCCTACGTGGTGGGGTATCTCGAGACCGCCACCGCCTACCTGATCTCGCCGGCCTACCGGGTGATCCCGGCGTTGCTGCTGCTGGTGGCGGTCATGTACCTGCGCCCGCAGGGTCTGCTGGGGCGGCGGTGATGGGTTTTTTTACACCACGGGTCCCCGACCCGCGCCCTCATCCTGAGGCGCCCGCGTCAGCGGGCCTCGAAGGAGCCCTCCAGCCAGCCGCGCGATCCCTGGAGGCCTCCTTCGAGGCCGCTGGCGCGGCACCTCAGGATGAGGGGAATGGTTGGGAAAGGCCTCTGCGCCGAACGAGCCTGATCGTTATCCTGCGCGAGGCCACCCCATGAAGCTCCTCACCACCCCCGGCTTCTGGATCGCAATCCTCGCCGTCGCGGCGGCCGCAACCCTCCCGTGGTACGTCTCCGGCTACATCCTCGGCCTCCTGACCATCGCCTATTATTTCGGCGTGTTCGCCATGGCCTGGGACCTGCTCTTCGGCTTCGCCGGCGAGGTCAATTTCGGGCCGACCTTCCTGATCGGCCTCGGGGCCTACGGCGCCGGCATCCTCAACAACCGCTACGAAGTGCCGATCCCCTGGTGCCTCGCGGCCGGAACCCTCCTCGCGGTGGTCGGCGGCCTCGCCCTGGCGCTGCCGGCGCTGAAGGTGCGGGGCCCCTATTTCGGGCTGATCACCCTGGTGGCGGTGCTGCTCCTCCAGAACATGATCGTGGTGTTCTCCGACCTCACCGGCGGCGAGATCGGCCTCACCGTCCCCGACGTCATCTCGATCGACGCCGACACCAATTACTGGCTGGCGCTCGGCTTCATGGCTGTCTCCGGCCTGATCCTCACCGCCCTCGCGCGCTCGCCCGTGGGCCTGATCCTCCAGGCCGCCGGGCAGGATCCGGTGGTGACCGGAGCGCTCGGCTTCAACGTCGCCAAGCACAAGCTCGCGGCCTTCGCGGTCAGCGCCGCCTTCTCGGGGCTGGCGGGCGGATTGGTCGTCTTCTACATGGGCACCGCCTCGGTCGGCACGCTGATCGACACGGCGGTCGGCGTGCAGGTGATCATCGCGGCGGTTCTGGGCGGACGGCGCACCATCGTGGGCGCGGCTTTGGGCGCGGTGTTCCTGATCGCGGCGGGCGAGCTGCTGCGTCCCCTCGGGGCGCTCTCGACCTTCGTGGTCTCGGCGGTGGCGCTGCTCGTGATCCTGTTCGTGCCCTCGGGGCTGCTCGGCCTCGCCTCCTTCAGGAGAGCCCGATGACCGTCGCCGTGGCGCCCCCGCGGGCCGTGTCTCCCGTCCTGGCCGAACCCTGCCTCACCGTGCGCGGCCTGACCAAGCGCTTCGGCGGCCTCGTCGCCGTCAAGGAGATCGACCTCGACCTGCGGCCCGGGGAGATTTTGGGGCTGATCGGCCCGAACGGCTCGGGCAAGTCCACCGTGATGAAGCTGATCATGGGCCTGGAGCGCCCGAGCGCCGGCTCGATCCGCCTCGACGGTCGCGAGATCGGCGGGATGCCGGCCCATCGGGTGGCGCGTTCCGGGATCGGCCTCGTGTTCCAGCACGCGCGGCCCCTGCAGCGGCAGACCGTGCTGGAGAACATCAGCCTCGCGCTCCTGCCCGACAGCCTGATCCGGCTCGCCGCGGATCCCCACGTCGCGCGCCGTGCCCAAGAGATCGCAGAGCGCGTCGGCCTCGGCGCGGTCGCCGACCGGCGCCCCGGCACCCTGCCGTTCGCCGACCTGCGCCGTCTGGAACTCGCCAAGGCGATCGCCCGCGACCCGCGCGTGGTGCTGGTCGACGAGCCCTTTGCGGGCTTGACCGGCGGCGAGGTCGCGGCCTTCTCGGAGCTGATCCGCGGCTTCCGCGACGAGGGCAAGGCCGTGCTCCTCGTCGACCACAACGTGAAGAGCGTCTCGGCCCTCGTGGACCGGGTGTTCGCCATGTATCTCGGCGAGCGCATCGCCGAGGGCTCGGCCGAATCGGTGATGGCCGACCCGACCGTGCGCCGGGTCTATCTCGGGGGCAGCATCGAGACGGCGGCCCGGCCCGAGGCGGCGTTCAAGCCGGACTCGCTGCTCACCGTCGAGGGCGTCGACGTGCTCTACGGCAAGGCGCAGGCCCTGCGCTCCGCCTCGATCCACGTCCACGAGGGCGAGTTCGTCTCGGTGGTCGGCCTGAACGGGGCGGGCAAGACCACCCTGTTTAACGCCATCTCAGGGATCGTGCCGCATACCGGCACGATCCGGTTCGACGGCCAGGACCTGACCCGGATGAAGCCCGCCGCCATCGCGCGCGCCGGTATCGTCCAGGTGCCGGAGACCCGCGAGCTGTTCGGCGACCTCAACGTGCGCGAGAACCTCGATCTCGGCGGCCAGCACTTCCCGAAGGCCGAGAGCGCGAAGCAGCGGGAGTGGCTCTACGAGCTGTTCCCGATCCTCAAGGCGCGCGAGGGCCAGAGCGCCCGCACCCTCTCGGGGGGCGAGCAGCAGATGCTGACCATCGCCCGCGCGCTGATGATGCGCCCGCGCCTGCTGATCCTCGACGAGCCGACGCTCGGCCTCGCCCCGGTGATCCTGGAGCTGCTGTCGAAGGCGCTGGAGAAGCTGCGCCAGACCACGCCGATCACGGTGCTGCTCGGCGAGCAGAACGTCACCTTCGCGCTGCCGCATGCCGACCGGGTCTACGTGCTGGAGCAGGCGCGGATCGTCTGGGAGGGCCCGCCGCAGCGCTTCGCCAGTGAGATGGGGGCGGCGTATCTGTGAGGCGGCGCTGCCATCTCCGCGGCTCCCCCTCCCCCCTCTGCGGGGGAGGGTGGCTCCCGAAGCAGGTCGGGTCGGGACGAAGGCCCGCGAGAGGGGAACCCGGTGTCCGGACGGGGCGCGACCTACGCGCACCGCAGAGCTTTGTTCTGCACCGTCGCTCCCCTCTCCCGACCCCTGCTGACGGAGGGGCCACCCTCCCCCGCAACGGGGAGAGGGAGACGCAAGGACCCCAGCCCGGCGCAAGCTTCGCGCCGGCATGATGCAGAAAATCCCGAGGGAGCGGACGCCGTGGACTTCAACCTCTCCCAATCCCAGACGCGCTGGCTCGAGCGCGTGCGCGCCTTCATCGCGACCGAGATCCTGCCCGCGGCGGCGGCCGTAGCGGCCGAGCGTGCCGCGAGCCGCGAACCCGCCCCCACGATGGAACGCCTCAAGGACAGGGCGCGGGCCGAAGGCCTGTGGAACCTGTTCCTGCCGCCCGCCTCCGAGCACGACACGGACGCGTATCGCGGCGCCGGCCTGACCAACCTCGATTACGCGCTCTGCGCCGAGGAGATGGGCCGGGTCGGGATCGCCTCGGAGGTGTTCAACTGCGCCGCGCCCGACACCGGCAACATGGAGGTGCTGCACCGCTACGGTACCGCGGCCCAGAAGGAGCGGTGGCTGACGCCCCTGATGGCGGGCGAGATCCGCTCCGCCTTCCTGATGACCGAGCCGGAGGTCGCCTCCTCGGACGCCACCAACATCGCGACGTCGATCCGCCGCGACGGCGACCACTACGTCATCGACGGCCGCAAATGGTGGTCGACCGGCGTCGGCGATCCGCGCTGCCGCCTCGCGATCCTGATGGGCAAGACCGACCCGGAGGCGCCCCGCCACCGCCAGCAATCGCAGATCCTGGTGCCGATGGACTCGGCCGGACTGCGCGTCGAGCGCCTGCTCCCGGTCTTCGGCTACGAGGACGCGCCCAAGGGCCACGGCGAGGTGGTGCTGGAGAACGTGCGCGTCCCGGCCGAGAACCTGATCCTCGGCGAGGGACGCGGCTTCGAGATCGCCCAGGGGCGCCTCGGTCCGGGCCGCATCCACCACTGCATGCGCACCATCGGGGCGGCGGAAGTCGCGCTGGAGGCGATGGCTCGCCGGCTGGTCTCCCGCGTCGCCTTCGGCAAGCGGATCAGCGAGCAGTCGGTCTGGGAGCAGCGGGTCGCGGAGGCGCGGATCGACATCGAGATGACCCGCCTCCTCTGCCTGAAGGCCGCCGACATGATGGACAAGGTCGGCAACAAGGGCGCCAAGCTCGAGATCGCCATGATCAAGGTCGCGGCGCCGCGGGTGGCGCTGAAGGTGATCGACGACGCGATCCAGGCCCATGGCGGGGCCGGCGTGTCGGAGGATTTCGGGCTCGCCAAGATGTACGCGCACATCCGCACCCTGCGGCTCGCCGACGGGCCCGACGAGGTCCACAACCGCTCGATCGCCCGGCTGGAATTCGGGCGCTACACGAACAGCCGCGAGTCGGATCGCGCATGAGCGAGGCCGATGTCTTCTCCGGCGTGAAGCCGGTCGAGCCGCGCCACCGGGTCGACGAGGCGAAGCTCGCCGCCTGGATGGGCGGGCACGTCCGCGGCTACGCCGGCCCGCTCACCGTGCAGCAGTTCCGCGGCGGCCAGTCGAACCCGACCTACCGGCTCGATACGCCGGGCCAGGTCTACGTGCTGCGGCGAAAGCCCTTCGGCCAGCTCCTGCCCTCCGCCCACGCGGTGGAGCGCGAGTTCCGGGTGATCGGCGCCCTCTACGGCGAGGGGTTTCCGGTTCCGAGGCCTTTCGCCCTCTGTGAGGACGAAAACATCATCGGCGCGGCCTTCTACGTGATGGAGGCGGTGGGCGGTACCGTGCACTGGGACGGCGCCCTGCCGGGCCTCGATCCCCATGCCCGCCACCGGCACTATGCCGGCATGATCGCGACGCTGGCGCGGCTCCACGCCATCGACCCGGAGGCGGCCGGGCTCTCCGATTACGGCCGGCCCGGCAACTACTTCGCCCGGCAGGTCGACCGCTGGACCCGCCAGTACCGCGCCGCCGAGGACGGGCGCCTGGAGGATGTCGAACGGCTGATCGCGTGGCTGCCCCGGACCGTGCCGGAGCAGCAGGGTGCCTGCGTGGTCCACGGCGATTACCGCCTCGACAACCTGATCTTTTCCCGCGACGGCGGCGTCAGCGCGGTGCTCGACTGGGAATTGTCGACCCTCGGCGATCCGCTCGCCGATTTCAGCTACCTGCTGATGCAGTGGGAGCTGCCGGCCGACGGGCGCAGCGGGCTCGGCGGGCTCGACCTGCCGACGCTCGGCATCCCCACAAGGGACGAGGCGGTGGCGCTCTACTGCCGGGCGGCGGACCGCACAAACCTGCCCGAGCTCGACTGGTACTTCGCCTACAACCTGTTCCGGCTGGTCGGCATCCTCCAGGGCGTGGCCGCGCGCGCGAAGGCCGGCAACGCCGCGAGCGAGCACGCCGCCGCCATGGCGGCGCGGGTGCCGAAGCTCGCCGCCGCGGCCTGGGCGTTCGCCGAGCGGGCGGGAGCCTGAGCATGGACCTTGGCATCGACCCTGGCGTGGACCTCGCCGGCCGCGTCGCCGCCGTCACCGGAGCCGCCCGGGGCATCGGATCGGCGCTCGCCGAGGCCGCGCAGGCGCGGGGCGCGACGATCGTGGCCCTCGACCGGGACGGGGCCGGGGCGGAGGCCGTGGCCACCCGGCTCGGCGGGCGGGCCTTCGCGCTCGACGTGGCGGATCCGGACGCGGTCGCCGTGGTCCTGGGGCGGATCGAGGCCGAGATCGGCCCGATCGCGCTGTACTGCTCCAATGCCGGCATCCTGGAGCGCGATCCCGATCCGGAGCTGGCCACCTCGGCGGATCTCGAAAGCTGGGCGCGGTCCTGGTCGGTGAACGTGATGGGCCACGTCCACGCGGCGCGGGTGCTGGTCCCGCTCTGGCGCGCCCGGGGCGGGGGCGCGTTCCTCGGCACGGTCTCGGCGGCGGGGCTGCTCAGCCAGATCGGCAGCGCCACCTATTCGGCCACCAAGCACGCGGCGCTCGCCTTCCTGGAGCATATCGCCATCGCGCATGCCGAGGACGGGATCCGGGTCGCGGCCCTGTGCCCGCAGGGCGTCGACACCGCCATGCTGGGGGCCGCCAGCGCCGCCTCGCGCGACGGTGTGCTGGCGCCCGAGGCGGTGGCCGAGGCGGCCCTCGACGGGTTGGCGTCGGGCCGCTTCCTGATCCTGCCGCACCCGCAGGTGGCGGAGTACGCCCGCCGCCGGGTCGAGGATCCCGAGCGCTGGCTCGCCGGCATGGCGCGCCTGCGCCGGTCGATGCGGGAGGCATGAGGATGGGCGGGTATCAGATCAATCACGACGCCGGCCGGACCCGCGCTTCCCCCTCCCCCCTCCGCGGGGGAGGGGGGAGGGAGAGCGCGCACTCATTCAACCACAGCACGTTGTTGCCATGTCGCTGTTCGATCTGACCGGCAAGGTCGCCCTCATCACCGGCTCGTCCCGGGGCATCGGCCGGGCGATCGCCCTGCGGATGGCCGAGCACGGCGCCCGGGTGGTGATTTCCTCGCGCAAGCGGGCGGCCTGCGACGCGGTGGTCGCCGAGATCGAGGCCGCCCACGGCGCCGGCCGGGCGGTGGCGATTCCGGCGAGCATCTCGGTGAAGGACGAACTGGAAACCCTGGTCGCCGAGACCGAAAGGCAGCTCGGTCCCGTGGACGTGCTGGTCTGCAACGCCGCCAGCAATCCCTATTACGGGCCGCTGGCCGACATCTCCGACGCCCAATTCAAAAAGATCCTCGAGAACAACGTCCTGTCGAACCACTGGCTGATCCAGATGGTCGCCCCCGGCATGGTCGCGCGGCGGGACGGCGCGATCGTCATCGTCTCCTCGATCGGAGCGCTCAAGGGGTCGCCGGTGATCGGCGCCTACAACGTCTCGAAGGCCGCCGACCTCCAACTCGCCCGCAACTACGCGGTGGAGTACGGCCCCGCCAATGTCCGGGTGAACAGCCTATGCCCGGGCCTGATCCGCACCGATTTCGCCCGGGCCCTGTGGGAGGATTCCGCGATGCTGGCCGCCACCACGGAGGCCGCGCCGCTCCGCCGGATCGGCGAGCCCGACGAGATCGCGGGCGCGGCGGTGTTCCTGGCCTCGGCGGCCGGCCGGTTCGTGACCGGTCAGGCCCTCGTCATCGACGGCGGCGTGACGATTGCCCGATGAGCCCCGACCGCCGCATCCCCGCCGGCTGGCCGGCGATTGCCTTCCGCGAGGCCGAGGCGCGCCTCACCGCCCCGGGGGGGGCCTTCGCGATCACCACGGTGCCGATCCGGGGCGTGCCGACCCGGATCTGGGAGAAGGCCCCGCCGACGCTGCGCGAGCTGTTCGGGATCGCCCGCGGCCACGCCGACAAGACCTTCGTGGTCTACCAGGACGAGCGCGTGACCTTCACGGGCTTCGCCCGGGCGGCGACCACCCTGGCGCGGGCGCTGGCGGATGCGGGAATCCGCAAGGGCGACCGCGTCGCCGTCGCGATGCGCAACCTGCCCGAATGGCCGGTGAGCTATTTCGGCGCCCTGCTCGCCGGCGCCATCGCCACGCCGCTCAACGCGTGGTGGACCGGGCCCGAACTCGCCTACGGACTGCAGCATTCCGGCGCGCGCGTGCTGATCGCCGACGGCGACCGCTTCGGCCGGCTCGCCCCGCACCTGCCCGAATGCCCGGCCCTGGAGCGGGTCTACACCACCCGGATGGCGCCCGATCCCCGGGCGACGCCGCTCACCGATATCCTCGGCCCGGTGACGGATTGGGCCGCCCTCCCCGATTCAGCCCTGCCCGACATCGCCCTCGATCCGGAGGACGACGCAACCCTGTTCTACACGTCGGGGACCACCGGCAAGCCCAAGGGGGCGGTCGGCACCCACCGGGCGGCCGCCACCACGGTGATGGCCTATCCCTACTCGGCGGCGCGCAGCTTCCTGCGCCGGGGCGAGAGCCCGCCGAAGCCCGACCCGGCCGCGCCGCAGCGGGTGGCGCTGCTGGTGATTCCCCTGTTCCATGTCACTGGCTGTCACGCGAGCCTCGGGGCGGCGCTCTACGGCGGCCATCGCCTCGTGATGATGCACCGCTGGGACGCGAACGCGGCCCTCGACCTGATCGAGCGCGAGGGCTGCACCAGCGCGGGCGGCGTGCCGACCATCGCGTGGCAGCTCGCCACCGCGGCCCGGGAGGCCGGGCGGACGCTGCCGAGCCTCGATGCCGTCACCTACGGCGGCGCGCCGGCCGCCGGCGACCTCGTGCGGACGCTGGGCGAGATCCTGCCGAAGGTCGTCCCCGGCACCGGCTGGGGCATGACCGAGACCTCGGCAACCTTCACCCATCACCAGGGCGAGGATTATTGGGCGCACCCCGATTCCTGCGGGCCGCCGCTGCCGGTCTGCGAGGTGCGGATCCTCGATCCCCTCGGGAACGACCTAGCCCCCGGCAGCGTCGGCGAGCTCTGCGTGAAGGGCCCGAACGTGGTCCGCGGTTACTGGGACGACCCGCAGGCGACCGCCGAGGTCTTGTCCGAGGGCTGGTTGCGCACGGGCGACCTCGCCCGGGTGGACGACGAGGGCTTCCTGACCATCGTCGACCGGATCAAGGACATGCTGATCCGCGGCGGCGAGAACATCTATTGCTGCGAGGTCGAGAATGTCCTCTGCGCGCACCCGGACGTGATCGACGCCGTGGTGCTGCCCGTGCCCCATCCGACGCTCGGCCAGGAGCCCGGCGCCATCGTGGTGCTGGAAGAGGGAGCCGAGGCGAGCCCGGAGACGATCCGGGCCTTCGCGGCGAAGCGGCTGGCGGCCTTCAAGGTGCCGGTGCGGATCGTGATCTGGGACGGGCTCCTGCCCCGCAACCCGGCCGGAAAGATTTTACGCGCGCCGCTGCGGGCGGTGTTCGCGCCCGCCCCGGATCAGAACGGCTCGCCGTCGTCCGGCCGGTAGACGCGCAGCGTCCGGCCGTCGGGGAACATCACCGTCCGGCGGTGCACCACGAGATAGCCCGCGGCCTCGGCGCTGCTCAGGCGGTCGAGGCGCTCGTCGGCGTAGCCGGGGCCGTAGCCCGGGCCGTAGCCGTAGGGCCTGTAGCGCGCGTAGCCATAGCGTCCCGGCGGCGGGGGCGGCGCCCCTGGGGCGACGCGCGGACCGGCGATCACCGGGGGCGGTGCCGCAGCGAAGTGCGACCGATGGGCCGTGGCGGCGACGCGCTTGGGCGCCGCGCGCCGCGCGGCGGTTCGGACCGGGGCGCGCCGCGCGGTGGCCCTGCGTACGGCGGGGACGGGCCGGGCTTCCTCGGCGACGGCGGCGGGTGTCGAAGGGGCCGACGGCGTCGATGCGGGCGCCGCCGCCTTCCGGTCCGGCGCCTCGGCGGAGGGCTTGTGGGCCGGTGGATCCGTCCAGGTCGTGCCCGGAGCGGGCTCGGCGGTGGCGCTGCCGATGCCGAGCAGCAGGATGAGGGCGGTGAGGCGCGTGCGTGCACCGTGCGGCATGGTGCCCTCCTGAGCCGCGGCGCATCGGAGGCCCGCGGGGCAGCGCAACATTAGGGCGAATCGGGGACCAAGGGAATTGCGGCTGCCCCGATCCATGGGGAAGGTCGCGGACAGTTCGACGGGTCCGACGCAGCGATCCCGCAGCGTGGAACCCGGGACGTTCCGCGCGGTTGCTCCGCCATGTCGACCCGCGCCGATGCGTCACCCGGATCCCCGCCCGGCCTCCGGGTGAGCGTCGATCTCAACCTGTGTCAGGCCTATGCCCAGTGCTGCTACGCGGCGCCGCGGCATTTCCGCATCGAGGGGCACGAGGCGCTGTTCTACGATCCGGCCCCGGCCGCGCAGGATCGCGACGACATCGAGCGGGCGCGCGTCGCCTGTCCGGTCCAGGCGATCCGGGTCGAGGATCGGGGGCGGGGGGCCTGATGGCGGCCCTCGAACGCGCGGTGATCGTCGGCGCGGGCCTCGCGGGCCTGCGCGGCGCCGAGGCCCTGCGGGAGGCGGGCTTCTCCGGATCCCTGACGATCGTCGGGGCCGAGCCCCATTTCCCCTATGACCGTCCGCCCCTGTCCAAGCACGTCCTCGCCGGCGCGATCCCCGCGGAATCCACCGCCCTGCCGCACGGCCTCGACGCGGATGTGGACTGGCAGCTCGGCACCCCGGCCGCCGGCCTCGACCGGCGGGCCGGCACGGTGCGGCTCGCGGACGGGCGCGCCCTGCCCTACGACCGCCTGCTGATCGCCACCGGCACCCGGGCCCGCCCCTGGCCGAACCCGCACGAGGGCCGGCTTGCCGGCGTCTTCACCCTGCGCGGGCGGGACGATGCCGCGGCCCTGCGGCGGGCGCTGGCCGCCGGCCCGCGGCGCGTTCTGGTGATCGGGGGCGGCTTCATCGGCTGCGAGGTCGCGAGCCTGTGCCGCAAGCTCGACCTGCCCGTGACCCTGGTGGACCCCGGGCCGACCCCTCTGGCCCGGGTCCTGGGCCGTACCATCGGCGCGTTCATCGGGGCGATCCATGCGGGCCACGGCGTCGATCTGCGCTGCGGCACCGAGATCGAGTGGCTGGAGGGTGCGGGCGGCCGGCTGGTCCGCGCGCATTGCGTCGGCGGCGGCCGGATCGAGGCCGACATCGCGGTCGTCGCGCTCGGCGCCGTCCGCAACACCGAGTGGCTCGACGGGGCCGGCCTGTCGGTCGATCCGGGCGGGGTCGATTGCGACGGCGCCGGCCACGTTCTCGACGCGGAGGGCCAGTCCGATCCGCAGATCGCGGCGGCCGGCGACGTGGCGCGCTTTCCCCACCCGCTCTACGACGGACGGCGGGTCGCCCTTGAGCATTGGAGCCATGCCGTGGCCCAGGCCGCCCATGCCGGGCGGCTGCTCGCCGGCGCGCCGCCCGACGCGGCCTACGGCGCCATGCCGACCTTCTGGTCGACGCAAGGCGACCTCGTGGTGAAGTCCGCCGGCCTGACCCAGGGTGCCGACGCGGTGGTGATCGCGCAGGGGAACCCCGCGACCGGCCGCTTCATCGCCCTCTACGGCCGGGCGGGGCGCTGCATCGCGGCCGTCTCGGTGGATTCCGCCCGGTGGCTGCCGGCCCATGCCGAGTTGGTCGCGGCCGGTGCGCCCTTTCCGCCGGCCGGGGCCGCCACCGACCGGCCGAAGGGCGTCGCGATCCTCGACCCGGGCTTTTCTTAGGGCCATGGCCGATCGCGCCGCGGTCGGGAATGGCCCTAAGTCTTTAGTCTGACGCGCTCCCTGACGCCGAACCGGCAACCACTTCGGCGGAGAGCGCTTTGAGGATCTCGATGCCCGACTCCAGCCTCCTCGATCAGGTCAAGGATTTCGCCAACCGGCCGAACCCCTACCCGGTCTACGCCAAGCTGCGCCAGAACCCCGTCTCGCGCCAGGACGACGGCACCGCCGAGGGCACCTGGGTGGCGGCGACCCACGGCACCATCGCGCGCCTGCTGCAGGACCCGCGGGTGAGTTCCGACACGCTGCCCCCCGCCGACCGCCCGCGCACCGGCAACCCGCTCACCGACCTGATCGTGAAACCGCTCAAGGACTGGATGATGGACCGCCACCGGGTCTTCATCTTCCGCGATCCGCCGGACCACGATGCCCTGCGCTCGGCCGTGATGCACCAGTTCTCCTGCGCGCGCGTCCAGGCGATGCGCGCCCGCTCCGACGCGCTGGTGACCGACCTCCTGGAGGAGAAGCGCGAGGCCCGGGAGATCGACGCCGTCGATGACCTCGCCTACCCGCTGCCCGTGACGGTGATCTGCGAATTGTTCGGGGTGCCCCGGGAGGACGAGCCGAAATTTCATGGCTGGGCGACGCAGCTCGCCACCGCGCTCGAACCCGACAGCCTGTCCAACACCGAGATCCGAGCCAAGAACAGCCGGACCTTCGATGCGATCGGCGGCTACATGGGGGACCTGATCCGGGAGAAGCGCCGGCATCCGCGGGACGACATGCTGTCGGGGCTCGCCAACCACGCGACCCCGGCCGGCGTGAAGATGGGCGATTACGACCTGATCGCCACCTCGATCCTGATGCTGGTGGCGGGCCACGAGACCACCGTGAATTTGATCACCAACGGCCTTCTCACCTTGCTGCGCCATCCCGACGAGCTGGAGCGCCTGCGCCAGGACCCGACGCGGGCTCCGCGGCTGATCGAGGAACTGCTGCGCTACGAGCCGCCGGTGCAGTTCCGAACCCGCAGGACGCTCTCGGCCATCGACATCGCGGGGGTGACGGTCCCCGAGGGCGCCGACCTCGTGCTGCTGCTCGCCGCCGGCAACCGCGACGAGTCCGTGTTCCCGGACCCGGACCGCTTCGACCCGGACCGGACCGGCACCCGCCATCTCGGCTTCGGCGGCAGCCTGCATTACTGCGTCGGCGCGCCGCTCGCCCGGTTCGAGGCCGAGGCGGCGCTCACCGCCCTCGCCCGCCGGCTGAAGGCGCCGCGCCTGATCGCGGATCCGCCGCCCTACCGGCAGGGCGCGGCGCTCCGCGGGCCGGAGCACCTGCGGGTGGCGATCGACGGGATCGCGTGAGGGGTGCTCAGTCGGGCCGGGTGAACAGGGTCTGGAACAAGGCCTCCGCGCGACTCAGGCCTTCCTCGGTGAACGCCACGGATCTGGTGCGTCCGACCGGATCGTGGATCATCCCCTTGGCGTGCAGGCGGCCGAGCACGTCCCAATCGAAGCCCTTCCAGGCCCAGTTACCGTCATGGAGGGTCGGCCACAGCAGAGCCAGGGCCGCGTCGTCGATCCGCTCTTCGTCGTCGCGCATGCGTGACGGTTATCACGGCGCCCGCGTCTGAAAAGCGGGTCGCGCCCCGCCAACCGTTTCCCGTCACGGACCTTGGCGTTGCCGTCTCTGCGAGCGCAGCGAAGGAGCCCGGTGTCGCGTAGAAATTCGCCCGCCAGATCGCGGCGGCGGCGTCGAGGTCCCGCGTCCACAGGGCCACAGGGGCGAAGCGCATCGATCGATCCCGCACGCGGGCGGGGCTGCCGGCCCCGGCCCGGAATTGTCCGGTTCGAATCGTCTGCGCTCGACCCTGCGCCGTCCACCCCCGGGTTGAGGTGGCCTCAAGCGGCCTTCACGGCGGCGAGGAAGGTCGACACCTCCTGCCCCAGGCTCGCCGAGTAGCGCGCCAGCTCCTGCGCGGCGCTCAGCACCTGTCCGGAGGCCGCCCCGGTCTCGCCGGCGGCCGCGTGCACGTCCGCGATGTCGGCGCTCACCGCCTGGGTGCCCTGGGCGGCCTGCGAGACGTTCCGGACGATCTCGCTGGTCGCCGCCCCCTGCTCCTCCATGGCGGCGGCCACGCTCAGCGCGACCGTGCGCATCGCGTCGATCGAGCTGCCGATCGCCCGCATCGACTCGACCGCGTGCCGGGTCTCGCCCTGGATCGCGGCGATCTGGCCGGCGATCGTCTCGGTGGCCTTGGCGGTCTGGCTGGCCAGCGCCTTCACCTCGCCCGCCACCACGGCGAAGCCCTTGCCGGCCTCGCCGGCGCGAGCCGCCTCGATGGTCGCATTGAGGGCGAGCAGGTTGGTCTGCCCGGCGATCCCGGCGATCAGCCCCATCACCTCGCTGATCTGCTCCGTCCCCCGGGACAGGACCTGCATCAGCGCATTGGCCCGGGCGACGTCGGTGCTGGCCCGGTCGGCCATCGACGACGACTGGGCGACCCGGGCCGCGATCTCCTGGATCGAGGCCGACATCTCCTCGCTGGCGGCCGCCACGGTCTGGACGTTGCTCGACGTCTGCTCGGAGGCCGCGCTCACGCGGACCGACTGCTCGGTGGTGCGCGCGGCGGTGCGCGTCATCTCCCGGGCGGTGGCCTCCATCTCCACCGCGGCCGAGGCCAGGCCCTGCGTCAGGGCGCTGACCTGCGCGTCGAACCGGGCCGTGACCGCGTCGAGCAGCTCCGCGCGGCGCATCTTGGCCGCGTTCTCCTCCACGGCGGCGGCGTCGGCCGCGCGCTTGGCGATCAGCGCGTCCTTGAACACCTGGACGGCCCGGGCCATCGCGCCGACCTCGTCGCCGCGCCGCTGATCCGCCACCGGGGCGGCGAGGTCGCCCTCCGCGAGGCCGCGCATCGCGGCGGTCAGGCGGGTGATCGGGCGCGACAGGCTGTTGCCGATCAGCAGGAGCAGGGCCACGACCGGGAGCGCAAGGCCGACAGACCAGAGCGCGATCGTGGTCGCCCGGCTGCGCACGTCCGCGTACACGTCGTCGCGGTAGAGGCCGGTGGCGACGATCCAGCCCCAGGGCTTGAACATCTGCACGCTGGCGATCTTCTCGACCGGCTCGGTCCCGCCGGGCCGCGGCTTCATGTAGTTCACGACGCCCGAGCCGTCGCGCAGGGCGGTCTCGACCATCTCGGCGAAGTAGCGCTTGCCGCCGGGCATGTCGGTCTGATCCAGGACCTGCTTGCCGACGTTCTTGGCGTTGAAGGCGTTGGCGATCAGCCGTCCGTCGGCGGAGAGGACGAAGAAGTAATCCTCGTTGCCGAAGCGCAGGGCGCTGATCGCGGTCAGCGCCGCCTGCTGGGCCGCCTCGGTCGACATCTGGCCCGCTTTCGCCAGCGCCTCGTAATGGACGACGAGGCTCCGGGCCACCTCGGAGAGGCGGCGCGTCATGAGTTCCCGATCCTCCAGCGCCGAGGACCGGATGTCGAGGACGCCGAGGGTGCTCAGTGCGCCCATCGCCACGACCACCAGGGCCATCACCGCCGCGAGCTTGTGGCGCAGCTTGAGCGTCGCGACGCCCCGCCAGGGCACAAAGCCGTCGGCGGAGGTCTGGTCTGTCTGCGTGGGGGTCATCCGGGCACCGAAACGAGGACGGCGATGGCCGCCGAGACGCCTGCACCGGATCGGGACGGGCCGCCGGTGCGCTGGGCCGGCGCAGAATCGTCTGTTCAGGTTAGTAAATGGCAAATTTCGAAGCGAGTCGACGGCGGACGACGATCGCACAACGGTGCGACGATCCATCGATACGGCTGCGCGCGATGTACTGCCTCAAGGCTGGGCGATTAACCTGGATTAAATATCGGTCCAATAGGCTGCGTGTGCGCGTCGTCAGCCCGGCGCGGACTGATCACCTATCCCCTCCCGGCCCGTCAGCCCTCGACCCGATAGTCGATCGGCTTGAAGCTGCCGTTGTTCGATTGCAGGGCCGAGCAGGCGGTCAGGCCGATGATCAGGTCGGTCTCGGCCACGAACGCGATGCGGTCCCCGGCCCGGCTGAGCGGCGGTTCGACGGTCAGCGCCCCTGTCGTGCCGTCGATCGGCACGTTCATGAAGCAGTTGAACGCCACCGGGATCGCGTCCGGCGCGATGCCGTAGGGGGCGAGCGCCGCCGCGAGGTTGCCGAAACAGCCGCGATGCGGGTCGGTGTCGCCGTAGATGATCCGGAACGTGTCGGCCGAACACGGCGTCAGCAGGAAGTCGTGGCGGCCCACCGTGTCCTCGACGATCCGCAGCAGCACGTTGGAGCGGTTGGAATAGAGCGGGTCGCCGGTGGTGAGGTAGATCCGGCTCGCGTAATCGAGGGTCCGGCCGGACGAGATCACCTCGCCGATGTCGTGCCGGTTATAGGCCACGAGATCGGCCACCTGCTCACCGTTCGGGTCGATCACCGTGAGGCGCTGGCCCCGATCCAGGGTGAAGGCGACGCCCGTGCGCGGCGCGATCCGCTGCACCGCCGGTCGATCCATGCTGGCTCCGCTCACGCCGTGATCTCCCGCGCACCTGTCCCCGAAACAATCGCCCGCGCCCAGGGCTTGCGCCAATTGCCCACAGCGAGCACCCGCCTTATGCCCCGGTTCCCGGCAGGGACCGGTCGAAGGGCAGGGCCGGCGGATGCCAAACCGTGTTGGGTTTTCCGGCGTCGGACGTCTGCTCCGGACGGGCCTGGAGCGGGCAGCGCCAGTCCGACCCGACTACGCGGCCGCTGTACTGGCGCGCCTCCGAGGCATCGCCGTGGCGCGCCAGCATCGGGTTCAGGCTTCCGGCGAACGCTTGGTCGCGCTCCAGGATCGAGGCGCGGAGCTTCTCGTAGCGGCCCTCCGCGCGCAGCCGCTCGAACTGCGCGTGCAGGTTGAAGACCAGCACCGGCGAGGAGAAGCGCCGGGCCGGGCGGCTCGCGTTCGGGTGGAGGCCGACCACGAAGAACGCCTCCCCGCCGAAGCTCAGGGAGAAGTGCGGGTTGTCGGGATCGTCCGCCACCCGGGTGTCGTGGGGCTGGCCGAGCCAGACATCCTTGTCGGTGAGCGACTGCGCGCGCGCCCAGAGATTGCGCTCGAACCCTTCCTCGGAGAGGTCGCCAGGGCCCTCGAACACCACCGCGAAGCTCTGGAACAGGTCCGGCTCAAGGCGGTAACGCGCCACGAAGGCGAGAAGCGCCGGGTAGATCCGCATGTCGTCCCAGCCCGAGGCGATGTCCCGGGCGACCACGATGGTCATGCGCCCGCGCGACAGCGCCGATTTGGCGCCGACGCAGGGGAAGGGCGGGTTGCGGATGAAATCGCGGAAGGCCTCGGCACGAGGGTGCTCTCGGTCGTCGCGGGGAAACTGCATGCGGTCGGTGCCTGTGTTGTGCGCAGCCCTGCCCTGGAAGGAGGCAGCCTGGATGCGGGACTCGGGCAACCCGATCTCCGCCGCGCTGTTCCGAGCTGCGACAGGTCGTCCACAGGATAAGGGGGTTCCGGCCATGCGCGCACAAGAATTGATCGCAGGGCGGAAAAGGTCTGTCCGGTTCTGAGCGGGCAGACAAATGTATGTTATGCCGGAGCCGAACATATGTTGTTCTCGTCGGTGCGCGGCAGTACTGCGGCGCTGGACGAGAAAATCGGGCCGATGCGCCCGAATGCCGGCGTTCAGACGCGGACCGAATCCCGCGCCCGGCGGCACGCCGCCGCCGCATCCCCGAAGGCCATGAACAGCGCCCGGTTGATCGGGTTGGTCGCGGGGTCGTGCTCGGCGTGCCACTGCACCCCGAGGGCGAAGCCCGCCGCGTCGCGGATCCGGATCGCCTCGATCGTCCCGTCCTCGGCCACGCCCTCGATCACCACCCGCGCGCCGGGCTCCAGGATGCCCTGTCCGTGCAGGGAATTCACCCGGATCGTCTCGCGCTCCAGAAGCTGCGTGAAGGCGCCGCCGGGCGTCAGGCGGACCTCGTGGCGGTCGGCGAAGATCACGTCCAGATCCGGGTGGATCTCGCCATTCTCCAGCCGCGGCATCCGGTGGTTGAGGCGGCCGGGCAGATCGCGGATCTCGGGGTGCAGGCTGCCGCCGAAGGCGACGTTCATCTCCTGGAAGCCGCGGCAGATGCCGAACAGCGGCACGCCGCGGGCCACGCAGGCCTCGATCAGCGGCAGCGCCACGGCATCGCGGGGCTCGTCGTAGGGCTCGTGCGCGGCGCAGGGCTCGGCCCCGAACCGGGTCGGGTGGACGTTGGCCCGGCCGCCCGTGAGCAGGATCCCGTCCACCGTGTCGAGGAGGTCGCCGAGATCGGTGATCGCCGGGGCGGCGGCGAACATCAGCGGCAGGGCACCCGCCACCGTGGCGAGCGCGCGCATGTTCTTCTCGCCGACGATCTGCGCCGGGAACCGGTTGTCGAGCAGGCGGGCATTGCCGATGACGCCGATCACGGGTCTCGCCATCGTTCCGGCTGCTCCTCAGGTTCTGGTTTCGCGGCAGGCTCTACGACCCAGGCAAGGCCGGCGCCAGTCCCGCTGTCCGGACCAAGATACCCTTGATCCGGGTTTCGAGGGGGAGAGCCCTTTCGTGGGTCCCGGGCAGCGCCCTGGTGCCGGACGTTGTCCGGTGCCGGACGTTGTCCGGTGTCGGGCGAAGCCGGAGTCTCAGGGGCTCCGCCCCCGAACCCCTGCCCAAAGGCTCGCCCGTGGGAAACCCCGGATTTCGGTTCCGACAGACTCAAGACGATGTCTGTAGATTGGGTGGACTCTCGGACACGAGGCCCATGGCCCGCGCTTCCGCGCGCAACACCTCCGCCACGCGCTCCGGGGCCTCCTCGTGGGCGAGGTGGCCGAGGCCGCGGATCAGCGCCACCCGGGCGTCGGGCAGGCGGTCGCGCACCCCGAAGGCGGTGTCGGGCCGGATCGCCCGGTCGTCGCCGCCGACGATGAGGAGGGTGCGGGTCGTCAGGCCCGGCAGGGCCCGGTGCAGGCCCTCGAGGTCCCAGTTCGCCATCATGCCCAGCGCCCCGCGGACATGGCCGGCCCGGGCGAACAGCCGCCGGTAGAGCTCGACACCCTGCGGATCGAGGCGCGAGCCCGTCCCCTCGATCAGCCGCTTGGCCGCCGACCGGTCGGCCGTCCAGGCGAAGATCTTGGGGGTGAACGGGTTGAGGAACAGCATCCGCGCCATGCCGGGGAACAGGAAGCTCGCCGCCCCCGGCAGGGGCGCCAGGGCGCCGTTGAAGGCTGCGAGCAGCCGGGGCGCGATGGCGCCGTCGAGGCACATCCGCGCCAGCACGGCCGCCCCCGCGGAGTGGCCGGCCGCGAGCACCGGCGGCCGGCCGAGCGCCGCCACCAGACCCGCCACCGCCCGCGCCATGCCGGGCAGCGACAGGTCGGAATCGGGCAGCGGGTCCGTGAAGCCGTGGCCCGGCAGGTCCGGCGCGGTCACGTGGAAATCCGCGGCCAGAAGCGGCGCCAGCCCGCGCCAGGAATGGGTCGCGGCCCCGGTCCCGTGCAGCAGCAGCAGCTCCGGCGCGTCGGGCCGGCCGAATTCCTGCACGTGCCAGCGCAGGCCCGCCGCCTCGACGAAGCAGCTCGCTGCCCGGTGCGGCCAGTCCCGACCTTCGGTCTCCCAGTCCGGACGGTCCGCGTCGAAGGGGTTCAGCACGCCCATGTCTCCCGCACTGCACCAAAACACATCGATGGCGGCCGGCTGCGCGCGCTATCGTGCAGCCGCAGAACTATTTCGTAAGGCATTGGAATTCCATGCGGTCGCCGCATGCCACGGCTGATCGGAACGCGTTTGTTGCACTGCGGGAGAGTCGGCATAATCCGGTCGAACAAGAACAACACACACACCCCGACTTTGGAGCAGGCCATGATCCTCTTCACCTCCTCGACCCAGAACATCGCGGCCCCGGCGTCCGGCGGCTGGAGCGTCCGCGCCATCGTCCGCGACATGCTGAACGCGTGGCTCGCCCACCACCAGCGCGTGGCCGATATCGGCGGCGCCGGCCACCTCTGAGCCAAGTCGGCCGCGGCGCTCAGAGCGCCGCCCGCACCGCCGCGCTGAGCTGTCCGGCTTCGGCGCGCGGCAACTTCAGATAGCGGGCGCCCATCGCGTCCGCGACCGCCCGGGCCTCCTCGCCCCGGCTCCCGGTATCGACCACGAGGGTCGGCAGACCGGCTGCCCGCAAGGCCCGGGCCGCCTGCAGGGCCTCCGCCCCGGCCCGGGCACGGCCGCCCTCCCCCGAGCGCGCGACGTTGGCGCGCCCGTCGGTCAGCAGCACGATCGCCGGCCGGCTGCCGCCCCGGCGCACGCCGACCGCCACCGCGACCGCGGCGTCGATCCCGGCGGCCAGCGGCGTCCCGCCCCCGCCCGGCAACCCGGAGAGCCCGCGCTTGGCACGGGTGAGCGAGCGCGTCGGCGGCAGGACCAGCTCGGCGCCCGTGCCGCGGAACGCCACCAGCGCCACCCGGTCGCGCCGCACATAGGCCTCGGCCAGCAGCAGCTCGACCGCGCCCTTGGCCTCGGCCAGCCGCTCCAGCGCCGCCGAGCCCGAGGCGTCGACGCAGAACACCGTGGTGGTCTCGGTCCGCTGCCGCAGGATCCGGATCCGCAGGTCGTCGCGCCGGACGACGATGCGGTGGGTCTCCCCCTCTGTTTGGCGAACGGCCTGCCAGGGCGCCGCCGCCCGCAGGGTGCCGAGCAGATCGAGGCGCCCCCGCCGCGGATCGCCCCGCCGGCTGCCGATCGGCCGCCCGGTCCGGGACGCCGCCGCCTGACCGACCCGGCCCGCCTTCGCCCCCGCAAGCGGGTGTCGGCCAGCCAGCAACTGGTCGAGCAGGTTCGGCGGGATCGCCGCCCGCACCGCCTCCAGCACGATCTCCTCGGGCCTGTCTGCGGCGGCGGGTTCGGCCGCATCGTCGGGCGGCGGCTCCGCGCGTGGTTCCTCCGGCGGCGTCGCGTTCTCCGGGGCCGGTTCCTCCCGGGCGGGCTCTTGCGGAGCGGGCAGACGCGTGGCGCGGGGCGCCAGGACGAGGCGCGCGGCCGTGACGATGTCCTGCCGGCCGATCGGCCTGTCCCCCGCGAGCCCGCGCGCCACGCGCGTCGCCAGGATCGGGCCGCGCAGCGACGCCACGCCAAAAGCCTCGGCGAGGGCGCAGAGGTCGCCGACCGGATCGGCGGCCGCGGCGCCGGGCTCGGGATCCGGGGAATCGGCCCACGTCTCCGCGAGCCCGATCCCGCTCAGGTCGATCCGGAAGGCGAGGCGATCGGCCAGGGTCTCGGCGACCGCCTCGTCCCCGTCGCCCTCGTCGAGGAGGATCAGGCCGAACCGGGCCGGCCGGTCCGACGCGGTGCCGGTGTCGAGGGCGGCCGCGAGGCGCGACGCGGTGCCGGGGGGCAGGCGCTCGGCCATCGGCACGACGACGATCCCGCCATCGGCCCCCGCCAGCAGGCCGGCCCGGGCGACTGCGCGGCCGGCCGCCAGGGTCGCGGCGAGGTCGAGGCCGCCGAGCAGGGCATCGTCGCCGATGCCGGGCGGCAGGCGGCGCCAGGGTGTGTCGGGCGGGAGCGCGGCACGTAAGGTGTCGAGCCAGCGCTCGCGGACCGGGCCGGGCGGGGCTCGGACGACCGCGCCGCCGTAGGCGATCGGGTCGGCGGCAATGAGATGGGCGGCGCGATGGGCATCAGCCCAGAGATTGGGCGCCTCTCCCTCCCCCGCAGAGGGGGGAGGGAGAGGCGTGTGTGTCCGGCCTTTGCCCGCATCCGGACGCGATGTGTGACCATCGCAGTCCACAGAGGGGGGCGGGACAGGCGGCGCGCCCGTCACAAAAACACCTCCGTCAGCGCCCGCTCCACCCGGGCGGTGGAGCCGGATTCGTCCAGCGGGTTGCGCCGCAGGCGATGGCGCAGGGCGGCCGGCGCGATGCGGCGGAGGTGATCGTCGGTGACCGTCTCGGCGCCGTCGAGGGCGGCGAGCGCCCGGGCGGTGCGCATCAGCGTCAGCTCGCCGCGCAGGCCATCCGTCCCGAGGGCGAGGCAGAGCCGCGCCGTGCGCTCCAGGGCGGCATCCGGCACGGTCACGGACGGCAGTCGCTCCCGCGCCAGCAGGATTCTTTTCTGGATCTTCCGCTCCTCGCCGGATCGTGCGGCGCAAAAACCCTCCGGGTCGCGCTCGTAGGCGTCGCGGGCGCGCACCACCGCGATGCGGGTCGGGATGTCCTTCGGGGTCACGACCTCGCAGGCGAGCCCGAACCGGTCGAGCAGCTGCGGGCGCAACTCCCCCTCCTCCGGGTTGCCGGAGCCGACCAGCACGAACCGCGCCGGGTGGCGCAGCGACAGCCCTTCGCGCTCCACGGTGTTGACGCCGGAGGCTGCCACGTCGAGCAGGAGATCCACGAGGTGGTCCTCCAGGAGATTCACTTCGTCGATATACAAAAAACCGCGGTTGGCCCGGGCGAGCAACCCCGGCTCGAACGCCTTCACGCCGGCGCCGAGCGCCCGTTCCAGATCGAGGGTGCCGACCACCCGGTCCTCGGTGGCGCCGAGCGGCAGATCCACCACCGGCACCGCTTTCTTGTGACTCTTGCGCGGGCCGCCCGCCGCGCAGTGCGGGCAGGAGTCTGCCGGGCTGTCGGGGTCGCAATTGTATGGGCAGCCGACGACGGCCCGCATCGGCGGCAGCAGGGCGGCGAGCGCCCGGATCGCCGTGGACTTGCCGGTGCCGCGGTCGCCGAACACCAGCACGCCGCCGACCGCCGGGTCCACCGCCGCGATCAGCAGCGCTTGGCGCATCTCGTCCTGGCCGACGATGGCCGAGAAGGGGAAGGTGGGCACGCAGAACTCGCACTGTGCCCCCTCTCCTCCCCCTTGCGGGGAGGAGTCGGAGGTGGGGGTGGCGCAGGATGGGTCGAAGCGGTGCCATCTGCACCACTCCCACCCCTACCCCTCCCCGCACGGGGGAGGGAAGAGCGCCCTACTCCGCCGCCTTCTGCCGGAGACCGATCCGCCCCCAGATGGTGCTGAGCGCCTCGACCAGATGCGCGATGTCGGCATCCGTGTGCAGCGGTGACGGGGTGATCCGCAGGCGCTCGGTGCCGCGGGCCACCGTCGGGTAGTTGATCGGCTGCACGTAGATGCCGAACTCGTCGAGCAGGGTGTCGGAGATGCCCTTGCACAGCACCGGATCGCAGACCATCACCGGCACGATGTGGCTGTCGTTCGGCATGGTCGGGATGTCGGCGGCCTCCAGCGCCTGCCGGACCTTGGCGACGCGCTCCTGATGCCGGGCGCGCTCGGTGCCGCTCGCCTTCAGGTGGCGGATCGAGGCCGCCGCGCCCGCCGCCACCGCGGGCGGCAGCGAGGTGGTGAAGATGAAGCCCGAGGCGAAGCTGCGCACGAAGTCGCACAGCTTCTCGGAGGCCGTGATGTAGCCGCCATGCACCGCGAACGCCTTGCCGAGCGTCCCCTCGATCACGTCGAGCCGGTGGGCGACGCCGTCCCGCTCCGAGATGCCGCCGCCGCGGGCGCCGTAGAGGCCGACCGCGTGAACCTCGTCGAGGTAGGTCAGCGCCCCATGGGCCTCGGCCACGTCGCAGATCTCGGCGATGGGGGCGATGTCGCCGTCCATCGAGTAGACCGACTCGAAGGCCACCAGCTTCGGCCGGGCCGGATCGACCAAGCCGAGCTTGCGGTTCAGGTCCTCCGGGTCGTTGTGGCGGAAGATGTGGCGCTCGGCGCGGGAGAACCGGATGCCCTCGATCATCGAGGCGTGGTTCTCGGAATCCGAGAAGACCGCGCAGTTCGGCAGGCGCGACGCCAGGGTGCCGAGCGCCGCCCAGTTCGACACGTAGCCGGAGGTGAACAGCAGGGCCGACTCCTTGCCGTGGAGGTCGGCGAGTTCCTGCTCCAGCAGCACGTGGTAGTGGTTGGTGCCCGAGATGTTGCGGGTGCCGCCCGCGCCCGCGCCGCAGCGGTCGATCGCCTCGTGCATCGCCCCGGTGACGGTGGGGTGCTGGCCCATCCCGAGATAGTCGTTGGAGCACCAGACGGTCACGGGCCGCGTGCCGCCCGTGTGGTGGTGGGTGGCGTGCGGGAAGTTGCCGGCGTGGCGCTCAAGGTCGGTGAAGACCCGGTAGCGGCCTTCGCGGTGGAGACCGGCGATCTCAGCCCCGAAGAACTTTTCGTAGTCCATGTCGCCTCTCCCCGAATTCCCGCTGCGGGTTGATCCCGCCTGTGACACCCGACTTCGCACAAGACCAGTTCCAGATTGGTGGACGTGCGTCGCCCGGCTGTGATCTCCGGGGGCGTCACTCCGCAGGCCGGAACGACGCTCCCTGTCCTTGTCCCCGCATCATCCTGGTCCGAAAGCCGGAGGCCATCGTTCGGGATGAGGCGCGGTCCTACACCCGATCCCGCGGACGGACCGTCTCCCCGGGTGCCCGGGTCGGCAGGCTCCAGCGCCACAGCTCCGCCGACGGCAGCGGCAGCATCAGGAACCAGTGCTCCAGGGTGGCGAGCGCGGTCAGCGTCGCCAGCACCGTGAAGCCGATCAGCTCGTGTTCCAGCAAGTCGGCGCCGAGGGCCGCGCGCCCGAGCAGGGCCGCCGCGATGGTCCCGAGGCTCACCGAGACCGGGAACAGCAGGTTCATCGGCTTCCGCGAGAGGTAGCAGGCGAGATAGCCGAGATGGTCCGGCAGGAACTCGGCGTGCAGGTTGCGCACCCCGAGGAACAGGTTGAGCCGCGCCGAGAGGTTCATCACCACCAGGGCGCCGTAGGTCCACAGGGCGAAACGGTTGGGGCTGCCCCAGACGAGCGCCAGGATCGCCAGGCCCCCGATCACGATGGCGAATTCGTGCCACAGGCTGGTGGCGAGCGCCGCGAAGAACCGATCGACCCCCCGCACGCCCGGCGCACAGGCGACCGGCCGCGGGCCCGACAGGAAGCCCATGTAGTAGCTCATCTCCTGCCAGCCCCACACGACGAGCGCCGCCGTGAAGGCCGTGTAGGCCCCCGTGGCGCTCGTGTCCCCGGCGCTGGAGCGAATCGCCACCAGGGCGCCGGCCAGCAGCAGCGTCGCCCCGGCCATGCTCCACGGATGGGTCCGCCGCGGAGCGTGGTCGAGCAGCAGGATCAGCCCGGTGGAGAACCACCAGAGCAGGACCGCGTAGAGCACCGGGGCGGCGTAGATGGCCATGCTACCAGACCGGCTGGAGGCGGATATCGGCCGGCAGGGTGTTGGCCTTGACGGGCAGGCAGTAGAGCCGGGCGAAGGTCGCGGCCGCGCGCAGCACCTGCACGCCGTGCTGCGCCTTGCCGACGAGCCCACCCCGCGCCCTGGCGTCGGCGATCGCCCGGGAGCAGGCGAGCAGCCGGTCGAGCCCCGCCTTGAACGCCGGGTTGTCGAGGTCGAGTTCCAGCGGGAAGGTCTGCCGGGAGATCTCAGAGGTGATCCGGAAGACCTTGAAGTCGTAGTCGCTCGGGTCGACCCCGAGCGCCGCGTGGAAGGCCGGGCGGTGATGGTCGCGCACGTACATGGTGGCGAAGACCGCGAGCAGGAAGAACCGGATCCAGTAGCGGTTCACGCCGCTCGTCAGCTTCGGGTTCGCCCGCATCAGCAGCGCGAACGCCTCGCCGTGGCGGAACTCGTCGTTGCACCACAGCTCGAACCACTTGAAGATCGGGTGGATGCGCCGCTCCGGGTGCCGCTCCAGCTCGCGGAAGATCGTGATGTAGCGGGCGTAGCCGATCTTCTCGGACAGATAGGTCGCGTAGAAGATGAATTTCGGCCGGAAGAACGTGTATTTTTTGGACTTCGTGAGAAAGCCCAAATCCACGCCGATGCCGAAATCCTTCAGCGTGTCGTTGATGAAGCCGGCATGGCGCGCCTCGTCGCGGCTCATGAAGCCGAACAGTTCCTTGATGTCCTTGTTCTTCGCCCGCTTGCGCATCTCGGCGTAGAGCACGCAGCCGGAGAATTCGGCGGTGATCGAGGACACCAGGAAATCCAGAAACTCCTTGCGCAGCTCGGGCTCCATCCGCGACAGGTCGCAGTCGAACTCCGCATTGCGGGTGAAGTGACGCTTGTTCGGATCGGCGCGCAGCTCGGCGATGAGCAGGTCCCAGTCGCGCCGCACCGGCTCGACGTTCGTGCGGTCGAGCTCTTCGAAATCCGTGGTGTAGAAGCGCGGGCTGAGGAAGGTCGTCTCCTGGGCGGCCTTGGTCGATTCGTTCACCGGGACCTTCGGGAGCGGCTGGCCGGCGGGGGGCGCGACGGGAGCGTTCACAGCTTCCTCCTCTCGGAAAAGCTGACCTCGTAGAGTTCGGTCAGCTCGAGATGGGCGATGAGCTTGGTCCAGAGCCGCTCCAGCGGCCCGGCCCGGGTGACGGTGGCGGTGCGCCGCACGGTGAGGCGCTCGCCGTAGGGCACGGAGGTCGGCGCGTCGTGGACCCGGACTTCGTCGCCGGGCGCGATGTCGAAGCCGGCCTCCAGAGTGACGTGCGCGTGCAGGCTCTCGGGCGTCTGCTCGATCTCGACCGTGCAGGGCACGGTGACGGTGCGGCTGCCGAACAGGCCCATCACCGGGTCTCCGGGACGGGCGTGCCCGGGGCGGCGGGCATCAGGCGGGCGAAGGCCCCGGCATTGGTCGGCCCGAAGGCTTCGAGCGGCACCCGGCGGCCGGTGGCCTCGTCGGCGAGGGCGAGGCGGCCGTCGTCGTAGCGGGTCAGGCTGAAGGGTTTTTCCGGCCCGAGGCCGTCGCGCTGGCGAGCCTGGGCGAGGCCCCGCAGGGTCCCGCGCAGAAAACCATCCTCGCCGGGGCGGATCCAGGCGAGGATCTTCTGGTCGGCGACGTTGCGCAGGGCGATCGAGCCGTCGACCTGATCCTCGGCGCGGAATTCGAGTTGCGCCACGGGCTTGGCAGGCGGCAGGGCGACCAGGCCCACGCCCTCGCTCCGGCCGATCAGGACCGCCAGCATGGAGAAGCCCATCAGCGCTCCGGCGCCGATCATCAGCAGCGCCGGTGCCGGTCCGGCCGTTCGGCCGGCGTTGACCGCCCGCTCGCCCATCGTTCCCTCCCCTATTCGGCTGCCACGAGGCGGCCGGAATTCGCGTTCGCCGGACCCAGACGGGCCACCCGGACCGACGGCGTGGCGCCGTCGGCATGGGCGGCGAGTGCCTGCCCCAGCAGAGCCGCCACCCCGTCGGCGTCCGGCACGGAGCGCAGCATGGGCTCGGTCCGCGAAAGATGCCAGGGCCGGGCATGCGGCCAGAGCTGAAGGTAGGCGATGCGTAGGCCCGGCCGCAACTGCAGGGGCAGGTCGCCGGTGCCATCCGTGAAGGCGCGCAACGCCGCAGTGTCGATCTGCGCGAAGGGCAGGTTGTGGGTCACCGGCAGGGCGATGCCGGCCTGCAGCACGATCCGGCGGTTGGTGACCGTGTAGAGCGTGGTGCGATGGGTCAGCCACGCGAGTAGCCAGAGCAGGGCCACGCCGCCCCCGCCGATCACCAGGGTCGGCACCACCACCGTCAGCGCCGCGCCGGATGAACCCGCCGCGAGGCCGAAGGCCAGGGCGCAGACCCCGAACCACGCGATCACCAGGCGGGCGTGGAACACACGGACCAGCAGGCCCGTGGTCGTCGGCGCGCCCTGCCACAGGATGCGCTCGCCCGCTGGCAGCGGGCCGGGCAGCCCCCGCGGGGTGCCCTCGGGGAGGAAATCGCCGCTCATATCAGGGGCTCCGTCCGGGCGGGCGTGGCGTAGAGCGTGCCGGCGCCGAAATACGACATGATCCGCTCCTCCTCCAGGAAGGTGACGCTGTCGGGATCGCGGGTGGTGGGGATGTCGGCGAACTGGCTGGCGAGCAGCGCCTCGGACTTGACCGTCTTGGTGAAGCCGCCGGCCCGGCAGAAGGTGGTCGGCATCAGCCGGCGGCCGCCCGTGGACAATTCCACCTCGTAGTAGCGGATCAGCGACTCGCCGCGATCCACCCAGACGTCGCTGACGACGCCCGCAACGGCGTTGTCGGTGCCGAACACCGTCATGCCGATCGGGTTCGGGCCGGCCTCGTGGACGACGAAGTTCGTCGCCACCCGCAGGGGCACGATCCGGATCTCGTTGTCCCAGGTCCGGTCGTGCACGTCGTGCCGGAGCACCCAGGAGCCGGGGCCGACGCCGGCCTGGAGCGAGGTCTCGGTGCGCTCATAGGGCGCGCCCGGCCAGGGCTCGACCTTGCGGGCCGGGATGCCGGTCTCGACGTCGTCGCGGCCGTGCACGGCCTGCGGCGCGTAGGTGGTCTCGCCGCCCGGCAGGTGGAACGCCTTGGAGCGGGGGATCAGGAACGGATCGACCGTCTTGCGGCGCCCGACCGCCTCGTTCTCCAGGGGATAGCCCTCGCGCCGGTCCTCCCGGCGCAGCCAGAACACGAGCCCGGCGAAGAACAGGAAGAACGCGTAGAGCACGACCTGGGCGACGTCGACGTAACCTGTAAGTGCGCCGTGTGGCATGGCTGACCTCCCCGTCTCTCAGGCCGGCCGGCCGGCGAGATTGCCGCCGAGCCGGTGTTGCGTCTGCGCGCGCGCGTCCTCCCGCACCAGCGGCCCCAGGGCGAGGAGGGCCGCGAACAGCAGGGCGATCTCGATGTGGTAGACGATCAGGTAGCCGATGGCGGGCTCGTTCATGCCCTCGCCGAGCACCCCCGACTGGGCGATGGCGCCGCCGACGTCGCGCACGAGGCCGCTCGCCGCGATCGACAGGCCGGCCGCGGTCGCCTGCACGGCGCCCCAGGCGCCGAGCGCCAGCCCGGTATCCTCGGGGCCGGCGCGGTTCATCGAGGCGGTCAGCGTGCCGTGGGCGAACAGGCCGCCGCCGAGGCCGATCAGGCTGACGCCCGCCGCGAACAGGTCGGCCGAGGCGAGCGGGGCGGCAAACACCACCGCCGAGAAGGCGAGGATCCCGATCCCGACGCCGACCGCCGACACCCGGAACGGATCGCCCCCGCGCCCGAGCCAGCGGGCCGCGATCAGCAGGCCGAGCCCGCCGCCGGCGGCCAGCAGCGCGGTGAGGGCTGTGGTCGCACCGACGGAGAGGTGCAGGATCTGGCCGCCATAGGGTTCGAGCAGGATGTCCTGCATGGAGAAGCCGGCCGTACCGAGCCCGATCGCCACGAGGCGCCGCCGGGCGGTGCCCGCCCCCGCATAGGCCCGCCAGGAGGCGCGGAAATCGCGGGCCGGCGCCGCGCGGGTGCGGTTCGGGTCGCGCGGCTCCTGCTTCCACAGGGCGAAGCCGTTGAGGATGATGGTGACCAGCGCCGCGCCCTGGATCACCTGGATCAGCCGCACCGGGGAGAAGTGGGCGAGGAACAGGCCGAACAGCACGGCGCTCGCCATCATGCCGAACAGCAGCGCGGCGCAGAGCAAAGCCACGACCTTCGGGCGGGCGTGCGCGGGGGCGAGGTCGGTGGCGAGCGCGAGCCCCACGGTCTGGGTGGTGTGGAGCCCCGCGCCGACCAGCAGGAAGGCGAGCGCGGCGGCGAGGTCGCCGACCCAGAGCGGACCGGTGGTGTCGCCCGACAGGATCAGCAGGGCGAACGGCATGATCGCCAGCCCGCCGAACTGGAGCAGCGTGCCGAACCAGATGTAGGGCACCCGCCGCCAGCCCAGCACCGAGCGGTGCGTGTCCGAGCGGAAGCCGACCAGCGCCCGCAGGGGGGCGAAGACCAGCGGCAGGGCCAGCATCATGGCGACGATCCAGGCCGGCACGGCGAGTTCGACGATCATCACCCGGTTGAGCGTGCCGATCAGCAGCACCGCGGCCATGCCGACGGTGACCTGGAACAGGGCGAGCCGGAGCAGGCGTCCCAGCGGCAGCTCGACGGTGGCGGCATCCGCGAAGGGCAGGATCGCCGGGCCGAGGCGCATCAGGGCGCGGGTGAGGTTTTGGGATGCGGTACTCATGTGCGCATCCCGGGCGCCGCTGCACCCCCTCCGCCCCCGCTGCGCAGGGTAGCCTCCCCCGCAGAGGGGGGTGGGAGCGTGCGCGTCAGCGCCACCGCGTTCGACAGGTAGAACCCGCTGTTGATCCGGCGGCTCTGCGCCCACGCGAAACCGTCTAGAGCCTTCTCCGAGGAGATCCGCCGCCGCAGCCCGCCCTCGGTCACCGGCACGATCGCCGGCGAGCGGTCGCCGCGGGGAAAGAACTGTCCGGCCGCGTGCATCAGCGTCAGCAAAGCCGTGCGCGGCGCCACCGTGAACAGCACCGACCCGTCGGTCCGCGCACCCAGCACCGCCAGCGCCCGGGCGATGTCGGCGGCGCGGTAGTGGATCAGCGAATCCATCGCCACCACGTGGTTGAACCGGCCGAGCGCCGGGTCGAGCATGTCGCCGACGCGGAACTCGATGCGCCCTGCGCCGGAGATCGTCGGAAGCCGCTCCCGCGCCAGGCCGATCAGCGTCGGCGAGACGTCGATCGCCACCACCTCGGCCCCGCGCCGCGCCGCCTCGACGCTGAGCGCCCCGGTACCGCAGCCGGCATCGAGCAGGCGCATTCCCGTCATGTCGGCGGGCAGCCAGCTGAGCAGCGTCGCCCGCATGGCGTTGCGTCCGGCCCGCACCGTGGCGCGGATCCGGCTCACCGGGGCGTCCGAGGTCAGGCGCGACCACGCCTCGACCGCGGTGCGGTCGAAATAGGTGGTGAGCTCGCCCCGGCGGGCGTCGTAGCTGCCGCTGGCCATCAATCGAATCCCAGAAACTCGAACAGGTCGCGGTCCTTCATGGGGATCGCCTCGCAGGGCTCGGCCCCGGACCAGAGCGTCTCGGCGAGCCGCATGTACTCCGCGGTCACGGCGTCGAGCTCCGGCGAGGACTCCATCTCGAACAGGGTGGACTTCTTGAGCCGCGAGCGGCGGACGATGTCGAGGTCGGGGAAATGCGCCAGCCGCTTGAGGCCGACCGCGTCGTTGAACCGGTCGATCTCGTCGGTCTTGGCCGAGCGGTTGGCGATGACGCCGCCCAGCCGCACGCCGTAATTCTTCGATTTGGCGTGGATCGCCGCCACGATCCGGTTCATGGCGAAGATCGAATCGAAGTCGTTGGCGGTGACGATCAGCGCCCGGTCGGCGTGCTGGAGCGGCGAGGCGAAGCCGCCGCAGACCACGTCGCCCAGCACGTCGAACACGACGACGTCGGTGTCCTCCAGGAGGTGGTGCTCCTTCAGGAGCTTCACGGTCTGGCCGACCACGTAGCCGCCGCAGCCGGTGCCGGCGGGCGGGCCGCCGGCCTCGACGCACATCACGCCGTTGTAGCCCTCGACCACGAAATCCTCGACGCGCAGCTCCTCCGAATGGAAGTTCACCGCCTCGAGCGCGTCGATCACCGTGGGGGCGAGGCGCTTGGTGAGGGTGAAGGTCGAGTCGTGCTTCGGGTCGCAGCCGATCTGCAGCACCCGCTTGCCGAGCTTGGAGAAGGCCACCGACAGGTTCGACGAGGTGGTCGACTTGCCGATGCCGCCCTTGCCGTAGACCGCGAATACCTTGGCGGTCTCGATCTTGAGGTCCGGGTCGAGGGCGACTTGGAGGCTGCCCTCCTCCCTCCGGGCCACGACGGGATTGCGGATCGCGATGTTCATGCGGCGACTCCTGTGGTGACGCCTTCCAGACGGTCTTCCAGTTCCTCCTCGGCCCGGTCGAGGGCGTCGCGCATCTCTGCGTCGGGGGTCCAGAAGCCGCGGCGGTGCGCCTCGATCAGCCGTTGGGCGACCTTGGCGGAGGCGGTGGGGTTCAAGGCGGCCATGCGCTCGCGCATCGCCTTGTCAAGCACGTAGGTCTCGGTGATCCGCTCGTAGATCCAGGGCTGGACCGCGTTGGCGGTGGCCGACCAGCCGACCGTGTTGGTGAGGTGCGTCTCGATCTGGCGGACGCCCTCGTAGCCGTGGCCGAGCAGGCCCTCGTACCATTTCGGATTGAGCATCCGGGTGCGCGTCTCCAGCGCAACCTGCTCCTCCAGGGAGCGGACGCGCCCCTCCCCGCGGGTCTGGTCGCTGATGTAGATCGGCACCGATTCGCCCTTGGCCCGGGCCACCGCCCGGCCCATGCCGCCGAGCCCATCGAAGTAATGGTCGACCGAGGTGACGCCGACCTCGACCGAATCGAGGTTCTGGTAGGCCATGTCGACGGAGGCGAGCACCGCCTGCATCAGGGCGCGCTGCGGCGCCGGGCGGCCGGTGCGGCCATACGCGAAACTCTTGCGGCGCGAGAAGGTCTCGCAGAGTTCGGCCTCGTCGTCCCAGTTCCCCGAATCGACGAGGTGGTTGACGTTCGCCCCGTAGGCGCCCTCGGCGTTGGAGAAGACCCGGAGCGCCGCCGTCTCCAGGTCGCAGCCCTGCTCGGCCTGGATCGCCAAAGCGTGCTTGCGGACGTAGTTCTGCTCGACCGGCTCGTCCGCGCTCGCGGCCAGGAAGGACGCCTCGGCGAGGAGCTTCGTCTGAAGCGGCAGCAGATCGCGAAAGATCCCCGAGAGGGTGACCACCGCGTCGATGCGCGGGCGGCCGAGGGTTTCCAGCGGGATCAGCTCGGCGCCGCTGAGCCGGCCATAGCCGTCGAAGCGGGGCGCGGCGCCGATCAGCGCCAGCGCCTGGGCGATCGGGCCGCCCTCGCTCTTGAGGTTGTCGGTGCCCCACAGGACCAGGGCGACGCTCTCCGGGCAGGCCTTTCCGTCCGCGGCGAAGCGTTCGAGGATGCGGGCGACCTGCCGGGCGCCGTCGGCAACCGCGAAGGCCGAGGGCAGGCGGTAGGGGTCGAAGCCGTGGAGGTTGCGGCCGGTCGGCAGGATCGCGGGGTTGCGCAGCAGGTCGCCGCCCGCCACCGGCGGCACGAAGCGGCCGTCGAGCGCCCGCAGCAGCGCCGGGACCTCGTGGTCCCGGGCGAGCAGGCTTTCGGAGCTGGCCAGCGCCGTGAAGGCGGCGCGGGTCTCGGGGTCCGTGGGCAGCCCGGAGGCCGCGAGCGCCGCTTCGACCCCCGCCCCGGCGACGAGCGCGGCGATGCCGGCCCGGTCCGGCTTCAGCCCGTGCGAGGCCTCGGCCAGCGCGATCAGCAGATCGACCCGCTCTTCGGCCGACACGCCCTCCCCGACCACGTGCAGCCCATGCGGGATCAGGGTCTGCTCCAGCTCCTGAAGGGCGGTCCAGAGGCCGGAAACGCGGGCCTCCAGATCGCCGCTCCAGGCGGGCTCGGCGGCCACGAGATCGACCGCGGCGCCCTGCTGCTGGATCAGCTCGGCAAGGCTGCCGCGCTCGGGGCCCGCCTCGGGGCCGAGGCCGCGCCAACGCTCGATCGAGCTCTTCAGGTCGAGCAGCCCGCGGTAGAGTCCCGCCGCCGCGAGGCTCGGGGTCAGGTAGCTCACCAGCGTCGCGGCCGAGCGGCGCTTGGCGAGCGTTCCCTCCGAGGGGTTGTTGGCGGCGTAGAGGTAGACGTTCGGCAGCGCCCCGATCAGCCGCTCCGGCCAGCAGGCCTCCGACAGGCCGGTCTGCTTGCCGGGCATGAATTCGAGCGCCCCGTGGGTGCCGAAATGCAGCACGGCGTCGGCGGAAAAGTCCTCGCGTAGGTAGCGGTAGAAGGCCGAGAACGCGTGGGTCGGCGCGAAGCCGCGCTCGAACAGCAGCCGCATCGGGTCGCCCTCGTAGCCGAAGGCCGGCTGGATCCCGACGAAGACGTTGCCGAACTGCGCGCCCAGCACGAAGATTTCGGCGCCGTTGGTCTGGTGGCGGCCCGGCGCCGGGCCCCATTGCGCCTCGATCTCGGCGAGGTAGCGCTCGCGCCGGAGGTGGTCCTCGGCGGGGATGCGGGCGTGGACGTTGGCCTGAGTGCCGTAACGCTTGGCGCTGCCCTCCAGGATCGCCGTGCGCAGCGCGTCGACGCTCTCCGGAACCTCCACGGCGTAGCCGTCCGCCGCGAGGCCCGTCAGGGTGTTGAGGAGCGAGGCGTAGACCGACAGGAACGCCGCCGTGCCGGTGGCCCCGGCATTGGGCGGGAAGTTGAACAGCACCACGGCGAGCTTGCGCGCGGCCTTCGGGGTCCGGCGCAGCGACACCAGCCGCGCGACCCGCTCGGCGAGGCGCGCGGCGCGCTCGGGGTGGACCCGCATGTCCCGGGCGTTGTCGCTGCCCGACGCCGAGGAGCGGCCGCCGAACACCATCGGGGCGGTGGCGCCGTCGAGTTCGGGGATCGCGACCATCATGGTCGCCTCGACCGGCGACAGGCCGCGCTCGCCGGCTTCCCACTGCTCGATCGTCTGGAACTCCAGTGCCTGGGCGGCGAGGTAGGGCACGTCGAGACGGGCCAGCATCGCCTCGGCGGCGGCGGCGTCGTTGTAGGCGGGGCCGCCAACCAGCGAGAAGCCGGTGAGCGACACCAGCGCGTCGATGCAGGCGCGCCCGTCCTTCATAAAAAAGGAATCCACCGCCGGGCGGTTGTCGAGGCCGCTGGCGAAGGCCGGCACCACGTCGAGGCCCTGCGCCTCCAGGGCCGCGATGACGCCGTCGTAATGGGCGGTGTTGCCGGCGAGCACGTAGCTGCGCATCACCAGCAGGCCGACCCGGCCCTTCGCGCCCGGAAGGCGCGGCAGCCGCGACGGGTCGGCGCCGATCCGGCCGGGCAGGCGCGGGTGGTAGAGGCCGGTCTCGGGGTAGTCGAGGGGCGCGGGCGCCGCCGGCCCCTCGCGCCAGGACGCCCGCTCGCCCGCCGCGTAACGGTGTACGAGGAAGCGCACCAGGGCGGCGACGTTCTCGTCCGAGCCCGCGAGCCAGTATTGCAGCGTGAGGAAATAGGCGCGCACGTCCTGGGCCGAGCCCGGGATGAAGCGCAGGATCTTCGGCAGCTTGCGCACCAGGGCCATCTGCCGGCCGGCATTGCCCTGCTGGCCCGGCTTGCCGCGCAGTTTCTTGAGGAAATCGAGGGCGCTGCGCTTGGTGCCGCTCATGTCGAATCGGCCGAGCTTCGTGGTCTTCACCACCTCGCCGGCCGAGAGGCAGCCGACCATCGCGTCGCAGGCCTCGCGCCGCGCCGCCAGCGCCGGCAGGATCGCCCGGACGTGCTCGTCCATGAACAGCATGGCCGAGAGCACGATGTCGGCCTGCGCGATGTCGGCGCGGCAGGCCTCGAGCGTCGCGGGATCGTTGTCCCACTCGGCCGCCGCGTGGAAGCCCAGCACCAGCCCGGGCATCTCGGCCCGGAGACGCAGGCGCGCCCGTTCCACCGCGCTCGCCAAGTGATTGTCGAGCGTTACGATGACGACGCGGATCGTGGGCCTAGCGGCCGTAATGCGCTTTGGCATCGTAGAGGGTCTCGACGGTGATGAGCGGCAGGTGGCGCTCCCGGGCGAAGGTCTCGGTGTTGGTGCGGGCCTTCCCGCGCACGAAGAACGGGATCTTTCTCAGCTCCTTCTCGGCCTCCGGCGACCAGGCCGCGTGGTCCAAGAGAATCGGAACGGGCGCCGGCGTCGGAGGGGGGTCGGCCGGCGCCCGTTCCGCGGCCTCGAACGCCCCGTCCGCCGGAGTCCCGTAGGACTTGCCGCCGAGATGCGAGGGGCCGACGCCGTCGTGGAATTCGGGATCCTCCCGGAACATGCCGAGGAGGTGCTCTTCGAGGCCCATCATCAGCGGATGGACCAGGGTGTCGAACAGGACGTTGGCGCCCTCGAAGCCCATCTGCGGGGCGTAGCGGGCCGGAAAATCCTGGACGTGGACCGGCGCCGAGATCACCGCGCAGGGGATGCCGAGCCGTTTGGCGACGTGGCGCTCCATCTGGGTGCCGAGCACCAGTTCCGGCGCGGCCGCGCGGATCGCAGCCTCGACGTCGAGGTAGTCGTCGGTGATCAGCGCCTCGATGCCGTGCTCGGCCGCCTCGGCGCGGACCTCCCGGGCGAATTCGCGGCCGTAGGTGCCGAGCCCGACCACGGTGAAGCCGAGTTCCTTCGCGGCGACCCGGGCGATGCCGATCGCGTGCGTGGCGTCGCCGAACACGAAGACGCGCTTGGCCGTGAGATACGTCGAATCGACCGAGCGGGAGTACCAGGGCAGGCGCGAGCCGGGGCCGTCGAGCACCGCCGCCGGATCGATCCCGGCGAGGCCCGCCACCTCCGTGACGAAGCGGCGGGTGCCGGCGACGCCGATCGGCAGCTCTTTCGTGAACGGCTGCCCAAAACTCTTCTTCAGGTACTCCGCGGCCGTTCGGGCCGTCTCAGGGTAGAGCACGACGTTGAAGTCGGCCTCCCGGAGCCGGCCCAGTTCGGCGGGCGTGGCCCCCAGCGGCGCCACGACGTTGACGGCGATGCCGAGCCCGTCGAGCAGCCGGCGGATCTCGATCAGGTCGTCCCGGTGGCGGAAGCCCAGAGCCGTGGGCCCGAGGATGTTGCAGAGCGGGCGCTGTCCGGGCTCGCGCGCGGGGCGCTGGCCAGGGGCACCGGCGAGCGCCCGGACGAGCCGGTAGAAGGTCTCCGACGCGCCCCAGTTCTCCTTCTTCTGATAGGCGGGCAGCTCCAGTGGGATCACCGGGATCGGCAGGTCCAGCGCCTTGGCGAGGCCGCCCGGATCGTCCTGGATCAGCTCAGCGGTGCAGGAGGCGCCGACGATCATCGCCTGCGGCTGGAACCGCGCGTGGGCGGCGGCGACCGCCTGCTTGAACAGCTCGGCGGTGTCGCGGCCGAGATCCTGGGCGCGGAAGGTCGTGTAGGTCACGGGCGGGCGCGCATCCCGCCGCTCGATCATGGTGAACAGCAGGTCGGCGTAGGTGTCGCCCTGGGGCGCGTGCAGCACGTAGTGCAGGCCGGACATCGCGGTGGCGACGCGCATCGCGCCGATGTGGGGCGGGCCCTCGTAGGTCCAGAGGGTGAGCTGCATGGCGCTACACCTCCAGCAGGGCGCGGCGCCGGAGCGGGCGCACGAACAGCTCGGCGAGGTCGCCGGCCTGCTCGTAGCCCTGCACGGGCGTGAACAGCAGCTCGATCGACCACTTGGTCGACAGCCCCTCCGCCTCCAGCGGGTTGGCGAGCCCGAGGCCGCACACCGTCAGGTCCGGCCGGGCGGCCCGGCAGCGGTCCATCTGGTCGTCGAGACTCTGGCCCTCGGTCACCCGCGTGCCCGCGGGGAGCCACTCGATCTCGGCGGCGAGATGCCCCCGGTGCAGGTAGGGCGTCCCGACCTCCACCAGCTCCGCGCCGAGTTCCCGGGCCAGGAAGCGGGCGAGCGGCACCTCGAGCTGCGAATCGGGGAAGAAGAACACGCGCTTGCCGCCGAGCTTTTCCCGGTGGGGCGCCAGCGCGGTCTCGGCGCGGGCGCGGCCCGGGGCGGTCGCGGCGTCGAAAGCTTCGTCCGAGATGCCGAACGCCTCGGCGGCGGACCGCAGCCAGCCGGTCGTGCCCTCGGCGCCGAGCGGGAACGGGGCGGGCAGACGGCGGGCGCCGCGCTCGTCGAGGGCGCGGGCCGTGTCGGTCAGGAAGGGTTGGGCCAGGAGGTATCGCGTGCCGCGGCCGATGGCCGGCATCGCGCCGGCCCGGCGGGCGGGCAGGAACCGGACATCCGCGATCCCCATCGCGGCGAACATCCGCAGGAACTGGTCCTCGACCACGTCGGCCAGCGCGCCGACCACGAGGAGCGACGGCGCAGCCGCCTCCGCCTCACGGGGCAGGTCCGGCACCAGGGCGGCGAGGCAGGCATCCTCGCCCTGGGTGAAGGTCGTCTCGATGCCGGAGCCCGAATAGTTCAGCACCCGCACCGGGGCGAGGCGGCCCGACAGGCGCTGCGCCGCCCGGGACAGGTCGAGCTTGATCACCTCCGACGGGCAGGAGCCCACGAGGAACAGCAGCTTGATGTCCGGCCGGCGCTCGATCAGCCGGGTCACAACCCGGTCGAGTTCCTCGTTGGCGTCGGCGATCCCCGCGAGGTCGCGCTCGTCGATGATCGCGGTGGCGAAGCGCGGCTCGGCGAAGATCATCACCCCGGCGGCCGACTGGATTAGGTGCGCGCAGGTGCGCGAGCCGACCACGAGGAAGAACGCGTCCTGGATCTTCCGGTGCAGCCAGACGATGCCGGTCAGCCCGCAGAACACGGCCCGCTGGCCCTGCTCCTGATGCAGGTCGATCCCGCCGCAGCCGGGCGGATGGGCGAGCGGCGCATTCATGACAGCGCCTCCGCGAAGCGCGGGGCGGCCGGCTCGGATCCCTGAAGGCGGGCGGCCCGCAGCTTCAGCACGAACTGGCCGGCATTCACCACGTAGGTCGCGTAGGCGGCCAGCGCGAGGCACAGCAGCGCCTCTCCGCCGAGGGCGCCGGTGGCCAGCGCGGCGAGGTAGGCCGTGTGGAGCGCCAGCACCAGCATGCTGACCACGTCCTCCCAGAAGAAGGCCGGTGCGAACAGCCAGCGGCCGAACACCGCCTTCTCCCAGACCGAGCCGGTGACCATGATGGCGTAGAGCGCGAGCGTCTTCACCACGACCGAGATCTCGGCGGCGGCGAAACCCCCGCCCGTCGCCAGGGCGCGCAGCACCAGGACGAGGCTTGCCAGGAAGATCGCGAATTGCAGCGGGGCCAGCACGCCCTGCACCAGGGTCCAGGGCGACGCGTCGCGCCGGCTCCGTTCGGCCTGCGTGTAGAGCGGTCGTGCCGGCCGGTCCGCGGGACCCATGCATCCGCTCCCCTGATCTCGGCGATGCCCAGGGCCGCGCCGTTGTCAGAGGCTAGGTCGCCACTCCCGGAAGTGTCAAGTGCGCTTGACGCTTTTGGGGCCTGACACTGACACGTGACGTTTTTCTTGGTCTTAGATCATTGCCAAGATCGTCAAGATGCGTATCGTCAGGCTCGTTGACAGACGGTCGGTGACAGGCCGGTGACTTGGCATATTGCGTGCCGCGCCAGTCAAAGCCGAAGAATAGACGGGCGAGTAATCCCGCACCCGCAGGCGCGAGCGGAGCCACCGGTTCCTCGAACCGGGGCCGTTTCAGGAGGGTGCCGATGGGACACTGGAGGCATTTCGGCGAGCGTCTGGAACTGGCTACGGCCGGGTGTGGCGCGGTGAGCGATGTCGCGCCGGTGTTCAGCGACCGGCCGATGACGTGGTCCGACACGCCGCGCCCACTGCCCGACACCCTGTCCCGCGTGATCGAGGGCGAGATTCTGCCCCGGCTGATGCTGGCCCATCGCCCCGACGCCGGGCGCCGGGCACCGGCCGACCGGGCTGTGACGCCGCCGGAGATCGCCGCCTTCAGCGCCCTTCTCCTCGCGCCCGGGCCGGTGGATCTCGACGGCGAGATCGCGGCCCTGCGGGACGGCGGCCTGCCGCTGGCGCGACTGCTCCTCGATCTCCTCGCCCCGGCGGCCCGGCACCTCGGGGCCCTGTGGGAGGAGGATGCCTGCGATTTCCTGGCCGTCACCGAGGCCCTCGGGCGGCTGCAGGCGATCAGCCGGCGGCTCTGCCTGGAGCTGGAGAGCGAATCGGCGCCGATCGGCGGGCGCAGCGTGCTGCTGCTGCCCTGCCCCGGGGAGACGCATCGGTTCGGCCTCTCGATCGTGGCGAGCTTCTTCCGGGAGGCCGGCTGGGACGTGACCACGGCGGTGCCGGCGCCCGGGCTCGATCCCCTCGCCCTGCTGGCGTCCGACTGGTTCGAGGTGGTCGGCCTGTCGCTCTCCGCCGACGTCCTCCTGCCCGTCCTCTCGGAGACGGTGGCGGAGGTGCGGCGCGCCTCCCGCAATCCGGGGGTCCGGGTGCTGGTCGGCGGCCCCTATTTCGCGCGCCACGGCGGCGAGGCAGGCATCGTGGGCGCGGATGCCTGCGCGCTCGACGCCTGTCTGGCCCCCGCCGCGGCGGAAGCTTTGCTGGACAGACGGGCATTGGCCTGTTGAAAGGGTTGTCATCCACCTTATCACATCACGGTGATCGTGACGCTTCAGCCGCACCTTACCCCCCCGGGCCCGCCCGCGGTGCTGGACCAGGTAGCCGGCCACCTCGACGGCGAGGCGGTCGGGCGCATCGTCGCGGCGTCCGCCGATGTCTCGCTGGTGATCGACGCTGACGGCGTGATCCGCGACGCGTCGATCGGGACCGACCTCGAGGCGGAGAATATCCCCGGCTGGCTCGGCCGGCGCTGGGTCGACACCGTGACGGTCGAGAGCCGGCCCAAGGTCGACGCCCTGCTGCGCGACGCCGGCCCCGAGGGCATCACCCGCTGGCGCCAGGTCAACCACCCCTCCCCCAGCGGCATCGACCTGCCGATCCGCTACGCCTCGATCCGCCCGGCCAAGGGCGGCCCGATCCTCGTGCTCGGGCGCGACATGCGGGCGGTGGCCGGCCTCCAGCGCCGCCTGCTGGAGACCCAGCAGGCGCTGGAGCGGGACTACGAGCGCCTGCGCACCGTCGAGACCCGCTACCGGCTCCTGTTCCAGATCTCCGGCGAGCCGGTTCTGGTGGTCGATGCCGGGACCCGGCGGGTGGCCGAGGCGAACCCGGCCGCCGCGCGGCTGCTCGGGCGCCCGGCCAAGCGGGTCGCCGGTCAGGACGTGGTCGAGCTGTTCGACGCCAGCAGTACCCGGGCCCTGGAGGCGCAGTTCGCCGCCCTGCGGGCGACCGGGCAGGCCGGGGAGGTCCGGGCCGTCCTGCCGCACGGGCGGGGCGAGGTCACCGTCTCGGTCTCGCTATTCCGTGGGGAGGGGGGCGCCAGCGCCCTGATGCGGCTCGTGGCCGATCCGGCGGGCGCCGAGGCCGGTTCCGGCCAGGAGGCGCCCACGCAGGCGGTGATCGAGGCGATGCCCGAGGGGTTCGTCGTCACCGATTCGAACCGGCGGGTCCTGACCGCCAACGCCGCCTTCCTGGAACTGGCCCAACTCGCCACCGAGGGGCAGGTCCGCGGCCGCTCCGTGGATCATTGGCTCGGCCGCGACGAGACCGAGGCGCAGGCCCTGTTCGCGACGCTCGGCGATCACGGCGCGGTGCGGCGCTTCGCGACGGTCGTCCGCGGCGCCTATGGCGGGCTGGAGGACGTGGAGGTCGCCGCCGTCTCGGTGGCGGGCACCCGCCCCTGCCTGGGCTTCGCGATCCGCCCCGCCCCGCGCCGGATCCCCGAAGGCCGATTCGCCGGCGGGCGCGAGGTGCCGCGCTCGGTGGAGCAGATGGCGGAGCTGGTCGGCCGGGTCTCGATGAAGACCCTGGTGCGCGAGACCACCGACCTGATCGAGAAATTGTGTATCGAGGCGGCCCTGCGCATCACCCGGGACAACCGGGCCTCGGCCGCGGAGATGCTGGGGCTGAGCCGGCAGGGGCTCTACGCCAAGATGCGCCGCTACGGCGTCGGCGATCTGGACGGGCCGATCGAGGCGGAGTGATGGGTTCGCGGGGCGGGCTCGCTTCCGCGCGGGTCGGCGGATTCGCAAATCCAGCTTCAGACCATTCGGTCGGCAGGTCCGGCGGTCGGGAGGTCCCTGGCGCCTTCCTTCCCCCGCGAAGGGGGCGGGAGGCGCGCGGATCCGGCCTGGTCCCGGTGCGCCACCAGCCCGCGTCAGGACGACCGCCAAGCGCGCAACACCCCCCGGCGAAAAAGACCTCGCCCCATCTGCATTTTGTATTTTCAACCCGCGGATGTATTCGCCCAACAAACCGTTCGGACATTCCGCCGCCATCTGTAAATCTGGCTTGACACTCCGGCGGCGCCCGGTAGCCTCCCCCGCATGGCCGCCACGCCCGCCCCGAGCGCAGTCATCGAGCTGCTGAAGCCGATCACGTGGTTCGCGCCGATGTGGGCGTTCGCCTGCGGCGTGATCTCGTCGGGTCAGCCGGCGCACGGCCAGTGGCCCGTGATCGCCGCCGGGGTGCTGCTCGCCGGGCCGCTGGTCTGCGCCACCAGCCAGGCTGCCAACGACTGGTTCGACCGGCACGTCGACGCGATCAACGAGCCGAACCGGCCGATCCCCTCCGGGCGCATCCCCGGCCGCTGGGGCCTCTACCTCGCCTTCGCCTGGACGGCGCTGTCGCTGGCCGTGGCCGCCGCACTGGGGCCCTGGATCCTCGGGGCCGCCCTGTTCGGGCTGGTGCTCGCCTGGATCTACTCGGCGCCACCGGTGCGGCTGAAGCGGAACGGCTGGTGGGGCAACGCCGCGGTGGCGCTCTGCTACGAGGGCCTGCCCTGGTTCACCGGCGCCGCCGTGATGGCCGCCGCCCTGCCGGACCGGCGGGTGCTCCTCGTCGCCCTGCTCTACGCGGCCGGCGCCCACGGCATCATGACGCTCAACGACTTCAAGTCGGTGGAGGGCGACCGGCGCATGGGCCTGCTGTCCCTGCCGGTGCAGATGGGCTCGCAGCGCGCCGCGCGCTTCGCCTGCCTGGTCATGGCCTTGCCGCAGGTGGCGGTGATCGGCCTGCTCGCCGGCTGGGAGCGCTACTGGCACGCCGGCCTCGTGGCGGCCCTGCTCGCCGGTCAGGTCGCCCTGATGGTCCGGTTCCTCGAGAACCCCCGGGAACGGGCGGCGTGGTACAACGGAACCGGCACCACCCTCTACGTCCTCGGCATGCTGGTCGCCGCCTTCGCGCTGCGGCCGCTGGTGGGAGGGGCGTGATGGCGTCGGATCCGGCGAGCGGCCTCTCCTGGCCCCAGATCGTCCGCCTCGGCTTCGTCCAGACCGCGCTCGGCAGCGTCGTCGTGCTGATGACCGCCACCCTCAACCGCGTGATGGTGGTGGAGCTGGCGCTGCCCGCCTTCGTGCCCGGCCTGCTGGTCGCCCTGCACTACGCCGTGCAGGTGCTGCGCCCCCGCTGGGGCTACGGCTCCGACCGGAGCGGCCGGCGCACCGCCTGGATCCTCGGCGGCATGGCGGCCCTCTGCCTCGGCGGCTTCGGAGCCGCCTGCGGCACCGCCCTCGCGGCCACGCACCTCGCCCTGGGGCTGGCGCTCGCCGCCCTGTCCTTCCTGTGCGTCGGGATGGGCGTCGGGGCGGCCGGCACCTCGCTGCTCGTGCTGCTGGCCGGCGGCGTCGCCCCGGCCCGACGGGGGGCGGCCGCCACCGTGGTCTGGGTGATGATGATCGTCGGCTTCGCCGTCACGGCGCCGCTCGCCGGCCACTTCCTGGACCCGTTCACGGGACTGCGGCTCGTCGCGGTGTCGGGTACGGTCTCGCTCGTCGCCTTCTGCGTCGCCGCCCTCGCGGTCGCCGGGGTGGAGCGGCGCCTGCCGACCCGGGCTCCCGAGCCGGCGGAAGCGCGGCGGCCGTTCCTCGCCGTGCTCCGCCATGTCCTGGCCGATCCCGTGGCCCGGACCTTCACGGTCTTCGTCTTCGTCTCGATGCTGGCCTACAGCGCGCAGGAATTGATCCTGGAGCCCTATGCCGGCCTCGTCTTCGCGATGAGCCCCGGCGCCACCACGAAGCTCGCTGGGCTCCAGCACGGCGGGGTGCTGGCCGGCATGCTGCTGGTGGCGGGCGTCACGCTCGCGGCCCGCGGCACCGCCCTCGCCTCGCTGAGATTGTGGATCGGCCTCGGCTGCGCCGGCTCGGCGGCGGCTTTGTTCACCCTGGCGAGCGGTGCGGCCGCCGGCTCGGACTCATCCTTACGCGCGACGGTCTGCGCCCTCGGGGTCGCCAACGGCGCCTACGCGGTCGCCGCGATCGGCTCGATGATGGCGCTCGCCGGACGCGGCGACGCGCGGGAGCGCGGCACCCGGATGGGCGTCTGGGGCGCCGCTCAGGGCATCGCCTTCGGGACCGGCGGCTTCCTCGGGGCGGTCGCGGTCGATGCGGTGCGGCTCGTGACGGCCGAGCCGGTCCAGGCCTACGCAGCGGTGTTCGCCGCGGAAGGGCTGCTGTTCCTCGTCGCGGTCGCCCTGGCGGCGCGACTTGAATCCGCTCCGGCACCGGGCCCGGTATCGCTCGATCCTGCCTTCAGCACGAGGTGAGGCCATGGCTCGGTTGGATGATGGCTGCAATGCCGCGCAGACCTACGACGTCGTGGTGGTCGGCGGCGGCCCCGCCGGCGCCACGGCGGCGACCGATCTCGCCCGGGCCGGCCATACGGTCCTGCTCCTCGACAAGCCCGGCCGGATCAAGCCCTGCGGCGGCGCGATCCCGCCGCGGCTGATCCGCGATTTCGCGATCCCGGATTCCCTGCTGGTGGCGAAGATCCGCTCCGCCCGGATGGTGGCCCCGAGCGGCAAGGCCGTCGACATGCCGGTGGGCGAGGGTTTTGTCGGCATGGTCGACCGCGAGCACTTCGACCCCTGGCTGCGCGCCCGCGCCGAGGAGGCCGGCGCCGACCTGCGCGAGGCCGCCTTCGAGACCATCAGCCGGCCGGACGACGGGCCGGCGCTGGTCCATTTCAGCACCGGCGCCGGAGAGGCGCTCGTCCGCCACGCCGTCCGGGCGCGCCTCGTGATCGGCGCCGACGGCGCCTGCTCGCCGGTCGGCCGGGCCGAGGTGCCGGGCCACGCCAGGATGCGGCAGGTCTTCGCCTATCACGAGATCCTGCGCGTGCCGGAGGCCGGCGCCGCCGGGTCCGAGGCGGTCGAGGCGACGCGCTGCGACGTCTACTACCAGGGCCGCCACTCGCCCGACTTCTACAGCTGGATCTTTCCGCACGGGGACACGCTGAGCATCGGCACCGGCAGCGCGAAGAAGGGGTTTTCGCTGCGCTCGTCGATCCGCGCCCTGCGCGCCGCCACCGGCCTCGATCACGCCGAGACCGTCCGCCGCGAGGGCGCGCCCCTGCCGCTGAAGCCGCTGAAGCGCTGGGACAACGGCCGCGACGTGCTGCTGGCGGGCGATGCCGCCGGCGTCGTGGCGCCGGCCTCCGGCGAGGGCATCTACTACGCGATGTTGGGCGGGCGCCTGTCCGCCGAGGCCGCGACGGCCTTCCTGGCGACCGGCGACGTCCGGGCCCTCGCGCGGGCGCGCAAAAGCTTCATGAAGCTGCACGGGCGCGTGTTCTGGATCCTCGGGATGATGCAGTGGGTCTGGTACCGCAGCGACGGCCTGCGCGAGCGCTTCGTCTCGATCTGCCGGGACAAGGACGTGCAGCAGCTCACCTGGGACAGCTACATGAACAAGGAGCTGGTCCGGGCCAAGCCCGCCGCCCACGCGCGGATCTTCTTCAAGGACCTCGCCCACCTGTTCCGCTGGGTCTCCCCGTGATCGTTTCGAACTTCGACGCCGGCTGGGGGCCGCCCGCGGTGGCGGCCTCCGTCGCCCTGCTGGTGGCCGTAGCCGGCGGGGTCGCGACCCGGACGGATGGCTGGTATCGGCGCCTGCGCGTCCCGGCCTGGAAGCCGCCGGACTGGGCGTTCGGGCCGGTCTGGACCGTCATCTTCCTGCTCACCACCATCGCCGCCGTGATGGTCTGGAACGCCGATCCCGACCCGGCCGCACGGGGCGTGCTGCTCGCCGCCTACGCGGTGAACGGACTGCTCAACATCGCCTGGAGCGTGCTGTTCTTCCGGTTCCGCCGGCCCGACTGGGCGCTCGCCGAGGTCGCCGCCCTGTGGCTGTCGATCGCCGTGCTGGTGCTGGTCACCGGCCGCGTCGCCACCGCGGCCGGGCTCCTCAACCTGCCCTACCTCGCCTGGGTCAGCGTCGCCGCCTGTCTGAACCTGCGGATCGTGCGCCTGAACGCCCCCTTCGGGGAGCCCGCGTGATGGAGGGCGGGCTCTCGTCGACGTTCGCGTCCTGGTTCGCCTCCGGGCGGATCGTCGACGGGATCCTGCTGCTCGTCGCCGCGGAGGCGCTCGTCCTCGCGTGGCTCAGCCGCCGGGGCGGACCTCCGCTGGCGACGCTCCTGGCGAACCTCGCCTCCGGCGCCGCGCTGATGCTGGCCCTGCGCGCCGCCCTCACGGGGGCCGGGTGGTTCGCGGTCGCCGGGTGGATGCTCGCCGGGCTCGTCGCCCATTCGGCCGACCTCGGCCTGCGGTTCCGGGCGGCCACGGCACAACGCCGCAGCCGGGCTTCGCCAGGAACTCCGCCGCAAAGGCCCGCGTTCACGCGCGTCACCTGATTGAAAACACTCTAAAGAATCCCCGGGAGAGGTAGCCATGAAGCGCATGAACGCCCTCCCCTCCGGTTGGGCCTCCGCCCCGATGCTGGCCGCGCTCGTGCTGGCCGGTCCGGCGCAGGCGCAGCAGGGCGGCTCGGATCAGATCGAGCGCGGCAAGTACCTCGTCACGATGGGCGATTGCGCGGCCTGCCACACGGCGCCGGGCGGGAAGTACCTCGCCGGCAATTACGCGCTCAACATGCCCTTCGGCGTGATCATGACGCCCAACCTCACCCCCGACAAGGAGACCGGGCTGGGCAACTGGAGCTACGACGATTTCGACAAGGCGTTCCGGCACGGCTACAGCAAGAACGTCGGCTATCTCTATCCCGCCTTCCCGTTCGGCTGGTTCACCAAGGTCACCGACGACGACACCAAGGCGATCTGGGCCTATCTCCAGTCGGTCCCGGCCGTGAACGAGAAGCGCCAGGAGAGCCAGATCCCGTTCCCGTTCAGCGTCCGCACGGCGCTGGTGACGTGGCGGACCGCCTTCTTCACCGAGGAGCGCTTCAAGCCCGACCCGAGCGCCAGCGCCGAGGTGAACCGCGGCGCCTACCTCGTCGAGGGTCTCGGCCACTGCGCGATGTGCCACAACGAGAACAAGCTCGTGGGCAATTCGAGCTTCGCCGGCCGCTTCGGCGGCGGCGTGATCGACGGCTGGTACGCCCCCAACATCACGCCCGACGGTCACCAGGGCATCGGCGCCTGGACCGACGAGCAGGTGGTGACCTACCTCAAGACCGGCACCGCCCCGGGCGACCGGCCCGGCGTCGCGGCGGGCCCAATGCGCCAGACCATCATGGAATCCCTTTCCAAGGTGAAGGAGGAGGATCTGAAGGCGATGGTCGCCTACCTGCGCACGGTCCCGGCCAAGCAGACCTACAAGCCGAAGGACCTCGCGGTGTTCGACACGGCGGGCGCGCCCGGCGCCTCGACCTACCTGACCTACTGCTCCTCCTGCCATCAGCCCGACGGCAAGGGCATCGAGGGGGCGGTTCCTGCCCTCGCCGGCAACACCTCGGTGATGTCGGACGGGCCCGAGACGGTGCTGCGGGTGATCTATGGCGGCCTCGCGGCCCAGAGCGGGCTCGCTCCGATGGTGGCGATCGGCCAGCAGATGACCGATGTCGAGGTGAAGAACGTCACCGACTACATCCGCAATTCCTGGGGCAACAAGGCCCCGCCGGTGACCGGCGACAAGGCCTCCGCGGCGCGCGCCGACACCAAGACCATGCTGGCTGGCACCGCCCCCTGCGCGGAGATCGAGCAGGACAAGCTGAAGGCCGCCTTCGATCAACTCGGCGTGCAGAACACCCTCAAGGGCGTGAAGCAACAGGATTTCGTGCCGACGCTGGTCCGGCTGGTGCCGCAGATCAAGGGCGCCTCCACGGGCGCCACGGATGACGACTTGGTCAACGCCCTCACGACCGCCTTCTGCAAGGTCGGCCGCGACGATCCGCAATACGGCAAGCCGAGCTGGCCCGCCGTGATCGGGACCTTCTCCAACGTCGCCTACAGCCAAGTGAAGAACCCGGAGAAGCAGGCGGCAAACGTGCCCTCGGCCACGACGCCGCCGGCCAGCAAGCAGTAGACTCTGTTTCCGACTCGGGTGCCGCGTTGCGGTTGCCCGAGTCCGTCACGAGCACGCTTGCGCGAACGCACCTGTCCCGCGATTGTCCGGGCTCCTCCAGGCGAATCGGGCGCGACGTCCTGGTTCACGCGGCCCCCCGGGGGGCGAATCTGACGTACATGACACGTCGGGCGTGATCCCGCAGATGACAGCCGCCCGGTGCGAGGAACGCGCCCTGCCCGGCGCCGGATCGTCGTTCCCGGAGCCAGGGGCCGGCGGCAGACCGTGTGCGGATGCAATGCGCGGCGCTCCCGCTCGCCCCTGCCATGCTCCAACCTGAGATATTGAATTGATGACGTCAGGTTTGTGCATGTGTTTGCACGCCAAGACAAAGGCAGGGCCTCGCCAGATCGAGTATTCGCCGTTTCAGCGCGGCTTTATGTGAGCTGCCGGCGCGCTTCGTGCGGTGTCGATCATTTATGGACGCTTGAAAGATGCTTGACGGACCCCCTGCGGTTCCGCAAAAGCTCCCGACGTTCGGATGCGGTCGGTCATTGTTTCAGGCAAGGTTCATAAAACGGTTTATCAGGCAATAATATTGTCCAGAACGCGGCAGCGAGCCGACTCGTGCGAGCAAGACGGAGGTTTGTCGTGGCTGAACCCAGCTCTACACTGGCACTTCTTCGAACGATCGCCGCGGCGAATGGAACGAGCATCGACGCGTTCCTGACGCCAAGCCGGAGGGCCGAGCCCGCTGCCCGCGTCCGACCCCGGGGACCGTGTCGTCATGCGGCGCTGTTGCCGCGGCTGTTCAAGGCGTATTTCGCCCTGCCGAGCGTGGAGAGCCGACTCCGCGCGCTCAGGATGATGGAGGGGATGGCCGCTCGGGCGAAGGGTGTCGGCGGCGACGCCGCGTCGTGAAACCGCAGCCCGACGCAATGCATGATCGTCCGGCCGAACCGCCGGCGCGGCCGACCGGCCCATGGGAACGGACACGGCCGCGCTTCGTTTGAGCGTCGATCCATCGTGGTTTCCAGCCCGGGAGTGCCTGTGTCCAGCCTGATCCGCATCCTGCTCGCCATCTTCATCCCGCCGATTGCGGTCCTCGTCACCACGGGCTTCGGGCTGCAGTTCCTGCTGAACATCGTGCTCTGGATCCTCGGTTGGCTCCCCGGCACCGTCCACGCCCTGTGGCTGATGAATCGCGAGCGCCCGCTGCTCTGAAGCGTCCCGCAGCCTCGGCTGGCCGTCCCGGTGGCAGCGATCCGGTGCGGCCCCTGGGCTTCCCGCCTGCGACCACAGGGAATCGGCAAGGCATGGGCGACGCGATGTGTCTTTGCGGTTGATCCGCTCGGGGTCGTAGGGAGGTCTCCGCGGACAATCGCGGATGTCCGGCCCAGGAGCACCCGATGCCGACCGAACACGTGACGATCCGGATGCGCGACGGCGATTGCCGGTCGCATGTGGCTATGCCGGCCGGCGAAGGGCCGTGGCCCGCGGTGATCCTCTACATGGATGCCGGCGGCATCCGGCCGGCGCTGCGCGACATGGCCGAGCAGCTTGCCGCGGCCGGCTACCTCGTCCTGCTGCCGGACCTCTTCTACCGCTACGGTCCCTACGGACCCTTCGTACCCAAAGAGGTGTTCAAGGGCGACTTCCGCGCCATCCTCGGCCCCCTGATGGCGACGACGGGACCCGACAAGGCCGCCGCGGACACGGAAGCGTTCCTCGCCTATCTCGACGCTCGCGACGACATCGCGGGCCGCCGCATCGGCGCCGTGGGCTTCTGCATGGGCGGCGGCATGGCCCTGGCTTCGGCCGGTGCCTACCCCGATCGATTCGCGGCGGCCGCAAGCTTCCACGGGGGCAACCTCGCGACCGATGCGTCGACGAGCCCACACCTGTCCGCGCCGCGGCTGAAGGCGGAGGTCTATATCGGTGCGGCGGAGAACGACGGCAGCTACCCGCCCGCGATGGCCGAGCGGCTGGAGCGGTCCCTGACGGAGGCCGGCGTGCGGTTCAGCGCCGAGACCTATCCCGCCGCGCACGGCTGGATGATGCCGGACTTCCCCGTCCATGACCCGGCCGCGGCCGCGCGGGGCTGGCGCGCGATGCGCGACCTGTTTCGCCGGACCCTGCACATCGAGTCGTGACGTCGGGCCGCGGCACGAGCCGGGGCGCGCGCTCGTTCAGGGCTTGGCCTTGTCGGCCTCGCCCTTCTTGAGCGCAGGCTTGGCCCCCGCCTTGCCGTCACTCTTGCCGTCACCTTTCTCTTCGACCTTGGCGGTCTTCACCGTATGCGCCTTGGCGGCGGATTTCGGCGCCACCTTCTCGGCGGCGTGCGCGAGCTTGACGGGCTCCGGCACGACGACGGCGTCGACCGCCGGGGTCGCCGGGGCGGGCTGGGCGGCCGGTTCGTCCTTGGCGAACAGTTTGCCGAACAGCTTCTGATAGCTGCTCGGATCCCCGTCCGCGTCCGCCACGGCGATCCGCGCGGGTTTTTCGGGGAGCGCCGCGGTCGTCTCGACCTTGGCGTCGGGCTCGGCCCGGTTCGCCATGAGGGTCGCGACGGCCGGCTTGGCCGGCTCCCTGTCCTTGCTGGGGGGCCGCCCCGCCTTGGCGGCCTTGGCCGGCGCCGCCGGCTCGGCGCCGGCCAGCATCACCGGCTGGCCCTTCGGGCCGACCTCGATCTCCTGCGGCCCGGCCGCGAGGGTCTCCGGCCGGCTCACGTCGCCGAGATTGTGCCGGCCGTATTCCTTGGCGTCGTAGGGCAGCACCGTCTCGGTACCGCCGAGGCTCGCGAAGGCGCTCGTGTTGGCCGGCGGGCGGAAGACCGGGTTCTGGCCGCCATCCTGGTAGACCACCCGCACCGCCGGGGTGCCCTTGGCGACGAGCTCGGCGACCGCGCGGGCGTCGCGCGCGGTCTTCTCCGCCACCTCCGGCTCGACCTTCGGCCGGCACGAGCCGGCGGCCGCGTCGGCGCCGCCGAACACGTACTTCGTCCCGCACTGCCCGATCTTCGGCTCCTCGCGCAGGGCCTCGAAATAGTCCGAGCCCTCCTTGAGGTTCTGCCAGAAGGCGATGTTCGGATCGTTGCGGAACTTGGCCATGTTCTCGGCCGTCATCCGGAACGGGTAGGACTGGAACTGGAAGCTGCGCTGCCCGCCGATGAACGCGTCGCGGGCGATGGCGTAGATCTCCGCGATGGTCGCGTCGGTCATGGCGAAGCAGCCCGCCGACGAGCAGGTGCCGTGCACCATCAGGTAGCGGCCGGAGCGCCCGGCGGCCCGGTCGACGGCGTTCGGAAAGCCCGTGTCGAAGGAGAGATAGTACGAGGAATTCGGGTTCATCAGGCCCGGGGTGATCGTGTAGAACCCCTCCGGGGCCTGCCGGTCGCCCTCGCGGGTCTTGGGGCCGAGCTGGCCGGACCAGCGGCAGATCGGGTAGATCTTCAGGAGGGCGTAGCGGCCGTCGCTGCCCTTCTTCCAGACCTCCATCTCCGCCTCCTTCTTGAAGGCACGGATCAGGATCGGGTCGGATTGCTGCATCCCCTTGGACTGCATCAGCGCGACCGTCTGCGGCGCGATCGGCGCGAGGCTGCGCGCGCTCGGGCCGTTGATCCCGGACCCGTCCTGGCAGGCGGCGAGGGAGAGGGCCAGCAGGGAAGCGGCCGCCAGCATCCGCGCGGTCGTCGCGAGACGCGCCGTCATGGGGAACCTCAATCGTCCTACGCGCACCCGCGGCCCTTATCGGCAACCGTCGCGTGCCACTCCCCAACCCAATAGGCTCGTTAAGCTTGCACCTTCCTTACCGCAAGCACCCGGGTGCAACACTGCCCCGCGGAGTCACAGATGCAGCACGACAGGGCCGGCGCGATGGCGGTGTTCGTGGCGGTGGCGGAGGCCGGCAGCCTCTCGGGCGCCGCGCGCCGGCTCGGCTTGATGCCCTCGGCGGTCAGCCGGATCGTCGCCCGGATCGAGGCTCGGCTCGGGGTGCGGCTCCTCGTGCGGACCACCCGGACCCTGCGGCTCACCGCCGAGGGCGAGACCTACGGCCGCGCCGCGCGGCGCATCCTGGCGGATCTCGACGAGACCGAAGCCGCGCTCGCCGACCGGGGCTGCCCGCGCGGGCGGGTCCGGGTCAGCGCCGCCACGGCGCATGGGCGCCTCGTGATCGTGCCGCTGCTGGCCGACTTCGTCGCGCATCATCCCGGCATCACCGTGGAGATCGATCTCAGCGACGAGCTGGCCGACGTGCGGGGCGGCCGGGCCGACGTGGCGATCCGGTTCGGGCCGCTCGCCGACGACCCGCTCACCGCGCGGCGGCTTGGCGAGACTGGCCGGACCGTGGTGGTGGCGCCGGCCTATCTCGCCCGGGCCGGCACGCCGCGCCGGCCGATCTGGCGCAGCACAACTGCCTGGATTTCACCTTCCGCCGGGTCGAGCCGGGCTGGCCGTTCCGGGAGGACGGGCCGCGATGTCGTCCTGCCGGTCACCGGCGCCATCGCGGCCAACAACGGCGAGACCCTGGTGCAGCTTGTGGCGCGGGGCGTCAGCCTCACGCGGGTCGGCAACTTCCACATCGCGGAGGATCTCGCCGCCGGCCGGCTGGTGCCGCTCCTCGAGCCGTTCAACCCGCAGGACCGGGAGGCGGTCCACGCGATGTTCGTGGGCGGCCCCGCCATGCCGGCCCGGGTGCGGGTGGATTACCTGGTGGAACGGATGCGCGGAGGCGGTGCAGGGGCGTGAGTCAGTCGCCTTCGATGGGCGAAGGCGCCACCTGATCGACGGTCACCGACGGGGATTGGCTGAACGAAGCCCTGCTCGGGACGTCGACGCCATCCATCCCTGACGGCTCTCTCGCTCCATACCCATGCACGCGCGCGCAGGCTCAAGGCCACGGGTCTGTCCGAGGATCAGGCCGAGGCGATCACCACCGCGATCCGGGAGGGGCGCGATGCCGACCTCACGAGGCTCGTGACGAAATCGGATCCGGCCGAGGCCAAGTTCGACATCATGAAGCGGGTAATCGCTCGATCGGCTTTTAAACCATCGTCATCGTCGGCGCGATGGTCGCCCTGTCGCGCGCCACGCACTGAAGACGAATCGCCGAGCCGCCCCCGTCAGCCGAACAGGCCCGGCCGCCGCTCCGCCTCTGCGCGGATGATCTCCACGAGCCGGGCATCGTCGGCCGGATCGGCCAGCCGCAGGCCGACCGGCTCCGAGGGGGTCTGCACCGTGAGCCAGCGCAGCGTCGGCCGCAGGTCCGCGGCCTCCACCACCGCCATCCGCGGATGTCCCGGCTCGAGCTGCAGGAAGGTCAGGTGGTTGCGGCTCGCCCGCCGGCCCAGGAGATCGTCGACCGCCTCGATCACGTCCCGGGGCGCGTGGAGATGGCTCATCATCCACACTCGGTTGTCGGTGCCCGGCGTGTCCAGGGCCGTCCGGATCCGGCGCACGCCCTCACTGAGGAAGGCGTAATCCGCCGCGTTCGCCGCCGGGTCGTGGTGGTTGAACACGCATTCGAGCCCGTGCCGCTCCCGGTACAGCCGATGGCGGCCGCGCCAGATCTCGGGCCCGCGCCGCTCCGCCTCCGGGATGCTCTCCAGCTGGTCCCGGTCGAGGAGGGCGGAAAAATCGTCCGCGAGGCAGTCCCGGGCCATGCCGGGCATCGAGAAGATCCAGTCGAGCGGGCCCGACCACTGGCGCAGGTCCAGCGTCTTGAGCACGTGCGCCATCTGGCAGTTGCAGCCCAGGGAGATGTGGTTGAACCGGCCGGGCTCGCGCCCGTCGCGCCGGCCGAGCAGCCGCCCGATCGCGCCGAACAGGCCCCCCGTCGCCCCGGGATCGCTCACAGGGTCCGGCCGATGGCGAGGAACTTGTCCGCGCGCCGGTCGCGGATCTCGTCCGGGCCGAGGCCCTCGAATTGGCCGAGCGCCTCGGCGACCGCGTCGCCCGCCGCGCGGATCGCCGCCTCGCGGTCGCGATGCGCGCCGCCGGTGGCCTCCGGGATGATCGCGTCGATGACGCCCAGCCGCAGCAGATCCTGGGCGGTGATCTTCATCGCGGTGGCGGCGTCGGCGGCGCGGCCCTGGTCGCGCCACAGGATCGAGGCGGCGCCCTCGGGGGAGATCACCCCGTAGATCGCGTGCTCCAGCATCAGCACCCGGTTGGCGGTGGCCAACGCGATCGCGCCGCCCGAGCCGCCCTCCCCGATCACCACGGCGACGTTGGGCACGCCCAGCGCGAGGCAGGCCTCGGTGGAGCGGGCGATGGCCTCGGCCTGTCCGCGCTCCTCCGCCTCGATGCCCGGATAGGCGCCGGCCGTGTCCACGAAGGCGATGACCGGCAGGCCGAATCGATCCGCGGTCTCCATCAGCCGGACCGCCTTGCGGTAGCCCTCGGGCCGGGCCATGCCGAAATTGTGCCGGAGCCGCGCCTCGGTGGTGGCGCCCTTCTCCTGGCCGAGCACCAGCACCGGGCGGCCCCGGAACCGGCCGAAGCCACCGAGGATCGCCTCGTCCTCGCCGAAGCTGCGGTCGCCCGCCAGCGGCGTGAATTCGGTGATCAGCCCGCCGCAATAATCCACGAAGTGCGGTCGCTGCGGATGGCGGGCCACCTGGGTCTTCTGCCAGGGGGTGAGGCTGGCGTAAATTTCGGCCAGCGCCTGTCCGGCCTTGGCCTCCAGCCGGCCGACCTCCTCGGCGATCGAGACCGCGCCGTCGCGCGCGCTCACGGCGCGCAGTTCCTCGAGCTTGGCCTCCAGCTCGGCCACGGGCTTCTCGAAGTCGAGGTAGGTGCGCGTCACCGCCATCGTGTCACAGGTCTTCCCGGGTCCGCCGCAGCGAGGCGGCGGGCGCGAGGTGTTGGCGATGGCGGGGGTGGTGTCAACCGGAGGCCGCCGGTGCGGCGCCCCGGCGCGCGTTCGGACGGGCCGGCGCTGTTGCCGGTCCGCAACATGGGGCTGGCAATCCACGGCAGCCGATATCATTAGCATGGGTAAATAAGCCGCATTCGCGCGTCTGCATAAACCGACGTTGCGGCTCACATCCGGTCGATGTCACGTTCAGTTCCAAATGTATTAGTCGAAGATACGCAAGTATAGTACATATAAGAGCTTAAAATTTCTTGAAAATATTTCTGACTGTGTCCCATAGCGTCCCGGAAGATCCATGATGATCTGGAGAGGCGCGGTGTTTCGAAACCGATGGATTGGCGCGCGCGCATGGTTCGTCTGGGTCGCGGCTGTCTCCTGCGGATGTCCTGCGGCCGCGATGGACTACACGGTGGACGCCGGCCGGACCGATAAGACTGCCAAGACCGTATCTGGCACGGATACGGTAACCGTGGCGGCTAACGGCAAGCTATCCGTCAAGAACGGCCCGGCGATCAACTGGAACGATGCATCGACAAATCTGAAGATTACCAATTCCGGAACGATCGAGGCGACAAAGTCGAAACAGAACGCGATCGCGGCCGGCGGGAATTCGAACGTCCGCACCCTCACGCTGGAGAACAAGAAGGACGCGTTGATCCGATCCGATAGCGATGCCGTCCTCGTCGGGGTCGATCCGACCGGCGGCACGATCACGGTGAACAACAACGGGACGATCCAGTCGGACTCGAAGCGCGCCCTGAACTTCGAGGCCGCGACCAGCGGTACGGCGACGATCGCGATCAACAACGGTGCCACGGGCCTGATCCAATCGACGGGCGACAAGGATGCGATCCGGCTCGGTCAGGGGGGGACGGTGACCAATTCCGGGTCGATCTATGCCAGCGGTTCGGGCGACACGAGCAACGGCGGGGTCGTCTGGAAAAGCAGCACCGTCGGCAGGGTGGACAACCAATCCGGCGGTACGATCTCCGGGGCGCGCCACGGGGTGGATCTCGGCGGCGACAACCCCGACGCCGCACGCCCCAACGGCACGCTCACCGTGACCAACGCGTCGAACGCCACCATCACGGGCCGCAACGGCTCGGGCGTCGGTTCCAAGGCCGACGGCATCGTGACGAATTACGGCACGATCACCGGCGCTTACGCCGGCGACGCCAACAACCCGCTGAGCGGCGACGGCGACGGCGTCGACATCAACTTCACCGCCACCATCAAGAATTACGGGCTCATCCAGGGCACCGGCGCCGGCGGCTTCGACAAGGGCGGCCGCGCCAATGTCAGTGAAGGCGTCTCGATGGGCGGCGGCAGCGTGCAGAACTTCGGCACGATCACCAGCGTCGGGGCCGGCATCGTCGTCAACAACGACAGCAATCCCGACAACAGCCGCAGCGGAAACGCCGCGAGCACCATCACCAACGAAGTGGGTGGGACGATCGAAGGCAAGGGCAGCTACGCGATCCGCCTGGAGAACAAGACCGGAACGGCGGCGGACAACGACACGATCGTCAACAGGGGCACGATCATCGGCGCCGGCTCGATCCCCGATCCGAACGGCATCGTCCGTCTCCAGGACGGCACCACCCCGGATCCCGGCTCGAAGGGCACCCTCGACGGCGTGACCTACACCGGCACCGGCTCGACGCGGTTCATCCGCGGCGACGGCGCCGCGATCCAGATGGGCCAGGGTGACGACGTCCTGACCAATCACGGCACGATCACCGGCAAGAACGGCCGGGCGATCAGCCTGGAGGGTGGCAACGACACCCTCAACCTCTACACCGGCTCGACGATCAACGGCCGGATCGACGGCGGCAGCGGCACCGACACGATCAACCTCGACAGGGACAGCACCGGCCCCGCCACCGGCACGCTGGCGAACGTCGTCAATTTCGAGGGACTGAACGTCCGGGGCGGTACCTGGAAGATCCTGGACGACCAGAGCTACACGAATGGCGCGGTGATCGCCGCCGGCGCCACGCTCCGGATCGGCGCCGGCGGCGCGGCCGGGTCGATCACCGCCGACATCGCCAATAACGGGGCGCTGGTCTTCGACCGGTCGGACGCGAACAGCCATGCCGGCGCGATATCCGGCCGCGGCAGCCTGACCAAGGCGAATACCGGCCTCCTGACCCTGTCGCGCGCCCATACCTACACGGGCGCGACCACGATCTCGGGCGGCACCCTGGCGCTGGCGGGCGCCGGCGCGATCGGCGCGTCGAGCGGCGTGGCGCTGGCCACCGGCGGCGCCTTCGACATTTCGGGGGTGACTGGGGCCGGTAGCGCGATCACCGGTCTCGCCGACACCGCCGCCGGCCAGGCCGGCACCGTCAGGCTGGGCGCGAAGATTCTGACGCTGACCGGCGCCGGCGGCGGCTTCGGCGGCACGATCGGCGGCACCGGCGGCCTGATCCTGACGGCTGGCACCCAGACCTTCACCGGCGCCCACACCTATACCGGCGCGACCACGATCTCGGGCGGCACCCTGGCGCTGGCGGGCGCCGGTGCGATCGGCGCGTCGAGCGGCGTGGCGCTGGCCACCGGCGGCGCGTTCGACATCTCGGCGGTGACCGGGGCCGGTAGCGCGATCACCGGCCTCGCCGACACCGCCGCTGGCCAGGCCGGCACCGTCAGGCTGGGCGCGAAGACCCTGACGCTGACCGGCGCTGGCGGCAGCTTCGGCGGCACGATCGGCGGCACCGGCGGCCTGATCCTGGCGGCTGGCACCGAGACCTTCACCGGCGCCCACAGCTATACCGGCGCGACCACGATCTCGGGCGGCACCCTGGCGCTGGCGGGTGCCGGCGCGATCGGCGCGTCGAGCGGCGTGGCGCTGGCCACCGGTGGCACCTTCGACATTTCGGGGGTGACCGGGGCCGGTAGCGCGATCACCGGCCTCGCCGACACCGCCGCCGGCCAGGCCGGCACCGTCAGGCTGGGCGCGAAGATTCTGACGCTGACCGGCGCCGGCGGCGGCTTCGGCGGCACGATCGGCGGCACCGGCGGCCTGATCCTGACGGCTGGCACCCAGGCCTTCACCGGCGCCAACACCTATTCGGGCGCGACCACGATCTCGGGCGGCGCCCTGGCGCTGGCGGGCGCCGGTGCGATCGGCGCGTCGAGCGGCGTGGCGCTGGCCACCGGCGGCGCCTTCGACATCTCGGCGGTGACCGGGGCCGGTAGCGCGATCACCGGCCTCGCCGACACCGCCGCCGGCCAGGCCGGCACCGTCAGGCTGGGTGCGAAGATTCTGACGCTGACCGGTGCCGGCGGCAGCTTCGGCGGCACGATCGGCGGCACCGGCGGCCTGATCCTGACGGCTGGCACCGAGACCTTCACCGGCGCCAACACCTATTCGGGCGGCACGGCGCTCAACGGCGGTACGCTCCGGGTCTCCGCCGACGCCAATCTCGGCGCCGCCGCCGGCAGGCTGTCCTTCTCCGGCGGTACGCTCGCC
>NZ_JAKSYM010000005.1 GCF_022829545.1 Methylobacterium sp. J-030 | reverse complement strand
CGCAGTAATCTTGGCGGTGCGCCGGCCGGACAGGCGGCCGGTCAGGCAGCCTTTCGGGTCCTGCCGGCGGTAGCCTTGCCCGAAGCGCGCTTCCTCGCGGGCGTCGAGGGCTTCGTCTCCGTCTTGCGCGGCTGCGCTTTGGCAGGCGAAACGACCTTCTCGGAGTCGATGCTGCGCCTCAGGGCCTCCATCAGGTTCACGACGTTGCCGGAGCTCGGCGCACCGGCCTTCGCCTTGCCCTTGCCCTTCGCCGGTTTCGGGGCCTTCCCCTTCACCAGGGCGATCAGCGCCGCCTCGTAGCGGTCCTCGAACTTCGAGGGGTCGAACTTCCGGGTGGATCGCGCGATCAGCTCCTCGGCGAGCGCCCGCATCTCGGCCGTCGGATCGCCTTCGGGCATGTCCTCGAAATAGGCCGTCGGCGACCGGACCTCGTCCTGGTAGCGTAGCAGCGTGGCCAGCAGACCCTTGCCGTACGGTTCGAGCAGCACCACCCGTTCGCGCTTGTAAATGACGATGCGCCCGAGCCCTGCCATGCCCTTTTTCTTCATCGCATCCCGGATGACGGCGAAGGCCTCGCGAGAGATTTTGTCTTCGGCCGCGAGGTAGTACGGCTTGTCTAGGTAGCGCTCGTCGACCTCGTCGCGCTTGCAGAACGCCTCTATGTTGATCGTGTGCGTGCTCTCCAGGGCGATCTCGCTGAGCTCGTCGTCTTCGACCGGCACCAGCTCGTCCTTGGCGATCTCGCAGCCCTTAACCTGATCGTTGCGCTCGACGGTATCGCCGGTCACCGAGTCGACCATCAGCTGCTTGAGACGGTTGCCGGTCTCGCGATTGATCGTATGGCACTTCAGTTCCCTCGACGAGCTGACCGCCGGATACAGTCCGACCGCGCAGGAGACGAGTGAAAGTCGAAGATGACCTTTCCAGTTGGCGCGGGCTGCCACGTCGGTCTCCTATATCCGTCCAAGTATTGCCGCCCATCGATGCATCCGTCGTGCAGCGATCGGGAACTTGACGGCTCAACGAGAGTCCAACTCGACTCGTTCCTCCACAGGCGCACCTGTGGATAACCTGCCCATTATTGTAGATGGCTCTATCGAAGGAGTCGGTCCAGGAACTCGAATGGGCCATTCCGGTTCTGACAGGACGATGACCGAGCTGCTCAGATCCTATCGGGACAAGCGGGATTTCGAGGCCTCGCCCGAGCCCAAGGGCAAGCGCGGCCGCAAGGCGGCGAAGGCTAGGTTCGTCGTCCAAAAGCACGACGCGCGGCGCCTGCACTACGACCTGCGGCTCGAGATGGACGGGGTGCTCAGGAGCTGGGCCGTGACGCGCGGACCGAGCCTGTCGCCCGCCGAGAAGCGGCTAGCCGTCATGACGGAGGATCACCCAGTCGACTACCTGGCCTGGGAGGGTGCGATCCCGAAGGGTCAGTACGGCGGCGGGACGATGATCGTCTGGGACACCGGTAGTTGGGAGCCGGTAGGCGATCCGGCGGCCGGACTGGCGAAGGGCCACCTTGAGTTCGCCCTACACGGCGAGAGGCTCGCGGGCCGATGGCATCTCGTGCGCATGAAGGGCCGCGGGGGCGAGAAGAAGCAGCCCTGGCTGCTGATGAAGGCCGACGACGAGCA
>NZ_JAKSYM010000002.1 GCF_022829545.1 Methylobacterium sp. J-030 | reverse complement strand
CGGTCCGATCGTGACACATGAGGAGCCAGCGGGCGAGACGCGGCTCCAGAGTGTAGCGGCCGTTGGCCAGGGCCGTGGCCGTGGCCTGCACGCCGAGGACGTGCGCATACCGCAACAGCTGATTGTGCAGGCGCGGACTGTGCCGAAGCGCCTCGGAGAGGGCGCTCGCCGGCATGGCCCGCGCCAACCCGATAGCCTGAACCCGGGCCTCGTCCGGCGTCCGCTCGGCGTTGAGCAGGATGGGTACGCCGACCATGCCCTCGCATCCGACCAGCCCGACCTCGACCTGCTGTCCGTCGGCCGCGATGCTGACGAGCGAGACGATGCCCTGTTCGACGAAGGCGACCTGCGTGATCGAGGTGTCGGCTTTGATCAGCACATCACCCAACGACAGGGTCATAAGTTCGAGGTGCGGCCGAAGCAGACCGAAATCGTCCGGATCCAGGGATCTAAGCAGGCGATTGAGGCAGCTATGCTGCGTCGGGTGCGACATGGTCCCGTTCACTTGGAGCGGGGGGCCAAGTGCCCTCGGTCGGGAGCCCCTGGACATGCCTGCGCGCGACGCCTCGCCTGTCTTTGAGCCTAATCTCCTAAGAGCGCAAGATATCGGTCATTTGATGGAGATTTGGTCGGATATCTGACATATGGGCTTATCTCAAGTCGCAGCGATGTGGGCCCCATGCAGCAGGCGCTGACGCGGAAGCTTGAGAGCTTCGAACCCTTGTCCGACCAAGCCCGC
>NZ_JAKSYM010000288.1 GCF_022829545.1 Methylobacterium sp. J-030 | reverse complement strand
GAAGAACGCCGGTAACGCGCGTGTGAGCGGGATGGTCCGCGATGCTTCGGACGCCTGATCGCGCAAGTTCCTCACGCTGGGATGCGGTCGATGCTGACGGTGTCCTCGGCGAACACGCCGTTCTCGCGGTGGCGGACGTCGGAGAGCGCCGGATAGACCTGCAGCCGCGCCCGCATCACCGAACCGAACGGCCGGTGTGCCGCGCTGCGGTGCGCAGGGCGGAAGGTCAACGCGTCGCCGCAGTAACGCACACACTCATTTGACAGTACGTACAGCGAGCCCCTCGCGGCACGACCCTTCCGGCGAGTGCCGATACGGATTGGAGATGACGTGGCCCGGCTAGAGGCCGTTCACCGGGACGAGGCGCGGCGCGCCCGATGGGAGTGGCGGCTCGACCCACACGTCGCCGAGGACGGCTGCCGGCACGCGGCAATCGACTTCTTCCGCGCGCATGATGTGGCGTTCGAGCTGAAGGCTCAAGTCTGGGCCGACGCCGGGAGGCAACCTATCGAGGACGCGTCGGTCGATTGGCCGATCTCGGTAAG
>NZ_JAKSYM010000283.1 GCF_022829545.1 Methylobacterium sp. J-030 | reverse complement strand
GGGTCGAAGCCACGGGCTTGATGAACGCCATCCGACAGCCGCTTGCATCGTTCGTAGCGCGGAACATCACGGTCTCGTAGCTCTACGCTGCGTCTGCTTTCGGCGCCTGCGCCTCGAAAGCAGAACTTCGCAAAACCACCCTAAGCAGTTAACACACAATCGACCCAACCCAGCGGTGCGAGCAACCGTCGGCCGTTCCTACAGGCGGTCATGCGTCGGCTGTCGGGCAACTTCCGCTTTGGGTGGAGGCTGTGTGAAAACGCCCTGTTGTGCTACCTTTTCGGGAGCGCTGGAGGGGTCGAATGGGCCGTTTCATCGAAGGTTGCGAGCGGCGCCAAGCGCTTCTTCTGGCGGACTGCGTCGACGACTATGTCGGCGATGAGAACCCGGTCCGAGTGATTGACGTCTTCGTCGATGAACTGAACCTTGCCAAACTCGGCTTTGAAGGCGCGGTTGCGACAGGGCGGCCCGGCTACCATCCGGCGACGCTCCTGAAGCTCTATTTCTACGGTTACATGAACCAGGTGCAGTCGAGCCGGCGCCTTGAGCGCGAGGCAGGCCGCAATGTCGAGGTCATGTGGCTGACCGGTAAGCTTGCCCCCGACTTCAAGACGATCGCGGACTTTCGACGCGACAACGGCGAAGCCGTTCGGGCAGCGTGCAAGCAGTTCGTTGTCTTGTTTCAGGAGATTGGCCTCATCGCTGGCGGCATGGTGGCAGCGGACGGCAGTCGGTTCAAGGCCGTGAATACGCGCGACAAGAACTACACGCCCGGCGCGATCCGCCTTCGCTTGGCGCAGGTGGAGGCGAGCATCGAGCGCTATCTCGATAAGCTCGACACCGCCGACCGGCAGGAGGCAGACGTCGCCGAGATGCGCACGACGCGCCTGAATGAAAGGATCGAGGCGCTTCGCCAGCAGATGCGCACGCTGCAAGTCATGGCGCGCGAAGTCGAGACAGCGCCCGACCGTCAGATCTCGCTGACCGACCCGGACTCCCGTGCGATGGCCACGAACGGCAAGGGCACGGGCCTCGTCGGCTACAACGTCCAAGCGGCGGTCGATACGGCCAGCCATATCGTCGTGGCGCACGAGGTCACGAACCTCGGCCATGATCGCACCCAACTCGCCAACATGGGCCGGCAGGCGAAGGACGCGACCGGGGTCGAGCACCTGACGATCCTCGCCGATCGCGGCTACTTCTCAGGAGCGGAGGTTCTGGCCTGCGAAGAAGCGGGCGTCACACCGATCTGCCCAAAGCCTTTGACCTCGGGCGCCAGGGCGGAGGGGCGCTTTGGCAAGCCGGACTTCCTCTACGACGCGCCGAGCGACACCTATCGGTGCCCTGCCGGCGAGACCCTCATCAAGCGCACGACCACTGTCGAGAACGGCCTCGTTCTGAACCGCTACTGGTCGAGCCACTGCCGATCATGCGCGTTGAAGCCGGGCTGCACGACCGGCAACGAGCGACGGGTGACGCGCTGGGAGTACGAACATGTCGTGGAAGCCATGCAGGATCGGCTCGACCGCACGCCGGACGCCATGCGCATCCGGCGACGGACAGTCGAGCATGTGTTCGGCACGATCAAGGACTGGATGGGACGCAGCCACTTCAAGATACGGAGGCTTCCGAACGTCGGGACGGAGATGAGCCTCCACGTCCTCGCCTACAACCTGAAGCGGGCCATCGCCCTGCTCGGAGCGCCAGGGCTCATCACCGCGATGCGCGGATGAGCCGGGAACGGCTCGCTCCGGCCGTCACCGCTTCCGCCCCAACCCGTTTCCACACAGCCTCGGTGGGGAGCGGAAGTCAGCCACTTACCTCCAAACGGACGTTCCGCATCCGACCCTGGCTGTGTCAAAACCCTGATGGTGGTAGCTTTCCTCTGCACGACCGGAGGACGGCATGGGACGGTTCGTTGTCGGTGCCGAACGCGATCAGACGACGCTATTTCCCCCTTGCCTGGAAGACTGGAT
>NZ_JAKSYM010000276.1 GCF_022829545.1 Methylobacterium sp. J-030 | reverse complement strand
CCTCAGCCAGGCGCTGCGTGACACGTACCAGTTCGTCGCTGGCGCGAACATCATCTGGTCACCGGTCAAGGACCTCGATATCGGCCTGGAGGGCTTCTACACCCAGATCGGCGTGAAGAATGGCCGCGTGATCGACATTGACAAGGATCCGACTGCGTATACAGCGGCTCGTGTCGCCTCGATTAACGCTGGTGGGCCGGTACGCACCGCGACCGAGCAATCGGTTCAGCAGATTCGCGTCCGCATCCAGCGCGATTTCTA
>NZ_JAKSYM010000273.1 GCF_022829545.1 Methylobacterium sp. J-030 | reverse complement strand
GGGAGTGCTCCAGCCGGCCTTGCGACCCCGGGAGTCTCGGTCCGACGCCCGCTGACGCAGGCACCGCAGGCCGAGGCCGTTGCGCGTAAGGCGCCGATGATGCGGCCACGGGAGCCGCCTTTGTGCCGGGCCCGGACAGTTGAGATCTCTTGCAAGTCAGTCTCGCTTAACTGGAGTCGTGCCGGAACATTGCCGTTGCGCCGCTCCGCGGACCGCGGTTGGGGCGCGCCATGGGTTCACGGATCCGCGAGGTCGCCCCGTGAGCGCCGGGCAGGTCAGCGCTGATCGGGGCAGCGCCCATGCATCCGCGACGCGCGCGTATCGGCTGTCGGTGGCCGCCCGTGTTCTCCTGGCCGCGG
>NZ_JAKSYM010000271.1 GCF_022829545.1 Methylobacterium sp. J-030 | reverse complement strand
GCTGATCCGGGACCTTTCGCGGGTGCAGGGCAGAGCCCTGCGGTACGTGTCCTCGCCCCCCTCCAAGGGGGCAGAGGACACGTTCGTCGGGGTTTCACCTCGATACCCCACCAAAGGGACCCGTACCTGTGGATGCCCCTGATCAGCCCGTCTTCACGATGTTCCAGAAGAACTGGACCGGTGCCATGACGATGCACTCGAGCTTCGGGCTGAACGCCATCGGCTGCTGGACGAGGTGGGCCGGGGTGTAGGGCGAGACCGGGGAGGCTCTCTAGTCGATCTTCGCGGCCAGCTCCTTCTGGTGGGTGTTGGCGC
>NZ_JAKSYM010000270.1 GCF_022829545.1 Methylobacterium sp. J-030 | reverse complement strand
ACGCGGCCCTTTCCCGGGCGCATGCAGCGAAAGCGGAATGCGACCCGGGATCCAGCGCACAGCCTCGCGAAGCATCCGTCTGAAACAAGCTGTGCCGCTGACGCGGCGCTTCGTGTGCTGGGTCCCAGATCAGGTTCCGCTTCGCTTCACCTGTCCGGGAAAGGGGTGGGTGTCACGCGTCGGGGGCGCCGATCCCGTGCCCTGCGCTTGGCCAACCACCTCGAAAGGGCTGGCCTCAAGTCCTTCGAACGCGAGCACGTCTCCGTGTGCGTATCCGTAAACCGGAACACCCGTACAGCAGTGGGGGCGAAATCATCTGACGCCGTAAGAGTAGCCCGTGCGGGAGAAGGGGCCCGTCGCGCACTGCCGCAAGCGTCAGTGCCGGACCCAGATCCGTGAATATCGTAGGCGGGGGAGGGAGGGCGCGTGCTCGATCCGGACCTGCAAATCCGGATGCGTCGCCGCTCGGACTGCGCCTTGCGCGAACCGATAGGCGCCCAGCGTGGGGCATGAACGCGAAGGTCTTGGCACCCCATCCGACGCGACAACCGCCAGCGCGGCTCCCCTCACTCCGCCGCGTCCGCCTGCCGAAAGCCCTCGATCCCGATCTGATCCGGGTTGATCGCGTGCAGCGCCCGCCGGGCCGCCTCAAGGGGGTGCTCGGCCTCGATCCGGACCGAGGTCAGGTCCGGGCTCTTGTAGACGGTGACGATGGTGTCCATCACCTCGGTCAGCGTGGTGCGCTTGTCCTCCGGGGCGGCGATCAGCAGTTGCAGGCCCCAGGCCCGGTAGAGATCGACCAGCGCTTGGCTGTTGCGCACGTCGAGCTTCGAGAAGGCCTCGTCGAGCAGGCAGAGGCCGAGGCCCGGATTCTCGTCCCCCGGCCGGTCGCCGGGGTAGTAGGCGCTCGCCAGCGAGGCCGCGATCGCCACGTAGAACGGCGCCTGCGCCTCGCCGCCCGAGCCACGCAGCGCCCGCGCCGACATGGTGGTGCGGTTGCCCGCCCGGTCGCACATGCCGATCTCGTACACGAAGTAGTTGCGGTAATCGGCGAGCCGCGCGGCGTCCGCGTCGCCCGCGATGAGAGCGGTGATCTCGGTGAGCGCCGCCGCCATCGGCCCCTCGGCCTCGCCGGCGAGCAAAGCCTGCGCGGCCTCGGGGGAGCGGGCGGTCTCGGTGGCCAGCGCGTGGACCGCGGCGTAGCGCCGGTCCACCGCCGCCTCGAACGCGTAGGTCTGGCCCGTGAAGCTGCGGGCGGAGAGCCGCTCATTCAGCGCTTCCAGCCGGGCCTGGACCCGCTCGAACCGGTCGGCGAGGCGGGTCAGCAGGTCCTCGGTCATGAGGCGGCGCATCTCCACCTCGGCCCGCTCGGCCTGGGCCCGGTAGCGCCGCAGCTCGTGGCCCTCGACCGCCTCGTATTCCCGCCGGACCCAGGCGAACCCATCGATCGCCGGCGCGTCGCCCTGGTTCAGGGGATTCTCGACCCGCCACGCCGCGCAGGCCTCGGCCAGCTCGCGCTCGGCGATCCGCCCGTGCGAGCGCGCCGCCTCTGCGGCCTCCCGGGCGAGGCCCCGCTCGGCACTCGCCCGGGATCCGGCAGCCTTCGCGTCGAGGCCGGCGAGCGCCCGCCGGGCCTGGGCGATCACGCCCACGTCGAACGTCTCGGAGCGGGCGAGGCGGACCCGGGCCGCATCCCCGCCCATGAGCTGGCGCAGGGCGGCGCGCCGGGCGGAGAACGCCGCGCGGGCGGCCTCGCGCATGGTGACCAGCCGGGCGCGGAGCGCCGCTTCGTCGGCGAGCAGGCGATCGAGCTTCGGCTCCAGCTCCTCCGACAGCTCGCGCAGGTAGGCGACCCGCTCCGCCGCCAGCGCCGCGATCTCGCCGGTGAGCCCGGCGGCATCGCGCTTCTCGATGCCTTCGCGCTCGGTCTGCAGGGTGCGCCGCCGCCCGTCGAGGCCGTCGAGCTCGGCCCGGAGGGTGTCGATATCATCGAGACCCCGGGCGATGCGCGCCCGGATCGCGGCCGCGGTGCGGGCGGCCTCGCGCAGCACCGCCGCTTCGCCGCGCAGGCGCCGCGCTTCCGCGACCGCCGCCTCGTGGAGCCGCCGGCTGTCGGCGGTCGGCCCGCGATGGCCGCGGGTCATGAGCAGATCGACGCTGCGGGTCACCGAATAGGCCATGCCGGCGGTGGTCCGGCCGCTCGGCGCCACCGCGCGGGCGAGGCGGGCGAGCTCGGTATCGTCCCGGGCGAGGTCGTAGCCGCCGAGGCGCACGCCCAGGAACGCCTCCGCGTGCGGATCGCTGGTCTCGATCACCGTGAGCGGCCCGTCATCGTAACGGCGGGCACGCTGCTTGGCGGTGTCGGTGGTCTTGACCAGGATGCAGCGGTGGAACCGGTCGCGGCCCCCCTGGAGCACGCCGAGCGCCTCGTTCAGCCGGTCCGGCGCCACCACCAGGGCCTCCCGGGCGCGCCCGAGCAGGCCTTCGAGGGCGGGCCCCCAGGTCGGGTCGACGATCTCGGCGAGTTCGCAGATCGGCACGGCGTCGATGCCGCGCCGTTCCAGCTCGCCCCGGAACGCCAGAGTGTCGGAGGACAGGCGCGCCGCCGGGCCGGCGCCGGTCCGCGGCGCGGTCCGCTCGGCCTCGCTCTCCTGGGCGCGGGCCTTGAGGGCGGCGTCCTCGGCGGCCCGTTCCAGGGCCTCGTCGAACTCGGGCAGCTGTGCCAGCCCGTCGACCAGCTCGGCGAGCGGCCCCTCGGGGCGCAGGATCTCCTCGGGCGGCGATTCCCGGCGCAGGCCGGCCCGGGCGCAGGATTCGGCGAGCCGCGCCGCCTGCGGACAGGACTGGCGCAGGATCGGGGCGACCGGCTGGAGCTTGCCCATCTGGCCGACGAGCCCGACCAGATCGGCGATCCGGCCCGCGAGTTCCTTCCGGTCGCGCTCCAGCATGGAGAGGCCGAGCGTCGAGGCGGCGAGCCGCCCCTCGGCGGCGCCCGCGGCGGCCAGCGCCTTCTTCTCGGCGATCTCCCCGTCGATGTCGCGCACGAAGCCGCGGCTCGCCGCCACGCGCTCCCGGGCGATGCGCAGGGCGTCGGCGCCCTCGCGCAGGCGCGTGCGCACCGCCACGAGGTCGAGGCTGCGGCGGCGCAGCTCGGCGCAGGCCGCGTTGAGCTCGTGGGACGCCGCGCCGAGCACCGCCTCACTCCAGGCCTCGTAGCGGTCCTTCAGGCGGCGCAGGCGCGCGAGCCGGCTCTCCAGCTCGGCGATGGTCTCTAGGAGGCGGCGCCAGTTGGCGATCGACAGGCGCACGCGCTCCACGTCGAGCGGCTCCGGCTCCAGCACGAAGGCCCGCACGAAGGCGCTGGTGTCGAAGATCGGCTTGAACGCCACCGCGTTGGCGAAGCTGCGCAGGAAGTGGCGCGGCTCCGGCGCGGGCGCGCCCTCGCGCAGGGTGGCCAACACGTCGGCCGTGAAGCGCTCGCCGGAGGTCCGGTACTCGGTGAAGCTCGCCGCCCGGGCCCGCAGATCCCCGGCGATCTCGCTCCAGGGCGCCGTGTAGCTGCCGCCGGGGGCGGTGCGGGCGTAGTCGGCGATCTCGAACCGGTGCCCGACCGCGATGAAGCGCGACAGCACGGCTTCCTTCGGCTCCGCGGCCCGGGCCGCCAGCGCCAGCCCCACCGTGACGACGCGGCCGGAGGCCGGGTTCTCGAACACCAGGGCCAGCACGGTCTCGCAGGATTCCCGGGTCGGCCGCCCGCCCTCCGCGGGGTCGCTGATCCAGCCCAGGCAATAGTCGCGCACCGTCCGGGCGCTGCGCCCGGAGGCCGAGGCGTTGAGCGCGAGGCGGCTGGCGTTGTTGCCGGCCAGCACCGTGCCGACCGCGTCGAAGATCGTCGACTTGCCGGCCCCGGTCGGCCCGACGAGGGCCGCAGCCCCCCGCAGCCGGATCTGCTCGCGGCGGATCAGGTACCAGTTCGAGAGGGCGATGTCGGTGAGGACGTACACGGAATCGGGGGCGCCGGGCCGGTTGCGGTGGTTCGGTCGGACCAGTTGGCCGGGTTCGGCCGCGTATGCAAGCCGGGCCCGCCGCCGCCGGAACGCGGAGCCTGACAGCAAATCATCATAAACTTGGTATAAATCGAGCACATCCGTCGCACTCGTATGCTCCACCGGAAGTGATCGATGCGTCTCAGTCTCAAATCGAAGTTGAGCGGCCTATTCGTCATGCTGCTCCTGGCAGCGACGATTCAGGGCGGCATCACGCTGTACAAGATGCGGACGGTCGACCAGCGGCTGACGGAACTCCTCGACAACGCCGTGCCGTCGATCAACGCGGCGCAGGCCATCAACACCTTCGTGCTTCGGACCCGGCTGTGGCAGTTCCGCTACGTCACGGCCGATACGCAGGCCGAGCGGGATACGAGCCTGAAGAACGCCGACGCGCTGATCCGCGAGCGGCAGGCGCTTGTGGATGCCTACCGCGCCCTGGTGACCTCGAAGGAGGAGCAGGCGCTCTACGAGGATCTGCTGACCAAGCTCGCGGTGCAGCAGGCCGACTGGGACACCCTGCGGGCGTTCCCGGCCGACGCGCGCGAGCCGGCGTTCGCCTATTTCCGCGGGCCGATGAACGCCAATTACCTGGCGGCCTCGGCCGTCAGCCACGCCCTCGCCGAGCTCAAAGTGAAGAACGGCGACACCGCCGGTCTGGCCGCCCGCCAGAGCCACGCGGAGGCTGTCCGGACCACGGTGACCATGCTGATCGTCATGCTGCTGATCGCCCTCGGCGCGATGCTGTATGCCTTCATCGGCGTCTCGCGCCCGCTCACGGGCATGACACGGGCGATGCGGCGCCTCGCGGACGGCGATACGGACATCACGGTGCCCTTCGCGAATCGGCCCGACGAGATCGGCGACATGTCGGCGACCGTCGAGGTCTTCAAGCAGAACCTGCTGCACGCCCGCGTCCTGGAGGCGGAGACCGGGCGCGCCCGGGCCGGCGCCGAGGCGCAGCGCCGGCAGGTGATGCGCGAGCTCGCCGATCGGTTCGAAGCCGCCGTCGGCGGCATCGTCCGCTCGGTCACCGCCGCGGCGACGCAGTTGCAGACCACCGCCCAGAGCCTGACCGCCACCGCGACGCAGACCGCCGGCCAGTCGACCAGTGCGGCTGCGGCCGCCAAGGAGGCCTCCTCCAACGTGACCACGGTGGCGGCCGCCGCCGAGGAGCTCGGCTCCTCGGTCGACGAGATCGGGCGCCAGGTCGGCTCCTCCGCGAACGTGGCGCAGACCGCCGTCCAGGAGGCGGGCGCGACGGCCCATCTTGTCCAGGACCTGAGTACGGCCGCGCGCCGGGTCGGCGAGGTCGTCGAGTTGATCGCCGCCATCGCCAGCCAGACGAACCTGCTCGCGCTCAACGCCACCATCGAGGCGGCCCGCGCTGGCGCCGCGGGGCGGGGCTTCGCGGTGGTCGCCACCGAGGTGAAGGCCCTCGCCGACCAGACCGCCAGGGCCACTGCCGACATCTCCGCGCAGATCGCGCAGATCCAGGGCTCCACCACGCAGGCGGTCCAGGCGATCGACGGCATCGCCGGGCGGATTCGCGAGATCAGCGGCTTGGCGAACTCGGTCGCGGTCGCGGTCGAGGAGCAGGGCGCGGCGACCCAGGAGATCGTTCGCAACGTCGCCGAGGCCGCGACCGGGACGGAGGCCGTCACCGCCAATGTCAGCGGCGTCGCGGGGGCCGCCGAGGAGACCGGTGCGGCGGCCGGGCAGGTGTTGAGCGCGGCCTCCGACATGGCCGAGCAGGCGACCCGGCTCGGGAATGAGGTCGAGCATTTTCTGGCGACCGTTCGCGCGGCCTGAGCGTAGCCCCGTCGACCCGTCAGGCCTCCCCGGCCTCCGTCCAAGCCCGCAGGCGCTCCAGCCACGCGTCGGAGGCCAGCACCGCCACGCCCGGCAGGAGCGCGAGCGGCGTGACCCGCTCCACCCGGTCGCGCTCGCCGAGGCGCAGGCCGCCGCGCCGCGCGTAGAGCCGCAGGATGTCGGCGAGCCGGCCCTCCTCGGGGGGCTCGTTGCGGGCGACCGTGCGGATCTTTTCCACGATCTCGTCGGTGGTGCACTCGACGATCCCGTCCGTGCCGACGCGGTGGTCGCGCAAGCCCTCCTCGTAGAGGAGCCGCAGCGCCAGCAGCACCAGGGTCTCGTCCTTGCGCAGGCGCTCCGACATGATGTCGTGGCGTGGCGCGTCCGCGGACGGGCTCAGCGACACCATCTGGTCGCGGTGCGCGACGGTGAGCGCGTAGCCCAGGCAGGCGAAATAGTCGGTGAAGAACGGCGCGTAATGCCGGGCGAGTTCGTAGGAGCGGCCGATATTGGGGGAATCGGCGTAGATCACTTGCCCCTTCAGCAGCACCTGCAGAGCGCGGCTGAGTTCCTCGGCGTCCGGCGCCCGGGCACCCGGAGGCGCGGGCTCGTCACCGTCGATGATGGCGCGGAATCCCTCAAGCACCGGGACGCCGCTCCAGCAGGAAATCCGGGCAGTCGAGCCAGCCGTTGGCCACGCGCTCCGGCAGGCGGGTGACGGCGTAGCGCGCGCCGAGCCTGGCGTCGAACAGCACGTCGATCTCGCGCAGGCGCTGGAACACGATGAAGTCGTCCACAGTCGTGATCGCGATCTCGGACCCGCGCAGCCGCATCGCCGTGCCGAGCCGGGCCTCCACGAAGGCCGTCATGCCCTCGGGAGTCACGGTGGTGCGACGGCGGAACGCCGCCTTGGCGGCCGCGAAGGCGTCGATCACGGGATCCTCCGCGATGTCGGGCAGGGGCTCCAGGTCGATCACGGCCTTGCGGGCCCGCGGCGTCTGGAGATGCCCCTGGCCGATCGGCGGGCGCAGCAGCGCAACGTCGGCCGGCACGTCGGGGGCTATCTCGGCGCCGCCGACCGCGCGCAGCAGGGCGGCGGTCCGCTCGACGCCGCCGGGGTCCGGCCGGTCCATGACGTGAAGCGCCGCGGCGATCCGGCGCTCCAGCCGCGCCACGACGGCGTCGACCGCGTCGAGGTGGTTGTCGAGCCCCTCGAAGACCGACAGGATCTGGGCGAGGTCCCCGCGCACGGCTCGCTGGGCGGCGTCGAGATCGGGACTGCGGCCCTCGCGGATCAGGCCCTCGGCGAGCGCCCGAACCGTGAGGGCGTCGCGCAAAGCCCGGCCGGCCTCCCGCACCACGCTGGCGCGGAAGCGGAACGGGTTGAAGCGCGTGTGCAGCGTCCGGTAGTCGCTGATCAGGTGGCGCTCGACGAAATCCTCGAAGAACAGCCGGAAGGTCTTGGCCCGGTCGGGCTCGCGCAGGATCCGCTCCTCGACCTTGCGCATCCCGGCCGCGAGGCCGCGCACATGGGCCAGGAAGGCGGCGGAGGCCCGGGCGGCGTTGGACAGGGCCTCGGACCGGCTGCCGGGATCCGAGAGGGCGCTCTCCAGGCCGCCCAGCACCTCCAGCACGGCGCCGCCATACGAGCGGGTCTCGCCCCGCTCGAGGCGGGACAGCTCTTCGAGGAGGAGCCGCGCCTCCGGATCGAACTCCACCACCGGCACGTAGCGCTCACGGCGCTCGATCAGCCAGCCGGTGTCGAGGAGGCGCCGGTAGAGGGCATTGCGCCGCTCCGCGGGGTCGGCCGAGATCGGCTCGTCGCCGCTGACCTCCGGATCGCTCCAGCCTGCCGCGAAGTCGCCGATCTCGGCGAGGAGTTCGGCCTTGCGCACCGGCTCGGCCCCGAGGACGCGCCGGTGCAGGTGCAGCAGAAGGGCGGCGTTGAAGCCGCGGCTCGGGGCGGCCAGCGGCTTGAACAGCTCGTCGGGCAGCTGCGCGAACAGCATTCTCTCGGGACTTCCGCCGCCGTGCAGCCGTGCGTTTACTTGGCGCCGAGGAGCTCGACGTCGAAGATCAGGGTGGCGTTCGGCGGGATGACGCCGCCGGCCCCCCGGGCGCCGTAGCCGAGCTGGGGCGGGATGATCAGGGTGCGCTTGCCGCCGGTCTTCATGGTGGCGACGCCCTCGTCCCAGCCCTTGATCACCTGTCCGGCGCCCAGCGGGAACGAGAAGGGCTGGTTGCGATCGCGGGAGGAATCGAACTTCTTGCCCTTCTTGCCGCCCTCATCGAGCCAGCCGGTGTACTGGACCGTGACCTGCTGGCCCGGCTTCGGCTCCGGCCCGGTCCCGACAACCTCGTCCTGATACTTCAGCCCGGAGGGCAGCGTGACGGTCTCTGCGGTGGCGGCAGTGCTCATTGCAGTGGTCATGGCGATCAACGCGGCTCCGGCGATCAGGGTCAGGCGAGGCATGGTTTCTCCCTGGAACCGGCGCCGTGCGCGCCGGCCGTCGCGCGCCTTCTAGCGGCTCCCGCCGGTCGAGGCCAGGGAGGGAACGGCCGCGCCGGCAGACCGCCCTGGCCGTTCCGACAGGCTCGTCTCGCGTGCGCAGTGCCCGGCGGACGACGAAGCCGGCTGGCGACGCGTCGTTCGCGCGAAGGACCGTTTGGGTCATCGCGGGCACCGGGACGTATATCGAGAACGTGATCAGCGACCTGACGCCGAACACAACCACGTCGGGCTTGATCTCCGGGCTTCCGCGCCGGGTTATGTATTGAATATTTGGACGAACAACAATGTCGTCGGCAACGTCGATACGATAGAACGCTTCGAGGAAGCGCTCTTGCGTGGGCATTCGTCGCGTCGTGCCCGAGACGAGATTGCCCATCGCGACGGCATGAACCGATCGGAGGTTCGGCAGCGTCTGGCCGACGCCGAACCCAATCCAGTCGTTCGGGCGGCCCTCGGACGCCGCCGGCGACGTTGGTGGCCGCCTCGTACACGTCATCGAGGTTCAACAGGACGCCGTGCTCCCAGAGGGAGTCGCGCGCGCCGTCCATGTTCCCGAGGATCCCGAAATACGGCTTCAAGCTCGGCGTATCCGCCGAACCGGCGGCGGGGCGGGTCTCAGGGGCGGGCGTCGAAGGGCGGGCAAGGGGTATTCGCTCCGGCGCAGCCGGATCCGGGAGATTCGGTGATTGACCAGTCTCGGACACCTGAGGAGGTTGCGCGAAACTTTGCCCCACAGCCAACAGGAATGCGCTTATCGACAATTCACGGCAAATACTGAAACGTATTTTAGATAGTATGAAGCAACACATGATCCCAATGCCTTAAAAATACCCCTTTCGGTGTATTTATGCGAACAAACGTATGTCAAGAAGATCTTTTAACAATGATTTGCAACAAATTCGACGATCGTTTCATTATATTGCAAGAAAATATGCATCCAAAGATAGTTGTATAATCTCTTATCGGATAATAAATAATATAAACTCATGCCGATGGAACGCGAAGACGATTTCCTAAATTTTATCGCCGCATTTCTATGATGAATTGAAATGTAATTGGCGGGGATTGAAATGTAGCCATCAAATAGGCGTCCGTCGTGATCGGATGGATGCACGCGCATCGCCGTTTCGCCGGTCGTGATTCGCCGCGTCGATATCGTGGCAGCGCGAGAGCGATGACCGGCCACCGGCGACGTTATACCCGTGGTCCTGGCGGTGGATGGCGCTGGGGCGACGACGCGCGTCCGCGCTACCGATCGCCGCGAGGCGCCGATGTCTTCGGCGGTCAGTGCGGGTCCGCGACACCTCGACGGAGGTGCATCGAGCCGCTTGTCCGGCCTTATCCGTCGAGCATCGCCGCGAGATGCACCACCAGCCGCCGGGCGACCTCGTCCTTCCCGAGCCGCGGCCAGGAATCCACCGCACCGTCCCGGTGGATCAGGTGTACCGCGTTCTCGGCCCCGCCCATCACGCCCCCCGCCGCCGAGACGTCGTTGGCCACGATCAGGTCGCAGCCCTTGCGGGCGATCTTGGCCCGGGCATGATCCAGCACCGTGTCGGTCTCCGCCGCGAAGCCGACCACCAGGGGCGGGCGCCCCGTCGTCCGGTGGGCGATCGTGGCGAGGATGTCGGGGTTCTCGGCGAGGATCAGCGGCGCCGGGCCGGTGCCGTCCTTCTTGATCTTCTTGGCGCCGGCCTCGTGCTCGGGCCGCCAATCCGCCACCGCGGCGGCGAAGATCGCGATGTCGGCCGGCAGCGCAGCCTCGACGGCGGCCAGCATCTCCCGGGCGGTCTCCACCCGGATGACGGTGACGCCCCGCGGGTCCGGGATCGCCACCGGCCCGGCGACCAGCGTCACGGCGGCACCGGCCCGGGCGGCGGCCTCCGCGATCGCGTGGCCCTGGCGGCCGGAGGAGCGGTTGGCGATGTAGCGCACCGGGTCGATCGGCTCGTGGGTCGGGCCGGAGGTCACCAGCACCCGCCGTCCCGCGAGGGGTCGGCCGGCGCCGAGGCCCAGCATCGCCTCCAGGGCGTCGGCGATCTCGTGGGGCTCGGCCATCCGGCCGGGGCCGGTCTCGGGCTCCGCCATCCGGCCGGCATTGGGGCCGACGATGCGGACGCCGTCGCCCTCCAGCGTCGCGCGGTTCCGGCGGGTCGCCGGGTGAGCCCACATCTGCACGTTCATGGCCGGCGCGATCAGGATCGGCAGGGCGGTGGCCAGCAGGATGGTGGTGGCGAGGTCGGCCGCGTGGCCACCCGCCATCCGGGCCATCAGGTTGGCGGTGGCGGGCGCCACCACGACGGCATCGGCCTGCCGGGCGAGCCTGATGTGGCCGATCTCGGCCTCGCTGGCGCGGTCGAACAGGTCGGTATGGGCGCGCTCGCCGGCCAGCGCCGCGGCGGCGAGCGGCGTGACGAATTCCTGCGCCCCCGCGGTCAGGACCGGGCAGACGCTGGCGCCCCGCTCGCGCAGGCGCCGGATTAGGTCGAGGGCCTTGTAGGCCGCGATGCCCCCGCCGATGACGAGGAGGACACGGCGGCCGGCGAGGGTCTCGTTCATGCCGGAAACCCTCTGCGCGCCGAGGCGCGCGCGTCAAGCGCCCCTCAGGCCGCCGCGGGGACGGCCGCCGTCTTCAGGCCGCCGAACCGGCGTTCCCGGCGCTGGAACTCCGCCGTGGCCGCGGCGAGGTCGTCGGGGCCGAAATCGGGCCACATCCGCTCGGTGAAGTGCAGCTCGGCATAGGCCGCCTCCCAGAGCAGGAAGTCCGACAGGCGCTGCTCGCCCCCCGTGCGGATCAGCAGGTCGACCTCGACCGGCGAGCCGTGCATCGGGCCGGCCACCAGCGCCCCGAAATCCTCGCGCGTCACCGCCGCGTCACTCTGGAGGCGCTGCGCCGCCGCGATGATCGCGTCCCGGGCAGAATAGTCGACGCAGATCCGCAGGTGCAGGCGGCTGCCCGCAGCGGTGGCGGACTCCGCCGCCGTGATCGCCGCCGGGATGCCCTCCGGGAGCCGGTCGCGGCGGCCGACGACGCTGAGCCGCGTGCCGGTGCGGGCCAGCCGCTGGGTCTCGTTGCGCAGGTAGGAGCGCAGGAGCCGCATCAGGCCGCCGACCTCCTCGGCCGGGCGCTGCCAATTGTCGGCCGAGAAGGCGTAGAGGGTCAGCGTGCCGATGCCGAGATCCGGGCAGGCCTCGGCGGTCCGCCGGATCGCCTCGACGCCGCGGTGATGCCCGGCGAGCCGCGGCAGCCCGCGCTGCGTCGCCCAGCGCCCGTTGCCGTCCATGATGATCGCGGCGTGCAGGGCCTTCGGCGCCGCCTCACTTCGCATCGTAAAGTCTCCCGGCCAGTGCGTATCGCTGAAGTTTATCGGGGCGGCGTTAACAGTCTCGGGACGATCTAACGGTCTCAGGCCGGTTTCGTGGCCGGATCGAGGCCGCGCCGGCCCGATTCCGGACCGGATGCGGCGGCCTCCGCGGCGTCCCGGACGACCTGCTCCAGGACGCCGAGATAGCCGATGAAGCGCTGGCGCCCGCTCGCGGTCAGCCGGCACACGGTCTGCGGACGGTTCTGCGCGAATCTTTTCTCAAGGGTCACGAAATCCGCCTCGCTGAGAACCGCGAGATGGCGGCTCAGGTTGCCGTCGGTCAATCCGCACAGGCGCTTGAGATCCGGGAAGGGCAACCCCTTCGGGTGAGCCACCAGGGAGGTCAGCACGGAGAGCCGCGCCCGCTCGTGGATGATCCGGTCCAGCCCCTCGTAGGAGAAGCGGCCGTCGTCGCGATCAGAGGCCGTCATCGAAGGCCCGGGCGCCGCGGTGGATGATCGCAGCCAGCCAGGTCTGGCCGACCAGGAAGGGCAGGCCCATGGCCCAGGGCGAGAGGAGCCGGGTCTCCGCCGAGAAGGCGAGCACGCCGAGCCCGGCGAGCAGATACCACGCGCCGACGCCCTGGACGCCCCGAGGCAGGATCCGCGCCGAGGCGAACAGGCCCAGGCCGACCAGAACCTGCCAGAGGCCCGGCAGCATCCAGACCTCCTGGGGCGCGAACCGGGCGATCACCAGCGCGAGGCAGGCCCCCGCGCCTGCGGCCGGCAGGAACACCTCGATGGCGTTCCACACCATGGCGTCCGCGAGGCCGGAATGCAGGCGGCGCGTCCGCCGCACCGCCTCGATGCCGATCATCGCGAAGGCCGCCAGCGCGGCCGCGATCCAGAGGCCGAAGAACAGGCCGGTCCGCGCCGCCGGATCGCCGAGCCACAGGGCTTGGCCCGTCGCGCAGGCCAGCGCGAGGCACCCGGTGCCCGCCACCGTCGCCGCCCCCACGCCGCGGAACGCCGTGTCCCGGGCGATCTGCGAGCGGATCGCCACGATGTCGGCCAAGGCCTTGTCCAGATCCTGCATCCGCCTCAAGCTCCGGGCCGCCTATGCTTTGCGGCGCAAAGTAACGGCCCGGACGATCCGTCGCAAGCCGTTTCAGGTGGTAGGACGGCCGGTTTTCCTGGCCGGTGATTGGCACACCTCGTCAGGATCAACGCGAAATCTGCTTAAAAGTTGTATTCACTTCATCGTTGGCCCGGGACGAGCGCGGCGTGACGCCCCTTCGGTTGCCGGTGCGATACGGCAAAACTCCCCGCGCGACAGGGTTTCTCGCGGCGACCGGGCGGCCCATATTGGGTGCATGCCCGCTCCGAAGAAATCGCGCGCCGCGTCCGTGTCGGCCACGTCCGCCAAGGCGTCGAAGCCCGAGCTGAAGCCGCTCGATACCTATCTCGCCGCGTTGTTGAACCCGGCGCTCAACCGCACCAGGCCGGCGCCGATCGAAGCGCCGCCCGAGCCGCCGGCAAAGGCACCGGCTCGTCCGGGCAAGCCCAAGGGGCGCGACGGCAAAGGCGGGACCACGCCAGCCGCCGCGCGTCGTGCGGAGATCGCCCGCGACGGCTTCGCGGAGGCGCCGCAGGCCGGGTACGCGCTGGGCGACGCCGCGGATGTCGACCCGCGCCTGGCCCAGGCCCTCGGCCTGACCCCGCCCGAAGACGGACCGGTCCCGGAGGGCGCCGACCTGCCCGATCCCGGTGGCGACGGCGGCGCCTCGGCGACGGTCACGGCGCTGGAGCGGCTGCTGACCGAGGGCAACCCGCTGTTCAAGGACGGCCAAACCTGGGTTCCGCACCGCCCGGAGCGCCCGAAGAAGTCCGAGGGCGGCGTCAGGTTCACGCTGAAATCCGAGTTCCAGCCGGCCGGCGATCAGCCCACCGCCATCGCCGAGCTGGTCTCCGGCGTACAGGCCCATGAGCGCGATCAGGTGCTGCTCGGCGTCACCGGCTCGGGCAAGACGTTCACGATGGCCAAGATCATCGAGGAGACGCAGCGCCCGGCCCTGATCCTCGCGCCCAACAAGACCCTGGCCGCGCAGCTCTACGGCGAGTTCAAAACGTTCTTCCCTGACAATGCGGTCGAATATTTTGTATCTTATTACGATTATTACCAGCCCGAGGCATATGTCCCGCGCTCCGACACGTTCATAGAGAAGGAGTCTTCGATCAACGAGCAGATCGACCGGATGCGCCACTCGGCCACCCGCGCCCTCCTGGAGCGCGACGACGTGATCATCGTCGCCTCGGTCTCGTGCATCTACGGTATCGGTTCGGTCGAGACCTACACGGCGATGTCGTTCACGGTCTCGCTCGGTGAGCGGATCGAGCAGCGCCAGCTCATCGCCGACCTCGTGGCGCTCCAGTACAAGCGGATCCAGTCCGACTTCGCCCGCGGCACCTTCCGGGTGCGCGGCGATTCGATCGAGCTGTGGCCCGCCCACCTGGAGGATCGCGGCTGGCGGATCGGCCTGTTCGGCGACGAGGTCGAGAGCATCGTCGAGTTCGACCCGCTCACCGGCAAGACCATCTCCGAGCTGAAGTTCGTGAAGGTCTACGCGAATTCGCACTACGTGACGCCCCGCCCAACGCTGCAGCAGGCGATTAAGGGCATCAAGAGCGAGTTGAACGCCCGAATCGAGGAGCTCACCAAGATGGGCCGGCTGATCGAGGCCCAGCGGATCGACCAGCGCTGCACCTTCGACATCGAGATGATCGAGGCCACCGGCGCCTGCAACGGCATCGAGAATTATTCGCGCTATCTCACCGGCCGGAAGCCGGGCGAGCCGCCGCCGACGCTGTTCGAATATCTGCCCGACAACGCCCTCGTCTTCGCCGACGAGAGCCACGTCACCGTGCCGCAGATCGGCGGCATGTACCGGGGCGACTTCCGCCGCAAGGCGACGCTGGCCGAATACGGCTTCCGGCTGCCCTCCTGCCTCGACAACCGGCCGCTGCGCTTCGAGGAATGGGACGCGATGCGGCCCATGACCGTCCACGTCTCGGCCACACCCGGCAAGTGGGAGATGGAGCAGACCGGCGGCGTCTTCGCCGAGCAGGTGATCCGCCCGACCGGCCTCGTCGATCCGGTGATCGAGATCCGCCCCGCCCGGAGCCAGGTGGACGATCTGCTGGGCGAGGTCCGGGAGGTGGCCCAGGCCGGCTACCGGACCCTCGTGACCACGCTGACCAAGCGCATGGCCGAGGACCTGACCGAGTACCTGCACGAGAACGGCGTGCGGGTGCGCTACATGCACTCCGACATCGACACGCTGGAGCGGATCGAGATCATCCGCGACCTGCGCCTCGGCGCCTTCGACGTGCTGATCGGCATCAACCTGCTGCGCGAGGGTCTCGACATCCCGGAATGCGCCCTGGTGGCGATCCTCGACGCCGACAAGGAGGGTTTCCTCCGCTCCGAGACCTCGCTGATCCAGACGATCGGCCGCGCGGCCCGCAATGCGGATGCACGCTGCATCCTGTACGCGGACAATATCACCGGCTCGATGGAGCGGGCGATGGCGGAGACCGAGCGGCGGCGCGTCAAGCAGCTCGCCTACAACGAGGAGCACGGGATCACGCCGCAGAGCGTGAAGCGCGGCATCGCCGACATCCTGAGCAGCGTGTTCGAGCGCGACCACGTCCAGGTCGATACCGGGCTCGCCAAGGACGCGATCACGGTGGGCCACAACCTCAAGGCCGTGCTGGCGGATCTCGAGAAGCGGATGCGGTCGGCCGCCGCCGATCTCGACTTCGAGGAGGCGGCGCGCCTGCGCGACGAGCTGAAGCGGCTTCAGGCGACCGAGCTGCTGGTCTCGGACGACCCGATGGCGCGCCAGGGTGACGTGGAGCGCGAGGCCGGCAAGTTCGGCCGGAAGCCGCCGCGCGGGGCGGGGGGCAGCCGCATCGCCAAGCCCGACCTCGACAATATGGGCCCCGGGACGGACCGGGAATTGCCGGTGGGTGGCGCCGCGCCGGCCTGGCAGGAGCGGCCGAAGCCGCGTTCGACGCAGGGACTCGGCGGGCAGAAGCCCAAGTACAAGGGCGGGGGCGGTCGCAAGCGCGGGTGATCGCCTCAGGCGGCCTCGTGGTCCCGGCGATACCCGACGGCGACCTCGCCGGCATCGACGATGGCTTGTGCGATCCGCACGACGAGGCCATTGCAGGCCTCGTCGTAGGCGTGTGCGTTCGCCTGAACGGCCGCCTCCGCCACGGCCCCCGCCTGTTCGCGCACGATCTCGCGGGCGGTCCGGAGCGCGTCGGCGTAGGGCTCAAACGGTCGTGGCATCGTTGCGCTCCGGAGACGCGGGGTCTTCTGGCCGGGATCGGGAGGCTGGAACGAGCGTCGCGACGAAACCGTTCCCGGGGACGCAGCGCCGCCTCGGCGCAGGTCGGATCCGGCTGTGAGACGAGCACGTGATGGCCTCAGACCCGAACGCACGCCCCACCCTCGACGACGACACCCTCGCCTTCGCGGCCCGGGTCTTCCAGTACGCTCGGATGGGCCACGCGGAGGAACTGGCGGAGCTTTTCGGCCAGGGTCTTCCGGCCAACCTGCGCAACGACAAGGGCGACAGCCTGCTGATGCTCGCCGCCTATAACGGCCAGGCCGAGGCGGCCCGGGTGATCCTGGAGGCCGGCGGCGACCCGGAACTCGCCAACGATCGCGGCCAGACGCCGCTCGCCGGCGCGGCCTTCAAGAACGACCTCGCGATGGCGCGGCTGCTGCTCCAGCACGGGGCCGCGGTGGACGGGACCGGCGACGGCACCCGCACCGCCCTGATGACCGCCGCGATGTTCGACCGGACCGAGATGGTCGCTCTGCTCCTCCAGCACGGCGCCGACCCGGACCGGCGCGACGGCTCCGGCCAGAGCGCCGCCGACATGGCCCGGGCCATGGGCGCGCAGGCGACCCCGGGCCAGCTCGACGGGGCGGGGCGGGCGGCGGGCTGAACGTCAGCCGCGATCCGCGACCGCGGGGGACTGTGATGGGATTACGGCCATCGTCAGCCCGAGAGCCGCAATCACCCGCTGAACGGTGTCGAGGCTCGGGTTTCCGCCCTGCGACAGGGCCTTGTAGAGGCTCTCGCGTCCGAGGCCGCTGGCATCGGCCACGGCCGTCATGCCGTGGGCCCGCGCGACGTCGCCGAGCGCCTGCCGGAACGCTGCGGGATCGTTCTCCTCCAAGGCCGCCGAAAGGTAGGCGGCGGCCTCCGCGGGCGTGCGGATATAGGTGGCCACATCGAAGGGGCGCGTCGGTGTCGTGCCGTTCATCATGCGCTGCTTGCCCAAACCGTGCGTGCGAGATCGCGGGCCCGGGCGATGTCGCGCGTCTGCGAATCCTTGTCGCCGCCACACAGGAGAATGACGATCCCGCCATCGGCACGCTCGACGAAGTAGACACGGTAGCCGGGACCTGTATCGATCTTCATCTCGCTAACCCCACCGCCGACCGGGGCAACCTGGCCGCGATGACCCTCCTGGAGGCGCACGATCCGGCGCAGGATGCGGGCACGGCCTGCGGCATCGCGCAGCCGGTCGATCCACCGGTCGAACACCTCCGTGGTCAACACGCTGGGCAAAGTCAGTATCCCATAAGATACAAACGATCGCAACGGCGCCCGATATCCGTGGGGGATGCATCCTTGGCGGGACAGGCGACCGAAGAACGGGGAGACGAAACGCCGTGCCGCCCATCACTCGGATCGACACAGGATTCTGGCTCGCTTGCGCGGGGCTGGTCATGGCGCCATTCGGAGCCTCCGCCGCCGAAACCCCCTGGCCGGCCTTCGGCCACGATCCCAGCAACCGCAACTTCTCCGAACTGACCCAGATCGACCGCGACAGCGTCGCTCGGCTGCGCCCCGCCTGGATGTTCCAGACCGGGATCACCGGCTACTTCCAGGCCCAGCCCGTGATGGTGGACGGGACGCTCTACCTCTCGACCACGCAGAACAACGTCGCGGCCCTCGACGCGAAGACCGGCAAGCCGCTCTGGACCTACACGCACAAGCCGCGCACGGATAAGATCTTCGGGCCGCCCTCGAACCGCGGGCTCGCGGTCTCCGGCGGCCGCGTCTTCGAGGCGACCATGGACGGGCGGCTGATCGCCCTCGATGCGAAGACCGGCAAAATGGTCTGGGACAAGGAGGCGGTCCGCCCGGAGGAGGGCGAGACCGAGACCGCCTCGGGCCTCGCGGCGACCCTCGGCGGCAAGCCCGTGCAGGGTTCGAGCCGGCTCGGCTTCAAGATGCCGCCGCTCGTCGCCAACGGGCTGGTGATCGTCGGCGTCACCGGCGCGGGCTACGGCCTCCACATCGAGGACGCGCAGGGCGGCCTCGACGGCGGCGCGGTGGTCGGGATCGAGGGCGGCTACGGGCGGCGCGGCTGGCTCGCGGCCTACGACGCGAAGACCGGCGAAGAGCGCTGGCGCTGGTACGTGACGCCCGCCGAGGGCTGGGAGGGCGGATTTGTCGAAAAAACCGCCGACGGCACGCCGCTCCACCGGGACATCGCGGCCGAGAAGGCGGCGGCGCCCGCCAACCGCGAAGCGTGGCGCGTCGGCGGCGGCTCGCTCTGGATGACGCCGGCCTACGATCCCGATCTCGGCCTGATCTTCCTCGGCACCGGCAACCCGGCGCCGCAGAATTTCGGCCTCTCGCGGCCGGGGGACAACCTCTACACGATGTGCCTCGTCGCCCTCGACGTGAAGACCGGCACCCTGCGCTGGTACTACCAGCAGGTCCCCCACGACGAGTGGGGCTACGACGTCGCCGCGCCGCCCTTCCTGCTCGACATGCCGGGCGGGACGAAGGCGGTGGCCTCGGCGAGCAAGACCGGCTGGATCTACGTCCACGACCGCGCGACCGGAAAGCTGCTGGAGCGCTCGGCGCCGCTCCTCGACCAGAAGAACCTGTTCGCGCCGCCGACCGCCGAGGGCACGGTGGTGGCGCCCGGACCCCTCGGCGCGGTCTCGTGGCCGCCCACCGCCTATGACGGGCGCCTCACCTACGTCCAGGTCCGCCACGGGGCGACGACCTACACGGTTAAGACCGTGCCGGCCGCCGCGGGCCGCCCGGAGATCCACTACACCGAGACCGGCGAGGCGAAGAGTGAGCCGTCCTTCAGCACGCTGACCGCGGTCGACTTGACCGGGGGCGGCAAGATCGCGTGGTCGGTACGGTCGGAGAGCCGGCTGTCGGGTGGAACGCTGGCGACCGCGGGCGGCCTCGTCTTCTCGGGCGAGGAGGACGGCTACCTCGACGCCCACGATGACCGCGACGGCCGGGTGCTCTGGCGCTTCCAGTGCGGGGCCGGGATCAGCGGGCCGGCCATGACCTACGCGCTGGACGGCAAGCAGTACCTCGCGGTGGCGGCGGGCGGCGCGTCCTACACCAAGGCGTCGGGCTTCGGCACCGGCGACGCATTGCTGGTCTTCGCCCTGCCCGATTGACCGCGCCCGAGCTTGGCGGAAAGGGTTCAAACCGACAGCGGGGGCTCGTCCCGACCATGACAGAGGGCCAGCGCGCGGACGGCGGGATCGCCGGCACCCAGCCGACCGATCGTGGCCCGCCGGTGATCCGAACCATCGCGATGCCGGCCGACACCAACCCGGCCGGCGACATCTTCGGCGGCTGGCTGATGGCCCAGATGGATCTCGCCGCCGGCAATGTCGCGGCAAGGCGGGCGCGGGGGCGCTGCGCGACCATCGCGGTGGAAGCGATCACCTTCCACCACCCGGTCTTCGTGGGCGACGAGGTCAGCCTCTACGCGTGGCTGGTGAAGGTCGGGCGCTCGTCCCTGCGCATCCAAGTCGAGGTCTGGCGGCGCGAGCGGGCGGGCGAGGCGACCATGAAGGTCACGGAGGCAACCTTCACCTTCGTGGCGATCGGCGCGGACCGCCGCCCGCGCCCGGTCCCGCCGGAATAGGGACGTTCCTCAGGCCGCTCTGGGGAACGGCTCCCGGAGCGTCGGGGTCGCCCCCGGCGGGCTGTTGGAGGCCGCGCGGCCCTTCCCGGATGCCTGGAACGCGGCGGAAGGCGATCCGGGATCCAGAGCGCAACGTCGCGCGGCGTTCATCGGGATCAAGCCGCGCCGCTGAACCGAACCGCCGATGCTTATGCGCTGCCGGGATCAATTGATCCGCAACCGAAGGTCGCTACAACGCCGATGTGAACAGCTCACGCCTGCGCCGCGCGGCGCTCCTCGCCCTCCTGCTCGTCGCGGCGCGTCCGGCGGCGGCCGTCCCCACCGAGGGGGCGACCGAGACCGTCGAGCAGGCGCTCTGCCGCCTGATCGACGACTCCGCCAAGGCCCGGAACCTCCCCGTCCCGTTCCTGACGCGCCTGATCTGGCGCGAGAGCAGTTTTCGCGTCGGCGTGGTGAGCCCGGCGGGGGCGCAAGGCGTCGCACAGTTCATGCCCGGGACGGCCCGTGAGCGCGGGCTCCTCGACCCGTTCGATCCCGAACAGGCGATCCCGCATGCCGCCCATCTGCTGGCCGACCTGAAGGGCCAGTTCGGCAATCTCGGCCTCGCGGCGGCGGCCTATAACGGCGGCGCGGGGCGGGTGAGCAGATGGCTCGCGGGCGATGGCGGCCTGCCCGAGGAGACTCGCGCCTACGTGGCCGCCATCACGGGCGTCCCGGTCGACGACTGGCGGACCGGCCCCGCCAAGGCGATCGAGTATCCGGAAGGCGGCGCCCCCGCGAAACCGGAGGCCAAGGACGCCAAGGACGCCCCGCCGGCGCCGCCGCAGACCTGCCTGCAGGTCACCGCCAGCCTGCGCATCCCGTCCCGCGGCGACCGCTTCGCCCTCGGCCCCAACGAGGGGCCGGCCGCGCCCTGGGGCATCCAGCTCGCCGGGAATTTTTCCAAATCCCTGGCGCTCCAGAGCTTCAACCGGGCGCGGAGCGCCTATGCGGGGGTGATCGGCGAGGTGCGGCCGATGATCATCGGGACGCGCCTGCGCAACCGCGGCACACGGGCCTTCTACCGGATCCGCATCCCGGCCGAGAGCCGTCAGGCCGCGGACGGCCTGTGCGGCCGGATCCGGAAGGTCGGCGGCGCCTGCCTCGTGCTGCGGACCTGATTTTTCGCGCTTTGCCGCGCCACCGTCATCAATCCGCCCCGAGGACGATGCCGTATGAGCCGGTCGCGACAACCGGATGGGATATGACACGACTCTTCACCGCGCTGGCCAGCCTCCTCTGCCTCGGGCTCGCGGCGTTCGGGTTCAGCGCGGCCTCGCCGCTCTCCCTGTTCGACGCGATCGGGCCGCGCGATCCCGGCGGCCGCCTCGCCGCGAAGGATCAGCCCTTCGGTGAAGGCCCCCGGCGGCGCCTCGACGTCTACGTCCCCACCGCCGGGGCCGAGAACGCCCCGGTGCTGGTGTTCTTCTACGGCGGCTCCTGGCAGAGCGGCGCGAAGGACGATTACGCCTTCGTCGGCCACGCGCTCGCCGCGCAGGGCTTCGTCACGGTGCTGCCGGACTACCGGCTCTATCCGGAGACGGCTTTCCCGGGCTTCCTCGATGACGGCGCGGCAGCGCTCGCCTGGGTGCGCGACAACATCGCGGCTTACGGCGGCGACCCGCGCCGGATCGTGCTGGCCGGTCACTCCGCCGGCGCCTACAACGCCCTGATGCTCGGCCTCGACCCGCGCTACCTGACGGCGGCCGGCGTCGATCCGAAGGCGATCAAGGCGGTGGCCGGCCTGTCCGGCCCCTACGATTTCCTGCCGCTCGATCAGGACACGACGATCAAGGTGTTCGGCAAGGCGCCCGATCAGGCGGCGACCCAGCCGGGGCACTTCGTGGGTCCGCTGTCGCCCCCCGCCTTCCTGGCGACCGGGGATTCCGACACGGTGGTGAAGCCCCGCCACACGGTGAGCCTCGCCGCCCGTCTGCGCGCCGAGCACGTGCCGGTGCAGGAGCGGATCTATCCCGGGCTCGACCACAAGGACACGCTGCTGGCCCTCTCGGTGACCTTCCGCTCGAAAGCGCCGGAACTCGCCGAGATGGCGTCGTTCCTGATGCGGCAATCGGCCGGCCGGTCGCAGTATACGATGCGGCGGTGAGCGCGGCAGGCCTTCGTCAAGGTTATCGCGCGATCGCTGGGTGCAATCTTTGATTTGCCATCGCGTGGGCTGAGCCCGGCGTTAGAATGATGCTGCGGCGGACCAGCCGTCCCAAACGGAAGCGACGATCATCCAACCCAATCCCCTCATCCTGAGGTGCCGGAGCGCAGCGTAGGCCTCGAAGGAGCCTTCCAGGGATCGCGCGGCCGGCTGGAGCCCGCCTTCGAGGTGCGCTTCGCGGTCACCTCAGGATGAGGGGGATGGGTGGGATCATCCGAGCGCTCTCCCGGGACCGCGATGGTGGCGGGCTCAGTGGTGGAACACGACATGGCTTCTGCGGACGCGGCGATCGGCATTCCGGCTGACGGACGGCAGCGCGGCCTCGCGGGGCGCGACGTGCCGGACGTGGTGCGCGTGCTCCTCAACGGGGCGGTCTTCGTCCTGCTCTGGAACCACGTGTGGCTCAAGGACCTGTCCGACCGGTCGATCCTGGCGGCCTCCGAGGATGGGAGCCTGCTGACCCAGGTGCTATTCCTCGTGGCCGGCGGCGCCATGGCGCTGGCGATCCGCCGGATCGGCGTCCGGCACCTGCAGCCGCTGATGACCCGGCCCCTGCTGCTCTGCGCCGTCTGGCTCGGCCTGACGACTCTGCTCTCCATCGAGCCGAGCCTGTCGCTGCGGCGCCTGGCGCTCTTCGTCATCGCGGCGATGCTCTCGGCGGGGGTGCTGATCGTCGCCCGCTCCCCGCGCCAACTCGCCCTGAGCCTCGCCGGGGCGGCCCTGGTGATCGTGCTCGCCTCCTATCTGGCGGTGGCCTTCGTGCCGAGCCTCGCCATCCACTCGGCCTTCGACGTCAATTCCGACCCGAGCCACCCGGGTCTCTGGCGCGGGATCTTCCCGCAGAAGAACGAGGCCGGCGCCGCCATGGTGATCCTGGTGATCGTGGGCCTCTACGTCGCGACGGCCGCCAACCGGGTGCTCGGCTGGGCCATCGTGCTGCTGGCGGCCGGGTTCCTGCTGGCGAGCGGCTCCAAGACGGCGATCGTGCTGCTGCCGGTGATCCTTGGCGTGACGGGACTCTGTCAGGTGGTGACGGGCGGATTCGCCCGGGGCCTGCTGCTGCTCGGCCCGGTGGCCGGGTTCTCGCTGATCTCGATCGGCTCGGTGCTGGTGCCGTCAATCCAGGAGGCGGTCGGGACGCTGCTGACCGACGCGACCTTCACCGGGCGCAGCGAGATCTGGCAGTTCGCCATCGACAACATCCTGATCCGCCCCTGGCACGGCTGGGGGATCGGCGCCTTCTGGATGACCGAGCGGACCATGTATGCCGGCTCCGAGGAGCTGACCTGGGTCAACACCGTCGACCACGCCCACAACGCCTATCTCGACACGGCGCTGATCGGAGGCCTGCCGTTCCTGGCGCTGACCGTTGCGGCCTTCGTGCTCGCGCCGGTGCGCGACCTGCAGCGCGTGGCCGGCGGCGCCCGGCTCGACGCGGAGACGATGCTGTTCCTGCGCCTCTGGTTCCTGGGCCTCGTCTCGGCCTCGTTCGAGACAGTGCTGTGGAACGGCAACAACGCCACCTGCTGTCTCTTCATGATGGCGGTGTTCGGCCTGCGCCTGCGGACGCGCTACGCGCTGGCGGCGGGCTGAAAGCCGATGCTGGCGCGCCTCTCTCCCGAGAGCACGGCGCCCGCGGAGTGCGGCCCGGAGCCCGGCCTAGGACGCGCCGGGGAACGGCATCGTCATGTCGACACGCCGTCGGCCGCCCAGTCCGGCGCATCGTCCCCGAGGCGGCGCGCCGCCCGCGCCCAGTGCATCGGGACACCGGCCATCGCCACCGGGGGCCGCAACCGCCGCGCCGGTCCCCACGACGTCGCTTCGATCCCGGGCGCGAGATCCTCCGGCGACGCGTCCGGGCAGGGGGGTTCGGGCTCCGCCGCACCGGCCTCGACCAGCAATGCCGCCGTGCGGGCCAGGGAGAGCCGTGCTGCGCCGCCGGTCCCGTCGGCGAGCCGGCGCGCCAGCAACCGCAGCACAGCGGCGGCCATCATGTAGCCGGTGGCGTGATCGAGCGCCTGGACGGGCAGCGGCACCGGCTTGGCGGCCTGCCGCCAGTCCTGCCCCGCCTGCGCGATGCCGGTGCTCATCTGGACGAGGCTGTCGAAGCCGCGCCGTCCGGCCCAGGGGCCGGTCCAGCCATAGGCGTCGAGGCAGACCTCGACGAGGCCCGGCGCCAGGGCCCACCGGGCCTCCGCGCCGTATCCGAGACCGTCCAGAGCCCCGGGCCGGTAGCCGTGGACCAGGACGTCCGCCCCCGCGAGCAGCGCCTCGAAGGTCGTCCGATCGGCGTCGCGGCGCAGGTCGAGCCGCGCGCAGGTCTTGCCGAGGGTCAGCTCCGGCTCGATGGGCGCCTCGTTCCAGTCGGGCGGGTCGATCCGAAGCACGTCGGCACCGAAACCGGCGAGGAAGCGCGTCGCCACCGGCCCGGCAAGCACCCGCGTCAGGTCGAGCACGCGCAGGCCGGCGAGCGGGCGGCCGGATCGGGGTGTCCAGGCCGAGCCCGACCGCTCGCGGCCCGGATCGACCCGAACCAGCGGCTCTCCCGCCACCGCGCGTCCCTGCGGATGCGCCGCCCAGTCGACGAGACCGCGCATCTCGGCCGCGCAGCCGCCCTCGGCGAGGATCGCGATCTCCAGCTCGCCCTTGGCCCAGCCCGACACCGCCCGCGCCATGCCACCGCGGTCGACCTGCGGACCGAGCACGCGCTCGGCCGCGGCCCGGTGATGCGGCGCGTTGGTGTGGAGCCGGATCCACCCGTCCCGGGTCTCGTAATCGCCCGCGACCGGATCCCAGGGATCCGGCACCCGCCAGCCCTCGGGCCGCAGCGATGTCGCGCACCAGCAGGAAGCGAGCCTCCGATCCACGCTCACCGGGCCGGTCAGCCCCGCGACCTCCGCGAGCGCCAGCGCGGCCGCCCCGACCGAGCCGGCCACGAGGTCGCTCACCGCGAAGGCGGAGGGCAGGGCGCCGGTGCCGGTGACCTGCAGGCGGCCGAGGACAGCGGGCGGCCCGTCGAGCGCCTGCCAGATCCGGGCGGCGAAAGCGTGGGCGCCAACCGTCATCGCGATCTCCCGTAGGGTCCCCCGGGGGTGGGCGGACGATCGTTGCGGCAGGATAGACTAGGGCCGCCGGCCGGGCACGCTATAAGAGACCGCATGACGTTGGATGAAACCCAGCCGCTCCTCGCCGTCGAGGACCTGTCCGTCGCCTTCCGCTCGCGGGAGGGCGAGACCCGGGCGGTCGACGGGATCGGCTTCACCATCCGGCGCGGCGAGACCGTGGCGCTGGTCGGCGAATCGGGCTCCGGCAAGTCGGTGACGGCGCTCGCCATCCTCCGGCTCCTCGACGGCGCGGCGCGCCCGACGGGGCGGATCCTGTTCAAGGGCCGCGACCTCGCGGGCCTGCCCGAACGCGAAATGCGCGACGTGCGCGGGGCCGACATCACCATGGTGTTCCAGGAACCCATGACCTCGCTCAACCCGCTCCACACGATCGAGCGGCAGATCGGCGAGGTGCTGGGCCTCCACCGCGGGCTGACCGGCAGGGCAGCCAAGCGCCGGATCCTCGAACTCCTCGACCTCGTGGGCCTGCGCGACGCGGAGAGCCGCATGGGCGCCTACCCGCACGAGCTGTCCGGCGGCCAGCGCCAGCGGGTGATGATCGCGATGGCACTCGCCTGCGAGCCGGACCTGCTCGTCGCCGACGAGCCGACCACCGCGCTCGACGTCACCGTCCAGGCGCAGATCCTGGCGCTGCTGGCCGAGCTTCAGAAGCGTCTCGGCATGGCGATGCTGTTCATCACCCACGATCTCGGGATCGTGGAGCGGATCGCCGACCGGGTCTGCGTGATGCTGAAGGGCAAGATCGTGGAGGCCGGCGAGACCGGGGGGGTCTTCGCGAACCCGCAGCACGAATATACCCGCCGCCTGATCGCCTCGGAGCCGAAGGGCCGCGCCAACCCGATCCCGCCCGACGCCGCGCCGCTCCTGGAGGCCGGGCCGCTCAAGGTTTGGTTCCCCCTGAAGGCGGGCCTGCTCCGGCGGGTCGTCGGCCACGTGCGGGCGGTGGACGGGGTCTCGCTCCGGGTCCGCGCCGGCGAGACCGTGGGGGTGGTCGGCGAATCCGGCTCCGGCAAGACCACGCTCGGCCTCGCCCTGCTGCGTTTGACCGCCTCGGAAGGCCCGATCGTGTTCCTGGGCAGAACCATCGACGGCTTCGGCGTCGCGCAGATGCGGCCGTTGCGCAAAGACATGCAGGTGGTCTTCCAGGACCCCTACGGCTCGCTCTCGCCGCGCATGTCGGTAGCCGACATCGTGGCCGAGGGGCTGGTGGTGCAGGGCGCCGTGCGCTCCCGGGCCGAGCGCCGGGCCGTGGTCTCGAAGGCGCTGGCCGATGTCGGGCTCGACCCGGCCGCCATGGACCGCTACCCGCACGAATTCTCCGGCGGCCAGCGCCAGCGCATCGCGATCGCCCGGGCCATCGTGCTGAACCCGCGCTTCGTCGTGCTGGACGAGCCGACCTCCGCGCTCGACCGCTCGGTCCAGGCGCAGATCGTGACGCTGCTGCGCGACCTCCAGCGGGAGCGCGGGCTCGCCTACCTGTTCATCAGCCACGACCTCAAGGTCGTGCGGGCGCTCGCCAATTACGTGATGGTGATGCAGAACGGCCGCGTGGTCGAGGAAGGCCCCGCCGAGACGATCTTCTCCGATCCGCAGACCGCCTACACTCGCGCCCTGTTCAAGGCCGCCTTCGCCCTCGACAGCGATGCGCCGACCGAGCTGGAGCCCGCCTGACCGTGCCGCGCGCGCTGCTCATCGTCCTCGATTCCGTCGGTATCGGCGGGGCACCGGATGCCGAAGCCTACGGCGATGCCGGCTCCGACACGCTCGGGCATATCGCGGAACAATGCGCGGCGGGGCGCGGCGACCGGGCCGGCCTGCGCGCCGGACCGTTACGCCTGCCGCACCTCGCGTCCCTGGGGCTCGGCTTGGCCGCCGCCGGCGCCGCGGGGCGGATCCCCCCCGGTCTCGCCCCCGCAGGCGAGCCGGACGGGGCCTACGGCCATGCGGTCGAGACGGCCGCCGGCAAGGATACGCCCTCCGGCCACTGGGAGATCACCGGCCTGCCCATGCCGGAGCCCTGGGGCCACTTCCCCGAGACGCGGCCGACCTTCCCGCCCGAGCTCACCCGGGCCCTGATCGCCGAGGGCGGCCTGACCGGCATCCTGGGCGACCGGCACGGCTCCGGTGTCGCCATCATCGACGCGTTCGGGCCTGAGCACATCCGGACGGGTAAGCCGATCTGCTACACCTCGGCCGACAGCGTGTTTCAGATCGCCGCCCACGAGGAGGCATTTGGGCTGGAGCGGCTCTACGACCTCTGCCGCCTCGCGCGCCGCCTGTGCGATCCCTACCGGGTCTGCCGGGTGATCGCCCGCCCCTTCGTGGGCTCGGCGGAGGCGGGCTTCCGCCGCACCGGCAACCGCAAGGATTTTGCGGTCGAGCCCCCCGGCCGCACCCTGCTCGACCGGGCCGAGGCGGCGGGCCGCAGCATCGTGAGCGTCGGCAAGATCGGCGACATCTTCGCCCACCGGGCCACCGGCCGCGAGATCAAGCCGGGGCCGAACGCCGCCTGCCTGCAGGCGGGCCTCGACGCCCTGGAGGACCTGCCCGACGGCGGCCTGATCTTCGTCAACCTCGTCGATTTCGACACCGAGTACGGCCACCGCCGGGACGTGCCGGGCTACGCGGCCGAGCTCGAAGCCTTCGACGCGCGCGTTCCGGAGATCCGGGCGGCGCTGCGCCCCGGCGACCTCGCGCTCGTCACCGCCGATCACGGCAACGATCCGACCTGGACCGGGACCGACCACACCCGTGAGCAGGTGCCGGTCCTGGCCTTCGGCCCCGGCGTGAGCCCGGGCTCCATCGGCCGGCGGGACAGCCTTGCCGATATCGGCGCCACTCTGGCGGCCCATCTCGGCCTGCCCTGGGACGGCGCCGGACAACCCTTCCTGTAGGAGGACAGATGCGGGACGACGAAGACCGGCCGCGCAGGGCGATCGCGCACGAGATCGGCCAGCCGCTCGACACCCTATCGCTCGCGGATCTCGACGCGCGCATCGCGCTGCTGCGCGCCGAGATCGTCCGGATCGAGGCGGCGCGGGCGGCCAAGCAGGCGGCGCAGGGGGCGGCCGACGCCTTCTTCAAGCGGGGCTGAGTTTTGGACCGGACCGAAACCCTCGCGGCCCTGCGGCGCGGCGACCTCCAGGGCACCCGCGAGCTGCGCCTGCCCGACGGCCTCACGGCGGTGCCTCAAGAAGTCTTCGCGCTGGCCGACACGCTCGAGGTGCTGGACCTCGGTCGCGGCAGCCTGACCGACCTGCCGGCGGATCTCGGGCGGCTGCGCCACCTGCGCGTGCTGTTCGCCTCGGGCAATCCGTTTCCGCGCCTGCCGCCGGTACTGGGCGAGTGCCCGGCGCTGAGCCAGCTCGGCTTTCGCGGCTGCGGCATCCGCGAGGTGCCGGCCGAGGCCCTGCCGTGCGACCTGCGCTGGCTGACGCTCACCGACAACCGGATCGAGACCCTGCCGGCCGCCCTCGGCGCGCGGCCGGCCCTGCAGAAGCTGATGCTGGCCGGCAACCGGATCGCGACCCTGCCCGACAGCCTGTCGGCGGCCGACAACCTCGAGCTGATCCGGCTCGCCTGCAACCGCATCGACGCGCTGCCCCCCTGGCTGACGCGCCTGCCGCGCCTCGCCTGGATCGCCTATGCGGGCAATGCCGCCGAGCCGGTGACGGAGCCCGCCCCGGCGGCGCGGGTGCCCTGGGACGAGCTGGCGGTCGGCGCGCTGCTGGGGGAGGGCGCCTCGGGCCGGGTGTACCGGGCGGTCTGGCGCGGCGAGGCCGTGGCGCTGAAGCTGTTCAAGGGCGCGATGACGAGCGACGGCCTGCCCGCCCGCGAGATGGAGGCCTGCCTCGCCGCCGGCACCCATCCGGCGCTGACCGGGGCACTCGGCCGGCTCGATGGCCATCCCGAGGGCGCCGAGGGGCTCCTGCTCCGGCTCCTGCCGCCGGATTGGCGCGTGCTCGCCGGGCCGCCGAGCCTCGCGAGCTGCAGCCGCGACGTCTACGACCCGGGCCTCCGCCTCGATCCGGAGCGCGCCCTGCGGATCGCGCGGTGCGTGACGGAGGCGGTGGCCCACCTGCACGGGCGCGGGCTGATTCACGGCGATGTCTACGCCCACAACACCCTCTGGGACGCCGCGACCGGCGCGGCCGTGCTCAGCGATTTCGGCGCGGCCTCGGCGCTGCCGGAGGGTGAGACCGGTGTGGCGCTGGCGCGGATCGAGGCGCGGGCCGTGGGGATCCTGCTCGGCGAGCTGCTCGATTGCTGCGACGCGCCTCCGAATGGCTTGCGGGCTCTGGAGCGCGCCTGCACCGGGCCCGATCCGGCAGAGCGGCCGAGCCCGGCGCAGGTGGCGGCCGCGCTGGAGCGGATCACGGCCTGAGGCTCGTAGCCCTCATATCATCGCGAGCGCAGCGAAGTAACTTAGAGTAGCGCGACATCGATCGAGGGGGCACGATGCTGGATTGCTTCGCTGCGCTCGCAAGGACGGCCTCGCCGATCTCAATCCAGGATATCGGCCTGTCGGCGCGCCACCACGGCGAACAGGTCGCCGAGGGCGGCGAGGCTCGCGGCCTGGAGCTGGGCGGCGGGCACCTTGGAGCCGTCCGGCCCGGGCAGGTCCCGCGTCGCCGTGGCCGCGGCGACGACGGTCGGGCGGAACCCGAGGTTGAAGGCGCTGCGGGCGGTGGAATTCACGCACATATGCGTCATGAAGCCCGCCAGCACGACGTCCTTCACGCCCGCCGCCTCCAGCTGCGCCTGAAGGTCGGTGCCCACGAAGGCGCTCGGATAGCTCTTGGTGATCACCGGCTCGTCGGCCTGCGGCGCGACCTCCGGGCTGATCTGGCCGATCGGGGCGGTGAGGTCGTAGGGCGAGCCCGCCCCGGCATCGTGGCGGATGTGGAAGACCGGGATGCCGGCCTGGCGCGCCCGCTCCAGGAGATCCGCCGCCTCGCGGATCGCGGGCTCGACGCCCTCGAGGCGCATGATCCCCGCGCGGTAGGTCTGCTGCAGATCGATGAGCACGAGGGCCGAGCCCTTCAGGGCGGCCGGCTCCGGGCTGAGACCCGACAGGCCGCGCAGGGTGGCGAGTTCGGACATCCGGTGTCTCCAGGGTGCCGCTCGGCTGCCGCGGCGGTACCGGACCCTACACCGCGCCGCCGGAACCGCGCCACCGGCCATAGGTGCAACGAGCGCCCGGGCGGTGCCGCGGCGCGCTTGGGTGACGACCCAGCCCTTTTAAGGTGTTTGACGCTCGCCTTGCCGGTCAGCCTCCGCCGTCATCGGGAGCGCAGCGAAGCGACCCAGGGCAGCGCAACCTCGGCGGGCGTGGCACCGACTGGATTGCTTCGCTTGCGCTCGCAAAAACGGTGCGCGGATGAAATGCCCACCACGCCGTTGATGATCGCGCAGAAAACCTCACCCCGCCGCCGGTTGGAAACACCTTAAAGGGGCTGGGTTACAACCTTACCGCCCCGGCACCCCCGGATCGATCGCCGGCAGCTCGTTCGCCGGCAGGCCCGCGCCGGCCTGGGCCTGCGCGCCGGCCGCGCCGCGGGCGCGGTTGGCGAGCGCCACCGTCAGGCGCTCGGCGGTCTCGGGCTGCATCACGGCCAGCACCTCGGCCATCTTGCGCGGGTTCATGGCCAGCACGATCGGCACCAGCACCTCGTGGCCGAGCCGGTCGAACACCCGGGCGGCGTCCTTGGGCTTCATCGACTCGTACATCGTGACGATGTTCTTGAGGCCCTGCTTCTCGGCCTCCTCCTTGGCCTTGGCGACCGCCTCGACCTTGTCCTCGGCCTTCTTGAGATCGCCGAGCCCGGTCTCGAGCTTCCGCTCGGCCTCGCCGAGCATCTTCTCGCGCAGCTCCAGCTCGTCGCTCTTCTGGCGCAGGACGTCGCGCCGGGCGCCGAGCTTTTCGAGGAGCAGGCGCTCGGTGGGCGGGGCCGGCCCTTGCGCGGCGGGCGGCGACTCCGGGGGGGGTTCGGGCGGCTTGTCGGCGGGCGCGGGCTTCTCGTCCTTGGCGCCCACCGATCCCGTGGTGACGGGGTCTGGGATGTCGAAGCCGGTGCGGGCCCGGGCCACCGCCCGCCCGTAATCCGGCAGCGCGCCGCTCTCCGGCAGGCCGGCCTGGAGCAGGCTGAGCAGCTTGAGCACGAGGAGCCCACCGGCCGCCAGCGCCACGGCGTCGACGAGGCGCAGCCGAATCGGCCGCGCCGGCTTGGGACGTACGCTGCGCCGCGCCGCGCCGGCACGGCGCAGCTTCTCCTCGGGATCCGGCTTCGGGAGCGGGATCTTCGGAGCCTTGACGCCGGTCATGCGGCGCGCGCCCGGACGCGGGCCAGCGCACGCTCGCTCATGGCGAGCGCCGCCGCGGCGGCGGCGCCAAGGCGCTCCCCGTTCGGGCTGGCGGGCCCCGTCCGGGGCTGCACCGGCTCGGGCGCCGACGGCGCGACGGGCGCCGGCTCGGGCCGGGCCGGCACCGCGCGCATTTGCGCCACGATGGCACCGATCCGGGCCACCACCGTCTCCCCGGCCGCGACCTGCTCGGTCAGCTCTTCGGCCCGCGCGCTGGCGGCCTCCAAGCGGGCGTTGAGGGTGCGGTCGGATTCGTCGATCGCGGCGCGCAGGCCCGCGATGGCCCGCTCGGCGGTGCCGGTGGCCACCATCAGGTCGCCGATCGTCTGGCGGAGCGCCGCCTCGTCGCCCTTGAGCTGACCGATCCGGCGCGACAGCCGCAGGCAGGTGACGATGGTGGCCGCCAGCAGGACCGCCACCAGGATGTCGGCCGCGAGGGTGACGAAGAGACTCATGCCGGGACCCTCACGCCCTAATTGTCCGACCGGTTGTTCATCGAGGCCTCATAGGCCTGGATGGTCGTGCGCGAGCGGCGCAGGGGCCGGGTCACCTGCACGGCGATGTGGCCGTCGACCCGGCCGATCCGCCCCTGCGTCAGCGCCCAGTCGCCGCAGCGGACGGTGATCAGGTCCGACGGCTTGGCCTCGAACATCAGCGTCTCGCCGACCTTGAGGCTCATCACCTGCTTCAGGGGCAGCATCATCTCGTGCAGCACCGCCTCCATGGTGACGTCAGCCTGCCAGATCTCGGTGGCGAGGTGGCCCTCCCAGACGTGGTCGCGGCCGAGCTTCTCGCCCATGAAGCTCTGGGTGAGCAGTTCCCGAATCGGCTCGATCGTCGCGTAGGGGAACAGGATCTGCAGCATGCCGCCGCGCCCGTCGACGTCGAGGCGCAGGCTGATCAGGATTGCGGCGTTGCCCGGCCGGGTGATCGTGGCGAAGCGCGGGTTGGTCTCGATCCGGTCGATCCCGAAGCTCACCGGCGAGAGCGGCTGGAACGACATCTCCAGATCGCCCAGCACGATCTCCACGAGGCGGCGCACCAGCGTCATCTCGATGGCGGTGAACGGCCGCCCGTCGAGGCGGCTCGACGTACCGCCGCGCTTGCCGCCGAGCAGCAGGTCGAAGGTCGCGTAGGCAAGGTTCGAATCGACCGTGACGAGGCCGGAATTCTCCCATTGCTCGGCCCGGAACACGCCGAGCAGGGTCGGCAGCGGGATCGCGTTGAGGTAGTCGCCGAAGCGCACCGAGGTGATGTTGTCGAGGGTCACCTCGACGTTGTCCTGGAACAGGTTGCGCAGGGAGGTCGACAGCAACCGGATCATCCGGTCGAAGACGATCTCCAGCATCGGCAGGCGTTCGTACTGGACGACGCCCGAATCGACGATGGCCTGCACGCCCCCGGCCCCCGAGGCCGAGAGCTCGCGCATGGAGAAGCCGAGGACGCCGTCGATCTCGTCCTGGTTGAGCACCCGGTCGTTGCCGGCGAGTTCGGGGAGGTTGTCGGTCTCCCCGTCCTCGATCATCGTCGCCCATTCGGCGGCGACGTCGCCCGCGTTGCGCGTGGTGCCCTGCTCGGCCAGCGCCGCGCCCCATTCCTCGGCGAGCGAGGAATCGCCGCCCTCGGCCCCCTGCTCCAGAAGGGCTGCCGACCAGTCGTCCTCTGGGAGTTCGTCCTCGGGATCCATCAGGCGTGCGCCGGAACGGTCTGGGGGTTGGTCACTGGACGATCACGTCCTTGAACAGCACAGCCTCGACCCGGGCCGGATAGAGGGCGATGTTGACCCGGCGCAGCAACTCTTCCCGCAGCCGGAACAGGCCCACCGAGCCGGTGAGGTCGCTGGCGCGCAGTTCGCGCATGTAGACCTGCAGCGCGTCCTCGACGCGCGGCATGAGCGGCTTCACCTCCTCCTCGACCTTGGCATCCCTGAGTTCGAGGGAGAGGCGCACCTTGGCGTACTTGGTCTTGTCCTGCGGCTGTTCGGGGCTGAGGTTCAGCACCATCTCGCGGACATCGACGAACACCACGGCCTTCTTGCCGTCCGGGCCGGCCTTGTCGCCGCCCCCGTGGCCGCCGCCATGCCCGCCCCCGGGCGAATCGGCGGCCTCCGCGCCGTCGCCGTGGCCGCCACGGCCCATCATCAGGAAGGCGCCCCCGCCGCCGCCGAGCGCCAGCACGGCGGCGGCTACGATGATCATGAGCTTCTTCTTGCCCTTCGGGGCGGCGTCGGCTCCGGCCTCGCCCTCCTCGGCAGAGGCCTTCTTGGGCTTCTTGGCCATGGAATAATGCTCTCTCGCGGATATCCGCGCTCGGGTACGCCCCGATATCGAAGCATCACGGTTAACGCGCCGTTAAGCGGGCAATTCCTGCCGGGCGAGGTTTGCCGCAGCGCATGCGCGACCTGCCGACAGGGCAACCGAATCCTGAGCCAAGCCATTCGAATTGCGAACGAAATCGGCCCCGGCGGCGCTGGCATGGCGCATGCTGAATGGATCGTTGCCGCCACCGCGGCGGCGAGTCCCAGAGTTCACGATGCAGAATGCCCTCTTCATCGGCGTGTCGAGCCAGATGGCGCTCCAGCGCGAGCTGGACGTGATCGCCAACAACATGGCGAACGTCTCGACCAACGGGTTCAAGTCCCGCAGCAGCCGATTCCAGGAGTACCTGATGCCGGTGGCGAGGGCGGATTCCTTCGCCCGGCCGGACCGGCGCCTCTCCTACGTCATCGACCAGGGCACCACCCTCGACCTCGGCCAGGGTCCGATCGAGCAGACCGGCAACCCGCTCAACGTCGCCGTCAAGGGCGCGGCCTTCATCGCCGTGCAGACGCCCCAGGGCGAGCGCTACACCCGCAACGGCGCCTTCGAGGTCAACCCGCAGGGCACCCTGGTGACCAGCGACGGCTACCCCGTTGCGGGCGACGGCGGCCCGATCGCGATCAACGCGCAGGAGACCGGGCTCGCGATCGGCAGCGACGGCACGGTCTCGACCAACCTCGGCATCCGCGGCCGGATCAAGCTCGTCACCTTCGCCGACCCGCAGGCGCTCACCAACGAGGGCGGCAACCTCTACGCGGCGCAGGAGGCCGGCCAACCGGCCGGTCTCGAAGGCCGCCTGGAGGCCGGGGCGCTGGAGCGCTCCAACGTCCGCCCGGTGATCGAGATGACCCGGCTGATGGACGTGAACCGCACCTACACCATGGTGTCGAGCATGATCTCGCGCCTCGACGACTTGCGGGGCTCGGCGATCAGCCGCCTCGCCAACGTCGCGTAAGGGGGCGTTCCAGCGATGCGCGCCCTCTACTCGGCCGCCACCGGCATGGCGGCTCAGGAGCTGAACGTCCAGGTCATCTCCAACAACATCGCGAACCTGCGGACCACCGGCTACAAGCGCCAGCAGGTGCATTTTCAGGATCTGCTCTACCAGAACCTGCGCCGGGCCGGTTCCTCGACCTCCGAGCAGAACACGCAGCTCCCCGCGGGGCTGGCGATCGGCTCGGGCGTGAAGACGACCTCGACCGCCCGGGTGATGTCACAGGGCACGCTGACCTCGACCGAGAAGGATTACGACGTCGCGATCCGCGGCGAGGGTTTCTTCCGGGTGACGATGCCGGACGGGCGCACCGGCTACACGCGGGACGGCTCCTTCGACCTCTCGGCCTCGGGCCAGCTCGTCACCCGCGACGGCTACCTGCTCGATCCGGCCATCACCGTGCCGCAGACCGCGACCTCGGTGACGATCAGCGCCACCGGCTCCGTTCAGGCGACGCTGCCGGGACAGACGGCGCCCCAGGCGCTCGGCCAGTTCCAGCTCTCGCGCTTCATCAACAAGGTCGGCCTCGAATCGATCGGCGACAACCTGTTCGTGGAGACCGCCGCCTCCGGGCCGGCGATCAGCGCGCTGCCGGGATCCGAGGGCTTCGGCAATCTCCAGCAGAGCTACCTGGAGGAGGCCAACGTGAACGCCGTTACCGAGATCTCGTCGCTGATCGCGGCGCAGCGCGCCTACGAGATGAACTCGAAGGTCGTCACCGCCGCCGACCAGATGCTCTCCACCGCCTCGCAGATGTTCCGCAGCTAAGCGCGCCGCCGAGATTTCCGACGATGTATGCCAACCCGCACCACGACACCGCCTTCGAGGCCGCCGTCCTGCCGCTCGTCAGCACGGCACCGGACGAGAGCGACCTCAGCCCGATCGTCCGCCGGCGCCGGCCGCGGGTCTCGCCCCTCGGCATGGCGGTGGTGCTCCGCACGATGCTGGCCGTGCTGGCCTTCGCGGCGCTCGGCGCGCTGGCAATCCCCGCCATGGCGCGGGCGGACGGCCTGCGCCTGCGCGGCGACGTGACCGCCCGCGGCGACGTGCTGACGCTGGCCGACCTCGTGGAGGGGGCGCCGGCCGGCCTTGCCGGGCGGCCGCTGTTCCGCGCCCCGCCGCTGGGCGCCACCGGGACGATCCAGAGCCGCCGCATCGTCGATGCGGCCGCGGCGCTCGGCCTCACCAGCCTCGAGACCGGCGGCCGGATGCAGATCGCCGTCCAGCGCGCCGCCCGCCGCATCGGCCCGCCGGAGATCGAGGCCGCGCTCAAGCACGGCCTGGAGAGCGGCTACGGCCTCGCCCCGGTCAACGTATCGATCCGGTTCGACGGCGAGGGCCCGACCCTGCTGGCCCCGGCCGACCTTCAAGGACAGGCCACGGCCCTCGACCTGACCTACGATCCGCGCTCCCACCGGGTCGCGGGCCTCGTCAGCATCGGCGAGCGGCAGGCCTCGCTGCGCGTCTCCGGCGTGGTCCTCGAGATGCGCGACGTGGCGGTGCTCACCCGGTCCCTCGACCGCGGCGAAGCCGTGAAGGACAGCGATTACGCCCTGGAGCGCCGGCCGCGCGATTCGGTCCCGAGCGACGCGCAGGCGAGCGCTGCCGTCGCGGGCGAGGTCGCCCAGCACGCGCTGGCGGCCGGCACGGTGCTGCGGATCAGCGACACGGCGCCGCCCGAACTCGTCGTCCGCGGCGAGAGCGTGACCATCGTGTACGAGACGCCGAGCGTCAGCCTGGCGATGCGCGGCCTCGCCAACCAGGGCGGGCGCCTGGGCGCCGTGGTCAACGTCGTCAACACGGCCTCCCAGAAGGTCCTGCAGGCGACCGTGATCGGCCCCGGCCGGGTCTCGGTGGGCCCCGGCCCCGCGCCCCAGCAACAGGCGTCCACGACCCCGCTCCAGGCGACCGCGTCCCTACGCTGATCGCCGATGCCGCCCGTGTTCAAGAGTACCCCGATGCCCCATCGCACCGCCCTGAAGCCGCTCGTCGCCGCGCTGATCGCGGCCACGCTCGGCGCTTGCAACACCGCGGACCGGCTGTCGCAGGTCGGTGCCACGCCTGCGCTGTCGGCGATCGAGGATCCGACCACCCAGCCCGGCTACAAGCCGGTGCGGATGCCGATGCCCGATGTGCAGCCGGTCTCCTACGCGCCGAACTCGCTGTGGCGGACCGGCTCGCGTGCCTTCTTCAAGGACCAGCGCGCCGCCCGGCTCGGCGACATCCTGACGGTGAAGGTCAACGTCACCGATCAGGCCAACATCAGCAACGAGACCAAGCGGACCCGGGCCAACACCGAGAGCTTCGGCCTGCCGAACGCCCTGGGGCTGGAGAACAACGCGGTGGGCAAATCCTTCGGCGTCGGCAGCACGGCGCTGCTGTCGGCCACCTCGGCGACCTCCAACGACGGCGTCGGCTCGGTCCAGCGCGCCGAGACGGTGACGACGAACGTCGCCGCGGTGGTCACCCAGGTGCTGCCCAACGGCAACCTCGTGGTCGAGGGCAAGCAGGAGATCCGGGTGAATTTCGAGATCCGCGAGATGGTGGTGGCCGGCGTGGTCCGGCCGGAGGACATCGAATCCGACAACACGATCGACTCGGCCAAGATCGCCCAGGCCCGCATCGCCTATGGCGGCCGCGGCCAGATCACCGACGTGCAGCAGCCGCGCTACGGCCAGCAGATCGTGGATATCCTGCTGCCGTTCTGAGACGAAGCGGTTCCGTGGTTGTGATACGACGCACGCCCCGTTCTGGAAGCGATGCCCAGAACGAGGCGCGCCGCGCTCAACCGAGCAGCTGAGCGCAATAGCCTCGCCGGGTGAGAAGCTTTACGGCCTTCCTGTCGAACGACACAAAGGTCACACCTCCGAGCCACATGCCGTCGTAAGCGACGATTCCATCGGCGAAATCTCCGCCAGCGTCGAGAAGTTCGAGGCCTGCTTCCACCGCGGGCCGGTTCAGCACCACATTCGATGTCTTCATGAACAGCCGGATCGCAGCGGCAATCTCGGCCCGCGGCGCGTCGTAGGTCCGCTCCATCACCCAGGCAAGTTCGCACAATACGTGGACACTGATCGCGACCGCCTCCGCCGCTCTCAACGTCTCGATCGCCAAGCGCTGCTGCGCCTCGTCCCCGGGGACTACGACGCGCAGCAGCACGTTCGTATCGACGCTGATCCTCATCCCTTGATCGAGCCGGCCTCAACCGCGGCGGCGGCCGCTTCCGAAACAGCCTCGTTCAAGTCTTCGATCGAGAACTGCTGACCATTCGTCTTGCCGGCGAAAAAGTTCTGCAGCTCGTCCCACGAGCCCTGAGTCTGTTCCGCCATCAGTTCAGCCCGGCCATTCGGCAATAGATTGAGCCGGATCTTGTCGCCGGGCCGAATGCCCAAATGGTCCAGCACGTCGCTCTGGAACGTAACCTGACCCTGCCCGGTGACCGTCAACATCGTCATGGTGAGCCTCCATGTCGGCGCTGATCATACAGCATCGCCTCATCTCCGACACAGGTGATGCGCTCATCCCCATCCCAGGGACTCGGCGACGCTGACCGTATCCGCCCGGCCAGCTCGCGAGCACCTTCAGCCCGCCTCCTCCGGCTCCGGCCCCCGCGTCACGTCGAGCCCGGTTCCGGCGCCGTCCGGCGGTCCCACCTTCACCGGCACCCCCGTCCGGGCGGCTTCGTAGATCGCCTCCATCAGCACCTGGTCCTGGAGACCCTCCTCGCCGGGGGTGCGTGGGCGCAGATTCTCCTGAACGCACCGGGAGAAGTGGTCCATCTCCAGGGCGAACTGGTTCTTCGGGCTCAGGATGCGCTCGTCCCGGGCTGCGTTCTTGCCGTCGCGGTGGCCCACGAACAGCCGCTGCCCCTGGTAGGCGAAGGCGTTCTGCAGATCGATCGACCCGTTGCTCGTGTGCAGGGTCAGGCTGCGCGCCTCGTAGACGCCGTAGCTGGACAGGCACTGCGCGATCACCCCGGAGGGGAAACGCAGCGTGAAGCTCACCGTCTCCTCGACCTCGCGGTACTTCGGATCGTCGGGCGGCGAATGGATCTGGGCCTGGATCAGGTCCGGCTCCTCGCCGAGCAGGGCGCGGGTCGTGTTGAGGCAGTAGAGGCCGATATCCGGCAACGAGCCGCCGCCGGCCAGCGCCTTGCGCAGGCGCCACTGCTCCGGCAGGCCGGTGGTCTGGCCGTTGAAGGCCTGGATCAGCTTCGGCTTGCCGAACTCTCCTGTGCGGGCGAGCTTGAAGACCGCCCGGTTGTGCGGCTCGTACTGGCAGCGATAAGCGATCATCAGCTTGACGCTGGCCTTCGCGCAGGCCGCGATCATGTCGCGGCATTCCTGCGAGGAGACCGCCATCGGCTTCTCGCAGAGCACCTGCTTCCCGGCCGCAGCCGCAGCCACGACGTTGTCGCGATGCACGCCGTTCGGCGTCACCACGTAGACCGCGTGGACGTCCGGGTTGGCCTTCAGCCGGTCCCATTCGTCGTAGCCGTAGACCGCGTCCTCGGGCAGGCCGTACTGGCGGGCCACGAGCTTGGCCTTGTCGGGCGAGCCCGACATCACCGCCGCGAGCCGCGAGCGCTTGGCCTCGCCGAAGGCCGGCAGGATCTCGTCGAGGCTCAGCCGCCCGAGGCCGACGATGCAGTAGCCGACCCGCTGGCCGGGGGGCTGCGGAGCGGGGGTCGGCGCAGGCGGACGGTCGCCCGCGCCCCGCCAGTTCGGGAACAACACCCGGCCGCCCTGGACCGCGCCGGTATCGGCCGGGACCATGGGCGCCGGCGGGGCCGCCTGGGCGCCGTTGCCGCCGATCGCCGCGCCCGCCAGGGCGCTGCCGGCCGCCAGGAGGGTGCGCCGAGAGAGTCGAGAATCGTCGTCCGCCATGGGCCTCGCCGCGTCGCTGATCGGAAGGGCAGCGCCGTCCTTGAGGAGGGATCGGCGCCGTCCACAGGTGGAACGCCGTCGGGCATCAGGCTGTTTCCGGCTCCGCGCCGACGCATCGTCACGCCGGGGGCGGCGGGTCGGGGGCCTCGACCTCGCCGCGGCGCTGCAATTGAAGGGCGACGAACCAGCACAGGCAGGCCCAGGCGGCACCGATGCACCAGCCGGCCAGCACGTCGCTCGGCCAGTGGACGCCAAGATAGATCCGGCTGATCCCGACGAGCAGCGTCAGGCTCACGCCGAGCCCGATCACCAGGGCCTTCGCGCGGCGGTGCCGCTCCACCCGCGCCACCAGGGTCGCCAGCGTCAGGTAGGCGATGGCCGACATGGTGGCGTGGCCGCTGGGAAAGCTCGCGGTGAACACCTCCATGCCGTGCGGGACGAGGTCCGGCCGCGGCCGCTGGTAGAACAGCTTCAGCACCGTGGAGACCAGTTCGCCGCTCCCCACCGCGGCGAGCACGTAGAGGCCGATCCGCTGCCGGCCCGCGGCCGCCAGATAGGCCGCCACCGCGCAGGTCAGGAACAGGACCGTGAAGACGCTGCCGAGGCCGGTGATGTCGCGCATCGTCTCCTCGAGCCAGGGCGGCCCGATCGGGTCGGCGAGGTCGGCCGGGTTGCGCAAGGCGAGCAGGATCCGGCGGTCGAGGGCGGCGGTCGAGCCCTCGCCGACCTCGTGGGCGAGGTAGAAGAAGCCGTAGCCCAGGATGCTGAGGCCGAGGAGCGCCACGAGGGGCCCGACCTCGTTGAGGCGCAGCCGCAGCCAGACTGCCGTGGCGGGCTCGATCAGGCGGTTGTGCCGCAGGCTGCCGGGCGCCCTCACGGCGTGATTACCGGGCGCGGGGCGGGCGCCATCAGGCGTTCTCACCGAAGGGCAGGCGGGCCACAGCCTCCCACGGCCCCCTGAGATAGCGCCAGAGCAGCGTCGCCGGAGCCGTGAAGCGGAACGGTGCGAAGCCGGCCTGAAGATCGGCGTGGAGCGCCCGCGCCGTACCGGGGTCGACCTTGTTCTGCACCGTCACGTGCGGGCGCCAACCCTGCCGGTCCTGCGCGGTGAGATGCGGCCCGAATTCCTTCGCGAGGCGGCTGCGGAAGCCCGCCAGGGCCTCGGACTCGAGGGCGTAGGCGACGCCGCGGCCGGTGAAGCGGACGCCCGTTACGGCGACCTCCGGGGGCGGGAGCGCCCGGGCGAGTGCCGTGATGGCCTCTATGACGCCGCGCTCCCGGTCCCCGGGCAGGTGGTGGAACAGCGTGGCGTGGGCCGGGATCAAGTTCAGCGCTTCGGGAAAGAACCGGCGCCGCTCGCCGTCGAAGCGCGCGAAGGTCGGCTCGTCGAAGGCCAGAGTCAGGATCAGGGGGGCAGCGTCTTGCATCGGGCCGAGATGGCGCCGGCGGCCCTCAGGTCCAGTACAGCACCCGCGCCGCCGGTAGGTCGCGGGCGAGGCAGGCGGTCAGATGGCCGCGCATCGCCTGCATCAGCGGCTTCGGGAAGACGTGCTTCACCGTGCCGAACTTGGTGCGCTTTTCCACGCGCTCGGCCTCGTCGAGGGGCAGGTCCGAGCCCGGATACCAGCCGCGCAGCACCGCCTTCGAGCCGGGGGTGAAGCGGTGGGTGATGAGTTCCGCGGTGAGGTCGAGGTCCGGCACACCGGCCAGCGCATCGGCGGCGTCGCGGATCAGCCCGGTATAGGCCGCCTCCCAATCCGGCACCGGCAGGATCGGCGCGATCGTCAGCCCCACCGGGTACCCCGCCCGCGCCATCTGGCCCAGCGCCCAGAGCCGCGCGTCGAGGGTGTCGGTGCCGCCCTCGTAGCGGGCCGCCGGACGGGCGTTGACCGAGAACCGGATACGCGTGCGCCGGTTGTGCGGCAGATCGAGGAGCGGCGCGACGGCGGCGAACTTCGTGGTGAAGCGCAGCTGCACCGGCGCGTCCCAGGCCCCGAAATGCCGGATCGCCGCCGAGAGCGAGCCGGTGAGGTGCTCGATGCCGAGCGGATCGGTGTAGCAGGAGGCCTCGAAGGTGGTGCCCTCCTGCGCCCGCTCGGCCGAGGCCGAGGTCACCGCGCCGTGCCCGGCATAGGCTTCCAGATTGCCCAGGATCGCGTCGAGATTGGCGTAGGCGCGGGTCACCGGCGGCCCCTGGAGCGAACCCGCGAGGTAGCAGTACTGGCAATGGGCCGGGCAGCCCTCGGCGAGGTCGAAGCGCCAGTCGGCCGAGGGCGGGATCGGCTGGAGCCGCAGCTTCGTCGGCGGCGCGACCGTGAGGGCGAGGGTCGCCTTGGCGGCCACGTAGGCGCGGCGCGGGTCCGGCTCGCGCGGGCTCGGCAGGCGGTTGGCCGTCAGGCGCTCGACGGCCAAGCCCAGCGCCTCGGCGCGCGCCAGCATCGCCCGGCCATGGGCGTGCTCCAGCGCCGCCGGTGTCACCAGCACCCGGCGCGGGCGCCACAGGCGGGACGGGCGTGGCGTTGCGACCGGCGCTTCGACAGGATGGTCTAGGGCCAGGGCGGGGGCGGGCGGCATACCGGTCGAACGCACCACTGCCCGGGACGGGTCCGGCCTAGTCGGCCGGTCCCGGTGCGGCTAAAGCACCGCCATGTCTGCAGGCAGGGAGAGCGTTCATGTCGGCCGCGACGGCTGGTTGTTTCTCACCGGGGGCACGAACCGCGTCCTCGACCGCTATCGCGGCGGCCTGCGGCACTGGCTGCTGCTGCGGAGCTGGGCGCGGCTGATCCGGGCCCGCGCCCGGCGCGCGGAGCGCCTCGGCATCCGCTGCCTCCACGTGGTCGTGCCGGAGAAGCTGTCGGTCTACGACGACCGGACCGACGGCCTGCGCTACGCCCCCACCCGGGCCTCGACCCGGCGCCTCGCCAGACGCCTCGCGCGCCACCCCGCCTATCTCGATCTCCTCGCTCCCCTTCGGGCCGCCCGGAACGGGCCGGTGCCGCTCTACCTGCGCACCGACACCCACTGGACCGTCCATGGCTGTCTGCTGGCCTATCGCGAGATCATGCGCGTGCTCGGCACCATTCCCCCCGCCGATATCGGGGCGCGCCCGCGGGTGGAGTCGGACGAGCTCATGGATCTCGGCGAGAAGCTCCGCGAGCGGCCGCGCGAGCGCATCGAGCGGTTCATGCTGCAGCGCGATTCACGCCGGGTCGAGACCGGCCCGCTGCTCGCCGCCTACGAGGCGGAGGGGCGCGACCGGGAGGTGCATGTCGGCGCCCACGTCGTCTACCGGAACGACTCGCCGACGGCCGATCCGCGCCGCCTCGTCCTGTTCGGCGATTCCTGTGCGCATTTCGACCCGTTCATGCTGACCGGGCTCCTCGCGGAAAGCTTCAGCGAGGTTCACTTCGTCTGGTCGTCGGGCCTCGATTGGCCCTACATCGAGCGCGTGCGCCCGGACATTCTGCTGTTCGAGGTGGCCGAGCGGTTCCTGGCACGCCTGCCGAAAGACGATTTCGACGTGACGGTCGCAGGCCAGCGCGGGACGGGCGGACGGCTCGCGCAGATCCGGCGGGGAGGCCTGACGCCGCGGCCGGCCGCCGATCAGTAGATCGCCGTGTCCAGGTGGGTGAAATCGTTGATGCCGGCTGCTTGGTACTTGGCGAAGGATTCCGGCGCGCAGGCGATGCCGATCATGAGGACGAGGAGGGTGGCGAGGCAGGCCAGCGTCGCCGTGACCACGTCGGCGTGGCGTCTCAGCGTGTGGATCAGCAGGCATCCGAACGTGAACAGGGCCGCCTCGGCGACGGGCACCAGCGCGAACGACATCACTCTTCCTCCATACACGTCGCGAACGGCCGGTCGGGCCACGACCGGCTGCAGGGACAGATGCCGGATTTTGCTGCACTGCAACAGAAGCGCAGGCGCAAGCCTGCCTTGCGCCGACATCGCAGGCCGACGGGAACCCGCAGCGCGCCGGGCGATGCGCATCCGATGTCTTCCCGCGCGCGCCGCGAGACCCATCTGGGCGTAGGATCGCCCGGGACGGGTGCGGCGACGGGATACGACGATGGGCCTCCTGGTAGACGGCGTCTGGCGCGACCAGTGGTACGACACCGCCGCCACGGGCGGCCGCTTTGAGCGGAAGGCCTCGCGCTTCCGCGACTGGGTGACCGCGGATGGAGCACCGGGGCCATCGGGGGCGGGCGGCTTTCCGGCCGAGCCGGGCCGCTACCACCTCTACGTCTCGCTGGCCTGTCCCTGGGCCCACCGGACCCTGATCGGCCGCGCCCTGAAGGGGCTGGAGGCGGCGATCGGCGTCTCGGTGGTCGATCCTCATATGGGCGCGGAGGGCTGGGTGTTCGGCGACACGCCGGGCGCGACGCCGGACCTGATCCACGGCGCCCGGCGCCTATACGAGGTCTATCTGGCGGCGGAGCCGACCTATACCGGCCGCGTGACGGTGCCGGTGCTTTGGGACCGGCAGCGCGCCACGATCGTGTCGAACGAATCCGCCGAGATCCTTAGGATGCTGAACGGTGCCTTCGGGGGTACCGGTCCCGACCTCTATCCCGCGGATCTGCGTGACGACATCGACGCGCTGAACGCGCGCATCTACGACCGGGTGAACAACGGCGTCTACAAGGCGGGTTTCGCGACCGCGCAGGCGGCCTACGCCGAAGCCTTCGAGGCCCTGTTCGCGGAACTCGATACCCTGGAGGCACGCCTCGACCGCGGCCGCTACCTCTGCGGCGCAAGGCTGACCGAGGCGGATGTCCGTCTGTTCACCACGCTCATACGGTTCGATGCGGTCTATGTCGGCCACTTCAAGTGCAACAGGCGCCGGATCGCGGACTACCCGAACCTGTCGAACTACCTGCGCGACCTCTACGCGCTCCCCGGCGTCGCGCCGACCGTGAACCTCACGCACATCAAGCGGCACTATTACGAGAGCCACCCGACCATCAATCCCACCGGGATCGTGCCGCTCGGGCCGGAACTCGATTTTTCCGCGCCCAACGACCGGGCCCTGCGATTCGCGGCGTAGCGCGCTGCGGCACCCATCGCGTCCTTCGACAACCCCAGGGCCCGCGGCGATGCGGCCGCCTCGGACGAGGGGAGCATGGCGCCGGATCCGCGATTTGACGCGCTGGCTTGAGCCGAACCGGTATCCCCTTCGGCAGGGAGCGCTCTAGTTCGGCCTTCAACCGGAGGATGCCCGACACGCCATGACGAATCGTCTGCGCCTTGCGCTGTTCTGCGCCCTCGTCAGCCTGCCCGCCTCCGCGCACGCCCAGGCGGCCCTGCGCCTGGAGGGGACCTGCGAGAAGCTCGTGATCGGCACGCAGGATCTGAGCGCCACCTGCAGCGACGTCCTGACCAACGCGGTGAGCCGCAACCGCACCAGCTTCGACTTCACCACCGCGGACGGCCAGACGCTCAGCTTCAGCGGCAACGGGGCCCAGCAGGAGGCCACGGAGGAGACCGACCCGCTGCAGCCGATCAACGTCGTGACCATCGGCAAGGACGCGGCCCCGACGCTGGCGATCGGTGCCTGCCGCTTTTCCACACCGGAACCGGGGCGCACGGCGATCTCCTGCGAGGCGAGCGCGGCGGACGGACGCCCCTTCGCGGGGACCTTCGTGACGGCCGCCAAAGCCGCCGCGGGAGCGCCGGCCGCCGCACCGGCTCGCTGAGGGCGGACGCGGATCCGGACTGGTCAGACGGCCTCGGAAGCCCCATTTAACAGCCTCCAGCAAAAAGGTTCCAAAGCCAGACCGATGCTCAATGACAGCCTCGCCGGAGGCGCCCCCCCGGCCGTCGATACCGGCTCCCTGATCAAGGACACGACCACCGCGAGTTTCCGTCAGGACGTGCTCGCCGAGTCGATGCATCGGCCGGTCCTGGTCGATTTCTGGGCGCCCTGGTGCGGGCCCTGCAAGCAGCTCACGCCGGTGCTGGAGAAGGTCGTCACGGAGGCCGCGGGCGCCGTCGCCCTGGTGAAGATGAACATCGACGAGCATCCCTCGATCGCGGGCCAGCTCGGCATCCAGTCGATTCCGGCCGTGATCGTCTTCCAGAAGGGCCAGCCGGTCGACGGCTTCATGGGTGCGGTGCCGGAGAGCCAGATCAAGGAATTGATCGGGCGCGTCGCCGGGCCGGTTCAGGATCCGGTCGAGGCCGCGCTCGCGGATGCCGCCGCCCTGATCGAGGAGGGCGACCTCGCGGGCGCCTCCGAGATCTACGCGGCGGTGCTGGAGCAGCAGCCCGACAACGTCCCGGCGCTGGCGGGCCTCGCCAAGATGCAACTCGATGCCGGGGAGATCGAGAACGCCAAGCGGGTGCTGGCGATGGTGCCGGAGGCGAAAGCCAACGACCCGGCGCTCGCCGGCATCCGCGCCGCCCTGGACCTCGCCGAGCAGGCCGCCTCGCTCGGCGATCTCGCAGGCCTGCAGAGGGCGGTGGAGGCCGATCCGGACGCCCATCAGGCCCGGTTCGACCTCGCCCTGGGTCTGGCCGCCCGGGGCGAGCGCGGGCAGGCGGTCGATCACCTGATCGAGCTGCGCAAGCGCGATAAGGACTGGAACGACGACGGGGCGCGCAAGCAGCTCCTGCAATTCTTCGAGGCCTGGGGCGTGATGGATCCCGAAACGATCCGCGGGCGACGCAAGCTCTCGACGCTGCTCTTCTCGTGAGGCGCCGGCTCGCGCTCCGGCCCACCCGTCCGTCCCTTTGGGAGGCGCCATGAGCACCCATGCGAGCTACAAGGGCCCGGCGGATTGCCCCGCGGTGATCCCGGTCTTTCCCCTGTCGGGCGCGCTGCTGCTGCCGCGGGGGCAGATGCCGCTCAACATCTTCGAGCCGCGCTACCTGGCGATGGTCGATGATGCGATGCGCACCGACCGGATCATCGGAATGATCCAGCCCGATCCGGAGAGCGCGGGGGGCATGAACCCCAAGCTCTACCGTGTCGGCTGCGCCGGCCGGATTACCCAGTATGCCGAGGCCGGCGACGGCCGCTACCTCATCTCGCTCACCGGGATCAGCCGCTTCCGGGTCGAGAGCGAACTGGCCTCCGCCAGCCTCTACCGGCGCTGCCACGTCTCCTACGACGGCTTCGCGGTGGACTTCGCGCCGCGGGCGGGCGAGGAGCATGTCGACCGCGCGGGCGTGCTGAAGGCGTTGCGCGACTTCGTGGAGTCGAACGACCTCAAGGTGGATTGGGCGGGGATCGACGAGGCGCCCGACGAGGCGCTGGTCAACGCCCTGTGCATGATGAGCCCGTTCGGCGTCCGCGAGAAGCAGGCGATGTTGGAGGCCCCCGACCTGAAGACCCGGGCGGAAATCCTGATCGCCGTCACACAGATGGAGTTGGTTCGCGGCGCTGGCCCCGAATCGACGATGCAATAGGTTTCGAGCGCGATGAGCAACGAGTTGACGGCCCCCGTCGAGGCGACCCGGGTGGATCCGAAGCTTCTGGAGATCCTGGTCTGCCCGCTCACCAAGGGCACGCTGGACTACGACGCCGCCCGCCAGGAGCTGATCAGCCGGTCCGCCAAGCTCGCCTACCCGATCCGCGACGGCATCCCGATCATGCTGCCCGAAGAGGCGCGGCCGCTGGTCGATTGAGGGCGCGCCTGCGACGGGTTGCTCACCGCATCTCTCCCGCCCCCTTCTGCGGGGAAGGGGGATGCGCGGCGCCAGCGCGGCCCCAATCCGAAATTCTTCGAGTCCTGAGCGGAAACAAAGCCTCGCCGTCCGGACACGTACGGCCAAGCATACGAGGTTCCCGGGTCGACGATCCAGCGGAAAGAGGCTATCAGAATTGATCTCGCCGGCCATAGCTGCCGGCCATACACTTGCCGCGTCACGCGTTCAGCGTGGAGTCATCATCGATCGACGATTCTGCTCCGTGTGTCGCCCGGCGCGGCACCCGAACCGCTGAAAGACGATTCCACATGATGAAGTCCGTCGCCTTCGCGGCCCTCGCCGCCGGCCTCGCCCTGCCGATCTGTGCCGCCGCATCCACGGAACCCGGCACGCATAACGGGACGTGGTCTGTGGAGCTGGTGACCGAGAGCGGCCTGTGCAACGCCCGCTACAGCTACGCCCTGGCCATCCGGGAGGGGCAGGTGCAGCTCGTCTCCGGAGGCGCCGGCGTCCGAGTGAACGGCCATGTCGGGCCCGACGGCCTCGTGGGGCTCAACGTCAGCAACGGTGCGGCCACCGGCACGGGGACGGGCCGGCTCCAGGCCGGGACCGGCGCCGGCACCTGGAAGGTATCGTCGCTCTGCTCCGGCCGCTGGACCGCGCGGCGCAGCGATACCCGCACCGCGCAGGCCGAGTAAGCCCGCTCAGGCCGCCGCGGCGAGCCAGTTGCGCGCGTCCTCGAGGCGGGCGCGCTCGAACACCTTGATCTGGGTCGGCGAGACGAAGTTGAAGGTCTCGGCGAGCGCCTTCAGCCAGGGCGCGTCCGTGACCAGGGCGACGTGGCTGATGCTCTTCATCATCGAGATGCCGAAGCGCGGATCCTTGAAGAAGGCCGCCGGCTCCATGCCCTCGAAGGCGCGGATATCCTCGAGCAGCTTGATCTTGCCGCCCTTGTCGAGGTCGGCCTTCATGGCGGTCATCGCCGCGTTCATCTCCTCGTCGGTGATCTTCCCGTCGACCACGATCTCGGCGACGTTGGAATCCGGCGTCTTGGTGTAGGTCAGCACTGATCGCTCCTCCGGGAATCGCCCGCGTCCCGCCGCCGGTCTCCGGCGAAGGGTCCGCGGCCCGTGTAGACGAGTCTCCTACAAAAAGCTCTGCGGGTCGACATCGATCGCGACCCGGACGTTGCCGCGCACCTTCGGACCCCGGGCGAGCCAGGCCCGCAGGTAGCCCTGGAGATCGACGTTGCGCTCGGTCTTCACCAGCAGCCGGAACCGGTAGCGCCCCCGTATGAGGGCGAGCGGCGCCTCGGCGGGGCCCAGCACCATCACGCCGTTGGGCGGATCGGCGGCGCGGGCGAGGGCCTGCCCGTGCGCCTCCGCGACCGCGCGGTCGCTCGCCGAGACGATCAGCGCCGCGAGCCGGCCAAAGGGCGGCAGGCCCGCCGCCTCGCGGGCCTGGATTTCCTCTGCGTAGAACCGCTCGGCATCCCCCGACAGCAGCGCCGCGATCACGGGATGGTCCGGCTGATAGGTCTGGACCAGGGCGCGGCCGGCCTTCTCGCCGCGTCCCGCCCGGCCGGTGACCTGCTGGAGAAGCTGGAAGGTACGCTCCGCGGCCCGGGGGTCGCCCGAGGTCAGGCCGATATCGGCGTCGAGCACGCCGACCAGCGTCAGGAACGGGAAGTTATGGCCCTTGGCCACGAGCTGCGTGCCGATCACGACGTCGCACTCCCCGGCCGCCACCGCCTCGAGCTCCTGCCGCAGGCGCTCGGCCCCACCGGGGAAATCGCTCGATAGAACGACGATGCGCCGGCCCGGAAACACCTCGGCCGCCTCCTCGGCGATCCGCTCGACGCCGGGGCCGCAGGCGGTGAGGTTGTCGAAGGTGCCGCACTCGGTGCAGGCCTCCGGCCGCCGCTCGGCGTAGCCGCACTGGTGGCAGACCAGCGCCCGGCGGAAGCGGTGCTCCACCAGCCAGGTCGAGCAGTTCTTGCACTGGTAGCGGTGGCCGCAGGCCCGGCACAGGGTCAGCGGCGCGTAGCCCCGCCGGTTGAGGAACAGCAGCGCCTGCTCGCCGCGCTCCAGCGTGTGCTTGACCGCATTGACCAGCGGCGGGCTGAGGAAGCGCCCGCGCTCGGGCTGGTCCCGGCGCATGTCGATCGCCGCGATGTCGGGCATCCGCCGGCCGCCGAAACGCTCGGGCAGGAGCACGTGCCGGTAGCGCCCGCGGGCGGCGTTCACCCGGGTCTCGATCGCCGGCGTCGCCGAGGTCAGCACCACCGGGCAGCCTTCGAGGCGCCCGCGCACCACCGCCATGTCGCGGGCGTGGTAGTGGACGCCGTCCTCCTGCTTGTAGGCGGTCTCGTGCTCCTCATCGACCACGATCAGGCCGAGGCGCGCGAAGGGCAGGAACAGGGCCGAGCGGGCGCCGACCACCACCAGCGCCTCGCCCTCGGCCACGGCCACCCGCAGGCGCTCGCGCCGCTTGCCGCCGATCCCCGAATGCCAGGCGGCCGGCCGCACCCCGAAGCGCGCCGCGAACCGGTCGAGGAACTGCGCCGTCAGGGCGATCTCCGGCATCAGGATCAGCGCCTGGAGCCCCGCCCGGATGCAGGCCGCCACCGCCTCGAAATAGACTTCGGTCTTGCCCGAGCCGGTCACGCCCTCCAGCAGGACCGGCCTCAAATCCGCGGGTTCGGCGTCGCCGGACGGCCGGTGCCACGGGAAACCCTCCAGGAGTTCGGCGACGGCCTCCCCTTGAGCGGGGGAGAGCGGCGTGCGCGGACAGTCGGGATCGGGCCGCGGGGCGACCGGCTCGGGCTCGACCGCCACGGTCTCCAGGGCGCCGTCGTCGATCAGCCCGTCCACCACCGAGAGGGAGACGCCGGCCTCCTTGGCGAGGGCGCTCTTGCCGCGCAGGACACCGTCGGCGGCGGCGTCCAGAACTTTGGTGCGGGCGGGCGTCGGCCGGGCCGGCGGCTTGCCGGAGATGCGGACCGCGACCCGGATGGTCTCGGCGGCGTTGGCCTCGTCGGGCAGGCGCAGCACCATGGCGAGCGCCGACCCCTTCGGCGCCAGCGTGTAGCGGGCGATCCAGTCGACGAGGCTGCGCAGCGGCTCCGACAGGGGCGGGTAGGGCAGGCGGCCCGTCACCGGCCGCAGGTTGGAGCCGCCCGCGGTCTCGGCGAGCCCCCAGACGACGCCGACGATCTCGCGCGGACCCAGCGGCACCTGGACCACGTCGCCCGTCGCGAGATCCAGCCCGGCCGGCACCCCATAGCTGTAGGGCGTGTCGAGGGCGAGCGGGATCAGGATCTCGGCGACAGACGGCATCAGGGCGTTTCGGCGGCTCCGTTCCGGGTCCGTACCACAGCTTCAGCGCGTCCGCAGGCCCGGCACCAGGGGCAGCGCGGCGAGGCTCAGGGCTGCCATCGCCCAGAAGGCCTCCGCCCCGAAGGCGCCGTAGAGCCAGCCTGAGGCGAGCGTCGCGAACACCCCGGACAGGCCCAAGCCGAGGGTTCCGTAGAGGGCGAGCGCGGTGGTACGCAGGTTCGGCGGGGCGATCTCCTCGATCAGGCCGAGGCAGGCGAGGTGCAGGAGCGCGAAGCTCAACCCGTGCAGCGCCTCGACGGCGGCGAGCCAGGGCACCGCGACGGTGGCGCCCAGCACCGCCCAGCGTAGCGACCCCCGCGCAGGCGGCCACCGCGATGCCGGCCGGGAGCCCGATCCGTCCCAGCACGGGCGGTCCGACGAGCAGGAACACGAGGACTTCGGCCGAGACCGACACCGACCAGAGCAGGCCCGCGATCCCGGCCGAGATCCCGGCGGAGCGCCACAGGATCATGGCGAACCCGTCATGCATGGCGTGCGCCCCGATCACCAGGGCGGCGGCCAGCACCGTGCGACGGAAGCGCGGGAGCGCCGCGAGCGCGGCGAACCCGCCCCAGGGCGGTTCGGCGGCCGCGGATCCGGCCCGGTCGGACGGTAACGCGAGGGCGGCGGCGGAGGCGGCGAGGAACAGGGCGCCGCTGGCCCACAGCGCCGCGGCAAGGCCGAGGGACGCGATCAGCCAGCCCGCCGCCGCGGTCGCGGCGATGAAGGCCGCCGAGCCGGCGCCGCGGACCCAGCCGTACTGGAAGGCCACCCCGCCGCGCGCCGCGGCAAGCGCCAGGGCATCGGCGAGCGGCGCCGGGGCGGCCGTACCCGCTGCGTAGAGGAGGGCCGGACCGATCAGCTGCGCGAAGCCGGTGCCGGGCAGGTGGGCCAGGGCGGCGAGGCCCGTCACGGCGAGGCTCGCCGCCAGGATCGGGCGGGCTGCCTGCCGCCGGTCGGCCCAGGATCCGGCCAGCGGACCGATGACGAGGCGGAGGGCTCCCGCCGCAGCCAGCACTATCCCGATCTCACCGGGATCGAGACCGCGTATCGCCAGAAAGCCCGGCAGGATCGGCGAGAGGACGCCGTAGGCCCCGTAAAGCGTGCCGTAGAGGACGAGGAAACGGACGAGGCCGTTCCTCCACCCTGCGCTGGTCGTGTCTCCCCCCATGGTCGGAGCGTACCACCGCCGGGGGGCCAGGCGTCAGGGCCGATGCGCTCCCCTCAGCAGGGGCGACGGACGGCGTAACGGTAGCGGCGGCCCCTTTCGTCCAGCAATTCGCTGTCCGGCCCCTCCTGCCAGACGACTTCGTCCTCCGGACTCGCCGCATCCGTCAGGGTCGCACCGCGGACGATGTCGAGGCTCAGGCCGAAGCCGTAATTGGTGGCGGTCGCGTCGGTGATCGCGGCCGTGATGTCGGCCTCGTCGGGCAGGCAGGCGAACAGGACGCCGTCGGCGATGGCGAGGGTGTAGGTTTGCACGGTTGGGCTCCAGCGGATTCCACGAGCATGGACCAGCATGCGAGCGACCGAACGTAGGCATCGCGACCGGGATGTGAACCCTCCCGATCGCGATGCTGCAATGCACCATTGCGTGAGGTCCGCGCCGCGCCGACGCCCAAATCCCGTTTGTCAGCGGCCCAGATGGGCGTCGAAGAACTTGGCCATCTCACCGAACGCCTCCGTGGTCTCGGGTGCGTCCGGCGTGAACAGGTACTGGGCATGGGACAGGCCCTCGAACACCTGAAGGGACGCCTCGATCCCGGCGGCGCGCAGCTTCCGATGGGTGCGCACGGTGTTCGACAGGAACAGGTCCCGGGTGCCCGTGATCAGGAGCGCGGGGGGGAGGCCGGTGAAGTCGCCGTAGATCGGCGAGAGCTGCGGGTCCTTCAGGTCGCGGCCGGCGGCGTAGAGCTTGGCGGCGGGCGTGAGGTAGCCGGAATAGCTGACGAGAACGTTGTCGACCCATTCGTTGGTCCGGTAGCTGTCGCCGGTCTCGGTCATGTCGGCCCAGGGTGTGCCGAGGCCAATGGCGGCCGGCAGCGGCAGCCCCTCGGCCTTCGCGCGGAGCATCAGGGCCAGGGTCATGCCGCCCCCGGTCGAGGTGCCGAACACCGCCATGTTCTGGGGCTTCTGCATGGTCTGCATGGCGCGCCAAACCGCGGTCGCATCGTCCATGGCGGCGGGGTAGGGGGCGTCGGGCGGCATCCGGTAATCCACCGAGATGACCTTGAAGCCGCCGAGGCCAGCCATCAGGATCGCCTCCAGCGTGCCGGACTCGCCGGGATTGTAGACGTAGCCGCCCCCGTGGATGTGCAGGAGCAACCGGTTGCGGTTGGCCTCCGGTATCTGCCGGGGCTGGATCACGAAGGCCTTCACGCCGCCGATCACCGCGGCCTGGCTGGTGACGCCGAGTTTCTCGCGCAGGGCCGGGAGGGTGGCGGCCCCGGCGGCGGCGAGCTTATCCACCAGCGCCTTCCAGGCCGCGGCATCCGGCGGGTTCGCATTCCAGGCCGGCACGCGGTAGGGCGCCGCCACGGCCGTGCGGAATTGCGGGCTCACCGTATCCGGCACCGGCACGACCTTGGCCGGAACCGTCCGCGGACCCGGCGCGGCATTGGCCGCTCCGATCTCGGCCTCGAGCTGCGCGAAGGGCCGGTCAGACCCCGCGGCGGGTGCAGCCTGCCCGAAGGCCATGTGGGGGCCGCAGGCGATCAACAGCAGCGCGGACAGGCTCAGGCGCATCTCGGTTCCTCCTGCGGCAGTCCGGTCTGCGAACCCGTCTCGGCGAGTGCCGGCTGCGCATGGACGGAGGATATGGGACGGATCGGTCCGGACCAGCGTTCCGGATGACGTTCGTGGCCGGGCGTTCAGGCACCGAGGCGTGGGAGCGTGGCCGGCGCCTCCGGCTCGACCACCAGGGTCGCCGGCACGGTGTCGTCGCCCGCCAGCGCCTCGGCGATCACCTCCGGCGCGATCGGATCCTTCGCGGCGGGTCCGGCGGGTTCCGGCGTGATCCGGGCGGTCTCCCGGCGGGGCCCGGTCTCGGCGGCAGCGGCATGCTCGTCGGCGACTCGCGCGACGCAATCGGGGGCGATCAGGCCGATCGCGGCCGCGTGCTCCGCCATGGCGACGCTGTCGGCGGCGAGCACCAGGCTGGACCCGGCCCGGGCGACCGCGCCGGCCAGGCGCACGATCTCCTCGATCCGCGCGGCGTCGCGCGACACGTTGCGGATGTAGACCGCCAGCACCCGGCCGGGATTCTCCTCTACGATCTGCGCGTACACCTCCGGATCGTGCTGGCCGCTGTCTCCGATCAGCACGAAGGGCAGGTCCCGGTAGAGGGCGAGCATGTGCCGGATCAGCGCCTGCTTGTGGTCGGTGGCCCGGCGCGGCAGCGGATGCGTCCAGGACAGGCCCCATTCCCGCAGGAACAGCACCGGCCCCGCAGGAATGCCGTGCCGCTGGAAGAACTCCGACAGCATCTCGTAGAGGCCCCAGGGCGCGCGGGAGACATAAAGCATCGGGTTGCCCTCCGCGCCGCCCGCGCCCGCGTGCAGGGCGCGGTACAGGGCGGCGACGCCCGGGAAGGCGACCCGGCTCTCGGCATCTTCCACGAACAGCCGCCAGAGCATCTTCAGCTTGTTGGCGACGCCGGTGCGCATCACCGTGTCGTCGATGTCGCTGACCACGACGCAGCGGCAATGTTCGGGCGGGATGAACACCGCGCCTTCCGCCGGGATCGGCGGATCGTTCTCGAGGACCAGCTCGACCGGATGCCACGCATCGCGGTCCGCGGGGGGTTCGTGCGGGTGAAGGTGCACGCGGAAATAGCCGTCCCGATCGGTCTCGACCCGCACGGCGGCGCCGCCGAACCTCGCGGAGACGCAGGCCCCCGCGACCGTCCGCCGGGCGATACGGCGGCGCAGGTCGCGCCACTGCGCCCGCAGGGAGTCCGGGTCCTCCCCGGGGATGCCGGGGGACTGGCGAAACACCCGCCCGATCAGGAAGATCGCCTCCCGCGAGCCGTAGCCGCGATAGGGCTCGACCACGAGCCCGCCGCGGCCCTTGCCGCCGTGGCCCTGGGCCCGGCGGACCGGCCGGACGAGGACCCGCAGCGCCTTGCCGGCGCCCCTGCGCACGCGGGAGGTCATGCCGGTCGTCATGGGCGGCCGATCAGGCCTGGGGAAGCTCGGGGCTCAGCCCCAGCGCATCCAGGCCCTCTTCCAAGAGATCCCCGGCATCGGGCGAGCCCAGCAGCTCCTTCACGGCGCCGTCGCCGGCCGCCTCGCGCTCCCGGGCGAACCGGACCGCCTCGCCCCATTCCTCCGGCTCCATGTCGCCGCGCCCGATGTAGAGGAGGGCCAGCAGCTCCGCGCGGGCATCGTCGTCGAGCCCGGCAATCATGCCGCGGACCTCTTCCTCCGTCGCATCGTCGGTGCCGGAGATCAGGACGTCCGTGGACCCGTCGTCGATCGGGTTGGAGCCCGAATCCGGATCGGTGTTGCCCTCCTTCACCTCGATGGCCCGCAGCCGCATGACGATGTCGGTGATGGTGTCGACGGCGATATCCATGCGCTGCTCTCCGGACGCTGAGACGATCGGACCCGCGGGGCCCTCAAGCCGCGACAACGGGCGAGCGGGCGCCGGGTTCGCCCCATCCGCAGCGAACGGTGCATGCGTGGTCCGCGCCCCTTCCCGGCCCGATGGCGGTAGGATAGAGCCTGCGGGACTTCCTCGACGACCGGATGAAAACTGGCGATAGACGTGGTTTCTCAGAAGACTGCCCGCCCATCGCCCGCCGATACCGTCGATCTCCGAGTTCAGGATTGTAGGTCCGGGCTTGCAGCCGGGCTGGTCCCGGTCCTCGGCGCCCTGGCGGCTGCTGCGCTGCTTGCTCCGAATCCCGCGGTCGCCCGTTCGGCGGGCTTCGAGGGCAGCGCGCCGAGCTGCTACGTCACCGGCGGCGGGGCCTTGGAGATCTGCCGCGACGGCTCCGAGGCCGAGGGCGTGCTGATCGCGCCCGCGCCCTGCGCCTTCGTGCGCGGCGTGCAGATCCTGAAACTGCCCCGCGCCGAGGCGCCCGGCCCGCTCCAGGTGCTGTTCCAGGGCCAGACCCCGATCGCGTCCCGCCGGGACGAGCCCTGCCCGGAGCGCCGCGCCACGGATAGCCGCGACGGCGGATCCCTGCGCACGGGCCGGACCGTCGAGGCGCTGGTGACCACGCTGCCGCCCTCGGCCGACCGGTTCTCGGTCGACCTGCCCGAGGAACGCGCCCGGTCCCGCGGCTGGTCCGAGCCGGCACCCGCCGCCGAGGGGATCGGCCCGCGCGACCCGATCGCGATCGCCGGCCGCGACTGGGCCGGCGAGGCCTACAGCTACGTGTTCCTGCTGGGCCAGGAGCGCGTGGGCGTGGCCGCCGCCCAGGACGAGGCGCAGCCGCGCCGGCGACGCGGGAGGCAGGCCGAGGCCGATGCCGCCGGACCGGGGCCGGCCGATGTCCGGCGGCGGGTCCAGATCGAGGCCCGGACCCTGGACTTCCAGACCTTCGAGATCCGCACCCGCGCCGCCGACGGCTACGGGCTGGCCTGGACGCCGTTCGAGCCCAAGTCGGGCATGAAGTCCGGCCGCGGGCGGAGCGACCCACCCAATCCCGCGCCGGTGATCGACGAGGCCGGCAAGCCGGTGGCCTCCGCCTGCACGGCGCCCGCCTTCGAGACGCACGGACTGGCCGGCTCGATCAGCATCGTCGATCGGACCTATCACTATGTCTACACGGACGTGATCCCCGAGGATTGCGGCCTCGCCCCGGAGAAGCGCCGCACGGCCCTCTACCTGCGCACCGCGCAGGACCTGTCCGGCCCGAAGGTCTGGTCGGTGGCCAAGAAGCTCGCCGGGCCGCTGCCGCCGGGCAGCCTCGTGCGGGTGGCCCGCGCCAAGGGGATGCAGCGCTGGGCCGTATCCTACACCTGCCAGCGGCCCGCCAACGCGCCGGGCGGGCCGGTCGCCGACATCTGCCTGCAATACACCGCCGACCTGAACCTCGACGGGATCGGCGCCCTCAAGCTGTACGCCGACCCGGTCGAGGCGGGCCGCTCGCCGACCTATCTCGGCCTGCGCTCGGGGGGCGACGGCAGCGGCCGGTACGACCGGAGCGCCCATTTCTGGATGACGGATGCGCAGGGCAACCTCGACACGCCGTCGATCTACCCCAACAAGGCCGGCTTCCTGACCTGGCTCGACCGGCTCGCCCCGACCGCGTCGGGCCGCGACACGTCGAGCCTCTACGGCCGGCCGGTCTACTGGGCGACGTGGACGGTGCGCCGGACCGACGCGCAATAAGCCGCGCAAGCCGCTATATGGGCGGCCGACTCGCCGCATGAGCGTGCTTCTTGGAACCGATGGACGACACCCATATCGATCTGTGGTTCGCCGCGAGCATCGTGGTGATCTCACTCCTCCTCTCGGCCTTCTTCGCGGGGGCCGAGACCGCCTTCACGGCCGCCTCCCGGGCGCGGATGCACGCCCTGGAGCAGGCGGGCGACCCGCGCGCGGCGATCGTCAACCGGATCCTGGCGATCCGCGAACGCTTCATCGGCGCCATGCTGATCGGCTACAACATCGTGGCAATCGGCGCCTCGGCCTTCACCACCAGCGTGCTGACCGCCCTGTTCGGCAAGAGCGGCGTGATCTACGCCACGGTGGGCATGTCGGTGCTGGTCATCGTCTTCGCCGAGGTGCTGCCGAAGACGCTCGCGATCTCGAAGCCCGACCAGGCCGCGCTGATCACCGCCCGCCCGGTCGCCTTCGCGGTGGCCGTCATGGGGCCGCTGGCGCTCGCCATCGAGCAGCTGGTGCGGCTGATGCTGAAGCCCTTCGGCGTGACCATCGGCGAGCACCAGTCGATCCTGACCGCCGCCGAGGAGCTGCGCGGGCAGGTGGCGCTGATGCACCGGGAGGGCGGCGTCGCCAAGGCCGAGCGCGACATGCTGGGCGGCCTCCTCGATCTCTCGGACCTGTCGGTCTCCGACGTGATGGTCCACCGCACCAAGATGCGGGCGATCGACGCCGACCAGCCCTCCGAGGACATCGTGCGGGCGGTGCTGTCCTCGCCCTACACGCGGATGCCCCTGTGGCGCGGCACGCCGGAGAACATCGTCGGCGTGCTCCACGCCAAGGACCTGCTGCGGGCGCTCGACGCCGCGGGGGGCGACGCCTCGGGCCTCAAGGTCGAGGCGCTGGCGCTGGAGACGTGGTTCGTGCCGGGCACGACCTCGCTGCGCGCCCAGCTCAAGGCGTTCCTGACCAAGAAGACCCACTTCGCGCTGGTGGTCGACGAGTACGGCGAGGTGATGGGGCTCGTGACCCTGGAGGACATCCTGGAGGAGATCGTCGGCGAGATCGCCGACGAGCACGACGTGACGGTCACCGGGGTGCGGCTGCAGGGCGACGGCTCGGTCAACGTCGACGGCGGCGTGCCGATCCGCGACCTCAACCGGGCGATGGACTGGAACCTCCCCGACGACGAGGCCACCACGATCGCGGGCCTCGTGATCCACGAGGCGCGGACCATCCCCGACCAGGGCACGGCCTTCAACTTTCACGGCTTCCGGTTCCAGGTTCTGCGCAAGGCCAAGAACCGGATCACGACGCTGCGGATCACGCCCCTGACCGCGACGGCCGTCCAGGCGAGCACGCCCCCGGAGGCCCAGCGCAGCGTGGGGTGAGCACCCTGTCGGGGTTTCGAACGGTCGAGACCTTTCGCGGGTCCAGGGCGGAGCCCTGGCCAAGCTCTCAGGACTCCGCCCTGAGAACCCGCCAAGGGGCTGGGCCCTTTAAACGCATCCGGGATTAACGGTCAGACCTGACGGCGCCATCAATCCCGCAGGACACCGCGGACCGTCTCTCCCCGGCACCGCCTCCAGCCTCTCCGCCCGGATCCAGTCCCGCGTGCGGTCCAGCGCGCGGCCCAGGCGGTCGAACAGGGCGTCGATCTCGGCCGGCGCGATGATCAGGAGCGGGCACACGGCGAGCCGGTGGCCGGCCAGCGCCCGCACGATCAGACCCTCGCCCTGCGCGAAGGCCACACAGCGGGCGGCCACCCCCATCTTCGGGTCGTATTGCCGCTTGCTCGCCT
>NZ_JAKSYM010000246.1 GCF_022829545.1 Methylobacterium sp. J-030 | reverse complement strand
AAAGAGGCATCCTCACACGGCAGCCGGCGCAGTACCGGCCGATCGGGGCGCGCGCCGTTGTGACGGTGTCGTAGGCCCGTATGTAAATCTCCGCGTACTTGGCCGACCGCCACAGCCTCGACACAACAGTCGGCCTCCATGGTGATCCATAGCAGCCACGACTAGACTTTGCGGCTCAACCCATCGATAACGGCGGCCAAGTAGTCGAACCCACGGTCATCTTACCATACTTGATGTCCATCGCCCAGACCGGATTGGGCCGGTCGATGGTCAACCCGCGCAGAAGATACGGGTAGATCTTGTGCCCCGGCGCAGGCTTCGAGGCGGTCGGCTTGCGGTATAGCGCCTCGATGCGCAGGCGCGTCATCAGCGTCGCGACATGGCAGCGTCTACTCACGACGCCTTGTTCAGGAGGTCCCGCAGCATCCGGCTCCCGGCGAAGGGAAGTTCGCGATGCAGTTCGTCCAGCCGCCGCATCACGGCCAGATCCGCGGCTGGAACAGGACGCGGCAGGTCGTACACGCTGCCGCGGCCGATCCCGAGAGCCTCGGCTGGTTTGGCGATCGGGAGGTCGTGCTCGCGATCGACCATCGCTTTGCGCTCAGCAAACCGGCCTTGCCGAGCGCGGATGAACATCGACATGCTGGGCCAACTCGGCCAGGGTCTTCTCGCCGCGCAGGGCGGCCAATGCCACCTTCGCCTTGAAAGCCGGGGCGTGGGTCCGACGGGTACGCTTGCTCATCGTCGGTCCTGATCTGCGGCCATCCTGGCTGTCATCCGGCAGAAACTCCACTCAACCTGCCTGTGCAGATTCCCCGAGCCACTTCTGTTCTGCTGGTCCGTTCTTGAAGCGGCGGGGGGAAGCGGCAACCGTGATCCAACCTGCTTACAGTCGCGATCATGTACTCGCTGCGACCGCAGATTAGAAGGAGTCAAGCCTCCACCGACTATCCCACTCGCTTCGCGACGCACTTGTCAACGGGCAAATTTCAATGCAATTAGTTTGAATTGACAGTCAGCCGCACATCTTGAGAAGTTGATTTCGAGGGATATATGCTTGACCGAGCGAATTCAAAGCATAATTCGGCTTTCGTTAAAGTGGAGCTGATACACAAAACATCGATAGATAAGAAAAAGATTGAACTAAAAACCTACTTATATAATGAGCAAAAAGTAATTCATCCACTCGACTGGTTTCTTTTGCGCGCAGAATACTTAAACTATAAACCAGTGATCATTTCATTCTACAACGATAACTATTTAACTGGTTGCTTATTACTTTATCAAAAGAAAATATTTGCTTTTCCAACTGGTGTGTACATATCTCCATATGAATGTGGCCACTGTTCATACATAGGTAGAACTGAAAACAAATTCGAAAATTTGAGTAAAGCAATATCAATGATTTCGAAACGCCTCGTTTTTGGAAAAATAGCTCTTTTTGTGGAAAATGCGGATAACCATGCCGTGAGTTCGGAAATCAATATAGACAATAAAGAGAATATTTCGATAACGGTTGAACCTAAGGGAAGCTATTTTCCTTTGAAATCGAATTTCGAGGAAACGATAAATGTTTTTAGTCAAAAAACCCGAAAGAATCTGAGGCATTATAGACGTATAGCAGAAGACGAACTAGGCTGTCGCTACAAACCAGATCTTGATATTAGCGACGCATTGATGGCTGTTAAGATATTAAATACTTATTCCTATCGAAGCATGGGGCTCTCACTGGCTATTCATCGGTGCCGAATGACCCTGCTCTTACCTGGGGGGTTCTCTGCCGGGCTAATAGACAAGAATGGGAATTGGGTCAGCTACATTTCTGGATGGAGAACTGCCGATATTACCTATATTGATTGGCAGATCAACGAGGAAAGTTCCAATAGATATTCGCATTCAATATCCATGAGAAGCTTCCTGATCGAAAACGAAATAGCGCGAGGCACAGGAGCCATTTACTTTCTAGGGGGAGCAAACCCTACTTGGGAAAATGCCTGCAGCAAGCACGAAATCATGCGAATAACCAAGATTTCATCCAAATGCCATGCCCGAATTGCAAGTTTAATATTCTCATTCGTTGCAAAGTATAGGCCGATTGATCGGTCGAGAAAAACATTCAACAGAATATTCCTCATCTTAACTAGTTGACAAAACAATTTCAACTCTCCATCCCGCCTCCACAGTCTCAATATGGAAATCTTGATCGCAAGTGGGCTCTTTCATGTGAGCTGCACGCCACATAGCCACTGCGTCATCACTGTTAGTCGAATGTTCTATTTCGTCCATAGAGCAAGTTATCTGTGCTCCAAAACATCGCAAGAAATATTTTGATTCGTCGAATAGATAATAGTGTACCGGATTTTCGTAAATTATAATTACGTCAAGTCCTCTACGTATTTTTTCGTCAAGATTCTGTATGATTTGTTTCATGATATTTGCGCCAAACGGGTTATACATAAATATAACGGCGCTTTGTTCCTCGATCTTAAAATTCAGAATGTCGGAATTGATGACGGTTGTTTGACACGTTGAGGTGCGACTGGTCGATGTTGCTTCGATATTTCTTGTGGCTATTCCGCAGAGGAGTTTTGAAATCTCTATGCCAACCACTTTTCGAAATGGAAATTTCGAGGCTACAAGCAGTGCCCGTCCCATGCCGCACCCAAAATCATAGAAGACAAATCGTGATACGTCAGGTATTCTATTGATCGCCGTTAGCAGGCAATTCGGTTGGCAGCCGAAATAAGGGTAAACCTCGGCTCTGGAGATAGATCGAGCCGAATAATCTGAATTTAACAAATAGAATGGCACAAAACCACTAGTTTCCGTACCGTTTTCTATGTCGAATGGATGCCCGGAAGGATTAATCGCGCGGGGAAGTCTATTATACATGAAGCTCTGGCCGGCTGAACTTTTTACGATAGTCTTAGCAATAAATAGCTTCACTAACTTGAAAAGATTTGTGTACATCTCTCCAGCCTTTTTCATGATCAGTGCGCGACGATAGACGAATTGACGCAAACGCGATTGATTTTTTTTGAGCTAAATCAGGGCTCACTGTTTATGGCAGCGTAAATTCACGTATGTCAAATCGACTGTAATTTTTGTGTTCTGGAAGTTATTATACTTGCAAAACAACATTGATGCACTTTGCATTGGATTGGATGCAACCAAATATATGATAGTGTAATCATGAGTCGATGTGTTGAAATCATGGTCACACCTTTGAGGAGGAACTCTTGATGGTAGTTCCACAGCTCAAGCCTCATTCCAAGCTGACGTTACTGGATAACGGACGAGTAGCCACTTTCAGAGATTGCTGATGGCAACCTTTCCTCGTCCACGTTGGGTCGAAGGCGGAACGTGCGCTTCAAGCTATAGTCGAAAATCCGCTCACCATCTCGACCTACAGTTTCTGCGTGGTTGGCAATGGCCGCCCCTGGGAAGCGCCGAAGGTGACCCGGACAGCTGCTGTGGGTCGAAAGCGGAACGACCGACGCACTCAATCATGCTCCGCGGTTGAGACCGGATGTCGCCGAAGTGAGAGCGGTCCCCGCGGAACTCCAGCGTGGTGCCTGCGGAGTCCCGCCCCTGACGGCGAGCCCATCGGCCTCTAGCCGAGCCAGGGCCCGGGTCGCGTGCATGACGCGCTCCCGGCCGGGAAGCCTGGCGTGCTCGGCGATCTCCGTCACAGTTGCCAGTTCGGGCGTGAGCGCGGCCAGCACGCGCGCGCGGATGTCCGGGCGCGGTCGATCCCGACGACGGATCGGAGAAGATGCGTCCGTGATGAGGGAGCGGGCCGGATTCTGTGACGACGTGGTTCGGCCCTGTGCCGTTCGGCATCCGAGCTGGAGCGACGATCGCGATCTAGCGCAAGTATGCGCGGGTGTAGGCGCAGGTGTAGGCGCGGGGATTGCTGAGGAGGGCTGGCCACCACCTGCCGAAAGCGCCACGCCTCAATCCTCGGGCGTGACGCACGCTCCCATGAATGCCCTCCGCTCCGGTCTTTCCTTGAGCTTCTGGGCGTCTGCCGGTTGCCGACAGCGATCAAGTACCGTCGGATCAACCGCAGATGCCGCTTCCTCACCGGTGGCCGGCTCACCCAAAGCAGGTTTCGCGGGCGGCTCAGACGCGCGCTGTGCTACGGCTGCTGCAGGAAAGCAAGCGAACGTGGCCAGAGCGGCCAGAACCGCGAAAGAGCGGCGCATGATCAAGCCAGACCGTCGTCGGCTGCCTTGTCCGGATCATCGGGCGTGCGCTCGGCATCCTTCACCGGGTCCTTACTCTTGGGCTCGCTGCCGGTCGTTGGGTCCGGCACGTTGACGTTCGGGATCGGTACCGTCGGGGGCACGACGCTCACACCCGGCGGCTTGTCCGTCTCAGCCATCGCCATGCTGCTCCTCGTGGTGCCTGTGCCGTCGCGCGGATCAGCAGACACGCCAGGCGTCTTGCCTGAGGGTCGCAGATCCTGCACGATTGGCAACCACGGACGACAAGCGGCGATTGCCTCAACTTCGATCAGCGCCGTGACCTGCTCATTTGCCGCCACCGCCACCCTGGGGCAGGGGCCGCTCCGGCTGACCGGCATTTCCACCAGCTGCCGAGTTGTTCGTCACAGTGTCAGCCGGTTGACCGGTTGGCGTCCCCGTCACGGTGCCCGGCGCACCGTCGAACCCGGCTGAGGTGCGGCTACGCCAGTTGCGCCCGGGGCTGTCCCGGGTGGGGTAGCCGCTGGTGCCTGCGCGAAAGCTGTGCCTGCGAAGAGCAGCATGAGAGGGATAGCTGTGACGAGGGTGCGCTGGCGCATCGATATCTCCATGTCGAAGAACGCCGGTAACGCGCGTGTGAGCGGGATGGTTCGCGATGCTTCGGACGCCTGATCGCGCAAGTTCCTCACGCTGGGATGCGGTCGATGCTGACGGTGTCCTCGGCGAACACGCCGTTCTCGCGGTGGCGGAAGTCGGAGAGCGCCCGATAGACCTGAAGCCGCGCCCGCATCACCGAACCGAGCGGCCGGTGCGCCGCGAGGCTGTGCGCAGGGCGGAAGGTCATCGCCTCGTCGAAGTAACGCACCCGCTCCTTTGAATAGGCGTCCTGGCTCGGCAGGCGCAGTATCGCCACGGTCCGGTAGGGGCTTACCGAGATTGGCCAATCGACCGACTGTCCTCGATAGGTTGCCTCTCGGCGTCGGCCCAGAGTTGGGCCTTCAACTCGGACACCGCATCATGCTCGCGGAAGAAGTTGATTGCCGCGTGGCGGAAGCCGCCCTCGTCGACGTGCGGGTCGAGCCGCCACTCGGATAAGGCGCGCTGGGCCTCGGCCGTGGGGGATGTGGGATCGGACCTACCGACAACGGATCGAGGCGTGCCGTCGGGCCGATGCCCGCTCGCTCGCCGGGATGTCGGCGGCGCTTGAGCGGTTGCGCGACAGCTTCGGCCGGTAGGCGACCGCTTTGATTGCCTGTCGAATTCAAAGAGCCGATAGCCATTTGCCTACGGGCATTTGCGAACATCTCAGCCGTCCACTGAGAGGACTTATTGCAGCCCCTCACGCGCGCGCATGCGAGGGCCGGCCTGCCGAGTTTTCGGAGCAGTACGCGCCCGCGTGCGCGAGGCCACGGGGCGGTGGGCGCCGCATCTGATAGTGCGGGGAAATGCGACGATCCCGGGTTTTGCGAACAGTACGCGCGGGCGTGTGCGAGACGGCCGGGTGGTACGCTTGGCACAAGATGCGGAGCCGCACCGTCGACTGGCGGGCGGCCTCCTCGCCGAAGATGACGGCGGCCTCGGCTACCAAGTCGGCGCGGGCCAACACGCACATGTCCGATTCGTTGTCCTGTCGAAGAACGAAGTCCCGAGCCGGGGAGGGGCCTTCAGACGGTGGGACACTTGCCTGAAAAGCGTAATGATCCCGTGGAGGGATCTTGGGTCCAACGTGCGAGCAAGTCATTGATCTTGCTCGCTCTCTGTGCCCCTTTCCTGGGCACCAATTGACGGATGCGAGCCCGCCAGATCGTTGGCGGGCTTTGTCTTTTTCGGAACGCCGGGTTCTGTGTCGCCGATGCGGGATGTCTCCGCGCCGCGCGGGCCATCCGGTTCAGGGTCCGCGCGCAGGTCGATCGCCCGCAGCCGCCGTCGGACCACACGCCCGGCGCGTTGAGCTGCGCTTCTCCCCCAATCCTCATTCGCCCCGCTGCGGGCGCGGAGCAGGTGGCCGGCGCGGCGACGTGTATCGGGCGAGAACGCGTCGACCACGGCGCCCGGCTCGGCTCTCCGAGATCGTATCCTCTGCTTCGGTCTTCGTCCCTCGACGGGCGTGCATCGCGTTCCGATGACCGCCGCGGACCCGGGTTCCCCGACAGAAGCCGCCGATCGCAGCGGTTCGATTCAACCGTCGCCCGTCGTCCACGCGAACACGGCTGAAATCAGCGCTCCCTCGGAGCATCGATCCGATGGTCATCGCAAAAGATCAGGCGCGTCGCGGTTCGGGCCTGAAGTTCGGCCGGTTCGAGGCCCGGCACGCATTCGCGAACGCACAGACCCTCGGGCGTGACGTCGAGGACGGCGAGGTCCGTGAAGATCCGGTCCACCACGGCCGGTGCCGTGAGCGGATAGCTGCAATGGTCGACAAGCTTCGGCAGGCCATCCCGCGTCGTGTGCTCCATCATCACCCAGATCGACTTGGCGCCGCAGGCGAGATCCATCGCGCCACCGACGCCGGGCACATCGTCGGGCTTGCCCGTCCACCAATTCGCGAGGTCTCCCCGGGCCGACACCTCGAAAGCGCCGAGCACCGCCACGTCCAGGTGGCCGCCGCGCATGAGGCTGAAGGAGAGCGCGACATCGAGGTAGCTGCCGCCCGGCAGGACCGTGACCGGCCGTTTGCTGGCGTCGATGCTGTCGTGGTCGGCGGCGCCGCCGTCCGGTAAGGCGGCGAAATTGATGATCCCGTTCTCGCTGTGCAGGACGATGTCCTGGGCCGGCTCGACATAGCGGCTAACGAGGCCCGGCAGGCCGATCCCGAGATTGACGACGGCCCCGTGCGGGAGGGCGCGGGCGACCCGCCGGGCGATGTCGTCGCGGCTGTGTGGCGTCATGCGCGAGGCCCCTGCTGAACGATGCGGTCGACCAGGAGCCCAGGCGTGATCACGGCCTCTGGATCGATGCCGCCGACCGCCACGATCTCGATCGCCTCGGCCACGACCATGCGGGCGGCCGTCGCCATGACCGGTGCGAAATTCCGTGCGGTCTTGTTGTAGGTCAGGTTGCCCATCGGATCGGCCTGCCGCGCCCGGATCAGCGCGAAATCGGCCGTCAGCGGCATCTCCAGCACGAAATCGCGCCCGTCGATCGTGCGGACCTCCTTGCCCGCCCCGAGGGGCGTCCCGGCCGAGACCGGGGAGAAGAAGCCGCCGAGTCCGGCCCCGGCGCAGCGCATGCGCTCGACGAGAGTCCCTTGCGGGACCAGCTCCAGCGCGACCTTGCCCTGGCGGTAGAGCGCGACGAAGGTCGGCGAGGTGCGCGGATAGCTGCAGATCACCTTCCGCACCAGGCCCGCGCTCAGCCAATCGCTGATGTCTCCGGTGTGGAAGCCGGCGTTGTTGGCGATCACGGTGAGGTCGCGCGGCCCGCGTTCCAGCACGGCAGCGACCAGACCCACGGGGACGCCCGCATCGCCGAAGCCACCGACCATCACGGTGTGGCCGGTCTCGATCCCCGCAATCGCTTCGCGAAACCCCGCCACGCGCTTGTCGATCATCGCCGACCCTCCGGCACCGGTTGGCCGGTCCGGCGCCGGGCGAGATCCGCGCCGATCCTGTCGCGCATCATCTCGGTCGTCCCGTCGACATAGGCGGCGATCCGCGCCGCGGCGAGGTGGCGGCCGAAGGGCAGGTCGGCGCGCAGCCCCACGCCGCCCATCGCCTGCATGCAGGCGGCCACGCCCGCGAGCGCCATATCGGCGGAAAACCGCTTGGCATGGGCCGCCGCGAGCGTGGCATCGGCACCCGTGGCGATCCGGTTCGCGGCGGCGTAGGTCAGACCCCGCGCCGCCGCGAGGCCGGTGGCGACGTCGGCGAGGCTCCAGCGCAGACCCTGGTGCTCGATCAGCGGGCGGCCGAAGCTGCGCCGGACGCGGGCATGCTCGACGGCGCGCGCCAGACTGTCGGCAACGATGCCGCAGGCCATGGCGGAGACGTGGATACGCGCGCCGGTGATGCCTGTCAGCGCCCGCTTGAACGCCTGTCCGGGCGGCGCGAACAGGTCGTCGTCGGCCACGAAGACGCCGTCGAGCACGAGCGTCGCCGCGCCGATCGCGTGGCCGCCGATCAGCGGACCCTCGGCCGCGCGCGAGACGCCATCCGCACGCAGCTCAACCAGGAAGCTGGCGATCCCGGCCGCCCCGCTGCCGGGTTCGGTCTGTGCGTAGACCAGGGCGAGGTCGGCGTGGGTGCCGTTCGTGACCCAGGCCTTGGTCCCGTGCAGGCGCCAGCCCCCGGACACGCGCTCCGCCCGCGTCGCGATCGCCGAGAAGTCGCTGCCCGCACCCGGCTCGCTGAGCGAGACCGCGGCGATCCGCTCCCCGCGAACAAGTCCCGGCAGGTGGCGCCGGACCTGGCTCTCCGAGCCCTCGCGCTCGATCCGCGTCGCCATCCCCTGGGCGAGGTTCAGCGCGAAGGCGCTCGGCAGGCAGGTCCGGGCCATGGCTTCGGCGAGGGCGATCTTGCACAGGTAGCCGAGACCGGAGCCACCACGTTCGCGGGCGACCTCAAGCCCCAATAAGCCGGCTTCCGCATAGGCCCGGAAGACCGGACGCGGCAGCGCGGAGCCGGCCTGCTCCCAGGCGGCGGCGTGCGGCGCGATCGCGGACAGCGCCAGCGCGCGTCCGCGCCGGACCGCCTCGCGCTCCTGGGGTGTCAGCGGTAGCCCATCGGTCTCCAGCGGATCCTCAGCCACGGCGCACGGTCCAGAAGATCGCGAATCCATCGACGAGGTCCTTGATGTCCGAGCGATAGGCTGTCGGCGCGAAGAACTGGCCGAGCGGGATGTAGGGGACGCTCACGAAGGCCTCACGCTGGATCTCGGCGGCCAGCGCCTTCTGCTCGGCAAGGTCCCCGGCCAGGAACCAGCGATCCCGCAGCGCCTCGATGGTCGGGTCGCTCGGCCAGCCGAACCAGGCCTGGGGCCCGTTGGTCCGCAGGGCCAGGTGGCCCGCGGGATCGGCCAGATCGGCCCCCTCGTAGTTCGTGCAGAACGCGCTCCACCCGCCCTTGTCGACCGGATCGCGCTTGTAGCGGCGCTGCTGCACCGTGCCCCAGTCGAGGGACTGGTAATCGACGGTGAGCCCGATCTTCCGCATCGTCTCGGCGGCGACATCCGACATCGCCTTCAGGGCGGGAAAATCGCTGGACACGATGAGCGCGACGGGCTCCCCCTTGTAGCCGGCCTCGACGATCGCCCGCTTGGCGGCAGCGAGATCGCGCGGGCCCGTCACCGCCGCCATCCCGGCTTCGGAGGCGAGGGGGGTGTCCGGGCAGAAGAAGCCGACGCCGTCCCGCCACAGGCTCCGGTCGTCGCCCGCCACCGCCTGCATGAACTCCGACTGGTCGAACGCCGCGAGCACGGCGCGGCGGATCCGCCGGTTGTCGAAGGGCGGCTGCAGGTGGTTCATCCGGAAGACGCCGATCAGGCCCTTCGGATCGAGAATCTTCACGTTGACGCCGGAACTCGTTCTCAGCATCGGCAGCAGGTCGATCACGGGGTAATCGACCCAATCGACCTCACCGGCCTGCAGCGCCGAGGCCGCCGTGCCCGGATCGGACATGGTGATCCACTCGACCCGGTCGAACTGCACGCGCTTGGGTCCCGCGGTGCGCGAGACCACACCGTCCTCCCGGGGCTTGTAGGCGGCAAACCGCTCGTAGACGTTGCGGGCGCCGGGTACGCGCTCGTCGGCGCGGTAGCGGAACGGCCCTGAGCCGACGATCTCGGTGATCGGCTTGGCCGGGCCGACGGAGGCCAGCCGTTCCGGCATCATGGCCGGGAAGAAGGCCGCCGACTTCCCGAGGGCGTGCGGCAGAAAGGGAAACGGCGCCTTCAGCCGGAACAGGATGGTTTGATCGTCGGGCGCCGCGAGTTCGTCGGTCGCGGCCATCAGCGCCTGCCCGAAGGCATCCTTCGCTCCCCATCGACGGATGCTGGCGACGCAGTCGCGCGCAAGGACCCGCTCTCCGTCGTGCCATGTCAGCCCGTCGCGCAGGCTGAGGCGCCAGAGGCGCCCGTCGTCTTCGATCCGATGGCCCGACACCATCTGGGGGCTCGGCTCGAACTCCGAGTTCTGGCCGTAGAGCGTGTCGTAGACCATGAACGCGTGGTTGCGCGTGATGATCGCCGAACTCCAGATCGGATCGAGGACACCGAGATCCGTGCGCGGCACGAAGCGCAGCGTTCTTCGGTCTGCCCCCGCAGCAATCCGCGGCGCGGCGAGCGCGGCGGCGGCGCCTGCGATCAGAGTGCGGCGCGTGGGACGCGACGGCATCGGCAGCGGACCCTCAGAGTTCGAGCGTGACGCTCACGCGGGCGCGGGAGACGCAGGGCATCATCCGGTCCTGGCGCTTGGCGACCGGCAGCACGACGTCGCGGTGGATCACGGTGCCGTCCCGGTACCCGCACTCGCAGGACCCGCACACGCCGATCTCGCAGGACGAGGGCATCGCGAAGCCGTGCCGCCGCAGGACGTCGAGGAGCGAGACATCCGCCGGGACGTGAATGACCGCCCCTGTCGAGGCGATCAGCGCGTCGAAGGGCTCCGGCTTGTAGTTCTCATCGGCGATCGGCGCGAAGTGCTCGACATGCACTTGCTCCGCCGGCCAGCCGGCCCTCTCCAGCGTGGTCTGTACGGCGTCGGTGAGCCGCTGGGGACCGCAGGCATAGACGTGGACCCCGTCCTCCGGCGCGCCGAGCGCCGTCGGGTCGAAGCGCGCCCCCTCCGCGGAGAGCCAGCAGCGGAGCCGGTCGCCGCACAGCGCCCGCAACTCAGGCAGAAGCGGCGCATGCTCGGCAGAGCGCGCGCACAGGTGCAGGATGAAGTCGGCACCGCCCGCGGTAAGGTGCCGGGCCATGGCGGCGAGGGGCGTCACGCCGATCCCGCCGCCGATCAGGACATGGCGCCGTGCCCCGGCGGCCAGACCGAAGTTGTTGCGCGGATGGGAGACATGCGCGACCGCGCCGGGACCGAGATTGTCATGTGTCCACAGCGAGCCGCCCCGGCCCGCCGCCTCGCGCTTGATCGCCAGGACGTAGCGGCCCCGGTCGGCCGGATCGCCGCACAGGGAGTATTGGCGCGTGCGCCCGTCCGGCAGACGCAGATCGACATGCGCGCCGGGCTCCCAGGCGGGCAGTTCGGGACGCTGCGGGTGGACGAGGGTCAGCCGCAACACCTCCGGCGTGGTGGCGACGGCCTCTACGACCGTCAGCTTCATGACGACGCGGGCGGACATGGCTTCAATCCAGCAGCGCGATCGGGTCGCCCGGGCGGATGATCCCGCCGCGCTCGATCCCGCAATTCAGGCCGGAGCGATTGTAGAGCGGCAGGTAGACCGGCAGCCCGAGCAGCTCCTCCAGATACTTGCACGGAAAATTCAGGCGGCCGCCGCGCAGAATCACCTCACCGACCCGGAATCGGCGGCCGACGAGGTGATTGAGCGGTACGCCGCGCACGGTGAGATTCCGGCGGTGATCGACGGGCGCGAGATGGATCGGACCGCCCTGGAGCGGCGGATCGTTGCGCGCGAGGGCATCGAGCGCCTCCTGCTCGATCAGCGTCACCTCGCGGGTGTCCGGCTTGGGCGAGTAGGTCCCGGTCCCGAGGAAGTAGCGATCGCCCTCGATGCCACGGCCGGCGACGCAGCGGGCCTCGGCCAGGGCCTCCATCTCGTAACTCGCCGCGGGCGCGATATGGATGTCGAGCAGCGTGCCCTGCCACCCGGTCGCCCCTCCGGGCACGCCGGCCGCCACCGAGCCGGCCGCGTGCGCGAAGGCTTCGACGTGACGGGGTGCGGAGGTCGCGCTCATCGGGCCGGCCCCGTCGCCAGGGCGACCGCCTCCACCTCGACCAGCGCGTCCCGGGGCAGGCGCGCGACCTCGACCGTCGAGCGCGCCGGGGCCGCGCCGGGGAAGTGCTCCGCATAGACGGCGTTCATCGCGGCGAAATCGTTCATGTCCTTCAGGAACACGGTGGTCTTGGCTACGCTCGCGAGGCTGGCGCCTCCGGCCTCCAGCACGGCGGCGAGGTTGGCCAGCGAGCGGCGTGTCTGCGCTTCGATGCCCTCCGGAAACGCACCGGTTTCCGGATCGATCGGCAGTTGGCCCGATGCGAAGACGAGGTCGCCGACGCGGGTCGCCTGGGCATAGGGGCCGACGGCCGGCGCCGCCGCCTCCGTGGCGATGATGATCCTGTCCAAATCCGTCTCCCTACCGTGCTGGGCCAGTCCGCATCATTCCATTTTAGTGGATGCACGTCCACTCGTGTTTGGCCCGGCGGCGTCGCGACCGGGCGTGGCTTCCGGCCTCGGTGATGATGCGCCCTCCGACGCCGGACCGGCATCAGCGTCGACGTGGAATGGTGTGGCGGAATCGCTGTTCGGACCGTGTGGAGGCCCTCAGTCGATCCGCCGGCGGGCCGTCTCCGGTGCCGCGAAGGTCGCCGCGAGCGTCACGCAGGCGAGCGCGATCAGGTAGACGGAGATCGGCCACGTCGCCCCGCCGCTCCAGGTCAGCAAGGCTGCGGCGATCAGCGGGGTGAAGCCACCGCTCAGCGCCGCGCCCACCTGGAAACCGAGCGAGGCGCCGGTGTATCGCAAGCGGGCATCGAACAGTTCGGACATCCACGCGGCCCCGGTCCCGAACATGATGCCCTGCCCGAAGCTCAGGGCCACCGCGACGGTCAGGGTGATGATCGTCGGATCGCGCGTGTCGAGGAGCCTGAACATCGGGAACGCGAAGGCGATCGAGAACAGGCAGGCGGCGATGAACAGCGTCTTGCGCCCGTAGCGGTCGGACAGATAGCCGAAGACCGGGATCGTGAAGAGTTCGATGAATGCGGCCACGAGGATGCCGTTCAGGATCACCCCGCGTGACAGACCGAGCTGACCGGTGACGTAGGAGATCGAGAACACCGTCACGACGCTCACGTAGGCGATCTCGGAGACCTTCAGCCCGACGGCCTTCAGGAACATCCCGGGATGCGCAGTGAGGATCTCCATGGCCGGCAGCCGCGCCGTCACGGCCTGCTCCTTGATCCGCCGGAACGCGGGCGTTTCATGGAGCCGCAGGCGGATGAACAGGCCGACCCCGACAAGGGGTGCGCTTGCCAGGAACGGGATGCGCCAGCCCCACGACAGGAACGCCGCCTCGGGCATCAGGCCGGTCAGCGCGAATGCGCCGATCGAGAGGATCACGCCGATCGGATAGCCGAGCTGGACGACGCTTCCGAAGAACCCGCGCCGCTCCGCCGGCACGCTCTCCACCACCATCAGCACGGCTCCACCCCACTCGCCGCCGATGCCGATCCCCTGGACGAGGCGCAGGGCCACGAGCAGGACCGGCGCGAGGATGCCGACCTGCCCGTAGGTCGGCAGACACCCGATCAGGAAGGTGCCGAGCCCCATGATCATCAGCGTCAGCGACAGCATGGCCTTGCGCCCGATCCTGTCGCCGAAATGGCCGAAGACAGCACCGCCGAGCGGGCGCGCGAGGAACCCGACCGCGTAGGAGCCGAATGCCGCGATGGTGCCGACCGCGGGGTCGATGCTGGGGAAGAACAGCTTGTTGAAGACGAGCGCGCTGGCCGTGCCGTAGATCAGGAAATCATACCATTCGACGGTGGTGCCGATGACGCTCGACCAGACGATCTGGCGTCTGTCCGCGAGCGCCAGCGCATCCGGCTCGGCGATGCGTGTCGTATCCAGCGGCACTGCGGTATCGAGCATCGGTGGCTATCCATTTTTCGAGATGAATTTCCACTCAGCGAGATACAAGCGGCATGCCAATCGGGGTGCCGGCCGCAGGGGTGCTCCCGCGCGACCTATGCTAAGCACGCCGCGATCAGCTTCGGGCGCTCAGGGATGACGCGTCAGCCGGAGGGCCGGGACGAAACGCGCATGACGGTCACGACAGAGATACGACGTGTCCAGATCGAGGCCGAGGCACGCTCTCAGATCCAGGTTCTCGCCGAGGAGCTTCGGCGCAGGCGGAAGGAGCGCGACCTCTCCCTCGAAGCCCTGGCGGCGCTGTCGGGCGTCAGCCGCTCGATGATCTCGAAGATCGAGCGGGGCGAGGCGGTCCCGTCGACGGCGGTCCTCTCGCGTCTCGCCGAAGCGCTGGGCGTGACCTTCTCCCGGCTGATGGCGCCGGCCACCGAACTCGAAGTTCTGCTGATTCCGGCTTCACGCCAGCCGGTGTTGCGCGATGAGGCTTCGGGCTTCCTGCGCCGCTGCCTCTCTCCGGTCTTGCCCGGACGCGGGATCGACTGGGTGCTCAACACGCTCCCGCCCGGCGCCACCACGGGCGAGTTCGTGGCCCATCGCCGGGGCGTGTCGGAATACATCTTCGTGCTGAAGGGGCGCCTGCGCGCTACGATCGGGGACCGCGCGGTCGTCGTCGAGGAGGGCGACAGCCTGTATTTCGAGGCCGATGCCGGGCACGCCTTCACCAATCTCGGGGGGGAAGCGTGCCAGTATTTCCTCGTCATCGACGCGACGCGACTGCGGTGAGCCGCCGCCGCACGGCGCCGCGGCGGACGTTCGGCACCGAGACCGTGGGACCGGGCCGTACGCGACAGGCGCGTCAGAGCACCTGCGACAGGAACCGCCGGGTGCGCTCGTCCTGGGCGGAGGCGAAGAAGGTCGCGGGCGGCCCGTGCTCGACGATCACGCCGCGGTCGGTGAAGTAGATGTGGTCTGCGACGTCGCGGGCGAAGTTCATCTCGTGCGTGACGAGCATGCAGGTCATGCCCTCCTCGGCGAGTTCCCGGATCGTCACCAGCACCTCCTTGACCGTCTCCGGATCGAGGGCGGCGGTGACCTCGTCGAACAGCATCACGTCGGGCCGCATCGCCAGCGAGCGGGCGATGGCCACGCGCTGCTGCTGGCCGCCCGACAACTCGCCGGGATAGGCGTCCTCCTTGCCGGCCAGACGGACCTTGGCGAGCAGGGCCCGCGCCCGGGCCTCGACCTCGCGCCGCTCCTGCCCGAGGACGTGGATCGGCGCCATCATCACGTTCTGCAACGCGGTCTTGTGCGGGAACAGATTGTACTGCTGGAACACCATGCCGACCTTGCGGCGCAGCGCCAGCTTGTCGAGCCGCGGATCGGTCACCTCGATCCCCTCGACCTGGATCGAGCCGGCGCTGACCGGCACCAGGGCGTTGACGCAGCGGATCAGCGTCGACTTGCCCGAACCCGAGGGGCCGATGATGCAGACCACTTCGCCCTTGCGGACAGCGAGGCTGATCCCCTTCAGCACCTCGAACGTCCCGAACGACTTGTGCACATCGGCGAGGCGGACGATCGGTTGATCGGGGGTCCAGGTCGAGGACGGGGTGGCGGCCGGGGTCGCGCGCGTCATGGTCTCAGCGGGTCTCGAAGCGGCGTTCCAGGGCGGCGGTGAACCGGTCGATCGGGTAGCAGTAGAGAAAGAAGCAGAGCAGCGCGAAGCCGTAGAGCGGGGCGAACAGCTCGGAGCGGCCGCCCTCGGCGGCGTGCACCTGCGCGGTCAGCGTCAGCATCTCGGTGACGCCCACGATGGAGGCCTGCACGGTCGCCATCGCGATGAGCGCGTAGACGTTCATCCAGGGCGGCAGCATCCGCTTCGCGCACTGGGGCAGGATGATGCGCCACATCGTCTGACGCCGGGTGAAGGCCAAGGACTCGGCCGCCTCCCACTGGGTGTTCGGCACCGAGCGCACCGCGCCGCGGACGATCTCGGCGACGTTGGCCATGACCGGCAGGCTGAAGCCGAAGGTCGCCTTGACCCAGTCGGGCAGCGGCACCCGGACGCCGAACACCGTGATCTGGAACGGTACCAGGAACATCACGAAGAACAGCAGCACCAGCCAGGGGACGTTGCGGAAGACCTGCGTGACGCACCACGCGAGTCGGGGCAGGACGCGCCCCTCCGCCAGCATGGCGAGCCCAAGCCCGATGCCGGCCCCCGTCCCGATCGCCATCGCCATCAGCGAGATCGCCACGTTGAAGGCGAAGCCGGTGAGCAGGAGGGGCGCCCACTTGATCACGACCGCGAGCGGCGACGGCGCGGCGGCCCCGCCCTGTGCCCAGGCCGGGAGGGAGACGAGGGCGAGCCCGGCGAGCAGCCAGAGGTGGACCGGGCGCAGGCGCGCCGCGCGCGCCTGCGGGCGCACGAAGGGCAGGAGGACCGGCAGGGCGCCGGTGCGCACGTCCCCCGTGCCGCTTCGATCCGGGACGCTCATCGTCCGTATCCCGGGATGCGCAGGGCGCGTTCCCAGCGGTGCATGATCCAGACGAGCACGCCGACGAGGACCGCGTAGGTCGCCAGCAGCACCAGCATCATCTCCAGGACGTTCTGCGACTCGGACCAGATCTGCTTGACTGCGTACAAGGTCTCCGGGACCGCGATGGCGTAGGCCAGCGTCGTGGTCTTTAGGAGGTTGATCAGGTTGTTGTTCAGCGCCGGCAGGCAGACCCGCAGGGCCAGCGGCAGGACGACGTGCCGGTAGGCCTTGAAGCGGGTGTAGCCCAGGGCCTCGGCGGCCTCGATCGTGGTCCGCGGCACGGCCTCGATGCCGGAGCGGAAGATCTCGACGTTGAACGCGCCCGCGAACAGCGACAGCGCGATGATCGCCCACTGGACATTGTCGAGGATCGGGACGCGCAGGCCGTCCGCCGCGCGGATGTCCGGAAGCAGCGTCCCGAGGCCGAAGTAGAAGAAGAAGATCTGGACGAGCGGCGGCGTATTGCGGAACACCACCACGAAGCCGTTGACCAGCGCCCGCAGGACGCGGGACGGCCCGCTCTGCAGGAGCGCCCCGACGGCGCCGATGACGAGGCTCATCAGGATCGTGCTGATCCCGAGAAACAGCGTCATCCGCAGGCCGGCCACGTACCGGTCCCAATCGTAGGGATCGTAGAAGATCGTGAAGTTGAAGCCCGTGGTCTCGTAGAGCTGCTGGAACCACGCCTGGATCGTGGCGATCATCGCGGGCGAACGCTCGGAGCCGTCGTGCGGGACCGCATCAGTTGGTCGCGTTCTTGTACTTCTCGTGCATCGCCTTCGAGTAGGCGGTCGGCTCGATGCCCCACTTCTTCTCCTCGTTGACGATGAGGCCGGTCTTCATCCAGTCCTTGGTCGCGTCCTCGACCATGCTTTGCAGCGTGGTGTTGCCCTGCGCCACGGCCATCATCCACGGGGCGTCGAGGATGCCCTTGAGCGGCAGCGCGTAATTGGCCTTCCACTCGTCGTCGAGCAGCTTACCCTGCAGCATGCTCTGGTCGTAGACATAGCCGATGCAGTTGCCCTGCTTAAGCGCGAAGAGCGGCTTCTCGGACCCGTCGAAGGCGACGATCTCCGCCCCGTAGGTCCGCGCGACGTCCTTGTTGTACCAGGCCCCCGAGGTGGCGCAGAGCGGCTTGCCCTTGAGCTGCGCCCAGTCGGTGATGCCGGACGACTTGGGCAGCAGGACGTTCACGAAGTCGGAATAGTAGTTCGGGTCGATCGCCTGCACGACGCGGCGGCGCTCGGGCTTGTCCGAGAGGGTGGCGATCAGCAGATCGACCTTACCCTGCTGCAGGAACTCGATCCGGTTGGCCGAGACGACCGGCACGAGCTCGAGCTTCACGCCCAGCCGCTTGGCGAGGTCGGCGGCGAGATCGGGTTCGAGGCCGATGATCGTCCCGCTCGGGTCGCGGAAGCCGAACGGCTTGTAGTCCGCCTTCACGCCGACGATCAGCGTCCCGCGCGCCTTGATCGCGTCGACGCCGTCGGCGGCCGCGGCCCGGCCGGGCAGCGCGACGGCCGAGAGTGCCGCGAGCGCGGTCATCGCCCCGGTGGTCAGAAGGGTGCGGGTCGTGAGGCGCATCGGATCTTTCCTGCTGGGATCGACGGATCTTGGCACGGTTTCAAGCAATCCACGAGCCATTGGCCGGCGCATTACCCGAAACGTGCCAAGGCAAAGGGCCTGAGATCGACCGTGCAGCCGGTCCCGGTCAGTTCCGCCGCAACGGCTTCGCCGATGCCGGCCGAGTGCTTGAAGCCGTGCCCCGAGCAGGCGGAGACGACCAGGACCCGCTCCATCGCCGGATGCCGGTCGATGATGAAGCCGCGGTCGGGGGTCACCGTGTAGACGCAGGCGGCGGCCCGGACGACCTCCGGGGTCGTACCGGCCAGCCGGTTCGCGACGCGCAGCCGGTACATCGCGTCGGATTCGGACGGCTCGACGCGGCGCTCCACCCCGTCGGCGGTGGTGGTGGTGCTGTACTGCTCCGTCGCGACCTTGATGGAACCGTCGAGCGGCGGGAAGCCGTAGAGGTATTCCGTGTCGCTCGTCCCGTACATCCAGATGAAGACCGGCGAGTGCGGCCCGTAGGCGGTCTCATCCGCCAGCGCGTACCAGTGCAGGAGCTGCCGACGGACGGTCAGCAGCCGGTCGAACGGGCCCCCGAGGAGCGGAGCCGTCCAGGCGCCCGCGGCCACCACGGCGCGGTCGGCCAGGATGATCCCCGCCGTCGTCTCGATGCGGAGGCCGCTCGCGTCCTGCTGAAGCCCGACAACCTGGCAGTTCGTGCGAATTTCGGCACCCGCTGCGGCCGCGCGGCCGAGCTGCGCCGCGAGGCAGCGTTCCGGAAACACGTAACCGCCGCCCGGCTCGTAATAGGCCTTCTCGTCGCCCGCGAGGTTGAGGAATTGCGGGAACCGGCGGGCCACCTCCGCACCGTCGAGCACCTCGTGGACGATGCCGGCCCCCTCCGCGGCGCTGATGGAGCGTCCGACGAAGTCCGGCTTGCCGTGATGCGAGGAGACACCATGGCCCGGCGCCATGACGAGGGCCCCGCAGGCGTTCAGCAGGGTTTCGCCCGTCTCAGCCTCCAGCGCGCGCCAGATCCGATGCGAGGCGGTGACGAAGGGGACATAGTCGGCGCCCTCGCCGACAGCCTGCCGGGTGATCCGCGTCTCGCCGTGGCTGGACCCGAACGGGTGGGGCGGCGCGAAACGATCGAGCCCGATGACCGCGGCCCCTCGCTTCGCCAGTTGGTCGAGCGCGGCGCTGCCCATCGCGCCGAGCCCGAGGACGGCGACATCGAACCGGCGGCTCATCGCCGAGGCTCCGGCACGGCGCCGGGGCGCAGCGCCACAGCATCGCGGAACGGGGGCAGATCGGCAGATCGAGGCATCCGGAGGCGGTCTCGCGCGGCACGGGAGGACGGCATGCAGAATGAGGTACGCCACGCCAGACGTTTGACTGAGACGGACGATGTCTTGCACATGTGAGACATGGGGCAGCGCGGAGCGCGGGCGGAATGGATGCCGGGGACGGGGACCAGCCGCAGGAGATCGGCTTCATCCTCGTGCCCGGTTTCGCGCTGATGTCCTTCGCGTCGGGCTGCGAGCCGTTCCGTGCGGCCAACGATCTCGCCGGGCGGCCGCTCTACCGGCTGCGCTATTTCGGCGAGGCGGAGGGCCGGGTGGCTGCCTCGTCGGGTGCCGAGATTCCCACCGAGGCGCTGCCGCGCCTGCGCGGCCATCTCCACACCCTCTTCGTCTGCGCGGGCGGCGAGCCGACCGGATGGGACAGGCCCGAGATCCACGCAGCCCTACGGCGAATGTCTCGGCTCGGCGTCCGCATCGGCGGCATCTCGGGCGGTCCCTACCTGATGGCTGCGGCGGGCCTGCTGACCGATCGCGCCTTCACGCTCCATTGGGAATATGCCGGCGCCACGGTCGAAACCTTCCCGGAGGCGCGCCTGAGCCCGGCGCGCTACGTTGCCGACGGCGATCGGCTGTCCTGCGGCGGCGGCGTCGCGCCCCTGGAGATGGCCCACGCCCTGATCGCCGAGCGCATGGGTGAGGCCTTCGCACGCCGCGTCTCCGACTGGTTCCTCCACACCGCCATCGGCGCCGCCGACGACCCGCAGCGGGCCTGCGCGGCCGAGCGCTACGGGATCCACCATCCGGCCCTGCTGGCGGTGCTCGAAACGATGGAGAAGACGGTGGAGGCGCCGCTCGGTCGCCTGGCCATGGCGCGCCTGGCTTCGATCAGCCCGCGCCACCTCGACCGGCTGTTCCTCGGCAAGCTCGGCCTGAGCTTCTCGGCCCAGTACAGGGCCATCCGCCTCGCCCATGGCCGTCGCCTGCTCCGGCAAAGCCCGCTCAGGATCGGGGAGATCGCGACGGCCTGCGGCTTCGCGAGCGCGGCGCATTTCTCGCGCCGCTATCGATCCGAGTTCGGCTGCAGCCCATCCGCGGAGCGCGGTACGGCCACGGACAAGGCCGCGCGATCGACATAGCTGATCAGGCCGGAGCGCCATGCGGCCATAATCTCCATCGTCGACGACAGGTCGGAACCCGTCAAACCGCCGAATGGCAGCACCACGCTCGCATGGCCGGCCTTCGCATCGGTCGGCGCACGGCCGCCCGCGTCGAGGGCCCAGCCGGGCGGGATCGGCGCGCCGCGCTGCATCGGGCGCAGCACCTTCCCCCAGGCCACCACGGACAGGGCGATATGCTGCGGACCCTGGTCGCCAAGGTCGGCCCGCGGGGAACGCCCGCCACAGGTCGAACCGTATCGACAGGCTCTCCGTCCGTGCGAAAGCTGGCACCGCGTTTCGATGCCACGGCCCGCGCGGCGTGGAGGGCGTCATCGGTGGTGAGGGGTGATGGAGCGGATCGACGTCCTGGGTCTTCAGGCCTTCCTCAGCATCGCCAACTGGGGGAGCTTCAACCGGGCTGCGGCCAGCCTCAGCCTGTCGCAGGCGGCGCTGAGCCATCGTCTGAAGAAGCTGGAGGACGAACTCGGCGTCAGGCTGGTCGCCCGGACGACGCGGCAGGTGACGCTGACGCCCGCCGGCGTCGAGCTCCTGCCCAGCGCGCAACGCATCGTCGAGGAACTCTGCCAGGTCTTCGGAACGCTGCGGCGGCAGGGCCGCGAGAGCCAGGACATCGTCCGGTTCGGTTGCCTGCCGACGATCGCTGGACACCATCTGCCGATCATCCTGCAGCGTTTCAGCGCCGCCCACCCGAGCGTTCTGGTTCGCGTCCTCGATCAATCGGCCACCGCGATCATCGAGCGCGTGCGGGCGGGCGAAGCCGAGTTCGGCATCACCATCATGTCCGCCCAACACTATGACCTCGACATCACGCCCATCCACCAGGAAGCCTTCGTGCTGGTGTGCCGGGTCGATCACGCCCTCGCCGATGCGAAGGTGGTGACCTGGGCCGAGCTGTATCGGGAGGTGCTGATCAAGATCGGGGAGCAATCCGGCAACAACCTCCTCATCGCGGCGGGGCTCGGGGGACGCTACGCCGATGTGCCTTGGACCTACGAGGTGCATCGCGTCGCCACCGCAATCGGCATGGTGCGCGGGGGCTTGGGCATGACCGTCGTGCCGCGCCTGGCCGTCCAGGCCGCCGACGAGGGGACGATCGTCGCCGTGCCCCTCAGGGCGCCGAGCATCGCGCGGACGATCGGCATCGTGACGCGCCGTGGCCATAGCCTGTCGCCCATGGCGCAAAGCATGGCCCGGATGATCCAGGTGTACTTCGATGCGCTGTGAGCGGGACGACGCAGGACCGACCGGGGCGCTTCAGGGGCAAACGGTCGGAAAGCGTCGGATCACCATCGTTCAAAAATCTGCATCAATGGCGTCAATCTATTCATTTGTTTGCGGCCTCCGACGGCGATAGCCCTGGAGGCACACGGGTGCGCGCCGGAGGCGACCCCCTGCCGGGAGGAATGGACATGGCGAGCGCAGCGCGATCGGGCCTCGTCGTGACAGCCCACCCGGGCGACTTCGTCTGGCGCGCTGGCGGCGCCATCGCCCTGCACGCGTCCAAGGGCTACCGGATGAAGATCGTCTGCCTGTCGTTCGGCGAGCGCGGCGAGAGCCAATGGGCCTGGAAGCGGGCAGGGGTCCGCCTGGAGGACGTGAAGGCGCAGCGCCGTGCCGAGGCCGAGGAGGCGGCCGCCATCCTCGGCGCCACGATCGAGTTCCTCGACGTCGGAGACTATCCCCTGCGCGTCGGCGAAGCCGTGCTCGACCGCCTTGTCGACGTCTACCGGGAAGAGCGTCCGGCCTTCGTGCTGACCCACGCCCTCGAGGATCCCTACAACTTCGACCATCCGGTCGCCGCCCACGTGGCGCAGGAGGCCCGCGTGATCGCCCAGGCGGCCGGACACAAGCCCGACCCGGAGCGCAGCTACGCCGCGCCGCCCGTGTTCCTGTTCGAGCCGCACCAGCCGGAGCAGTGCAACTTCAAGCCCCAGGTCATCCTGAACATCGATGCCGTGTGGGAGACGAAAGTCCGCGCGTTCCACGTGCTCGCCGCGCAGAAGCATCTCTGGGACTACTACACCCGCGTCGCCCTGAACCGCGGCGTTCAGGGCGGCCGCAACTCCGGGACGGCGATGACCTACGGCGAGGCCTATCAGCGCCTCTTCCCGATGACGCTGGAGGAACTGGCATGAGGAATGTCGTTCTTCGCAACATCCCCCGCATCGCTCCGGCCGTCGCCGCGACCCTGGCCGGACACGGCGTCTCCACGGTCCACGAGGCGCAGGGCCGCACCGGCCTCCTGAAGACCTACCTGCGCCCGATCTGGGACGGCGCGGCGATCGCCGGCAGCGCCGTGACCGTACTGGCGCAGCCCAGCGACAACTGGATGCTGCACGTGGCCATCGAGCAGTGCGGTCCCGGCGACGTCCTGGTCGTGGCCTGCACCACCGACAACACCGATGGCATGTTCGGCGACCTGCTGGCGACTTCGCTCAAGGCACGCGGCGGCGTGGGCCTGGTGATCGATGCGGGCTGCCGCGACGTGCGCACGCTGAAGGAGATGGGCTTCCCGGTGTGGTCGCGGGCGATCTCGGCCAAGGGCACGGTCAAGGCGACGCTCGGCAGCGTCAACATCCCGGTGGTCTGTGCCGGGGCCCTCGTCCGGCCCGGCGACGCGATCGTGGCGGACGACGACGGCGTCGTGGTCGTGCCCCATGCCGACGCCGAATCCATTGCCGCGAAGGCGGATGCGCGGGCGGCGAGCGAGGTCGCCAAGCGCGCCCGTCTCGCGGCCGGCGAACTCGGCCTCGATCTCTACGGGATGCGCCCGGCGCTGGCCGCCGCGGGCCTCGAATACCGCGACGACCCACTGGACTGACGCACCCGTCACGGCTGAAGCCGGCAGACCGCCCGCGAAGAGGCGGCACCGGCCAAACCGCGCATCCCGCCGGGCGACCGGCCAGGCGGCGACCGCGCCCTGAAGCAGGCTTCGCAAAAGCAACCACCGGTTTTGCGATGAAAACCTGCGGCACACCAAGGACCTAAGCGGATGAAGCGGTGGCCTGCCCCTGCAAGTCTGCGCAGGGCCGGAGGAAACGCATCATGATGAAGCTCGGCTGGTACCACACGCTCGATCAGACCGAGCGCCGAACCTACTGGGCCTGCTTTGCCGGGTTCGGCCTTGATGCCATGGACACGACGATCTACGCGCTCGTCATCCCGGCCCTGATCGCGACATTGGGCCTGACCCAGGCCGAAGCCGGCTATCTGGCCACGGCCTCCCTCGCCGGGGCCGCGGTCGGTGGCTGGGCCGCCGGCATCCTGGCGGACCGCATCGGCCGGGTCAGGATCCTGCAATTGACCATCCTGATGGTCGCCGGCTTCACCTGCCTGGCGGCGTTCATGAACGCCTTCTGGTCGCTCGCCCTCGTGCGATTCCTTCAGGGTCTCGGCTACGGGGGCGAGGCCGCGGTCGGCGGCGTCCTGATCAGCGAGGTGATCCGGCCGTCCCTGCGCGGGCGGGTCGCGGCCTCCGTTCAGAGCAGCTACGCGGTCGGATACGCGATCTCGGTCGGCCTGCTGCCGGTCATCGCCGCCTCGTTTTCCGAGGCGATGGGCTGGCGGGTCTTCTTCGCCCTCGGCATCATCCCGGCCGGGCTCGTGTTCTTCATCCGCCGGCTCGTGCCAGAATCCGGCATCTACGCCGAGGCGAAGGCAGCGCGGCGCGACGGCGCCGTGCCGCCGCCGTTCTGGACGATCTTCACCGGCCGGCACCTGCGCCGCACAGCGGCCGCCGCGATCATGTCGACCGGTATCTTCGGCGGCGCCTACGTGATGATCACGTGGCTGCCGACCTACCTGCGCACGGCGCTCGGCCTCTCGATCAAGTCGAGCACGGGCTATCTGGCGATGAATATCCTCGGCTCCCTGGTCGGTCCGCTTCTCTACGGCTGGCTGTCGGACCGGATCGGGCGCCGCAAGGCCTTCATGACCTTCCTCGTGCTGCAGTCCGGCAATGTCGGGATCCTGCTGCTCGCGCCGATCGGCCTCGGCACGACGATCGTTCTGAGCTTCTTCCTCGGCGCGTTTCAGGGTGCCCTGGCGTCGGGCATGCTGCCGACCTTCGCGGAGCTGTTTCCCACCTCGATCCGGGCGAGCGGCCAAGGTTTCTGCCTCGGCGGTGGCCGCGGCTTCGGCTCGGTCGTGCCCGCCACCGTCGGCATCTTGTCGGCGAGCCTGCCCCTCGGGACGGCGATGGGACTCTGTGCTCTCTGTGCCTACGGGGTCGCCTTCTGTGCGGCGCTGCTCATGCCCGAGACGGCCGGGGTCGACCTCCACGAGCAGGGCTCCGGCCAGACGGCGGCAATCGGTCAAGGCGAACGGCCGGCGGGCGTCGTGTCGGCGTAGGTAGGCAACGACCGGGTTTCCGGTCCCGATGGTGCTCGGGCCTGCGGGAGCAGGCAAGCGATGCCGATGGCCGATCGCGATCGAGCCCGCGAAGGCAGGTCGCCCCGTCCTGTGGCGCATGCGGAACGGGCCGCAGGCCGCGGCGGTGGACCGCGCGCTCGGTCTGGAATCCATCCTGCCGTGGTCTGCCCGTGCCGCGGCGATCGGCCATGGTCGAGCGGTGCCGGTATCGGCCGAGCGGGGGCCGATCGAGTCCCGAACCGCCGCGGGTGGCCTGCCCGGCCTCGTGGTCGACGCCCCGGTGGCCGGGACGCCCGACGATGTCGCCCGCGTCCCGGTCCCGGTATCGGTCTAGGTCCAGGGACGCCGCGTGGTGCTGGACGCGGAGCGGATCGTCGTCCGGCGCGAGGCGGCGGAGATCGGCCGGATCCATCTCCACGTCCCCCGGACCGGCTTCGCGGTATCGGCCCGTCCGAAGGGCCCGGCTTCAGGCGTTGTCGCCCCGGATCGCCGCGATCACGGCATCGGTGACCTGCCGGGTGGTGGCCGTGCCGCCGAGATCCGGCGTGTGCAGCGTCGGATCCGCGGTTACGCGTTCGACCGCGCGCATCAGCCGGTCGGCGGCCGGCGTCTCGCCGAGGTGCTCGAGCATCTGGCACGCCGTCCAGAAGGTCGCCACCGGGTTGGCGATGCCCTTGCCGGTGATGTCGAAGGCCGAGCCGTGGATCGGCTCGAACATCGACGGGTAAGTGCGCTCGGGATTGATGTTCGCGGTCGGCGCGATGCCGAGCGAGCCCGCCAGCGCCGCCGCGAGGTCCGAGAGGATGTCGGCGTGGAGGTTCGTCGCCACGATCGTGTCGAGGGTCTCGGGCTTCATCACCATCCGCATGGTCATGGCGTCGACCAGCATCTTGTCCCAGGTGACGTCGGGAAAGTCCTTGGCGACCTCGGCGGCGATCTCGTCCCACATCACCATGGCGTGACGCTGGGCGTTCGACTTGGTCACCACGGTGAGCAGCTTGCGCGGTCGCGAACGGGCGAGCTGGAACGCGTAGCGGATGATCCGGTCGACGCCGGAGCGGGTCATCATCGAGACGTCGGTGGCGACCTCGTTGGGATGGCCCTGGTGGACCCGGCCTCCGACGCCGGCATACTCGCCCTCCGAGTTCTCGCGCACGATCACCCAGTCGAGTTCCGGCCCCGAGACGTGGCGCAGCGGGCTGGTGATGCCCGGCAGGATGCGGGTCGGCCGGACGTTGGCGTACTGGTCGAAGGGCTGGCAGATCGCGAGACGCAGGCCCCAGAGGGTGATGTGGTCGGGCACGTCCGGCGCGCCGACCGCCCCGAAGAAGATCGCGTCGTGGTTCCGGATCTGGTCGCGGCCGTCAGGCGGCATCATGACGCCGTGCGTCTTGTAGTAGTCCGAGCCCCAGTCGAAATGGTCGAACCGGAACCGGAAGCTGCCGGTCTTCTCGGCCAGCGCGTCGAGCACCTCGATGCCGGCGGCGATGACCTCGACGCCGATGCCGTCCGCCGGGATGGCCGCGATGGTGTAGGTCTTCATGGTGGGTCTCCGAGGGAAAGAGATTAGCGCAGGGCGACGCGGGCCGTCCCGGCACGGCGCCCGGCCCGGGCGACGACGAGGGTCAGGATCGCGGAGATCAGGAGGAGGCCTGCCACGAACATCAGGCCGCCCGCGAAGCTGCCGGTCCGATCCTTGATCCAGCCGATCATCCAGGGGCCGACGAAGCCGCCGAGATTGCCGACCGCGTTGATGGTCGCGGTGCCGACCGCCGCGGCCGGGCCGGACAGGAACAGCGTCGGCATCGCCCAGAGGGGCGGTTTGGCGGCGCTGATCCCGACATTGACGAGGCTCAAAGCGGCGATGACTGCCACCACCGAGGCGGCGGCGCCGGCGAGCATCAGGCCGATCGACGCGGCGAGGCAGGCGATCACCACGTGCCACGTGCGCTCGCCGGTCCGATCGGAATGGCGCGCCCAGAGGATCATCGCCACCACGGCGACGGTCGGCGGCACCGCGTTGAGCAGGCCGACCGTCATGGTCGACAGGCCCAGGGCCTTGATGATCTGCGGCGCCCAGATGCCGAGGGTGTAGAGGCCCGCGGACGTGCCGAAATAGACGAGGGCGAGCGCCAGCACGCGCAGATCAGTCAGGCCGCTCAGCAGGCTATGGCGGGCCTCGACACGCCGTCCGGCCCGTTCCGCCTCCATCTCGGCCACGAGCCAGGCCCGCTGCTCGTCGGCGAGCCACGTCGCCTTCTCAGGCCGGTCGGTCAGATAGACCAGCACGACGAAGCCGAGGATCACCGCGGGGACCGCCTCGATCAGGAACATCCACTGCCAGCCGTGTAGGCCCAGGACGCCCTCCATCTCGAGGATCGCGCTCGACAGGGGCGAGCCCAGCAGCACCGAGATCGGCGCCGCCGCCATGAACAAAGACACCACCGCGGCCCGGTAGCGGATAGGAAACCAGTAGCCGAGATAGAGAATGATGCCGGGAAAGAAGCCGGCCTCGGCAGCGCCGAGCAGGAAGCGCAGCGCGTAGAAGCTCGTCTCGCCCCGGATGAACGCGAAGGCACCGGAGATGAGCCCCCAGGTGATCATCACACGGGCGATCCACAGCCTTGCGCCGACCCGGTCCAGGACGATGTTCGATGGGATCTCGAACAGGAAGTAGCCGAAGAAGAATACCCCCGCGCCGAAGCCGAAGATGGTCGCGGAGAACCCGAGATCCTTGTTCATCGTCAGGGCCGCGAAGCCGATGTTCACGCGGTCGATGAAGGCGATGAAGTACAGGAGGCAGATGAACGGGATGAGACGCCAGGCGACCCGGCGCATGGTGGCCTGCTCGAGCGAGCGCTCCATCGTGTCCTCCCGTGCCGGATCGGCGGTCTTTTGCGCGCCATCTTCCATGCAAGCTTGGATACGGGTAGATCCGGTGTCGCGGCGTGTCAACGGCGGTTCCGCGGCCGGGCCGGACGCTGTAAGGCCGGCGGGCGAGGGGGAGACGGTCGATGGCGCGGGCGCGGCCCAGGGGAGATCCGGGAACGCCGGGCGCCGCGGAGAGCGAGAAGCGCGGCTCCCTGGTCGATGATGCCTATGCGGCGATGCGCAGCGCGATCCGCGAGGCCAGCTTCGCGCCGGGCTATCAGGCCTCGGAGCAGGAGATCGCCCTGCGGCTCGGGATGAGCCGCACGCCGGTCCACGAGGCGGCGATCCGGCTGCAGGAGGATGGCCTCGTGCGCGTCCTGCCGCGCAAGGGCATCCTGATCCTGGCCCTGGCGCCGGACGACATGCGCGAGATCTACGACGTCGTCATCGCGATGGACGGGCGGGCCGCTGAGCTGGTGGCGGCACTCCCGGACGACGAACGTCTGGCCGCCGCGCAGGCCCTCGACGCCCACACCGAGGCGATGGCGGCGGCGCATGCCTCCGGCGACCTGCCGGGCTGGGGCCTGGCCGACGCGGCGTTCCATGCGGCGCTGATCGCGCAGGCCCGGAACGGACGGATGAGCCGCATCGTGCAGGCCATCAACGACCAGTCGCACCGGGCGCGGATGCTGACGCTGACCCTCCGCCCACGCCTGGACGCCTCGATCGCGGAGCACCGACGGATCGCGCAGGCGATCCGCGCGGGGACGGCCGACGCCGCCCTCGACGCCGCGCGCCAGCATCGCATGAGAGCCCGGGACGAACTCCTGCCGCTGCTGGATCGCTGCGGGCTCAAGCACCTGTAGCGGACCGCGGCCGAGGCTGGAGCGCTCTCCGCCGAAAGGGTGGTTCGACTCAAGAGAGCGCGTCGAACCAAGACCTGGAGCCATGCGCGACGGCAACGCGCACGGTACACGACAGCGCTCGCGGGCAAGGCGATCGGGCGCGGCTCTAATGCAGCCGTGGAGATCCGAAGCGCCGTGCCGCCCAGGGGAGGCGGCGCCAGCCCCGCTTGCGCCCGAACGACCGGCGCGGATCGGGCGGAGCCGGCTCCGTGTCCCGCCCGACCATCCTCGGCCCGTGGGCCGCGCCGATCGCCACCAGGGCCGCGACGGCGATCAAGGCAATCAAGGTCGCACCCCAGAACAGATTCTCGAACATCGCGCACGCCCCGCCCGAGTGTATTCACCCTGTCGGTCTCAGACATCGGGCGAATGCAGATAAACTAAACCATTACGGCCAATCTGCACACGCAAAACTATCTTCGACTTCGGGCTGTGGATATCGGCGATACATTCGCGCCAAACCTCCGGAGCCCGTCTCGGCCGTCGGTCCTCGGCTCGTCGTCGAAGATCCGCCCACGGCGCCATACCCGCACCGGTCTCGGGCCTCGAGGCGCGGCAGAGACATGTTCAGCCCCGAAACCGCGAATGCCACGCGCGCCGTCCGATGCCGCGAATCGCGACCCGCAGCGGTGAAGAATAGTTCCGGACCGTTGGCCGAGATGCAGCATTCCCCGGTCAGAGGCTCCTTTTGTTTCTGGATTGTCGGATACATTTCGAAATGTTTCGTGTATTTTCCAGCTACTTTGTTTCTGAGTACGGTAATTCGTGGCACAAAAAACACATATACCGACGCGAATAGCCTCGATGATCCGAATTCTATTGTTCCAGGGCGGCAGCCTGCGCATGATGAAAGTGCACTCAGGTACCGCGCAGCGCGGGCCGGATGAGCCCGCCGCTCAAGACGCGGGACGAATACGTGAAGCGCGGTGAGATCCGGAGAACCGGGCGGTCCGCACCATTGGGTCTCGAAGCTTTGGAGATATCGATGACGCTCTTGAAGGGCTCGCTGCTCGGGTCCGCCGCCGCCTTCGTGGCGGTGGGCGCCGCGCACGCCGCCGACCTGCCGGTCCGGAAGGCCGAACCGGTCGAATACGTCCGCGTCTGTAACGCTTACGGCGCCGGCTTCTTCTACATCCTCGGAACCGACACCTGCCTGCGGATCTCGGGCCGCGCCCGGTTCGAGGGCGGGTACCAGACCAGCTACACCCGTCAGGCCGGCACCAACGCCGGCGACACGTCGGGCTACCAGGGCCGGATGCGCATCAACCTCGATGCCCGCACCCAGACCGCCTACGGCACCCTGCGCGCCTTCGTGCGCCTCGATGCCGGCGCCCGCACCGGCTATTCCGGCGTCGGCACCTCCGGCAC
>NZ_JAKSYM010000215.1 GCF_022829545.1 Methylobacterium sp. J-030 | reverse complement strand
TCCACCCGCGCCGCCCTCGTGCTCAGCGCGGTTGGCTGCGACTGGCGGGAGGGCTCGGCATGGCTGTGAACCCGTCCACCCGCCGCGCCGCGCTCGGCGCCATCCTCACGGCTCCGCTGGCATCCGCGTCGGCCCGCGCCGATGAGCCCGCTGCGTCGCCCAAGCTCGTCCGGCTGATCGCGAAGCACGATCGCATCAATGCCCTGCTCAATGCATCGGGGGGTGACAGCGGCATCGACTACCCGAAAGGGTTGATCCGAGCAGCTGGAGC
>NZ_JAKSYM010000362.1 GCF_022829545.1 Methylobacterium sp. J-030 | reverse complement strand
GCCGTAGGTCTCGGCCTGGAGCTTGCCGTTCGGGTTGGTGCGCTCGCAGCAACTCCAGTTGCCCCACTTGCACTGCCGGCACTCGCCGCAGCAGATGGTGAAGGGCACCACGATGCGGTCGCCGACCTTGAGCTTCCGGTTTTCGCGCCCGACCTCGATGACCTCGCCCATCGTCTCGTGCCCAAGGACGTCGCCACACTCCATCGTCGGCATGAACCCGCCCATGAGGTGGAGGTCGGATCCGCAGATCGCGCAGGCAGTCACCTTGATGATGACGTCACGGCCGTGCTCGATCTTCGGGTCCGCCACGGTCTCGCACGAGATCTTGCCTCGGCTCTGCCATGTGAGTGCTTTCATCCGGCGACGCTCCTGGTTCGGGGTGTGCCGACAGGATGACCCCCACCGCTACCACCACGGAGGTAATGTCCGACGCGCGTGCCTGATCCGGATGGGGGCGAAACTTCTCCGCCTCCGGATGGCCGTTGCGAAGCAGTGGGATTTTTCATCCAATGGAGGAAATCTGACGCTTGGCACCCCCGCTGCCGGGGCTGCTTTCGACCCAGGCCGTGTCAAAACTCGGAGAATGGGCGTCTGCCGTCAGGTGACGTCCCGGTCGTGCGAGAACGGGCCTTCCATCGCTTGGAGCAAGCTTTTGTGGTCGAGCCACGATCCGTTTGAGTGAAGGCGCCTTTGGACGGTCTATCGGCCCCTCAGTGAGCGATCCGAGGCTTTCGCTCAGGCAGGGATCGCCACCAAGAGATTGTGGCTTCCCATGATGTTGAGGACCCGCGTCAGATTGTAGGCCAGGATCTGGAGCGCCATCTCGGTCGCGACGCGCGGCAGGGTTTTGGTCAGGAAGTGCGTCGCCCCCATCCGCGCCTTCAGCATGCCGAAGGGATGCTCGACCGTCTCGCGCCGGACCCGCATGGCCAGCGGATCGCTGCCTACCGGCGCTGCACGGCCTCCAGCACGTCCTCGTTCTCCCACCGTGTCACCCGGCGCTCCTTCCCCGTCGTGCAGTCCGCCTTCATCGGGCAGGTCGGGCAGACGTTCGTCCAGTAACGATGCAGCGTCAGACCATTCTCGACCGAGGTGTGCCGATAGGACAGCGTCTGACCCGCCGGACACAGGTAGGCGTTGTCCTGGCGACGATAGAGGAAGTCTTCCTTGCCGAAGCGTCCAGCGGCCTTGGCACCCGAGATCATCGGGCGGGGCAGCGTCACGGCGATGCCCGCACGTTCTCAGGCCAGGATCTGTTCACCGGAACAGTAACCCCGGTCGGCCACTGCATCGAGCGTGTCCGCCTCCAGAGCCTCTTTGGCCCATGCAGCCATGCCGTGAGCTGCGCCCGGTCCGAGCGGGCATTGGTGACCGCGTGTGCGACGATCAGATGATGCTCGGTCTCGACCGCCACCTAGACGTTGTAGCCCACCAACCCTAATCCACGCCCGCTGGTGGCCATCGATTGCGCATCGGGATCGGTCAGCGAGACCTGCCGGTCTGGCGCCGCCTTCATCTGCTCTTCCACTCTGGCACATCGATGCCGTCAGGGGGCGTCCACCCCTACGCTTTTGGTTTGCTAGACAGCATCCATTGTGAGGACACAGATGCAGTTCGCCATGTCCTACAGATGCAGGTCGTGCGGCGCGCCGGGCACCGGGGATCTGACCGAGGGGATGCCGAGCATCTCGTAGATCCTTTCGTGCGCCGCGTCCCAGCAGAGGCCCCCCCGCACTCCCGGGCGCCGCTCGGTCGATGGCGGCTACCGGGCACGCACACGAACGGGCACCGACTTCGCGGCCGGGACCTTGCTGCGCTCGGCGTGATGCCACAGCGGGATCAGAGGGTTGCACTCGGGGTAGTAGCCGCCGAGGCAGCCCTCCGGGATGTCGTAGGCCAGCACTCGAAAGCCCGTGACCTCGCGCTCGACGCCGTCGTTCGCGGCCCCAACGAGATCGACGGTCTGCGCGTCGCGCAAGCCCAAGCGCTTGATGTCGGCCCGGTTCATGAACAGCACCATCCGGGTGCCCTTCACGCCGCGGAACCGGTCGTCGTAGCCGTAGATCGTGGTGTTGAACTGATCGTTGGAGCGCATGGTGATGAGCCGCATCACCTTCGGGTCGTCCTGCTCGGTGTCGGGATTGGCCGAGAGGCCGCGCGGCGTGACGAAGTTCGCCCGGCCGGTCTCGGTCTTCCACTGCCGCTCGGCGGCGGGGATCGGTCGACGGAAGCCGCCCGGCGTCCACATCCGCGCGTTGAAGTCTTGGAACTCATTCGGGTAGGTCGCCTCGATGGCATCGCGCACGCTAGCGTAATCCCCGCCCCAGCGATCCCAGTCGATGTAATGGTTGACCGGCAGTGTGGCCTTCGCGATTTCAGCGACGATGCGCGGCTCGGACAGGAGGTGCGGGCTCGCTGGCTCGGCGTACCCTTTCGAACCGTGGATGCAGGCGGTCGAATCCTCCATCGTCACCGTCTGCCGACCTCCGGGCTGGCGGTCGATCTCGATCCGGCCGAGACAGGGGAGGATGTAGGCGATTTCGCCGTGAACGAGGTGATTGCGGTTGAGCTTGGTCGAGATCTGAACCGTGAGGCGTAACTTCCTCCAGGCCGCCTCCATCATCGCCGTCTCGGGAACGGCGCGGATGAAATTGCCGCCGAGAGCCACGAACGCTCGGATCGAGCCGGCGATGATCGCCTCACAGGCCTCGACCGTGTTGAGCCCCGTCTCCTTCGGCGGATCGAAGCCGTAGAGGGTTTTAAGCTTGTCGTAGGGGACGAGCTCCGGCTTTTCGGTGATGCCGACCGTGCGCTGGCCCTGGACGTTGGAATGGCCACGTACCGGACAGATGCCGGCGCCGGGACGGCCGATGTTGCCGCGCAGCAGCAGGAGGTTGACGAGTACCTGCACCGTCTCGACGCCCATGCGGTGCTGGGTTAGGCCCATGCCGTAGATGCCGATCGCGGCCTTGGATTTGGCATAGGTCCGCGCCACCTGTTCCAGCGCGGCGCGCGTCAGGCCGGAGTGGCGCTCCAGCTCGTCCCAGCCCTTTCCACGTACGGAAGCGGCGAAGGCTTCGAAGCCTTCGGTGTGCTCGGCGATGAACGCGACGTCGATCAGGCGCGGAGGGCCGGTCTCGCGCGCCGCGTCGTCGGCTTCGAGCAGCGCCTTGCAGATCCCGTAGATCGCCCCGAGATCGCCGCCCGCCTTGACCTGAAGGTACTGTGACGAAATCCGCGTCTCGGACCGCGTCAGCATCTCCAGAGGGGCCTGCGGGTTGGTGAAGCTTTCCAGCCCGCGCTCACGGAACGGATTGAATGTGATGATCGGCACCCCGCGCTTGCTCGCCTCCTGCAGCGGGTGAAGCATCCGGGGCGCGTTCGAGCCTGGGTTCTGACCGAAGAACAGGATGCAGTCGGTATGCTCGAAATCGTCCAGCAGCACCGTGCCGACCGTTGATCCGATACTCTCGGGTAACGCGACCGACGTCGATTCATGGCACATATTGGAGGAGTCGGGCAGGTTGTTATTCCCGTACAGACGCGCCATGAGGCCCCACATGTACGAGGCTTCCAGGGACGCTCGACCGGAGGCGTAGAATACGGTCGCCTTCGGCTCGACCGCCCTGAGTTCGGCGCCGATTTCACGGAACGCCGCCTCCCAAGACACGGGGACGTACTTGTCGCTAGCGGCATCCCAACGCATCGGTTCGGTGAGACGCCCCTCTTCCTCGAGATCGTAGTCGCGCCACGTCTCTAGTTCGGTCACGGTATGTTTCGAGAAGAAGTCCGTGGTGATCCGCTTGCGGGTTACCTCCCAGGCTGTGGCCTTTGCGCCGTTCTCGCAATACTCGAACATCGCGGGCTTGGCCGGTTTCGCCCAGGCGCAGCTCACGCACATGAAGCCATCGGGCTTGTTCTGGTGCATCAGCATCGAGGCGCCCGACAGCGGGATCTGCTCGCGGAGCAGGATCTCGGTGAGGGATTTCGCCGAACCCCAGCCGCCGGCAGGACTGTTATACGGCTTGATCGTGATAGGATCTGTCATTCCGATCTCCGAGAATGTGCGCCGAACCGATAATTAAGCCGGTTATTTTCTGCGCATAATTTCTTAAAAGCTTGATACGGGCGCGATGGTAGGGAATATTTACTGCGGTTCAGTTCTGTGTGGCGCAGAATACGAGCGAGATGTACCCAGCCCGACCCTCGCGCGCAGGGGTATGACATTGGACGACAGAGCTTGGTGAGGGACAGGATGCGTCGGAACGCCGTGCAGGCGCGCCCAGCCGTCCCCCGTTGTTGAACGGTGCAGCAAGGCACCAGCAGCGCGCAAAGAAAGGAACTTGGTGATCGAATACCATCTTAGGCGAATTACCGCGGATAATCCACAAATCTACCCTTCCGTGACGTTTCGACACAATAATGTAAGATAGTTTTTATTTACGACATCATGTTTATTTTCATGCGTTCGCGGATTATATAATCTGAGAGCCTGCTGGAGAGCGGCATTAATTTTTGTCGCGGTTACGGAACATCGCTATCTCGGCGCATCCGTGCTGCAGTGCCGATTTGCTGACCGGTTTGTCCCTACCGATGGAGAGTATGAATGGGTGTCGCCAGACCTGCGGCGTAGACCTGTCGCCGAACCAGCCTCAGCCTCTTGGCGCGCCTACTTCTGCAAATTCTGCCGCATCCACTTCGCGGCATCTTCCAGTGTGTCGAACACGTCCGCTTTTTCTGCAAATTTTCTCCGAAGCGGACAGACGGCTTTCGGCCAGCAACTGCCACCACGAAGCGCCCGCCTGAACGTCTCAGATGGGTGGGTTTCTGCCGATCCGCTTTCGGGTGGGAGTTGACAGAAGCAGACGCTGCCATCGCGCTCGCTCACGACCAGAAGCAGCCGTACCGGAGGCGGCAAGCTGCACGGGACCCTCAATCGTTGCAAGCACAGTGTGCAACGACCCGCTCGACCAGTCGATCGGCGGTGAAGGTTGCCTCCGGGTGATCCAGCCGCAGCGCGGCCTGGGGCATCTCGGGGCATTCGGCCTCGG
>NZ_JAKSYM010000202.1 GCF_022829545.1 Methylobacterium sp. J-030 | reverse complement strand
GGGCGAGGCGAAGCCGATCGCGGCGTGGGTGACGTTCTGCCAGAGCTACGCGGCCGAGTGCGGGGTCGACCGCACGGAGCCCGCGCGCATCAGCCTGACGCCGGCCATCTGGGCGACGATCGTGTCGGTCAACCGCCGGGTCAACAAGGCGATCGAGCCGATGACCGATCAGGACCACCTGCACGTGGCCGACCGCTGGGACCTGGCCGAGGACGGCATCGGCGACTGCGAGGACTTCCAGCTGCTCAAGCGCCACCTGCTGGCCGAGGCCGGCCTGCCGCGCCGGGCGATGCGCATGACCGTGGTGATCGACGAGAAGGGCGAGGGCCACGCCGTGCTCACCCTGATCACCGACCGGGGCGATCTGGTGCTCGACAACAAGACCAGCGCGATCCTGCCCTGGCACAGGACCGGCTACGTGTTCATCAAGCGCGAGAGCCAGGACGCGGTCGCCTGGGTGTCGCTCGGCGGCGTCACATCCCCCGTCACCACCGCAAACCG
>NZ_JAKSYM010000201.1 GCF_022829545.1 Methylobacterium sp. J-030 | reverse complement strand
CTTCATGGCGGGCGCCCCCCTTCCGGAAGCCGGGTTCCCCTCTCCCGACCCCCTTCGGGGGCCACCATCCCCCGCAGAGCGGGGAGGGAGAGCCCGTGGCAGCGCCGACCCAGGGCAAACCCGATACGACGGGCGTCCTGGCAAGCCCGATCCGCCTCTTCGAGCCTTCGCCCGCCAGCAGCGGCGACTCTACACGCGCGCCGCCGACGCCGCCAGCCAGGAGGTGCGCGGCCGTCGCTTCCACGGCCCTAAGTTTCGGCCGCAGGAGCCAGGCCGGCCGTCAGGCCGGGTCGGGATAGGGGAGCGACGGTGCAGAACAGGATTGTGCCCGGCATGAAGGTCGCGCCCCTTTCTGAACCCGGGTTCCCCTCTCCCGACCCCCTTCGGGGGCCACCCTCCCCTGCAGAGGGGGGAGGGAGGGCGGCGCGCTCGAAAGATCCGCTCATGCCCGCCTCAGCTTCGGGTTCACGGCCGCGGCGAGCAGGTCGGCGGCGAGGTTGAGGGCGATGTAGGTCGCGGCG
>NZ_JAKSYM010000194.1 GCF_022829545.1 Methylobacterium sp. J-030 | reverse complement strand
GTTCCACCTCGTTGCACCGGTACAGGCCCAGGCCGGTGCATTCGACAGCCGAACCGTCCAGGACCTCGGGCTCTCGGTCGCCGTCGCCGTCCATGGGGTCGGGGAGATCGATCAGGCCGCCGATCAGATCCTCGAGCTCGGTGGGGGACGGGGCGCGGATGCCGTGGGTGAACTGGCGTGGACCTAGAACTAGGTCGGCCGCCCGCATCGCGCGGATGGCCTGGGTGACCGGTCCTACCTGTGTTGAAGGCAAGCGCGGGCGTTCACCGCCGCTGATGGGCGGTGTAGGGTGGTGGATAGCCATGTCACGTAGATCCCAGACG
>NZ_JAKSYM010000360.1 GCF_022829545.1 Methylobacterium sp. J-030 | reverse complement strand
CGCCCTCGTGGCTCATGACAGGCGCGATCCGCAGGCCTCCGGAGGTCGCGGGCGGCATCGAGATCGAGCCGGTGATGTCCGACAACGGCCAGCTCACGCTCTGGCGCACGGTCCTCACGTCCTGCGGCGCGCATCCTCACGGCCAGCTGGGGGGCGCCAGCCACGACGAGCTCACGACCTCGATCGGCGACGGTCGCGACGCCGCCCTCTTCTGCCAGCTGAACTACAACCCCACGGTCGACCAGGTCCTGGCGCAGCATCGCCGCGACCCCACCTTGCAGGATGACGCGGTCTGCCTCATGCCGCGGCTCC
>NZ_JAKSYM010000184.1 GCF_022829545.1 Methylobacterium sp. J-030 | reverse complement strand
CCGCGGTGCCGATCAACGCCGGGGCCCTCGCGGGAGGCGCAGGGAATGCCGGCCTGATGGCCAGCGGCGGCAAGCACCCCGGCGGGCTGAACGACACCGGCACCGTCACGGCCAGCGCCGGCCGGATCGACGGCGCCATCCGCCACCAGGCCGGCACCCTCGCCGTGGCCGGGGCGATGGCCCGCGCCGGCCCCTTCGTCAACGCCGCTGGCGCGAAGCTTCCGGTCGCCGGGGTCTACAGCCTCGCCGGGCCGCTCACCAATGCCGGCACCGTCGCGGTCGGCCGGACCGCCAGCCTCACGGCCCCCGCC
>NZ_JAKSYM010000180.1 GCF_022829545.1 Methylobacterium sp. J-030 | reverse complement strand
CAGGGGCGGCGCCATTGGTCAGCGCCAGGACGAGGGCGAGGCGGCCGAGAGCCGTGCCCGAACGCGTTGCCCGCAGGATACGAACGCTTGCGGCAGAGCGCGACGGACGCCCTCTCCCGGGCGGGCTACGAAGGGCATACGTCTCTCTCGGAGAAGAAAGCGAGAACCGCGCGTCTCCCTCCACCCACTGCGGGGGCGGTAGAGCCGCTGCTCGCGTGGGAATCGGTGCGTCCCGGTGTCGTCTGCACTGTGCATCGCCATCGCGATAGGTCCGTATGCCCAGGCAGGGACGTCGTTGTCAGTCAACAGCCTCCCCCTAGTCGACGGCTCACAGTCAATCGAGCCACGTGAACGGGCGCGCGTGC
>NZ_JAKSYM010000170.1 GCF_022829545.1 Methylobacterium sp. J-030 | reverse complement strand
CGTGTGTCGGTGGGCAAGTGCGGCGTGATCCGCGCAAACTGCTCGTCCGTCAGCCAGAACTGATCCATCGGCTCCTCCCACGGAAGCCGTGAATCACACCCAAGCCGTCCGCGCCACCATTATGGGTCCGGACGGTAGTTCGGGCGAAGCTGATCGAGTGATCAGTATATACCGGTGCTCTCGCAAGCCGCTCCGAACGCCTGACTACAGGCGTCGGTTTGGCTAGGCGCTGCGGCGCCTGAGATGCCAGCGCCTCCCGTCGATCCACCGGCCGCCCCAACCGTTCCTGTCGTCGTAGCCGTTCGAGCGGAGTTTGCAGCTTGGTCGGTCAATGCGATCGAGTTCCCTGCGATTGCCGCGCCGCCTGTCGAACCGCCGCCCGCTACAGATTGCGTAGCGTTCGAGGCTCGTTCCGTGAGGGTCGTTGCGTTCGAGGAGACCCCTGAGCTGAATGCCGACGCGTTGCCGCCGGAGGATCCTCCGCCCGAGAACCCTCCGCTCGAGCCCGTCCCTCCGGCGATGCCCGCACCCGACCCGCCCAATGCCGTCTGGTAGGCCTGTTCTGCCGCCTGCACGCCGTTGACTGCCGTAGGGGACGTGGAGCCCACGCCTGATGCCGTCGAACTGCTCGATGCGCCGCTACCGCCGCCAGTACCACCGGTCAATCCAACTGCGGAGCTGCCCGACGTCGACAAACTCGTGAGACCGGACACGTTCAGGCCAGTGCTGACGGATGAGAGCGAACCGGCGGGACTGGCGGTCGTCGATGAGCTGCCGGCTGGGTTCGGGACGCTGCCGCCGCCAGAGCCGCCGCCACCGAAGCTCAAGGCACCTGCGTTGGTAATGCCCCCCGTCAGGCTTGAGATCGACGGGAAACTGCTGCCGCTCAAACCGCCGGCATTCGCGATCGAACCCGTCGGCTCGACCGAGGCGCTGGATAGACCGACCGTCCCCGGCGTAGCAGGTGCAACGCTGACGCTGGCGATCGACGGCGAGTTGGTGCTGGTCGCACTCTGCGCGAGTGCCGGGCCCGAGGCCGCGAGCAGGACAGCTACCGAGAGGAGGACCCGCATGGCGTTCACCGTCGGAGGATGCCCATGATCGGCCAACCTTTCGTCCGTTCCTCAGTTCCGCTTTAAAGGCGCAGCATATCGAGGCACGGTTCCGGGCATAGGCCGGGATCGCGGAACGTTGCTGTGGCGCCGCCAATCTGGTCGGTCGACCGTGTCAGACCGCTTGAAGTCGGCCTATCGAAGGACAGAGGTTAAAACTTAAACCATGTTCGATGACGCGGCCGCTCGGGGCTATCTCGCTGGACTGGCTCCGGTCGCTCTGGGGTCAGTCCGCTGGCTTATCTATGACGATACCCGGCAATGGGTTTCTGTCGTTGACGGCGCGATCGCCCCGCTGCGAGAAGCCTGCGAGCATGTCGTCAGCGCATCGAGAGAGGGGAACGTCAAAGCATCATTCGACGATGCGATCCGCGAGTACCTTGCTGAAGATGCTGATCGCACCCCGCAGATCGTTGCCCTCTCGTGCGCTGTGTTGATGAAGAGGCTCGATGATCTAGACACAGTCTTCGTTCAGGTGCAGTCTGGCGTCATGGCTACCCTCGTCTACGCCGGGCATGTAGTCGTTCGGCCCGTCGCCGCATGATCGGACCCGGTGCTGTCGCGAAAAGGCATGCCGTCTTCGACTCAGATCCGGACAATTCGAGCGTTCGTCGATAGGGGCCTTCCATCGGCGTCGTGCATTCTGTGGCGAGAATGCTGAGGGTACCTGCGATGATCGAGCGTCGGGCGGAAGATCGGACCCGCCTCAACATCCCCGGCATGATCTTGGTCGACGAGCACAGGACCATGCCCTGCATCATCTCGGATCGCTCGGCGACCGGCATTCGGGTCACGTTGCCAAGCACCGAAGACCTTCCAGATGTCTTCATCCTTACCTTCGACGACACCGGCGAGGCCCTCGTCTGTCGCGCGGCTTGGCGGAAGGCCGACCAGATCGGCTGCATCGCCGACGTGCTGGTGACGGCGTGGCTGGTGCAACCGGCACTTCGACCCCAGATGGCTTGGCACTGAGGCACCCCGTCATTTGCGCCGCTCGCCGCTTCGCCTGACCGCCGGGTAGAGCCGCGAATGCACTCATGACCCGGGAGGCACTGTGGCCAGAGAGACTCAGGCTCCGGCCCGCGTGCCAGGATGACTGGTGACAGTCTGTACCGACGATCGAGCTTGGTGAAGAACCGTAGCGTCTTCGGAGGAAATAGATGTCGATTCGGCGGTCGGTCGCGGCTTGGTCCGTTTTTGGTGCGGTCCTGTTGGGGGCCTGCGGCGTTGGACTGGCGGCCGACGAGACCACCGGCCTTATGGCTCTCACTGAGAACAAGCAGGTGGCGCCCCAGACCACCGGGTCGATCGCCATGCCGATGCTGCGCGTCAAGCCACGCGCCGTCGAGAAGTCGCGCTACGTCGAGAAGCCGTGGAAGTCCTACGTATGCGTAGGTTGTGAGATGAACAATCGCCCGTCGCCCGACAGGTAGCCCAGCCGGCGCGCAGGTCTGAAGAGGGTGGACGATGCCGGAACGGTTCATGATCAACCTCATGGCTTCGCTCGCGTTGATCCTGGCACCGTGGCCGAGCCAGGCGAGCGAAGCGCTCACCGTGCTGATGTCAGGCGGGTTCTCGCTGGCCTATCGCGCGGTCATCCCGGACTTCGAACGCGACACCGGCATCTCCGTCACGACGCTGTCCGGCGCATCCCAGGGGACGGGCCCGCAGACGGTGAAATCCCAGCTCGAGCGCGGCGTTCGAGCCGATGTCGTCATCCTCTCCGAGAACGGATTGGATGAACTCATCACGGCGGGCTTGGTCCTGCACGGCACGGCCGCGGGGCTGGCGCGTGTGCCGCTCGGTGCCGCCGTGCGCCAGGGCAGCCCCAAACCTGACGTCGCCACCCTCGACGCCCTGAAGCGCACGTTGCTCGCAGCCCGACTCCTGGTGATGCCCGGGAGCACGAGCGGCCTGTTCATGAAGACCACCGTGTTGCCGAAGCTCGCGATCGGCGACAGGGTGGCGTCGAAGCTGGTCCCCCGGGGATTGGACGCCACGCGGATGCTGGCGGCGGGCGAGGCGGACCTCGCCATCGGGCCGTTGAGCGAACTCGTCGATCAACCGGGGGTGAGCCTGGTCGGACCGCTGCCCGAAGAGGTTCAGCTGGTGCAGGTGTTTACGGGCGCGATCGTCGCCACCTCGCCGCATGTCGCCGAGGGCAAGCGGCTGATCGCCTTCCTGGCGTCGGAGCGCGCCGCCGCGGCCATCAGGAAGGCCGGCATGGAGCCCGGCGGGGCCCTTCGCGCGCGATAGGGCGGCGGGGGGCATCGTACGCGGTTCGGTCCTGATCCGATCAGCGGACGATCCTGAAGGAGTCGAGGAGGTCGACACGCTCATCGGCCTCGATCACGATGGGCGCGTTCATGCCGCCGATCGCCTCATGGATGGCCGACGTCATCTTGGCGTTGAACTGCACGCGCTCCCGGACGTCCATCACCGCGTCGAATTGGCCGATTGTTTGTCGCATGTTTCCAATTCGGAGCCGAGCTTACGTATTGCCACCCTTGTCTAACCTAGATTAGTAAGGAATTAGGGCCTCAAGCTTCAATGGTTCTTTATATTTTGAAACACGTAAACCCTGTATTAAAGATTTGCTAGGAATATTCGCGACGCTACAAGGCGCCGTATGTTGCGTAGGCGCCTCTATGGGACATATGCGTGATGACGGCTGCCCTGCACCAGTCCGGCGCAGTACAACTAGAACCTTTGTCAGTGGGGGCGCGGCCTGGTTCAGGCGCAGCGTCACTCATCATGGCTCACCAATACCTCGATGCCATTCGACACGGCCTGCTCATGATCGGCCCGTCAGGCGAGGTCGCTAATTTCAATGCTGCAACTCAGATTTTCCTGAAAAGTTTGGGTGTGGAGCTGCATGTTGGGCTACCAGCCAGCCAACTACGTCGTGCTCTGTCTGCCGAAACCTTGCTCACACGGCGAAAAATATTTGAATTGTTGCGACATGCTTTGAGTTCTCTGGCGTCGGTCTCTTTCGAGGTTGTGGGCCAAGATCGAACGCTCATGATTGAATTTTGCCCCGTCGCAACTGGAGGCTGGATCGCGACGCTTGAAGATGTGAGCGCGCGCAAGGCGAGCGAAGCGCGAGCGGACGAGATGGCGCGGCTCGATCCCCTCACTGGCTTGCCGAACCGACTTCTCCTGCGCGAACGTTTGGCCCAGGCTCTGGCACGCTTGCAGCGCGGCGGCGAGCCGTATGCGCTGCTGCTCATCGACCTCGATCGATTCAAACCGGTCAACGACACACTCGGCCATCCGATCGGCGACTTACTGCTCGCGAAGGTCGCCGATCGCCTGCGCTCGACTGTCAGGCCGACGGATACCGTAGCCCGCATCGGTGGCGACGAGTTTGTAATCTTGCAAACCGGCATCCGCGAGGCCGGCAATACGCAAGCGCTGGCTCGGCGCATCGTCGATCTGATCAGCCGAACTTACATGGTTGAAGGTCACCTCCTGACGATCGGGGCGAGTGTCGGCGTAGCCCTCGCACCCACGGATGGAGAAAGTGCTGACAAGCTTTTGAAAAATGCCGACCTTGCTTTGTACAGGGCTAAGCTCGACGGGCGGGGCACATACCGCTTCTACGAACCTGAGATGGACGCGCGCATGCAAGCGCGCCGACGGCTCGAACTCGACATGCGTCAGGCGCTGGCTCGCCGCGAATTCCAGCTGCACTACCAACCACAATTACAGCTCGATGGTGACAGGCTGATCGGTTGTGAAGCGCTGATCCGATGGAAGCATCCAGAACGTGGCTTGATATCTCCGCTGGACTTCATTCCGCTTGCCGAGGAGATCGGCCTGATCGTACCGATCGGCGAGTGGGTCATTCGGCAGGCCTGCCGCGACGCGACAACTTGGCCCGCTGGAATGTCCGTCGCGGTGAACGTTTCTCCGGCTCAATTCAAAAGCGACCGGTTGGTCGAGACGATCATTTCGGCTCTTGCCAGCTCAGGCTTATCGGCCAAGCGGCTGGAGGTTGAGATCACTGAAGGGGTGCTTTTGCAAGAAAGCGTAAAGACTTTGCAGACGCTGCATCGTCTGCGTGAACTCGGGATCCGTGTCTCGATGGACGATTTCGGTACGGGCTACTCATCCTTGAGTTACCTGCGCAGTTTTCCATTCGACAAGATCAAGATCGACAGGTCGTTCGTACAAGATCTTGCGAGCAAGCCGGACGGCGACGCGATCATTCGAGCGATCGCTGGTCTCGGCAAGAGTCTGGGAATGACCACGGTGGCCGAGGGTGTCGAAACGCCGGAACAGATGCAACGCATCCGTGAGGAAGGCTGTACCGACGTTCAGGGCTACCTCATCAGTAAGCCGATACCATCCGACGATTTGTTGCAGTTCCTCACGAGCTACCGTCCAAATCTTTGATCCGCACCGCTACTCGGATAGTCCTATGAGTGAACTCTACCGTCTCGTCTACGCCAGTAAGAACCTGTTCCAAGGAACCGATGCCGAGCTGAAAGCGACCATCAGTCAAATTTTGGCTGCATCGCAGCGAAACAACGATCGATCTCATGTGACCGGCGCGCTGATGTTCAATGCTGGTGCGTTTGCCCAGGTCCTCGAAGGCCCGCGCCAGGGGGTCGAGGAAACTTTCGAGCGGATCCAGTGCGATGATCGCCATGGGGACGTGACGGTTCTTCAGTGTGGTCCGACGGAGGCCCGCAGCTTTGCCAATTGGTCGATGGCTTTCGTCGGGCAGTCGTCTAGTGGGCAGGCGCAGTTCAACCGACTTGCATCGGAGAGCGGCTTTGACCTGTCTAGGCTGGACGGTGATGCCGTGTTCGCCATGCTGCATGAGTTAGTCTTAGAGGAGGAGGGTCAGCCAGCCTCACCCGCCGCCGCTTCGTTGATCGGGCCAACCGGTGCCCGGCCCTCGGCCGGTCTCGATGTCGAGCAGCTGAGAGCGGAAATCATGCAGCTTCGACCGGATGCAACAGCGACGCATGCGTCGACGCCGGGGGACGACGAGCAGAAAATCGAAATCCTCAAGTCTGAGCGGACACCCAGTGTTGTCAGCGACATGAAACGCTCCTCACAGGGAGCAACAGCCGCGGCACTGAGCATACTCAAGGCCGCGTTGGTCGATGAGCGGCAGCGCACGAGTGATCTCCGGACCGAAATCGATGCGTTGCAAGTCGCTTTGGCATCGAGCGAAGAGCGGCTTGATGCCATGCGGAACGAGCGGGATCGTTGGGCTGGACGTGCGGAGCTTCTCGCTGCGGCCATGGCCCGAGAAGCCGGTGACGTCCAGACTGTGCACCTCGGCGTTCATTCAGCTGTAGCAGCTCCAAACGCACTGCCGAGTTTGGAAGATGCTGCAGGCATCCTAGCCGCTTGAACACCATCGTGGGCAGCGAGCGCCGAATGCGATCGCTGCCCAAGATAATCGGGATCGCAGGTTGAGCCTTATGAATCCGGCTGTGCTTCGCGAGGAGCGCGTACCCAGAGACCGCCCCGCCTACTCCGCCGCCCGCCGCTTCGCCTGGCCGCCGGGCACACCGAGCCGGATCGCCTTGGCGAGCGACGAGCGCTGCGCCGAGTAGGACGGGCTGACCATCGGATAGTCGGCTGGGAGCCGGAAGCGCTCGCGGTAGCCTCGCGGGTCAAGGCCATGGGCCGTGAGATGCCGCTTGAGCGTCTTGTAGGAGCGGCCGTCGAGGAAGCTCACGAGACCATCCGGGCGGATCGACTTGCGGACCTGAGAGGCCGAGGGGATCTCCGGGGCCGGCGCGGCCAAAGCGTCGTCCGTTGACGCGGCTGCGGTGCCGCCCGGAAGCCCGTCCAGCGCCCCGTGGAGCGTCGTGAGCAGCTGCGGCACGTCGGCCACCGCGATGTGGTTGTGGCTGACGTAGGCCGCCGCGATACCGGCGGTGAGGTTGATTGTATCAGTCATGAAGCTCTCCTGGCATGAGGCCGGCGGGGTTCGCGCACCGGCCGGGCGCGTGGGGTCAGTGCTTGGCCTCCTCTTCGTGGTCGGGGACCGGCACCCGCCGGCCGATCCGGCGGGCGGGTTCGTCGCTGATCGGCAGGCGGCCCCACTTGGCCTGGCCGCGGCCGCCTGAATCGGAGTTGTGCGTCACGCCGCCTCGCTCGCGGGCGGGAACGGCGCCGGCATGTACGCGCCGAGCCCGCTCGACAGCGACATCCACCGGGGCTTCACGTCGAGCTCGGCGCAGTACGCCTCCCAGGCCGCGCCCCCGTCCGAATCGGCGAGCACGAAGTGGGTGCAGCCGCTCGGCCACTGGCCGCGGCGGACCTGGTCCATGCCGGCGGCGTTGCGGGCGGCGAACAGGTCGGTCGCGGGTGCTCCGGACGGCGCGGCGGTCGCCGCCGGTCCCGCGCTGCCGGCCGAGGGGGCGCTGTTGCGCCAGAGCCCGCGCTCGAACCATCGGTGCAGCGCCCGGGCCTGACTGCGATGTTGGGCGCGGGTCTTGTCCCCGGCATTGGGCGCGCCGTGGTAGTTCGCCACGATTCCCGTCGCCTCGACGCCACCCTTGCAATAGGTGTTGAAGCCCTCCGTCGGCACGAGGCTCACCGTCCACTTCGGCAGGGTGGCGGGCGCGTTCGTCGTCTTGTTGCCCGTGATGTACGGGCTCATCCCCACCAAGAAGTAGCCGCGGCAGGTCACCGAGCTGAGGTCCTCGCCGGTGGCGTTGACGACGTAGACCGCGTCTTTCCCGACAATCGGGGCCGGATTCACGATTCGCGTGGCGAGCTGCACCCACTTGTCGGCCGGCAGCTTGGTCAGTGGATCGACCGTGCTGATGTCCAGGGCGAGTTGCGCCCGGGTGGGGCTGGCGGCCGTGAATCCGGCGATGAGGGCGAGGGCGGCGAGCTGGGCGCGCATGGACGGGTCTCAGGCTCCGGGTGGGGGGTGAAGGTCGGTGTGCTGGCCGCGCGACCAGAGGCGCGGATCCCACTCGCGGGCACGCGCCTGCAGGCTGCGTGAGCAAGCCAGGATCGGCGTCGCGACCCAGCCGATCGCCAGGAACGGCATGGCCAAAGCCTGGAGGCACGCGGCAAGCCCGCGTAGGACGAAGGCGGCTGCGATCATCGCCCGCCCCAGACTTCGGCGAGCCGGTCTTCGCGGATCCGCTCGCCTTCGACGGCATGATCGGCAGCGTCTTGCGGATCTACCAGAGCCACGAGGACTCGCCGTTCCACCGCCTTAAGCCCGGCTCGCGCCGCCCCTACCTCGTCTATCTGCGCCTGATGGAGGCGGAGATCGGCGACGTGCGCATCGACGCCGTGACTGGCCTCCAGGTGAAGCGCTGGCACGCGGCCTGGTCTGACGCGGGCGCCAAGCCGGCGGCCGGGCAGACGCGCGTGTCGGTGCTGAAGGCCGCCCTCACCTTCTGCGTCGTGGCCGGCCACCGCTCCTGCCGCATCCTGCGCGACGACATCCGCGAGCTGCGCCTGCCGGCGCCGCGCCCGCGCAGCATGTACGCCACGGTCGATCAGGTGCGCCGCGCGATCGCGGCCGCGCACGCGATGCGGCGCCCGTCGCTGGCGCTGTGCTACGCCGTCCAGTTCGAGACGGCGCTCCGCCAGTGGGACGCGGCCGGTCAGTGGTATCCGCTCGCCGATCCGACAATCTGCTCCGTGGTATACGGCCAGAGCAAATGGGCCGGCCTGGAATGGCGCCACATCGGCGAGGACCTGGTGCTGCGCTACACGCCGTCGAAGACGCGCGCCAGCAGCGGCGCCGAGGTGGTGATCGACCTGCGCTTGTGCCCCATGGTGCTGGAGGAGATGGCCCGGGTGCCGGTCGAGGCGCGCTCCGGGCCGCTGATCGTCAACGAGGCGACCGGCCGCCCCTACATGGAGCAGCAGTTCATCGGAGCCTGGCGGCGCGTCCGCGAGGCGGCCGGTCTACCGCCGGAGCTTTGGAGCCGGGATCTGCGCGCCTCGGCGATCACCGAGGGCCGCGGTGGCGGCGCGCTGACCGATGACGCGGCCAAGGTCGCCGGCCACACGAAGGCCCGAACCACGGCCGACGTGTACGACCGCGAGCGGCTGGAGGCGCACCGCCGCTTCGCCACCGCCCGGCTCGGCCGACGCGCGCCGAAATCCGAGGCCTGAACGGTCCGGGAACGTCACGAGGAGCGCCCCGGGAATGCCTGCCGTAAGCTACTGGCAGGTAAACGAAATCCTAACGACATTGTTAAGCCCCCCTTAACCATGTCCGCGCAGGCTCCTGTTGATGGTTGGGCGCGTCGGCGCCCGGGGCGGGGATGGGCGGATGGCCGAGGCGGCGCGGCGTTATCAGCAGGCGGGCAGCTCCGATCTCTTGCGCCGCCTGATGGCCCGGCCGGTCCGGCTGGACCCGCAGGCCCGGACCCGGCTGCCCCTGCTCGGACACGCTCTGCCCGCTCACTACGTGCCCGCCAGCGAGCCCGACGAAGACCTGTTCGACGATTCCGACGAGGCCATCGCCCGCCTCGAGACCGAGCTGCAGGTGATGAAGGCGGTGCTGCGCGCCCAGCGGCAGGAGGTCGAATCGCTGCGGGCGCAGCGCCAGCTCCTCACCGAATCCACGGCCAGCGACGACGTCCGCGCCACCCGCGAGCGCTGGGCGGCCCTGGTCGATTCGCTCCTGATCCGCGCCAAGTGAACCGTGCCCCGTGAACCCGCCCTCGCCCGTGAACCCACCTTCGGTGAGCCCTCTCCAGACCACGCGGGGTAAGGCCATGGGCGCGCGCTGCTCGCTCGTCGTCAACGGCCGGTCGGTGCGCGTCTCGACCGGCGATACGCCGCTTGAGGCGGCGCTCGCCGAGGGCATGATCGCGTCGGTGCAGACGCAGGCCGGCGCGCCGCCGGCCCATCAGGGCGCGGCCCGCCCCGCCCGCCGCCCGCCGGCCCATCGCGCCCGGCCCGAATCGCTCCGGCCGGGCCTGCCATCCGCCCCGATCCCGGGTCAGGAGGTGGCGCCGCCGATCCCGGTCGCAATCCGAAAGGGCACCGTCACGGAGATCCGCCGGCTCAGCCCCGGCATCGTCGAGGTCGTGGCCACCCTGACCCGGCGCCCGACCCTGGAGCCCGGCCATCAGGCCCACGTGACCTTCGCGGGGCTGCCGACCCTCACCCTGGCCCCGACCCTGCGGATCGACGGCGCCGCCGAGATCAACGAGGCGGTGTTCCACATCCCCCGCGATCCCGAGGGCGGCCCGGTCGACGCGATCCGGCTCGACCAGCCCGTGCGCCTCAAGGGACCCGTGGGCCGGGGACAGTACCGCCCCGGCGGTGGGCGCCTCGTGCTGGTGGCGGCCGGCGCCGGTTTCGGCGCGATCTGGGCGATCGCCCGGGCCGCCCGCTACGTCGAGCCCGCCCGCGAGATGGCGCTCGCGGTCGGCGCCCGGGCCGCCCTCGACCTCTACATGCGCGAGAGCCTGGACTGGCTGCGCCGCACCGGCGTCGCCCGGATCGTGCTCTGCGCCGACCGCGGCCGTCAGCGCCCGCCGGATGTGCGCTCCGGACCCCTCACCGCCCACCTGCCGAGCCTGCGCGCCACCGACGTGGTCCATGTGGCGGGCGACGTCTCGACCGTGGGCGCCGTGCAGGTGCTCGCCGCCTCGGTGGGCGCGCGCTGCTACCCGATCGTGCTCGACTGAGGGCGGGCGCACGGAAGCGGCGCCGCCGACGCATTCTCCTCGCCCCGCGGGACGGTCCACGGCCTCGACTCCGGCGTTCGCGCGATCGGCGGATCGTCCGGAGATGGTCCTGCGTAGGGCCGGGCGGGATCCGGGGCTGGAGCGCGGGCCGCATGTCTTGCGCGGGCGCAGCCTGAGCCGCGGCTCGGATGTTTCCGGTGGGCACGGGTCCGATTCCCGTCCGGGTGTCGAACGCGACGATCCGTTCCGGATCGACGGCGGGGCGGCCTGTCGGCCGGAAGGCTTTGCTTCGGGCGGAGCGAAACCCGAGGCAACAATCCACCGCACGTTGATCTGCAGGCCTTTGATGAGAATCGGTATGAAATATTCTTACCGTCACGATGACTGATCGAATCGAGCTGGTTCATTGATCTGATGAGCGTATAAGCACGTCCGCCATGCGGGCAAGAAATCGAAAAAGTTATGCTATAGGGCTCCCGCGGCCATACGGGAGTGGGAGATATGCGGCTTCTCCGAAATGCGAAATTGATCGTCAAAATCTCCGTTCCGATTCTCATCATGATCTTGGCCGGCACATTCATCGCGACTTACTCGATCAATGCGCTCAACGTTATGGAGCAGCGCAACAAATACCTGGTGGATTACTATTTTTCACGTTTGGATATGTTCTCGAAAGTCCGCGAGAATTTTGTCGAAGCAGGTCTGATGAACCGCAACATGATCATCGGCCAGCCGGAAGGCGAGATTCCGTCCTTCCGCGAACGCTATGACAAGGCGGTCAAAGCCGTGGCCGACAATGTCGAGGCACTGGCTGCAGGATCGCGGCGGAAGGAAATCCAGGACATCCAGCGCAACATCGGCCGCATCGCCCGCGCGTACTTCGATCAGCTCGACCGCGCCAACGCCCTCGCGCTGCGGGACGAGCGGGACTTGGCGATCCAAGTCGGCGTCGTGGCGAGCCAGGAGATTCAGAAGCGGTTCGACGCGGCGTCGCAGGCGTACGAGGCGCAGGCGCCGGCCCGTCTCAAGGAGGCGAAGATCGCCTCGCAGCAGGAGGCCGAGCAGGCCCGCACGATCCTGATCGGCGCGGCCCTGGCGGCCCTGCTCGCTGGTCTCGGCCTCGCCGCGGCGATCGTCATCTTCGGCGTCACGCGGCCCCTCCACCGCCTCGTCACCGGATTGCAGCGCATGACGCAGGGCGATGTCGAGGCCGCGATCCCCGAGGCGCGGCGCGGCGACGAGATCGGGATGGTCGGCCGCGCGGTCGAGGAGATCAAGGCCATGGTCGCCCGCAACGCCGCCGCCGAGGTCGAGCACAAGCGGCAGGCGGAAGCCGCCGCCTCCGCCGAGCGCAGGCGCAACCGGATGGAGCTGGCTCAGACCCTCGAACAGGCCGTGGCCAGGATCGTCGAACGCGTCTCGGCCTCCGCGGGCGAACTTCAGACCACCGCCCACCAGATGACCACGACCGCCCAGGAGACGGCCACCCAGTCCGGCACGGTGGCGAGCGCGGCCGAGGAGGCCGCGGCCAACATCAACACCGTCGCGGTCTCGGCCGAGGAACTCGGCGGCTCTATCCAGGAGATCGGCCGGCAGGCGAGCAGTTCCTCGAAACTCGCCCAGCAGGCGGTCGGCGAGGCGGATCAGACGGCCGGGCTCGTCTCGGAGCTGCGGACGGCCGCCGCCGAGGTCGGCGACGTGGTGCGGCTGATCTCGGGCATCGCCGAGCAGACCAACCTGCTGGCGCTCAACGCCACTATCGAGGCCGCCCGCGCCGGGGAGGCCGGCCGCGGCTTCGCGGTGGTGGCGGGCGAGGTGAAGGCCCTGGCCGAGAAGACCGCCAAGGCGACCGACGACATCGCCGCACAGATCGACCGGATCCAGGGCGTGACCGGCGCGGCGGTCGGCGCGATCGGCACGATCATCGACCGGATCCGCGAGATCAACGGGGTGGTGGTGGCGATCACGGCGGCCGTGAATCAGCAGGGCACGGCGACCCAGGAGATCGTCCGCGGCGTCGCCCAGGCGACGCAGGGGGCCGCGCAGGTGACCAGCAACATCGCCGGGGTGGCCGAGGCCTCGGAGCGGACGGGGGCCGCAGCCCATCAGGTGCTCACGGCCGCCACGGCCCTGTCGCGGCAGTCCGAGCACCTCTCGGGGGCGGTCGATCGCTTCCTGGTCGGCATCCGCGCCGCCTGAGAGCCTGTCCGACCCGGAAATCGTGGGTTTCCAAGGGGCTCAGCCCCTCGGTCGGTTCTCAGGCCGAGTCCCGAGTTATCTGGTCCTGAGACGTTCACCAGGGCGCTGCCCTGGACCCACGAAAGGTCTCGACCCTTCGAAACCACGACCTGGGCCCTCCGCGCGACGCGCAACACCCGGCGCTCCGGTCAAACGGGCTCCGATGACCGCGGCCGCGCCGCCGGCGGGCCTTGTCGGGGTCCCGGGCCGCTCCGTCATGTGAAGATAGGCCGCGTCTCAATGGGCGAGCCGGGCGATGCTGGTGCGGATGCCCGGGCTGATCGTCCATTCGCGCTGCACCGCCGCGGTGGCGAGCGCATCCCGGTGGGAGGCGCGGTATCGCGATGCAGATCTTGCCGAAGTCGGGGTTGCTCTCCTCCGGCCGCTCGCCGAACCCGACCTCGTCGAAGCCGCTTCCCGGCTGGACGATCACGGCGCGCGCGTGATCCGGATCATGGCCCGCCTGTCGCTGTCCCGGGCGGCCGCCCGGGATCCGATGGTGGCAGGCCGCACGCCCCGCGTCGGGATACGGGAGGACGCCGCCGGCTCCGAAACGTCTGCTCCCGAAGGCGGGGCCGGCGCATGCGCTCCGCTGCGAAACCGCATCAGATTGGCAGCCTTTTCTCGGCCCCGGCGGCTAGAGTGAACGGGTCGATGCAGAGCCGGATGGAGGTTTGCCGTGATCGCCAGCGTGGATCGGATCGCCCCGATGATGTCGCCCTGTCCGTGGTGTTGCCGCGTCCGAAACGAGGAGACCACACCACACGAGCCACGGAAGGCGACCAGCGATGCTGAGCTATGACGGTTCCCCGACCCCCCGTTCCGACCTGAACGCCGCGGCGCGCGGCGATCCGGCAACCCTCCGCGACCCCCTGTCCCGGAGCATCCGCTCCCATCCCTCCCACGAACGCGCCGCCCTCGCGAACGCCCTCGACGACGGGCTGATGCCCGACGAGGTGGCCCGGATCCTCGCCGGCCGCCGGGTGGCGGAGGCCTTCCCGATCCGCTGGGGCGAGAGCCCCGAGGCCTACGCGTCGCGGGCCGTGGCCGAGATGTTCGTGGCCTACCTCCAGTAGGCGTGCCGCTTCCAGCTCCGCGGACCCCGTCTCACGGAACGCTGCCATGACCGGCCGCCACACCGCGCTGCACCCGCCGGTGGGGCCGCTGGGCGGGGATGCGCGCGCGCATCCCCGCCCTGGCGCTCGCCGCCGGCCCCGCCGGGACGGACGGCCCGGAGGTTCCGGCCCAGCCCCCCGGCCGCCCCGGCCCCGGTGCGCCGCACCGGTTGCCCGGTCCACGGGGCGAGCCCACCGACATATCCGGACGTCATCCCCCGCGATTTTCGCACCCGCGGCGCGTCGCCGGAACGGAGCCGTGGGCTTGGTGTTGTCTGCCAAATCTTTATTCGGAGAGACGACAATGTCGGGAACCGCGAAAAAGACCGATCCCAAGCTGTGGGACAAGGTCAAGAAGCAGGTCACGAAGTCCGAGAAGGGCGGCAAGCCGGGCCAGTGGTCGGCGCGCAAGGCGCAGATGGCCACCGCCGAATACAAGAAGGAAGGCGGCGGCTACGCGGGCAAGAAGTCGGACGACAACCACCTCAAGCAGTGGACCGACGAGGAATGGGACACGAAGTCGGGCAAGGAGAGCGGCAAGACCGGCGAGCGCTACCTGCCCAAGAAGGCGCGCGAAAAGCTCAGCGACAAGGACTACGCCGCCAGCACGGCCAAGAAGCGGGCCGATACCGCCAAGGGCAAGCAGTTCTCGAAGCAGCCGAAGGCGGCCGCCGAGAAATCCGCCGCCGCGCGCAAGACCGGCACGGCGGGCAGCAAGTCCGGCAAGGCGGGCAGCAAGTCCGGCAAGGCGGACAGCAAGTCCGGGACGACCAAGGCCGAGCTGATGCGCAAGGCCCGGGCGCAGAACGTGCCCGGTCGCTCGCGCATGTCGAAGGCGCAGTTGGAGCACGCCGTCCACGCCTGAGCGCCTGTCCGACGGGCGGCGCAAGTCGTGGTCTCGAAAGGTCGAGACCTGTCGCGGGTCCGGGCCGAAGCGCTGGAGACCATCTCGGGGCCGAAAATCTCGGGGCCGAAGGTCTCAGGTCCGAAGATCTCAGGGCTCTGCCCTGAGAACCCGCCAAAGGGCTCGCCCTTTGGAAACCCGGATTCCGGGTCAAACAGGCTCCGGGGCGCAAGCTCCCATGACGGAAAACGCCCCGGGAAAGGCTCCCGGGGCGTTGCTTGGCTGAAGCGGCCAGTCTGATCGGGCTGGAGAGGCTCAGGTCGAGGGGCGGTGCTCAGGGCCGCATCCCCCCAGGGCGCATCGTCACCGGGCGAACCCTGCCGGGTCGGATGACCCGGCAGGGTTCGCCGCAGCGCGGTCTCAGTACGAGCCGAACTTGTAGTTCAGGCCGGCGCGGATGACGGCGAACTCGTCGTTGCGGCGGCCGATCGGGCTGGAATAGGCCGGGACGAGGTTGGCGGCGTTGATGACCAGGGCACCCTGGTTGCGGGTGTTGCGGTCGAGGTTGACGTACAGGCCTTCGACCTTGAGCGTGACGGCCGAGGAGCGGAAGAAGTTCAGGAACGAGTCGGTGGGGAGCGCATACTCCATGCCGCCGCCGACCGCGTAACCGGTGCGGAAGCTGTCGTTGCCGGCGTAGCCGCCGAACGAGCGGTCGGCGCTGCCCGAGCCGTAGGCGAAGCCGCCGGTGCCGTACACGAGCACGCGGTCGAAGGCGTAGCCGAGGCGGCCGCGCACGGTGCCGAAGAAGTCGAGGCTCGACAGGCCGCGCGGGTCGGTGACGTAGTAGCCGGGGGCCAGCGGGCCGGTGACGATGGACCGGTTCCGGTTGCGCCCGAAGTCGAGGTACTGGGCGTCGGCCTCGATACCGAACACCACGCCGTTGCCCGGGGTCAGCTGGAAGTTGTAGCCGACCTGGGCGCCGCCGGTGAACCCTTCCTGGTTGTTCTGGCCGAAATAGGCCGTGGTGCCGTTGCCGTAGGGGGCCGGGACGGCGAAGCTCGAGGTGTTGTTGCTGCTGGCATCGAACGCGTAGCCGGCGTTGATACCGAAGTAGGCGCCCGACCAGGTGAACACCGGCACGGGGGTGAACACCGGCGGCGGGGCGGCGCGGCGGGGCAGGTCGGCGGCCGAGGCGGCGCCGGTCAGGAGGGCCGTGGCGGCGCTCGCGAGAAGAAGCTTCTTGATCATCTGGTCCTCTGTCTCCCGTTGGGCGGGATGTGTACCGGACCACTAGAACGACAGGTTGACGCCACGCGATAGTGCAACGCTGCAACAGCCGAGCTTGACGTTTTCGAGCGGCCAATAATCAAGTGCGCTGGAGCACATTGCGCAGGAGATTTTTGCAGGGCGGACGAAGAGGCGTATCCCGGCGTTTCCGCAAACAAGAAGCCCCGCTGCGTGCAGGCAGACGGGGCTTGAGTTCGTGAACGTTCCCAGGACCAACCAGGAAGCTTCGGCGTTCGTTAAATCCTAACCGATGATGACCCGCAAGCCCGCGGGACGCGCCGAACGCGGTTAACATTAATTGACCCGCCTGGCCGACATCCGGCTGCCCCGTTCACCGGACCGGCGCGTCGATCGTCGGTGCCCGCGCGGTGCGTTCGGACGCGATCCCGGGCATGGGCAGTGAGCGCGGCGGATCGGCGCTCGATGAAAGCTCGCATTGAACGACCTGGACTGAACCGGCAGAGCGTCAGCGTCGTCATGCGCCGTGATCTCTGCGAGGCTCGGGCGGGAATTCAGGTTCCGCGCGGATCACCCCCGGCACGGTCCGCGCGTGGATCGGCCGGCTGGCCTGTGGACGCGCTGAAGCACGGCGGCACGGTCGACCAGTACATCGGCGACGCAATCCCGGTCGTCTTCGATGATCCCGAGACGAAGGGCGTGCGAGGACGCCCAGGCCTGCATGCGGATGGCCATCGCGATGCAGAAGCACCTCGGCCGGTTGAACGCCCGCTGGCGCCGGGCCGGCATCGCGCGCCCGTTCCAGGCCCGGATCGGGATCGATACCGGCGACTGCAACGTCGGCCATTTCGGCTCGGACGAGCGGATGGCTGCACGATCATCGGCGCCGAGGCGAACCTCGCCGCGCGGCGCCGGGCTGACGCGGCGCCGGGCGGCACGCCCCTGAGCGACGAGACCGACGCCCTGGTCAGCGACGGAGTCCGGGCGAATCCGTCGGATCCGATCCGCATGAAGGGCATCAGCCGCGACCTCGTCCCCTCCGCCGTCGCGGGCGATCTGACCGCCGGGACCCGGCTCCGGAAGCGCCTGCTCGACACGCTGGCGGCTGTCGAGCGCCGCATGACCGGCACGGACGGGCCGGCCCGCGGGTCCGCCGGGGCCGCATCCGGGGATGCTGCGGCGTGCGGCGGGCTGAGGCGGGGCTCCGCGCTGGCGTGGTCGTGATCGCCCGCGGTGCGGCCGGGGGATCAAGACCGGACCCTGACCGGTTTCGATGACGCGGGATCGCCGGTTCCCGGACGCTCCCTTCCCGGCTGGTGCCCCCGATGCGTGTCGAGCAACTCCTCGTCGTTCTTCCGTTGATCGCTGGCCCGACGGTGGGCTGCGCTCAGGACGCCGCTGCCCAAGATGCCGGCCGGGAGACCGCCCGCGCGACGCTGGCGCCCGGCGGGACCTTAAGGGTCGGCGTCGCGGAGGCGCCGACCCCCGGGGTGCTGTTCGTCCGGCGCGGTGCCGACGGGGCGCCGCAGGGCGTCGCGGTCGAACTCGCCCGGGCGTTCGCCGCGTCCGAAGGGATGCCGGTGACCTTCACGGTGTTCCCGAATACCGGCGCGATCACCGAGGCGGAGAGCGGCAGCCTGATCGACCTCGCCTTCATGCCGGTCGACGCGGCCCGGCGGGAGAAGGTCGATTTCGGACCGGGCTACGCGGCCCTGGAGAGCACCTACCTAGTCACCCTGGCCTCGGGCGTCGCGGATCTCGCCGGGGTCGACCGGCCCGGCATGCGCGTGGTCGCGGTGGCCGGCTCGACCACCGCACGGGCCGCGGCGCGGACGCTGACGGCGACGCAGCCGGCGCTGGTCGGCACCGTCGCGGAGGCGGTCGAGCAGCTGCGCGCGGGCCGGGCCGACGCGCTGGCCCTGGCGCGCGACCAGCTCCGGCCGATCCAGCCGCAGGTGCCGGGCTCGCGGATCGTGGCCGGCAGCTTCCAGCAGACCCTGGTCGCGGTGGCGGTCCCGAAAGGACGGCCGGCAGCCCTCGCCTCCGTGAGCCGGTGGCTCGACCGGGCCAAGGCCTCGGGGCTTGTAAGGCGGATCTTCGACGCGCAAGGATTGCAGCAGGACGCGGTGGCACCCTGAAGCGCCGCCGCATCGGGCGTTGGCATCGGGCGTTGGCATCGGGGCAGGGATGGCGGATCGGTGGAAACCCCTCCGGACGGGCGTGATTCTGGCCCTCGCCCTCCTGCGGCCGCACACGGCCGAAGCGGTCGAGGAGGATACGGTCGGCTGGTGGATCTATGCCGGCTCGGTCCGGAGCACGCTCCTGTCCCGCTACATCGGACCCGAGGGCCCGACCCCCGCGGATGCCGCGATCGCACGGGCGGGCCGGGATTGCCGCCTCACGGCCCGGGTCGACGCGCTCGACACCTTCGCGGCGACGCCGCCCGGCGACGCGCCGGTGGTGTTCGGGCCGTTCCTGGACCGGGCGGCGGTGGCGGCGTCGCTCGCCTGCATCCGACGCGCGCTGCCGGCGGCCATCGTCGTGCAGGCGCGGCCGCCCGCACCGTGACGGCACGGCGCGGCGGATCCGGGGGAGGCGCATGAATCCGATCGCCCTGCTGTCGATGCTGGCCCTCCTGGTGGTCTGGATCGGGATCGGCGTCGTGGTGGTGGCCTACGGGACGCCGCTCGGCTTCGCCTGCTACGTCCTGGCCGCCGTCGTCACCAATCCGCGGGTGTGGCGGCTCCGGTGACCGGCAGGCTCACCACCTTGCACGGGCGGGGCATCCTGTGGTGACCCTGCCGGCATGGTGCCGCCGCGAATCCCCCTCCCCCTCCGCGCCGATTCCGGCCCAGAAGACGTGATACCGACGGCCGTCGACATGGCCTCGTCCGGCTTTCGGCCGTCGGCAGGCGCGACCGCGCATCGCCACCCGGGCGGCGGTTCGCCCGGGCGGCGTCAGCATCATGGGCCACGGGCATGGGCCACGGGCATGGGCCACGGGTATGACACGCGCCGTGACACGCGCGCCGCGGCCGCGGGCGTAGCGCCGGATGCTCGGATTCTCGCTCAGCTCCACCGAGCCCGACAGCATCGCGCACATCATCCAGGTGGCGCTCGCGCCCGCCTTCCTGCTCTCGGCGCTCGCGACGCTGCTCAACGTGTTCTCGACCCGACTCGGCCGGATCTCCGACAAGGTCGACGCCCTCTCGGCGGAGGCCGCCCAGGGACAGCAGGCGACGGACGCCGTGGCCCGGCGCCTGTCGCGCCGGCTGACCTTCCTGCGGCGGCGCTCCTTCGTGCTCGACATCGCGGTCGCCCTCGCCTCGCTCGGGAGCTGCCTGATCGGCTTGGCCGTGCTGACCCTGTTCGTCGGGGCGCTGCGCGACGGCGCTACCGCATCGGTCCTGTTCGCCTGCTTCGGGGCGGCCCTGATCTGCACGGTCGCGGCGATCGCCGCCTTCATGACCGAGATCCTGATGGCCGGGCGCGGCGTGCGCGACGAGGTCGACCGCCAGCAGGACGCGGTGCCCGAGGAGCGGTGAGGCCGTTCCGCGCCCGACCCGAGGTGCGGTTTGATCCCAGCCGCGCCGCGCCCGATCGCGTTTCTCCGGTGTTTCTCTTGCGTCGTCTCGGGAACCCGGCCTTAATCCCGCCGGTGCTTGATGCCGCTGCACGCCGCACCCGGGGGATTCGTCATGACGGTTGCGATCCTGGTTGCGCTCCTGGCCGGCGCGCTCTCGCTCGGCGTCCTGTCGGCGGTCTCGTTCCGGCGCCGGGCGGAGATCGAACTCGACGACGGGTGTCTGTCCGACGAGGAGCTCTTCGATCTGGCCGGCCCGGTGATCGATCTCGAACCGCAGCGCTAGAGCGCGTCGGAACGAAGGCTTATCAGAACGCAGGCTTGGAGCCGCTATCCCTCGGTTTCGGGCGCCCCCGCCCCGGAGGGGGTGTTCTGCCGTCTGGACCAGACGACCCGCCCGGCCTGATCCCGCAGGGCGGCCGAGCCCGCGCGTCCGGCGAGCAACTGCGCGAAGCGCGCCTTCGCCTCCGCCACGGCCGCGTCCTCGGACGGCGCGCGGATCTGCTCGTCGTGGATGATGATGCCGCTCGCGCTCTCCCGGTGCACGACGCATTGCAGGCGATAGGGTGCCGGCGGTGGGCTCTCGGCCATGGCGCTCTCCGGGCCGGTGACGGCGCCTACGCGACGCGCGGTCCGGTTCGGTCGGCCCGGATCCCGGGGGGCGTGGATCCGCCGTCCCAAACAGTGAAGACGCAGCCGAGCACGCACACCTCCTGAGGTCCAACCGTCAAGACCGAGCCATACCAGACATAGCCCACTCAAGGACCGTCTATCCAGTGTCTTGCCCAGGAGGTGTGTTGCCCAGAAGGTGTCTTGCTCAGGACCTGTCTTGCCCAGGACCTGTCCTGATCGAGAACGGCCGCGAATCAGCCTGCCTTGAGGACATCCCGGATCGGGGCTTCGGTCTCGGACCGGCCGCCCCGGCCCGGGCGGCATCGGTCTGATGTCCCGGCGGGCCCGCCCGCTTGAAGGGCCGCGGGTCTCCTCTCCCGCGCGGCGGGGAACCGGGCGCGCGCCGCCAACAGCCCCGTGCCTCGGTCCTTGTCGCCGGGAGCCGTGCCCGATCGCGTCGCCCGCACGCACGGCTCCCGGTCTTCGTCGTGATGCGCGCTCGTGCGCCGAACGGCTTCGGCGCGGTACGGCTCAGGCCGCTTCGCCCTCCGCGTCGTCGGCGTCCAGGATGGTCTCCAGATCGCCCACCAGGGCGTCCAACTGGTCGGCGGTCGCCTTGAGCTTCAGCTTGGTGCCGTCCTGCGCCTCGATCGCGATCTCGATGTGATCCGCGACCTTGGCGGCCAGCGCCTGCTTCACCGTGTAGGTCGTCACGTCAGCCTTGTCCGCCATGCTGTCTCCTGGGTTGGCTCCCGGCAACGCGGGGCGGCCCCCATCGATACTGCGGCAGAAGCTCGCGAGGGACGGCGACCCGGCCGTGCGCTACCCGCGGCGGTGCGTGTGCCGCTCGACCACCCGCTGCCGGTGCGGCGGCCCTTCGGGCAGGCGGGAGGCGAACGCGGGCGGGCCGGCGCGACGGGGTGCGGGCAGCAGCTCCGGCGGGGCTCGGGGCGTCTCGACGACGACGGCCTCCAGCATCATCGGCCGCGCCGGCCGCGCGGCCCGAGGGGTCCGGGCCGCGACGGTCCCGAGGGCCCAGAGGCCGAGACACAGCAGGCCGATCAGGATCCCGTCCCAGGACGGCTCCGCGCGGCACATCAGGATCCCGGTGCCGGTTAGGGATGCCGCGGCCGCGAAGAGCCGCGGTGTCGGATCGCCGGACGTCATGCCACAGCCTCCGCGTTCCGCGCTGAGATCTCCTGAAGGACGTCGCTACATTTGTCGGCAATCCCGCCGGACGGGCCGCTCAACCCGCCAGGCTGGAGGGCATCTGCCACGCGACGCCCGGATGCTCACGGACGTCGCCGGCCCGGGTTCCGGTATCGGCATCGCTGGTCCAGTCGCTGGGCTCCGCGATCGCGACGATCTCCGCGTCCGGATAGGCGGCCGTCAGGAACAGGCGCGCCTCGCCCTCGGCCTCCGCCCTGACGGTGACCAGGGGCTTCTGACCCCGCGCGTCGCGCACCTGCGCGATGAACAGCTTGGTCATGGTCAGGCCCCCACTTCCTCGACGTGGAGGCCGCCCGCCCGCAGGTGGGGCGGGATGCCACTGCTGTCCCGGTAGCCGGCCGCGCTCGCCATCGCGTCGAGGGCCGTGAGGGGGTCGAGCGCCGCGCCGATCCAGAGAACCGCGCCCGTCGCCGCCTGCATGATCCGGAAGATCTTCAACGCCCCGCCCCCGTCCGCCCTGACGTTTACCGGACAAGCTCGGGGGCCGCCTGCCTGTTCCCGGGCGAAAGTGTCGCGACTAACGATCCGGTCGGCCAGCACCGCCAGACCCGCGGCCTCGCTTGCAGCCCGGAACGAGCCCGGCGGCTGGCCGTTATCCAGGCCAGACCGGCTCGTGAAGGCCCCTGTGCTGGCCCCACCGACCAGACCATGGGCCGACCCGTCGAAGATCCGTCCGGAAGTCAGGAGCATCATGACCCGCAGCACCGTCCAGTCCACCCTGCTCGCCCTTGCCCTCGTCGCCGGCACCGCCGGCATGGCCGCCGCGCAGAGCACGCCCAACGGCAACACCTCGTCCTCCGGCGCCCCTGCGGGCGACAACAGCACCGGCAACGGCGCCACCGGCAGCGGCGCCGCGCCGAGCGGGAAGTAGCGCTCCGTTAACCATCAGCGCCGACATCGTCGGACCTCACAACCGTGCAACTTCCCGTCCCGCGGCCCTCCGGCTCGCGGGACGTTTCGTATCGGGCCGCCCGGACCGGGCCGCTCGATCCCGGTGACCCGCGCCATCCCGTGGGACCCTGCGGTCCGGGACCGGCCCCCAGATCTGTCGGGGCGCGATCGTCGACGCGGGGCCGCCCTTTTCTCGGCAACCCGACATCCTGTAAGGAACGCGCCGGGGCGAGTATTCCGGCGCGGCGGTAAACCACACGGGCGATGCGGTCGAATTCAGTTCTGCATCTGGAGGACGAGCGCCCGGGTCTTCACCAGGCCGCGGCTTGGCGCGAGGCCGTCGCGCCGTTCTGGACGTTCGCGATCCGGAAGGAGGATCTGTCGGAATTCCGCGGGCGATCGCATGTCCAGCACCTCGGCAACGCGATCCTCTGCCGGGCCAGCGCCTCGGGGCTGCAGTTCACCCGCGACCGTGCCCTCGTGGCCCGCATGGGCGTCGACCACGTCCTGGCGCATGTGCGCCTGTCCGGGCGATCCCGGGTCGCGGTCGGCGGCAGCGAGCAGGCGTGCGGGCCGGGCGACATCTGCCTGCTCGACCTGTCGCGGCCCCTCTCCGCCCGCTCCACGGACTATCAGGCCCTGACGGTGGTGCTGCCGCGCGGGCTCTTCGGCGCGAATCAGGCCGTGCTCGACGCGCTCCACGGTCAGGTGATTCGCGGCGCGGCCCCGTTCGGGCGGATGCTGAACGATCACCTGCGCGCCCTCGGCGCGCACGCCCCCGGCTTCTCGGAGCGGGAGGCCGCGGCGGCCGCGCAGGCGACGGCGATGCTGATCGGCGCGGCGGTCTCCGGCCTGTCCGAGGAGGACCGGGTCGGCCACGCCCCGGACGGCGCCCCCCTCCTCCTCACCCTCCGGCGGTTCATCGAGTCCGAACTCGCCGCCCCGGACCTGAACGCCGAGACGCTCGGCCGGAAGTTCGGGCTCTCGCGCAGCGCCCTGTACCGCCTGTTCGTCCCGCTCGGGGGCGTGTCGGGCTACATCCGTCAGCGCCGGCTCGCCCGCGCCTATCAGGACCTCGCCGCCTGCGACGGGCGCGGCACCCGCGTCTCGGAGGTGGCGTATCGCTGGGGGTTCGAGAGCCCGGCGCATTTCGCCCAGGCGTTCCGCGCCGCCTACGGCCACGCGCCCCGGGACGTCCGAGCCCAGACCCTGTCCGAGGCCGCCGCGGCCCTGGACCGACCGGCCCGGACGGAGCGCTGGCCCGATTTCTACGACTGGGTCCTCCGGCTGGCCGCCTGAGCGCCTGTCTGACCGGTGCGCCAATCGCGGTCTCGAAAGGTCGAGACCCAGCCCTTTCGGGCCGGCGCGGAGTCGGGCCTCTTGTGCCCCCGCCCCCGCATCGCCCATAAGACCCGCGATGACCTTCGGGGTTCGGCATAGGTGCTCCGTGCGGGCGCGGGGCTGGTGGGCGCTCGCCGTCCGCGTGCTCGCGCTCGTCCTGGCGCTGTCGGTCGCCGGGCCGGGCACCGGCCTCGCGGCGGATCTCGCCTTCCACGCGGGCGACCGTCACGCCGTGGGCGAGGGCGCGGCCCTCGACGCGCCGGCCGCCGCGACCAATGTCGATCCGGGCGTCGCCGCGCATGTCCATTGCGGCTGTCATCTGGGCGCCCGCCTGGAGATCGCCGTGACGGCGCCGCCGCCCGTGCCGGGCCGGCCCTTGCGGGCCCGCCTCGCGCAAGGCCGCCCCTCCGTCGACCCCGACCGGCTGCCGCGGCCCCCGCGCGCGTGAGCTGACGCCGCCGATCGGCGCGCGTCCCGCCCGGAGGCCGCAACCGGCCCCGGGTCCGCTCTCACGCGAAACCTGACCGGGCTTGCCGGGACCGCTCAGCGGCATCCCGCCGTCCCGGCCGATTCATGGCCGATCCATGCGCATCCTCCCGTCCGCCGCCGTCGGCGCGGTCCTTCTGGCCGTCGGCATCGCCCTCGGCGGCGCCCTGCCCGCCCTGCCCGCCCGCCTCCGGCAGGCCCTCGCCGGCCTCACCCCGGAGAGCCCCGGCCGCGCCGCGGCGGTGGACCGGCCGGATGCCGGACGCGACGACCATCCGCCCACCGATCATGCGGACGCCGTGATCCGGATGCGGCCCGACCAGATCGCCGGCCAGGACATCGTGACGATGCGGGTCGGCGGCGGCACGCTGGCGCGCCACCTGCTGGTTCCCGGCACCATCACCCCCGACACCGACCGGATCGCCCGCGTCCCGGCCCGGGTGGTCGGCACCGTGGCGGAGATGCGCAAGCGCCTCGGCGACGCCGTGCAGGCGAACGAGGTCGTCGCCATCCTCGACAGCCGCGAGGTCGCCGACGCGAAGAGCGAATATCTCACCGCCCAGGTCCAGGCCGAATTGCAGACGATCAACTTCGAGCGCCAGCAGAAGCTGCTCGCCTCTCGTTCCGCCTCGGAGGCCGCCTTCGAGACCGCCCGGGCCGCCCATCTGGAGACCCGGCTGCGCGTCGACCTCGCCCGGCAGAAGCTGTCGGCGCTGGGCCTCGACGCCGCCGCGGTGGCGGCCGCCCAGACGCGCGACGAGGCGACGCCCACCCAGTCGAGCCTGCGCCGCTATCCCGTGCGGGCGCCGCTCGCCGGCCGGATCGTCGAGCGCAAGGTCGATGTCGGCACCGCGGTCGGCAAGGAGGGCGACCCGGCCGACCTCTATACCGTCGCGGACCTGTCCAATGTCTGGATCGAGCTGTCGGTGCCGACGCTGGACCTCGCAGAGGTGCGGGAGGGCGCCCGCGTCGCCGTCACCCCGGGCCGGGCCGGCGGGGCCGAGCGCCAGGCCGAGGGCCGCGTGATCTTCGTGAGCCCCTTCCTCAACGCCGATACCCGCTCGGCCCGGGTGGTGGTGGCCCTCCCGAACCCGGATCTCGCGTGGCGGCCCGGCACCTTCGTCACCGCCGAGGTGGAGATCGCCCGGGACGTGGTCCCGGTCCGGATCCCCAAGGCTTCCGTGCAGACGATCGCCGGCCGGAGCGTGGTGTTCGTGCGCAATGCGGAGGGGTTCGAGCCGCGCGCGGTCACTCTCGGCCGGTCCGACGACGCGGCCTACGCGGTCGCCGCCGGGCTCGAGGCCGGCGCCGAGATCGCGATCGGCAACACCTTCCTGCTGAAGGCCGAGCTCGGCAAGGCCGAAGCCGGCCACGACGATTGAGGATCGCGCCATGATCAGCCGCATCCTCGCCGTCTCGGTCCGCCAGCGCTGGCTGGTGCTGCTCGGCGTGCTGCTCGCCGCGGGCTTCGGCGCCGTGGCGCTCACCAAGCTGCCGATCGACGCGGTGCCCGACATCACCAACAACCAGGTGCAGATCAACACCCTGGCGCCCGCCCTGTCGCCGGTCGATGTCGAGCGGCAGGTGACCTACCCGGTCGAGACCGCGCTCGCCGGCATCAAGGGGCTCGACTACACCCGCTCGCTCTCGCGCAACGGCTTCTCGCAGGTCACCGCGGTCTTCGCCGAGAGCCTCGACATCTACTTCGCCCGCCAGCAGGTCGCCGAGCGCCTCGCCCAGGTGCGGGAGGACCTGCCCCAAGGGGTCGAGCCGCGGATGGGGCCGATCTCCACGGGCCTCGGCGAGATCACCATGTGGGCGGTCCGCTACGCGCCGCCGGGTGAGCGGGTGATCGTGCCGGCGGGGCAGCCCGGCTGGCAGCCGGACGGCAGCTACCGGACCCCGGAGGGCCAGATCCTCGGATCGGAGCTGGAGCAGGTCGCCTACCTGCGCACGGTCGAGGACTGGATCATCCGGCCGCAGGTCAAGGCGGTGCCGGGGGTGGCCGGAATCGACGGGATCGGCGGCTTCGAGAAGCAGTACCACGTCCAGCCGGACCCGACGACGCTCACCGCCCTCGACCTGTCCTTCGCGGACGTCGCCCGGGCGCTCCAGGCCAACAACGCCAACCAGGGCGCCCGCTACCTGGAGGACAATGGCGAGAGCTACGTGGTCCGCGCCGCCGGCCGGCTGGAGAGCCCGGAGGCGATCGCCGACGTGGTGGTGGCGAGCCGCGGCGGCGTGCCGGTGCGGATCCGCGACATCGCCACGGTGCGGATCGGGCGCGACCTGCGCACCGGCTCGGCCAGCGAGAACGGGCGGGAGACCGTGATCGGCACCGCCCTGATGCGGATCGGCGAGAACAGCCGGACCGTGGCGGCCGCGGTCGGCGCCCGCCTGGATGAGATCCGGCGCGCCCTGCCCCCCGGCATCGTGGTCGAGACTCTGCTCGACCGGACGCGGCTCGTCGAGGCGACGATCCGGACCGTGGCCCGGAACCTCGCGGAGGGCGCGGCCCTCGTGATCGTCGTGCTGGTCCTGCTCCTCGGCAACATAAGGGCGGCGTTGATCGCGGCCCTGGTCATCCCGGTCGCCATGCTGATGACCGTGACGGGCATGGTCGAAGGACGGATTTCAGCCAACCTGATGAGCCTCGGGGCGCTCGATTTCGGGCTGATCGTCGACGGGGCGGTGATCATCACCGAGAACGCGCTGCGCCACTTGGCCGAGCGGCAGCACGCGAACGGGCGGATACTGACCCTGGAGGAGCGCCTGGAGACGGTTCGCGCATCCGCCGAGGAGATGATCGCGCCGTCCCTCTACGGGCAGGCGATCATCATCCTGGTCTACGTCCCGCTGCTGACCTTCTCCGGCGTCGAGGGCAAGATGTTCCAGCCGATGGCCCTCACCGTCATCCTGGCCCTGGCCTCGGCCTTCGTGCTGTCGCTGACCTTCGTGCCGGCCCTGATCGCCATCGCGCTGACCGGGCGGGTCACCGAGGCGGAGAGCCCGATCCTCCGGGGTTTGAGGGCGCTCTACCGGCCGGTGCTCGCCGCGGCGATCCGGGCGCCCGCGCCCTTCGCCGCGGCGGCTTTGCTGCTGCTCGTCGGCGCCGGGCTGCTGGCTGCCCGGCTCGGGACCGAGTTCATCCCGCTGCTCGACGAGAAGAGCATCGCGCTCAACGCCACCCGGATCCCGTCCACCTCCCTGACGCAGTCGCAGGCGATGCAGCTCAAGGTCGAGCAGGCCATCGGAGCGTTCCCGCAGGTCGCCACCGTGTTCTCGAAGACCGGCACCGCCGAAATCGCCACCGACCCGATGCCGCCGAACTCCTCCGACACCTTCGTGATGCTCAAGCCGCAGGCCGACTGGCCCGACCCGGCCCTGTCGAAGGCCGACCTGCAGGCGCGGATCGAGGCGTCCTTGAGCGAACTCGCCGGCAATACCTACGAGTTCTCCCAGCCGATCCAGTTGCGTTTCAACGAGCTGCTCGCCGGCACGCGGGGCGACCTCGCCGTCAAAGTGTTCGGCGAGGCCTTCGAGCCGATGCTGGAAACCGCCAACCGGATCGCCGCGATCCTGCGCGGGATCGCGGGCGCCGACGACGTGAAGGTCGAGCAGATCGCGGGCCTGCCGGTGTTCGAGATCACGATCGACCGGGAGGCGGCGGCGCGGCTCGGCCTCAGCACCGGGGCGATCCAGGAGGTGATCGGCGCCGCCATGGGCGGGCGGGAGGCGGGAATCGTGTTCGAGGGCGACCGGCGCGTGCCGATCGTGGTGCGGCTGACCGATCAGGTCCGCGCGGATCGGGAGGCCCTGGAGAACCTGCCGGTTCCGCTTCCACCGGGGCCGAACGGCCGGGCCGCCTCGGTGCTGCTACGGCAGGTGGCGCGGTTCTCGGTGAGCGAGGGGCCGAACCAGATCAGCCGCGAGAACGGCCGGCGGCGCGTCGTCGTCACTGCCAATGTCCGCGGGCGCGACATCGGCTCCCTGGTGGCGGAGGCGCAAGGTAAGGTCGCGGCCGCGGTGCCGCTGCCGGCGGGCTCGTCCCTGGTTTGGGGCGGCCAGTTCGAGAACCTCGCCTCGGCGCAGGCGCGCCTGGCCGTGGTGGTGCCGGTCTGCTTCGGGCTGATCTTTCTGCTGCTCACCGCGGCGCTCGGCCGGGCGCGCGACGCGCTCCTGGTGTTCAGCGCCGTGCCCCTGGCGCTGACCGGCGGGATCGCGGCCCTGTGGCTGCGCGGGATGCCGCTCTCGGTGCCGGCGGCGGTCGGGTTCATCGCGCTCTCGGGCGTGGCGGTGCTGAACGGCCTCGTGATGCTGACCTTCATCAAGCAGCTGGTAGCGGAGGGCCATCCGCTGCGGGCGGCGATTCGCGACGGCGCGCTCACCCGGCTGCGCCCCGTGGCGATGACCGCGCTGGTTGCCTCCCTGGGCTTCGTGCCGATGGCGCTCGCCACCGGCACCGGCGCGGAGGTGCAGCAGCCGCTCGCCACCGTGGTGATCGGCGGCCTGATCAGCGCCACCCTGCTGACCCTGGTGATTCTGCCGGCGCTCTACGCCCGCTTCGGCCGACCCTGAGGAGCAGTCGACGGGCGGCGCGATCGGGCCGGCCTGCCCAGGCCGCATATCCGGGGCGGACGATCGCGTCTGGGTCCGGAAGATCTCTATGCCATCATGCGACGCGCGATCGAATCTTACCGATAATCCTGCTGGATTGATCGAGTGCGATTGAACCCCGTGACGTTCTTGGATGACCGAAAGCTGGGCGGTTAATAGGTTCGTCGCTTGAAGCTTGACAGATTGTCGAGAGATCAAGAAGACTTTACTGCATCGCACGCACCTGTCGACATCCCGTTTCGGAGTCGTATTTCCATGAAACTCGGTATCAGATGGCGGCTCTACGCGGGATTTGCGCTTCTTGTTCTCATCGCCAGTGGCACAGTTGGGTATTCGCTGTATCAACAAGGTGTCGTCAATGGAAAGTATGCCCTTCATGGCCGCCTGGAGCTGATCGCGCGGACGATCTTCACGGTCAACAGTCAGGCCGCGCGCCTTGCCGGTGAGGCTGAACAATACCGGCTTGCCCCCGCGTCCGAGCGCGTCACCACCCTGGAGCAGGCGCGCCGCGGCATCGAGGAGACGGCTGAGACGCTGATCGGGCTGGCGTTCGTGGAGTCACGCCGCGCGCTGTACGTCGAGGTTCGCGACACGGCCCGGGCCCTGAAGCCGGAGCTGGAGCACCTCGCCTCGGCGGGCGCCACCCTGACCCAGGCCAAGGGGCGCCTGTTCACGGGGGGCGACGAGCTGACCGCCGCGACCAACACCCTGGTGGCCGATGTGCGCACGCGCGCCGGCGAGCCGCTGCTCGTGCGCGCCCAGACCGTCGAGGCGGCCGTCCTGCTCGTGCGCGTGGCCAACTGGCGCTTCCTGGCGACGTTCGACCCGAACGGGCCCGCCACCTTCGCGAAGAACGTCGCGAAGGCCAAGGCCGCCCTGAAGGCCTTCCAGGAGGCTGAGGGCGCCGCCGCCTTCGTGCCGCCGACCAAGGCTGTTCTGGAGAAGCTGGAGGCCTATCACACCAACTTCCAGGCGACCGTGGACGCCCTGGAGGGGCTGAAGACGGCGTTCGAGACCGGCATCAAGCCGCGGACGATGGTGATCGAGGCGCGCGGCAACGCGGCGCGCGACCAGATCAAGGTCGAGGTCGAGGAGAATGCCCGGTCCATGGAGGCCGCGCTGGCGCGCGCGCGCGCCGTGCAGATCGTCCTGGTCGGGCTGGCTCTGGTGCTCGGCGCGGTGCTGGCCGTCCTGATCGGCCGCAGCATCATCCGCCCGGTGGCCGGCATGACCGAGGCGATGCGCCGTCTCGCCGAGGGCGACACCGACGCCAGGATCCCGTCGCAGGACGCCACGGACGAGATCGGCGCCATGGCCAAGGCGGTGGAGACCTTCCGGCAGAACGCCATCGCCCGGGTCGAGCTGCTGGCCTCCCAAGCCGTCGAGCAGGAGACCCGGCTGCGCCGGGCCGAGCGGGTCGACCGGCTCGTCCGCACCTTCGAGCAGAAGGTCGCCCAATCGCTCGACATCGTCACCGCGAGCGCCACCGAACTCGACGCCACGGCGCGCTCCATGACGCGGGTGGCCGACGACACCAACGATCAGGCGGTCGCCTCCAGCGCCGCCGCCGAGGAGATGGCCAGCAACGTCGAGACGGTGGCGGCGGCGGCCGAGGAGATGGTGTCGTCGCTGCAGGAGATCGAGCGGCAGGTGGTGCGCTCCAACGAGGTCGCCGGCGTCGCGGCCCACGAGGCCGAGGCGAGCAACGCCGCCATGGCGAGCCTGCGTGCGGCCGCCGAGCAGATCGGCGCGGCGGTGACGACGATCTCCGGCATCGCCGGGCAGACCAACCTGCTGGCGCTCAACGCCACGATCGAGGCGGCCCGCGCCGGCGAGGCCGGCCGCGGCTTCGCCGTGGTGGCGGCCGAGGTCAAGGAACTGGCCGGCCAGACCGCCAAGGCGACCGACGAGATCGGCGGGCAGATCGCGGCGATCCAGGCGGCCACCGCCCAGGCCGCGGAGGCGATGCAGCAGATCGCCCGCACGATCGCGAGCGTGAGCGAGATCAGCGGCTCGATCGCCTCGACGGTGGTGGAGCAGACCGCGGCGACCGGCGAGATCTCACGCAACGCCACCGAGGCGGCGCGGGGGACGCAGGACGTGTCGGCCAATGTGGCGCGGGTGCTGGCGGCCTCCGGCGAGACCGGCAGCGCCGCCGCGCAGGTGCTGAACGCCGCGGCCGAGCTGTCCAAGCAGTCGCAGGCCGTCAAACAGGAGGTTGACGGCTTCCTGCGCGACATCCGGGCCGCCTGACCGGGGCCCGCGCCCGGTTCCCCCGCGGGCTTGCAGGTCGCGCCGCGCCGGACGGAGCACGCCGTCCGGCGCGGCGCCGTTACGGTTTCACCAGCAAGACGTTCACGGCCTTGGCGAGCACGTGCACGGTGTCGCCCTCCTCGAGGCCGAGTTCTTCCAGCGAATCGACGGTCATCACCGAGGCCATGCGGTAGGTGGTGCCGACGAGTTGCACCTCGACCTGAGCCATCACGCCCCCGCGCTTGATCGCCGTCACCGTGGCGGGGATGTCGTTGCGCGCACCGTGCTTCATGGATCGTCCTCCGCACCCCACCGCGGCCCAACACGCGGCGGGGGGCGCGGGTTCAACGGGGGCGGTCGCGTCTCGCCGCGCATCGCAGGCGGAGGAGCGTCGCGTCCAGGCAACATGCGCCAATACTTGCTGCGCCGCGAGATCCCCACCGCGGATATCCGTGGCCGGTGCCGGGTGTTGATGTCCGTCCGGATCGGCAAAAATTCGTGATTGCTTTGAACTCTTAAATATGGTCGAATACTTGAAAGCGTAAGACCGTCGCGTTGGCTGAAACTGCTTGCGGAGTCCGAAGGGCCGCGGGGAGGTGGCGTATGTACGCTGCGACGAAGATCGGCAAGAAGGCGGATCGGGAGCTGATTCTCGTCTTCGGCGGCTGGATCACATGCGAGCTGCTGATCCTGTTCGTCGGCATGATGTCGATGTCGTAGGATTGCGGCCGATCCGAACGGCGAAGAGGCCTGCCCCGCGGGCAGGGAGCGCCCTATCTGGGCCTGCGGGACCCGGCCGCCGCGCGCGGGAGGCGCATCAGGATCCCGCTGGGAGGACGAGCATGACCGACTTCGCGGCCAACCGGCGCGACCTGCTGTGCGCGCCCCTGCTGGCCGCCGCGGCATCCGCCTTCGGGCTGGGTGCCGCCCGGGCGGCTGGCGTCGATCCGACCCAGACCATCGTCAAGCTTCCGGACCAGATCCCCTGGCAGCCGCTCTACAACTTCCCGCCCGGCATGGCCGAGCAGGCGCCGATGTTCGGCCAGATCGGCGAGCCGGGCCAGTACTTCGTCCTGATCCGCTGGCATCCCGGCTACATGAGCGCGCCGCACTGGTACGAGACCGACCGGCTCTGCGTGGTCCTGTCGGGGACGTGGTACGTCGCCAGCGGCGAGGATTTCGCACCCGAAGCGACCGTGCCGGTGCCGGCGGGCTCCTTCGTCCACCGGGTCGCGAAGACGCCGCACTACGACGGGGTGAAGTCGGGCGTCGCGGAGCCGGCGATCATCGCGATCAGCGGCCTCGGGCCGATCCACTACCACCTGACCGATACGAGCAAGCCGGGCTGGCGCACGGTCTGAGACCCTGCTTCATCCAGAATCCGAGTTTCCAAAGGGCTACGCCCTTTGGTGGGTTGTCAGGGCAAAGCCCTGACCGTCTCGGGTTCAGCCCGACACCAGGGCTCTGCCCTTCGACCCGCGAGCGGTCTCGACCGTTCGAAACCACGACGTGATCCGTCCGAGGCGGGCTTGCACAGGGCTGTGGCCGGTGGTGGGCCCGGCAGGACTCGAACCTGCAACCAGACCGTTATGAGCGGCCGGCTCTAACCATTGAGCTACAGGCCCGGCGGAGGGGAAGCCTCCGGAATACCGATACCTGAACGGCTCGGCTTCGTCACCCCACTCCCGCGGCTTCGCGAAGGGCAGAGCGGACATCTCAAACCCCGAGTTCCGAAGATCGGTCAAGTCGGCATAGTGGCGCAACCGATATGTGTCGTGATGTTGCGCACATCACCATCGCCTGAGCTCTCGCCGGGGAATCCGGCCCAGCTATCTGTAACGGTTCCAGCCTTCGCGGAGCCGGACTGCATGACCATTCCCCTCAGGCTCACCCTGAACGGGCAGCCGCGCGAGATCGCCCTCGACGATCCGCGGGTGACCCTCCTCGACCTCCTGCGCGAGCGCCTCGGCCTGACCGGCGCCAAGAAGGGCTGCGACCGCGGCCAGTGCGGCGCCTGCACGGTGCTGGTGGACGGGCGGCGCATCAATTCCTGCCTGACGCTGGCCGCGAGCCTCGACGGGGCCGAGATCCTGACCATCGAGGGGCTCGCCGAGGGCGACCGGCTGCACCCGGTCCAGGCGGCCTTCATCGCCCATGACGGCTTCCAGTGCGGCTTCTGCACCCCCGGCCAGATCATGAGCGCGGTCGGGCTGATCCGCGAGGGGCACGCCGGCACCGATCCCGAGCGCATCCGCGAGGGCATGAGCGGCAATCTCTGCCGCTGCGGCGCCTATGCCGGCATCCTCGACGCGGTCCAAGAGGCATCGCGCGACGCGGCTTCCCGCACCGAGCACCGGGAGGACGCGGCGTGAAAAACTTCGACTACATCCGCCCGGCGAGCGTGCCGGAGGCCGTGGCGGCAGGGCAGGTTCCGGGCACCGCCTTCCTCGCCGCCGGCACCAACCTGGTCGACCTGATGAAGGGCGGCGTCGCGACCCCGGAGCGGGTCGTCGACATCACCCGCCTGCCCGGCCTCTCGGCGATCGAGCGGCTGCCGGACGGGGCCACCCGGGTCGGCGCCCTGGTGCGCAACAGCGACCTCGCCTACGACCCGATGTTCCAAAAAACCTATCCGATGGTGGCCGAAGCCCTGCTGGCCGGCGCCTCAGCGCAGCTGCGCAACGCCGCGACCGTCGGCGGCAACCTGATGCAGCGCACCCGCTGCCAATTCTTCACCGACGCGGTCTCCCCCTGCAACAAGCGCGCGCCCGGCTCCGGCTGTGCGGCCCTGGGGCACGCCACCCGGATCCACGCGGTCCAGGGCTGGAGCGAGCACTGCATCGCGACCCACCCGTCCGATTTCTGCGTGCCGCTCGCCGCCCTCGACGCGGTGGTGGAGATCGCCGGGCCGGACGGCGCTCGGGAAGTGTCGCTCACGGGCTTCCACCTGCTGCCCGGCGATCATCCGGAGCGGGAGACCGACCTGCGGCCGGGCGAGCTGATCACCGCCCTGCGCCTGCCCCCGGAGGCGGCCTCCTTCCAGGGCCACGCCCGCTATCTCAAGGTCCGCGACCGCACCTCCTACGCCTTCGCGGTGGTCTCGGCGGCGGCCGCCCTCACCCTGGAGGCCGGCGGCCGGATCGGGCAGGCCCGGCTCGCCCTCGGCGGGCTGGCGCTGAAGCCCTGGCGGGTGGCCGAGGCCGAGGCGGCGCTTTCCGGACAGGCACCGTCGCCCGAGGTTTTCGCGAAGGCCGCCGACGCGGCGCTCGCCGGCGCCAAGCCCACCGGCGAGGCCAACGCCTTCAAGATCGAGCTCGCCCGCCGGGTGGCGATCCGCGCCCTGACCCAGGCCGCCGCGGGCACGCCCGCCCGGATCCCGGCGCTCCCCGCCTCCCCGTTCGGCATCGTCTGAGGAGACCCGCATGACCGCGACCGCCTCGCCTTCGAATCTCCCCGCCGGCGCGATCCGCCACGGCTCCAGCATCGGCCAGCCGCTGACCCGGCGCGACGGCCCGCTCAAGGTGACGGGCCAAGCCCGCTTCTCCGCCGACAACCTGCCCCCCGGCACGCTCCACGCGGCGCTCTGCGTCGCCCGGATCGCGAAGGGCCGCGTCACCGGGCTCGACGTGGCCGCCGCCGAGGCGCATCCCGGCGTCGTGGCGGTGATGACCCCGCAGAACGCCCCGACGCTCGCCAAGGACCCCGACGCCAAGGACGGGCCGTTCACCTTCCGCCTCGATCTCCTGCAGAACGACCGCGTCCGCTACGCCAACCAGCCGATCGCCGTGGTGATCGCCGAGACCCTGGAGGCGGCGACCGAGGGCGCAAGGCTGCTCGCCCCGACCTACGCGGCCGAGACCCCGCGGATCGGCCTCGATGCGGGCGACGTGTTCACCCCGCCCTCCGTGGGGGTCGGTGCGCCCCCGGCCGAGTCCGACGGCGACGTCGAGGCCGGGCTGTCCGCAGCCTCGAAAAGAATCGCCGCGACCTACGAGACGCCGGCCCAGTACCACAACGCCATGGAGCCCCACGCGGCGGTCGCCAGCTGGGACGGGGACCGGCTCTCGCTGTTCATGCCGACCCAGGCGCTCGCCATGTCGCAGGGCCGCCTCGCCGGGCTGTTCGGCATCAGCCCCGAGGACATCCACATCGAGAGCCCCTATCTCGGCGGCGGCTTCGGCTCGAAGGGCGTGCCCGCGGGGCCGCAGGTGCTGGCCTGCATGGCGGCCAGGCTCGTCGGCCGCCCGGTGAAGCTCGTGCCGACCCGCAGCCAGATGTACGGCCCGATGGGCCATCGCGGCCCGACCCGGCAGACGCTGCGCCTCGGAACCGACGCGGCGGGCAAGCTCACGGCGCTCGACCACCACATCCTCACCGCCTCGTCGAGCTTCGACGATTTCTTCGAGCCGGCGGGACGGGCGACCAGCACCCTCTATGCGAGCCCGGCCCTCGCGATCCGGCACGAGGCGGTGCGCCTCGACACCGGCACGCCGCTGTTCATGCGCGCGCCCGGCGAGGCCACCGGCAGCGTCGCCCTGGAGAGCGCGCTCGACGAGATGGCGCACGAACTCGGCATGGACCCGCTGGACTTCCGCCTCGCCAACTACGCCGAGGTCGAGCCGCTCACCGGCAAGCCGTTCTCGTCGAAAGCCCTGCGGGAATGCTACCGCCGCGGTGCCGAGGCCTTCGGCTGGGCCGGGCGGCCGCTCCAGCCCCGCCAGACCCGCGACAGGGACGGGTTCCTGGTCGGCACCGGCATGGGCACCGCCACCTTCCCGTCCCTGATCTTCGAAGGCATGGCCCGGGCCGAGATCCGCGCCGACGGCACCGGCACGGTGGAACTCGGGGCGATCGACATGGGCCAGGGCGCCTGGACGGCGCTCGCTCAGATCGCCGCCGACGGGCTCGGCATCGGGATGGACGCACTCACCTTCCGGATGGGGTCTTCCGATCTGCCGAATGCCGGCATCGCGGGCGGCTCGGGCCACACCGCGACCGCCGGCGGCGCGATCCACGCGGCTGCCGGCGACGTGATCCGGCAGCTCACGGATCTCGCCACCAACGATCCCGCCTCCCCGCTCTACGGCGCGGGCAATGCCGGCGTGACCGCCGCCGACGGTCGCCTGACCCGGCGCGACGATCCGAGCCGGGGCGAATCCGTCACCGACATCCTCAAGCGGGCCGGCCGGTCGAGCATCGAGGGCCGGGGCAAGGCCGGGGCCGATCCGGCCGCGCAGGCGGCCTACGCGATGCACGCCCACGGGGCGGTCTTCGCCGAGGTGAAGGTCGATCCCGATCTCGGCCAGATCCGGGTGAGCCGCCTGGTCGGCGCCTTCGCGGCGGGCCGGGTGATCAACCCGCGCCTCGTCCAGAGCCAGTATTACGGCGGGATGATCTGGGGCCTGTCCTTCGCGCTCCACGAGCGGGCCGAGATGGACCCGCGCACCGGCCGCTTCCTCAACGACAACCTCGCCGAATACCACGTGCCGGTGAACGCCGACGTGCCCACCATGGAGGCGATCCTCGTCCATGAGGACGATTCGGTGGTGAACAATCTCGGCGTGAAGGGCGTCGGCGAGATCGGCATCACCGGCACGGTGGGGGCCATCGCCAACGCGATCTGGCACGCCACCGGCGTGCGGGTGCGCGAGATGCCGATCACGCTGGACAAGCTGCTCGGCTGATCCCAGCGGCCGGCCCGTAAACTCAGACAAGTCTGCCAATCTGAAACACCCGGATGCGTCGCCCTGCGATTCATCGGGGTGACGTGTGAGCCCCCTGCGGCTATTCAGCGCGTCGCCCATATGTCATACATATGTGGGCCGATCGCTCGGAAGAGGCGGCGGCCGCAATCAGGGGGGACGTGTCATGAGAAAATCGGTTTCCATCAAGGCTTTGCTCGTGGGCGCGATGCTCGCGTGGGGCGGTGCGGCCCAGGCGGCCTCGCTGACCGTCGGATTCTCGCAAATCGGCTCGGAATCCGGCTGGCGCGCCGCCGAGACCACGGTGACCAAGGCCGAGGCCAAGAAACGCGGCATCACCGTCAAGATCGCCGACGCGCAGCAGAAGCAGGAGAACCAGATCAAGGCGCTCCGCTCCTTCGTGGCGCAGGGGGTCGACGGGATCCTGCTCGCCCCCGTGGTCGCCACCGGCTGGGATGCGGTGCTCAAGGAGGCCCGGGACGCCAAGATCCCGGTGATCCTGCTCGACCGCGACATCGACCCGTCCGGCAGGGACCTCTACCTCACTGCCGTCACCTCCGACAGCGTCGCGGAGGGCCGCGTCGCCGGCAACTGGCTGGCCAAGACGGTCGGCGAGAAGCCCTGCAACGTGGTCGAGCTCCAGGGCACGGTCGGCGCCAGCGTCGCCACCAACCGCAAGAAGGGGTTTGATACCGCCCTCGCGTCCCACCCCAACCTCAAGCTCGTGCGCAGCCAGACCGGCGACTTCACCCGCGCCAAGGGCAAGGAGGTGATGGAGAGCTTCATCAAGGCCGAGGGCGGCCGAACGATCTGCGCGGTCTACGCCCACAACGACGACATGATGGTCGGCGCCATCCAGGCGATGAAGGAGGCCGGCTTGAAGCCCGGCAAGGAGATCCTGACGGTCTCGATCGACGCGGTGCCCGATATCTTCAAGGCGATCGCGGCGGGCGAGGCCAACGCCACGGTCGAGCTCACGCCCGACATGGCCGGCCCCGCCTTCGACGCGCTCAAGGCCTACAAGGAGAAGGGCACGGTCCCGCCCAAGTGGATCCAGACCGAGTCGAAGCTCTACACGGCGGCCGACGACCCGCTGAGGGTCTACGAGAGCAAGAAGGGCCTCGGCTACTGACGCGCGCCGCGCCGTGATCCCCGCGCGCTTTCCCGTGTCCGCCCCGATCCTGCTCACCGTCCGCGGGCTCTCCAAGAGCTTCGCCGGGCACCAGGCCCTCGCGGGCGTCGACTTCACCCTGCGCCGGGGGGAGATCCACGCTCTGCTGGGCGAGAACGGCGCCGGCAAGTCGACCTTCATCAAGGCGCTGACCGGAATCGTCCGGCGCGATGCCGGCGAGGTCCGGCTCGACGGCGTGCCGATCGCGCCGCGCTCGGCGGAGGAATCGGCCCGGGCCGGCATCGCCACGGTCTACCAGGAGGTCGGCCTGCTGCCGAACCTCACCGTGGCGCAGAACCTGTTCCTCGGCCGCGAGCCGACCCGGTTCGGCCTCGTCCGCGCCCGGGCGATGCGGCGGCGCGCGTCGGAACGCCTGGCGGAGTTCGGCCTGGCGATCGATGTCGGGGCGCCGCTCGGGAGCTTCCCGGTGGCGGTGCAGCACCTCGTGGCGATCGCCCGGGCGGTGGACCTCTCGGCCCGGGCGCTGATCCTCGACGAGCCGACCGCCAGCCTCGACACGCACGAGGTGACGGTGCTGTTCGGCGTGATGCGCGGGCTCGCCGAGCAGGGTATCGGCATCGTGTTCGTGACCCACTTCCTGGAGCAGGTCTACGCGATCACCGACCGGATCACGGTCCTGCGCAACGGCCGGCTGGTGACCGAGCGCGACACCGCGCAGTTTCCGCGCCTCGACCTCGTGCGCACGATGCTGGGGCACGACCTCGCCGAGGACGAGGCGCGGGCGGAGACAGGGCCGCGGGCCCGGCGAATTGAGGCCGGCCCCCCGGTCCTGCGCGCGGAAAAACTCGGCAAGGCCGGCTATCTCCGCCCGGTCGATCTCACGGTGGCGAGCGGCGAGGTGGTCGGGCTCGCGGGCCTCCTCGGCTCCGGGCGGACCGAGACGGCCCGCCTGCTGTTCGGGGCCGAGCGGCCGGACCAGGGCCGCATCCTGCTCGACGGCAGGCCGACGCGGATCGCCGGCCCCCGGGACGCCCTGCGCCACCGCCTCGGCTACTGCCCGGAGGAGCGCAAGACCGACGGGATCGTCGCCGACCTGACCGTGCGGGAGAACATCGTGCTGGCGCTCCAGGCCCGGCAGGGCCCGTTCCGGCCGCTCGGCCGGGCCACCCAGGACCGGATCGCCCGCGCCTTCATCGCCAAGCTCGACATCCGGCCGCCCGACCCGGAACGGCCGATCGGGCTCCTCTCCGGGGGCAACCAGCAGAAGGCGCTGCTGGCGCGCTGGCTCGCCACCGCGCCGCGCTTGCTGATCCTCGACGAGCCGACCCGGGGCATCGATGTCGGGGCGCATGCGGAGATCATCCGGCTGATCCGGAGCCTGTGCGATGCGGGCCTCGCCCTCTTGGTGATCTCCTCCGAGCTGGAGGAGATCGTGACCTATTCCGACCGGGTGATCGTGATGCGCGACCGCGCCCAGGTGGCCGAACTCGCCGACGGGGCGATCGACGTCACCGCCATCCTCCGGGCCATCGCGGCGGAGGCGCCTGCAGCAATACCGGAGCCCGCCTGATGCGCGCGCTGCGTGCCGGAGCGCCCCAGCTCCTCGCCTTCTTGGCGGTGCTGTTCGCCGACCGGCTGGTCGCGCCGCAATTCCTCGACGTGCATTGGCAGGATGGGCGCCTGTTCGGCAGCCTCGTCGACGTGTTCAACCGCGGCGCCCCGGTGGCGCTGCTGTCGCTCGGCATGGTGCTGGTGGTGGCCACCGGCGGCATCGACCTGTCGGTCGGCGCCGTGATGGCGATCGCGGGCGCGGTGGCGGCGAGCCTCGCCGACAGCCAGCCCCTGCCGGTGGCGCTCGCGGCGGCTCTGGCCACGGGGCTCCTGTTCGGGCTGTGGAACGGCCTCCTCGTGGCGGTGCTGCGGATCCAGCCGATCGTCGCCACCCTGATTCTGATGGTCGCGGGCCGGGGCATCGCCCAATTGATCACCGAGGGGCGGATCGTCACCTTCGCGTCCGCCGACCTCGCCTATTTCGGCGGGGGCGCCGTGCTCGGCGTGCCGATGCCGGTAGTGCTGGTCCTCGGCATGCTGGGCCTCACCCTCGCCCTGGTGCGGGGCACGGCGCTCGGCCTGATGATCGAGGCGACCGGCGGCAACGCCCGGGCCAGTGCGCTCGCCGGCATCGACACCCGCGCGGTGACGCTCGCGGTCTACGCCTGGAGCGGGTTCTGCGCGGCTTTGGCGGGCGTCGTCGCGGCGGCCGACATCCTGGGGGCCGACGCCAACAATGCCGGGCTGTGGCTCGAGCTCGACGCGATCCTGGCCGTGGTGGTGGCGGGCTCGTCGCTCCTCGGCGGCCGGTTCAGCCTGTGGCTGGCGGTGCTCGGGGCCTTCCTGATCCAGGCGATGAACACCGGCATCCTGCTCTCCGGCCTGCCGCCGGAACTCAATCTCGTGGTCAAGGCCGCGGTGGTGCTGGCGGTGCTCCTGCTGCAATCGCCGCGCCTCGCCGGCCTGTCCCTGCTGCTGCGGAGCCCGCGATGAGCCGCAACCTCCCGGTCCTCGTCGCCGCTTTGCTGTTCGCGGCGGGCTACGGCCTCTGCGCGACGCAGTACCCCGCCTTCCTGACCACCCGGGTCATCGGCAACCTGCTGACCGACAGCGCCTTCCTCGGGATCGTCGCGGTCGGCACGACCGTCGTGATCATCGCGGGCGGCATCGACCTCTCGGTCGGCTCGGTGGTGGGCTTCACCACGGTGTTCCTGGCGCTCGCCATCACGCGCTGGGGCATCCCGCCGCTGGCGGCCTTCGGGATCGTGCTCGCCGCCGCCGCCCTGTTCGGCGCCGCGATGGGCGCGCTGATCCACGTCTTCGCGATGCCGCCCTTCATCGTGACGCTGGCCGGCATGTTCCTGGCCCGGGGTGCAGGCTTCCTGCTCTCCACCGAGTCGGTCCCGATCTACGCGCCCCTCTACGGCGCGGTCTCCGACCTCGCCCTGTCGCTGCCCGGGGGCGGGCGGCTGACCCTGACCGCGGGGATCATGCTCGCAATGTTCCTGGCGGGCGGGGTGCTGCTCCACGCGACCCGCTTCGGCGCGACGGTCTACGCGCTCGGCGGCAGCCGCCAGACCACGGCGCTCATGGGCGTGCCGGTCGGGCGCAACATTGTGGCGGTCTACGCCCTGTCGAGCGGGCTCGCGGCGCTCGCCGGGGTCGTGTTCTCCCTCGACACCGCCTCGGGCACGCCGCTCTCGGCGGTGGGCGTGGAACTCGACGCGATCGCGGCTGTGGTGATCGGCGGCACGCTGCTGACCGGCGGCCAGGGCGGCCTGCCGGGCACCTTCCTGGGTGTGATGATCGGCGGCCTGATCCAGACCGCCATCACCTTCGACGGCACCCTGTCGAGCTGGTGGACCAGGATCGCGACGGGGCTGCTGCTCTTCGCCTTCATCGCCCTGCAGCAGGGCTCGGTGGCGCTGGCCGGCCGGTCGGGACGGCGGTCCCGGGCCTCCGCCGGGGCGCCGGTCGTCCGTCCGACGGAGGTTCGGGCCTGACGTGTTGTAGGCCCGCATGGTCCGAAAGCCATGCTCTGACGCGCTCCGCGAGCCTGTTTAACCCATATCCCAGATTCCCAAAGGGCGAGCCCTTTGGTTGGTTGTCAGGGCGAAGCCCTGACTGTCTCTCGGGCGCAGCCCGACACCAGGGCCCCGCTCTGGACCCGCGAAAGGTCTCGACCTTTCGAAACCACGACTTGATCTCACCGTGATCGGCTAAAGATTTTCCCGGCGTCCGGGCCTATGGTCCCCGCCCGCTGCAACCTGCGACGGAGGAAAACCGGCATGCCCCTCACCAGCGACATTCGCGGCGTCGTGCCGATCGCCCCGACGCCGTTCCATCCGGACGGCCGGATCGACGAGGCCTCCCTCGACCGGATGACCGACTTCTTCGGATCCGCCGGCGTCGACGGCCTGACGATCCTCGGCCAGCTCGGCGAGGCCGGCAAGCTCGACCATGCGGAGGGGATCGCGGTGGCCAAGCGCGTCCTCGGGCGCACGCGGCTGCCGGTGATCGTCGGCGTCACGGCGCCGGGCTTCGCGGCCATGCGGGCGCTCGCCCGGGAGGTGATGGAGCTGGGCGCCGCCGGCGTGATGATCGCCCCGCCCAACACCCTGCGCACCGACGACCAAGTGGTCGGCTACTACCGCAATGCCGCCGAGGCGATCGGGCCGGACGTGCCGTTCGTCCTTCAGGATTATCCCCTCACCTTCTCGGTGCAGATGACACCGGGGGTGATCCGCCGGATCGTGTCCGAAAACCCCTCCTGCGTGATGCTCAAGCACGAGGACTGGCCGGGCCTGGAGAAGATCTCCTCGTTGCGCGGCTTCGAGCGTGACGGCTCGATGCGCCATATCAGCATCCTGGTCGGCAACGGCGGCCTGTTCCTCGACTTCGAGACCGAGCGCGGCGCCGACGGGGCCAATACCGGCTACGCCTTCCCGGAGATGCTGGTCGACGTGGTCCGCCTCGGCCGGGCCGGCGACCGCGACGCCGCCCACGACCTGTTCGACGCCCACCTCCCCTACCTCCGCTACGAGCAGCAGCAGGGTCCGCTGGGCCTCGCCGTGCGCAAATACGTGTTCATGCGCCGGGGGATTTTCGCGTCCGACGCGCAGCGCAAGCCCGCGCAGGCGCTGACCGCGCAGGCCAAGGCCGAGGTCGAGTACCTGCTGGCCCGCCTCGCCCGGACCGACAGCCGGGCGCGGCTGGAGCCCGTCTAGGACGCGGCGTTCTCGCTCGCCAGGCGTGGCCTGAAACGTCGACGCGCGGCCCGAACGGGTTTCCAGAGGGCGTCCGCCCTTTGGCGGGTGATCAGGGCAGAGCCCTGATGGAACGGCCGCTCACGCCCCCGCCTTGCCCTCCGGCTGCGGCGCGATCCTGTCGCCATCGCGCAAGGAGGCCGGCGGCCCCACGACCACGCGCTCGTCGCCGTTCAAGCCCGAGCGCAATTCCAGCGCCGTCCGGGTCTGGCGGAAGATCGTCACCGGGCGCATCCGCGCCACGGTGCTGCCGTCCGCCTCCGTCTCGACCACCGCCACGCGGGTCCCGTGCTGGTCGAAGATCAAGGCGTCGCTCGGCACGCTCACGGCGGGCGCGACCCGCGGGATCTCCAGCGTGATCGTGATGTAGAGGCCCGGCCGCAGCACCCCGTCGGGGTTCGGGATGTCGACCTGCGTGACCAGCGTGCGCGCGGCGTAGAGCAGCGTCGTCGACGAGCGCGAGACCGTCCCGGGGAAGATCTTTCCGGGGACCTGCGCCACCTCGACCTTCGCGTCGAGCCCGTCGCGGACGCCGTCGGCGGCGTAGAGCGGCACGTTCACCGCCATGCGCAGCACGTCGTCCCGGTTCAGCGTCAGGAGCGGCGTGCCCGTGTTGGTGTCCGCTGTCACCGCATCGCCGACATCGTTGTTGCGCGCCGTCACCACCCCGTCGAAGGGCGCGCGGATCTCCTCGAAGCTGGTCAGGACCTTCAGCCGGCTGACCTGCGCCTCCTGGGCGGCGATGTTGGCCTCCGCGACCTTCACGGCGGCCTTGGCGGCGTCGACATTGGCCGTCTGCGTCAGCACCCCGGCCTGCGACGTGTCGGCGTTCTGCCGGGTCTCGACGCCGGTGCCGGCGAGCGTCGAGGTCCGCTTGTTGTTCACGTCCGCGAGGTGGCGGTTGGCGTCGGCCTGGTCGACCATCGCGCGGGCCTGGATCAGCGCCGCCTGGAGCTGCACCACCTGCGCCTGGGCCTGGACGAGCTGCTGGTCGAGGTCGGGGGCGCTGATCCGGAACAGCAGGTCGCCCCGCTTCACGTGCGAGCCGATATCGACCTTGCGCTCGACGATGTAGCCGGTCGCCCGGGGAAACAGGTTGGCCGTGTCGAAGGCCTGGGTGGTGCCGGTCTGGGTCAGGCTCAGGGGCCCGGAGGCCCGGGTGGCCCTGGCCACCCGCACCTGGGGCGGCTTCGCCTCCGTCGATTGCGGCGGGCTCGCCGCCCGGGACGCATCCGGCCAGGCGCGGTATCCGAGGAGGCCGGCGCCCGCCAGCACCAGCAGGACGAGCCAGACGCGGCCGCTTCGCGCGGGCGGGCCGGTCCGGTCTGCGGCTGAACTGTCCCGGTCCGCCATCCTGCCCTCGGGTCGCGCTGCGCCTTGCCGCGGGCCCGGCGCCCGCCCGGGACGCGCCCGGCTCTGTATCCAATACATAGTCCGCGGACCGGGTCCGGGCGAGATGCCGCACTGCACGATCCGGCCCGGATCCTCCGGTCCCCCGCCCGGTTACCCCGCCGAACACTCCGCCAAGCAGCAGGATGCGAGCGACAATGACCGAGATCTCCAGGCGCGCCATCATCGCCGCGGCCGGTGGCGCGATGGTGGCGGCCCCCGCGGCGGCGCAATCCTCAAACCCCGTCCCGCCCGAGCGCGGGACTAAGGGCGCCGACATCCTGGGGCCGCGCAACCCGCCGCGGGCCGGCGAGGAGCCGTTCACCCTGGCCCCGCCCGCCACCGACCACGGCACGATGCCGAACCTGAAATGGTCGTTCACCGACAGCCACATGCGGCTGGAGAAGGGCGGCTGGGCGCGCCAGACCACCATCCGCGAACTGCCGATCTCGAAGGCCATGGCCGGGGTCAACATGCGGCTCAAGGCCGACGCGGTGCGCGAGATGCACTGGCACAAGGAGGCCGAGTGGGCCTACATGATCAAGGGCAAGGCCCGGATCACCGCGGTCGATCAGGACGGGCGCACCTTCGCGGACGACGTCGGCGAGGGCGACCTCTGGTACTTCCCGGGCGGCATCCCGCACTCGATCCAGGGGCTGTCCGCCGACGGGGTCGACGGCTGCGAATTCCTGCTCGTGTTCGACGACGGGGCCTTCTCGGAAGATTCCACCTTCCTGCTGACCGACTGGCTGGCGCACACGCCGACCGATATCCTGGCCAAGAATTTCGGGTTGCCCGAGAGCGCCTTCGCGAAGATCCCTCAGAAGGAACTCTACATCTTTCCCGGCCCGAATCCGGGGCCGCTGGCGGCCGACAAGATGGGCGGTGCCGGCGAGATCCCGAAGACCTTCAGCCACCGGATGCTGGCGCAGGAGCCGATCCGCACCAAGGGCGGCAGCGTGCGCATCACCGATTCCACGGTGTTCCCCGCCTCGGTCACCATCGCGGCGGCCCTGGTCGAGGTCGAGCCCGGGGGGCTGCGCGAGCTGCACTGGCACCCCAACGGCGACGAGTGGCAATACTACCTCTCGGGCAAGGGTCGGATGACGGTGTTCGGCTCGGAATCCAAGGCCCGCACCTTCGACTATCAGGCCGGCGACGTCGGCTACGTGCCCTTCGCCATGGGCCACTACATCGAGAACACCGGCGACACGACGCTGACCTTCCTGGAGATGTTCAAGAGCCCGCGCTATGCCGACATCTCGCTGACCCAGTGGCTGGCGCTGACCCCGCATGCCCTGGTGGAGGCCCATACCGGGATGGATCCGAAGCTCGTCGAGGCCCTGCCGGTGACCAAATCCCCGGTTGTGCCCGGTTGACGCGCCCCGGAACTTGGCGCGACCTCGATACGTCGACCCCGTAGACGTACCGGTCCATTTCACGGAGAGCCCCATGCGCGCCGCACCCCGCGCGCTCCTCGCCCTGGCGCTCGCCCTCCCGGCGGGCACCGCCTGGGCGCAGGTGCAGCAGAACGATCCGAACGCGGCCAATGCCTCGTTCGCCCTGCAGAGCCAGATCCGCACGCTGAACCAGCAGCGGGTCACGGACTACAACACGCTGAACCAGTCGATCCAGCGCAACGTGCAGTTCGAGTCCTTCGGGCCGGTCGTGCCCTACCGGGGCGTCTATGGCGGGCGCCCATCGGGTTACATCGTCGGACACCCCGTCGGGCGCCAACGCGGCGCCCACGGCCTGGTCCGGCGCGGCGGCGGCCTCAACACGAGCGTGTGCACCGGCTGCTGAGCGGCCGGGATCGTTGCGCAGGGCGGGGAAAGCTAAAAAAAGACCTTTCCCCGCCGGCAGGCTTCGCCCAGAACCTGGGTTCATGGTGGCGTACGCATGAATATCCTGCTGATCGGTTCGGGCGGCCGCGAGCATGCCCTCGCCTGGCGACTGGCCCGGAGCCCGCTCTGCACTCGGCTGTTCACGGCGCCCGGCAATCCCGGCACCGCCCGCCACGGCACCAACCGGCCGGACCTGACGGTCACGGACCACGCCGCGGTGGCGGCCTTCTGTGCCGCGGAATCGATCGGCCTCGTGGTGGTCGGTCCCGAGGCGCCCCTGGTCGCCGGGATCGTGGACGACCTGAAGGCGGCCGGAATCCGCGCCTTCGGCCCGACCCGCGACGCCGCCCGCCTGGAGGGCTCGAAGGGCTTCACCAAGGATCTCTGTGCCGCCTGCGGCATCCCGACCGCCGCCTTCGCGCGCTTCACCGCGCTGGAGCCCGCGCTGGCCTATGTCCGGCAGCAGGGCGCACCGATCGTCGTGAAGGCCGACGGGCTCGCCGCCGGCAAGGGCGTCACGGTGGCCGAGACCCTGGACCAGGCCGAGGACGCGCTCGCCGCCCTGTTCGCCGAGCCCGGCGCCGAGGTGGTGGTCGAGGAATGCCTGTTCGGCGAGGAGGCGAGCTTCTTTGCCCTCTGCGACGGCACCCGCGCGATCCCCCTCGGCACCGCCCAGGACCACAAGCGCGTGTTCGACGGCGACCGCGGCCCCAACACCGGCGGCATGGGCGCCTATTCCCCAGCCCGGGTCGTCACCCCGGAGATCGAGGCCCGGGTCATGGCCGAGATCATCGCGCCGACGCTCGCCGGCATGCGGGCGCGCGGCTGCCCGTTCACCGGCATCCTCTATGCCGGCCTGATGCTGACCGCGGCCGGCCCGAAGCTCATCGAGTACAACACCCGCTTCGGCGACCCCGAGGCCCAGGTGCTGATGCCGCGGCTCGCCTCCGACCTCGTGCCGGCCCTGCTCTCGGCCTGCGACGGCGACCTCTCCGGGGTGAGCCTCGAATTCGACGCCCACCGCGCCGCCCTCACCGTGGTGATGGCGGCGGCGGGCTATCCGGGGGCCGTGGTGCGCGGCTCCGTGATCCGGGGCGTCGAGGCCGCCGAGGGCGACGGCGTCCACGTCTTCCAGGCCGGCACCCGGGCCGAGGACGGTCAACTGCTGGCCGATGGCGGCCGGGTTCTGGCGGTCACGGCGCTCGGCGACAGCGTCACGGATGCCCAAGCCCGCGCCTACGCGGCGGTGGCGCGGATCGACTGGCCGGAGGGTTTTTGCCGGCGCGACATCGGGTTCCGGGCGGTGGCGCGGGAGGCCGGAGCGGGTTGAAAAATCCCGGTTTCAAAAGGTCTGCGGCCTTTTTCGGGTCCAGGGCAGAGCCCTGGTGTCGGGCAAAGCCCGCGTGTCGGGGCTCTGCCCCCGAACCCCGCCAAAGGGCTCGCCCTTTGGAAACCCTTTACTCCCCGATCGCCGCCCCGGCGGGCCGCCGGTTGTCGTTGGCGCCGTAGAGCAGGCCCGGGCGCATCGGCGCCGTGCGCGAGGCGTCGTTGCCCGAGGAGGCGGCCTCCGGGGCGTCGGGCGCGGCGGCGCGCACCGCGATCAGCTCCTCCGCCCCCCAGGGCTTCTGCACGACGAGCGTGTGGCCCATGGCCCGCAGAACGCCCTGCGTGTCCGCCGAGAGCGCGAAGGGCTCGGCATGGACCGTGTCGGGCAGCCACTGGTGGTGGATGCGCGGGGCGTCCACCGCTTCCTGCGGTTCCATGCCGAAATCGAGCAGGTTGATCAGCGTCTGCGCATTGATCGTGATGATCCGCGAGCCCCCCGGCGAGCCCGCCACCAGCGCGACCTTGCCGTCCCGCAGCACGATCGTGGGCGCCATGGAGGAGAGCGGGCGCTTGCCCGGCTGGATCGCATTCTTCGTGCCCTGCACGAGGCCGAACAGGTTCGGCACCCCGGTCTTGACCGTGAAATCGTCCATCTCGTCGTTGAGGAAGAACCCCGTATCGCCGGCGATCACCCCGGCGCCGAAATAGCCGTTGATCGTGTAGGTCAGCGCGACCGCGTTGCCGGCCTTGTCCATCACCGAGATGTGGGTGGTCTCGGCCCGCTCATGCGCCTCCAGGCCCGGATCCGGCCGGATCTCGGCCGAGGGGGTCGCCCGGTCCGGCCGGATCGAGGCCCTGAGCTTATCGAGGTAGGCCGGCGACAGGAGTTCGGCGACCGGGTTCGCCACGAAGGCCGGATCGCCGAGCAGCAGGTTGCGGTCGGCATAGGCGCGCCGCATCGCCTCGACCATCAGGTGGACGGTGCGGGCGGAATTGAACCCGGCCGCCCGCAGGTCGTAGCCGTCGAGGATGCCGAGGATCTCGCAGAGCGTGATGCCGCCGGACGAGGGCGGCGGTGCCGACAGGACCGTCGCGCCCCGGTAGCGGCAGGTCAGCGGCTCGGACTCCGTCACCGTGTAGGCGGCGAAGTCGGCCGCTGTCAGCAGGCCGCCCCCGGCCCGGGAGGCCGCCTCCACGGCCTCCGGGATCGCGCCCTTGTAGAACGCGTCCGCGCCGCGCTCGGCGATGGCCTGGAGGGTGCGGGCGAGGTTGGCCTGGACCAGCCGGTCGCCGGGCCGCCAGGGGCTGCCGTCCGGGCGCAGGAAGATCCGGGCGACGTTCGCTTGGCCCGCGAACAGTTTCGTGCCGGATTCGAGGATGTCGGTGTCGCCGCGGGTCAGCACGAACCCGTCCCGGGCGAGCGCGATCGCGGGCGCCATCACCTGGGCCAGCGGCAGGGTGCCGTACTGGGCGAGCGCGGTGTTCAGCCCGAGCACGGTCCCCGGCACGCCGGCCGCCTTCCAGCCGCGCAGGCTCGCGCCCTTCACCACGGCCCCGGCGGCGTCGAGGTACATGTCCCGGCTGGCCGCCGCCGGGGCGGTCTCGCGAAAATTGATGAAGCGGCTCCGACCGTCGGCCGCGTGCAGCACCAGGAAGCCGCCGCCGCCGAGATTGCCGCAGCACGGATTCACCACGGCCTCGGCATAGGCCACCGCCACCGCGGCATCGACGGCGTTGCCGCCGGCCTTGAGGATATCGGCGCCCACCTGCGAGGCGAGGCGCTGGGACGAGACCACCATCCCGTTCTCGCCCTCCACGGCCGGTCCCGAGGCGGCCCGGGCCATAGGGCCTCCGAGCGGGCCTCCGAGGGCGAGCAGGACGGCCAGGAGCAGCGCGCGTGCGGGTGCGATCATCCCTGCCCTCGTCCGGTCGCGGGTTCCGCGCCGGCATATAGGGGACCGCACGCCAGAGTCGCTAATCCCATCCGCCCCCTCGGGATGAAGGGGGCGAAGGGAGGCGAGGGAACTGGTCGATCCGCCTCACAGGGCCTCCGTTTCAACGCTTCGGTCGAGGTGCCCCTCTCCGTCATCACGAGCGCAGCGACGTGATCCGGGGTCGCGCCACATCAGGGAGCGTGGCGCTGTCTGGATCGCTGCGCTCCGCTTGCCGGAGATCGCGGTGCCGAAGGCACTGACCGGAAACGGTCTCAGCCGTTGCGGAACGTGTAGCTGTAGCCGTTCAGCGCCGGGGCGCCGCCGAGATGGGCGTAGAGCACCTTGGAGCCCTTCGGGAAGAAGCCCGTCTTCACGAGGTCGATCATGCCCTGCATCGACTTCCCCTCGTAGACCGGGTCGGTGATCATCCCCTCGAGCCGGGCCGAGAGCCGGATCGCCTCCACGGTCTCCTTGGAGGGCACGCCGTAGACCGGGTAGGCGTAGTCCTCGTTGAGCACCACGTCGTCGGCCACGATGTCGCCCGCGCCGACCAGGGCGGCGGTGTTCTGGGCGATGTCGAGGACCTGGGCCTTGGTCTGGGCCGGGGTGCAGGAGGCGTCGATGCCGATGACGTTGCGGGCGCGCCCGTCGGCGGAGAAGCCCACCAGCATGCCGGCATGGGTCGAGCCGGTGACCGTGCAGACCACCACGTAGTCGAAGCGCAGGCCCATCTCGGCTTCCTGCTTGCGCACCTCCTCGGCGAAGCCGACATAGCCGAGCCCGCCGTACTTGTGCACCGAGGCGCCGGCCGGGATCGCGTAGGGCTTGCCGCCCTCGGCCTCGACCTCGGCGAGCGCCCGCTTCCACGAATCGCGGATCCCGATGTCGAACCCGTCATCCACGAGCTGCGTCTGCGCGCCCATGATCCGCGACAGGAGGATGTTGCCGACCCGGTCGTAGACCGCGTCCTCGTGGGGCACCCAGGCCTCCTGGATCAGCCGGCACTTCATCCCGATCTTGGCGGCGACCGCCGCGACCATGCGGGTGTGGTTCGACTGCACGCCGCCGATCGACACCAGCGTGTCGGCCCCGCTCGCGATGGCGTCCGGCACGATGTATTCGAGCTTCCGCAGCTTGTTGCCGCCGTAGGCGAGGCCTGAGTTGCAATCCTCGCGCTTGGCGTAGAGCTCGACTTCGCCGCCGAGATGGGCGGTGAGGCGCTTCAGCGGCTCGATCGGCGTCGGGCCGAAGGTGAGGGGATAGCGCTCGAATCTGTCCAGCATAGGGTCTCTCCGGGTCTCGGGACGCCCCCCGGGTCGGAGCGGTCTCCGCCCGTCCCCGGATGCGTCGAAGCGAGGCCCCGAGGACGGCCGCATCGCAGGCTGGCTCCGTCTTCGAGGCGCAGGTGAAAGCTACCAGACTCGCGTTGAAAGGTGCTCTCGATCTTAACTTGAAAAATTTTGACTGCTTGCATCCTCAGGCCGACGGACCGAAGAGATATCCGCTTTTCAGCTTCGATCTGAAAGAAAACGCCATGTCTGAGGGGCTCGACCGGATCGATCAGAAGATCCTGCGTTTGCTGCAGGCGGATGGCCGCATGGCCAATGCCGAGATCGCCGAGCGGGTCGGCACCAGCGCGGCAACCTGCCATCGCCGGATCCAACGCCTGTTCGCGGACGGGTTCGTGCGGGCGGTGCGCGCGCTGATCGACCCGACCCGGGTCGGGCGCGGCACCCTGGTCTTCGTCGGCGTCGTGCTCGACCGCTCGACGCCCGAGAGTTTCTCGGAGTTCGAGGCCGCCGTGCGGGCGATCCCCGTGCTGCTCGACTGCCACCTCGTGGCCGGCGATTTCGACTACATGCTGAAGATCCGCGTCGCCGACATGGCCGGCTTCAACCGCCTCCACAGCGCCACGCTGATCGGCCTGCCAGGGGTGCGCCAGACCCGGACCTTCTTCGTGATGAAGGAGGTGATCGACAACGCGCCGCTGGATCTGTGACGCCCGGAGCTATTGCATCAGGGCTCCGCCCTGATCACCCGCCAAAGGGCTTCAGCCCTTTGGAAACCCGTGCCGGGGCGCGCCCTACCCCTCCCCGCGCCGCTCCCTCCGCAGGGCTTCCCACCGGTCGAGTCGCTCGGCGATGCGGCCCTCGTAGCCCCGTTCGGTCGGCTGGTAGAGGTGCTGGCGCCCCAGCGCGTCGGGCCAGTAATCCTGGCCCGAGAAGGCGTCGGGCTCGTCGTGGTCGTAGCGGTAGCCCTCGCCGTAGCCGATCCGCTTCATCAGCTTGGTCGGCGCGTTGAGGATGGTGCGCGGCGGCGGCAGGGAGCCGGCCTCCTTGGCCAGCCGCGTGGCGGCCTTGTAGGCCTCGTAGGCCGCGTTCGATTTGGGTGCGCAGGCGAGGTAGATGGCCGCCTGGGCCAGCGCCAGCTCGCCCTCCGGGCTGCCGAGGAAGTCGAACGCCTCCTTGGCGGCGTTGGCGATCACCAGCGCCTGCGGATCGGCGAGCCCGATATCCTCCACCGCCATACGCACCAGCCGGCGGGCTATGAACAGCCGGTCCTCGCCGGCATCGAGCATCCGGCAGAGATAGTAGAGCGCGGCGTCCGGATCCGAGCCGCGCACGGTCTTGTGCAGCGCCGAGATCAGGTTGTAGTGGCCCTCCTGCGCCTTGTCGTAGATCGGCGCGCGCCGCTGCACGATGGTTTGCAACGCGTCCGCGTCGAGGCTCTCGCCGAGGCCCGCCGAGCGCCAGACCTCCTCCGCCAGGGTCAGGGCCGCCCGGCCGTCGCCGTCGGCCATCCGCACCAGCACGCCGCGTGCCTCCTCGGTGAGCGGCAGGGCCCGGCCCGTCAGCGCCTCGGCCCGGACCAGCAGCCGCCCGATGGCCCCCGGATCGAGCGCCCGGAACAGCAGCACCCGGGCCCGGGACAGGAGCGCGGCGTTCAGCTCGAAGGAGGGATTCTCTGTCGTGGCACCCACCAGCGTGACGGTGCCGTCCTCCATCACCGGCAGGAAGGCGTCGAGCTGTGCCCGGTTGAACCGGTGGATCTCGTCGACGAACAGCAGCGTCGCCTGCCCGGTCGCCCGGCGCCTGCGGGCGGCCTCGAACACCTTGCGCAGGTCGGGGACGCCGGAGAAGATCGCCGAGATCTGCTCGAAATGCAGGTCGGTGCCCTGGGCGAGCAGCCGCGCCACCGTGGTCTTGCCGGTACCGGGCGGCCCCCAGAAGATCAGCGAGCCGAGACTTTTTCCGCGCAGCAGGCGGGTGAGGCTGCCGCCCTCCCCGGTCAGGTGCTCCTGGCCGACGACCTCGGCGAGGGTCTGCGGGCGCAGGCGGTCCGCCAGCGGGCGGGCGGCCTCGGCACCGCGGCCGGCATCCGGCGTCGAGGGCGGCTCCGCGGAGGCGAACAGGTCGGACATCCGCGCATCAACACCGGGGCCGAGGCCCGACGCAAGCCGGTCGTCCGCGATCGCGCGGGATCAGCCCTTGAACACCGAGGACAGAACCTCGCCGTTGCGGTTGATCGCCACGTCCCAGGAGTTGAGGCTGTTGCGGGTGACCCGGTCGAGATCCTTGGTGGTCGCGATCGGCACGCCGTTGACCGCCACGATCACGTCGCCCTTCTGCAACCCGACGACCTGAGCGGCGAAGGAATTCTCGTCCACCGCCTGCACGGCTACCCCGTCCGTCTGGAAATCGACCTGCATCTCCTCGGCGACCGCCGGCGATGTGTTGACGAGGGTCGCGCCCAGGAAGGGCGAGCGGGTCTTCACCTTGAGCGTGTCGCGCGGGCGCGTCTCCGGCGCGGGCGACAGCTTGACGGTGACGGTCTGCCGATTCGTGCCGCGCAGGATGCCGAACCGGGTCTGCCCCTGGATGCCCTTGAGCGCGAAGCGGTAGCCGAAGGCCTCCGGATCGGCGACCTCCTGGCCATCGACTGTCAGGATCAGGTCGCCGCGCTTCAGGCCGGCCTCCTCGGCCGGGCTCTTGGCCTGCAGGCTCGCCACCAGCACGCCGGTCGGGTGGTCGAGGCCCATGCTGTCGGCGATGTCGGGGGTGACGCTCTGGATCCGCGCCCCGAGCCAGGGCCGGCGCACCACGCTCGCCCCCTCGCGGGCCGCCTCGACCACCGCCTTGACCATGCCGGCGGGGATCGCGAAGCCGATGCCGTGGCTGCCGCCGGACTGCGAGTAGATCGCGGTGTTGATGCCGACCAACTGCCCTTTCAGATCGACCAGCGCGCCGCCGGAATTGCCCGGGTTGATCGCCGCGTCGGTCTGGATGAAGTACTGGTAGTCCGCCGAGCCGACCTGCGTGCGTGCCAGCGCCGAGACGATGCCCTGCGTTACCGTCTGGCCGACGCCGAACGGGTTGCCGATCGCCATCACGAAGTCGCCGACCTCCAGGGCGTCGGCGTCGCCGAACGGCATCGGCACGAGACCCTTGGGCGGCTCCTTGATCTTGAGCACCGCGAGGTCGGTGCGGGTGTCGCGCATCACGATCGCGGCTTCGAACTCGCGCCGGTCGGCCAGCGCGATCCGAACCTCGTTCATGTTGTCGATGACGTGGTTGTTGGTGATGACGAGCCCGTCCGAATCCACCAGGACGCCCGAGCCGAGGGAGCGCTGCGCCCGGTCGCCCCGGGGCCCGCGGCCGCCCTCCGGCTCGCCGAAGAAGCGGCGCATGAACTCCTCCATGGCGCTGGTGCGGGCGCTGGAGCGCTTGTCCACGTTCGAGGCGTAGACGTTGACCACCGAGGGCGCCGCCCGCTTCACCACGGGGGCGAAGGAGAGCTGCACGTCGGCCTTGCTGAGGGGCACGACCTTACTGAGAGTTCCCTCTTTCGCCTCCGTGCGCGCCATCTGGGCCGCGGCCGGACCGGCGGCCAGCAGGACTGCGACGAGGGCGGGCAGGGCGAGGCGGGTCAGCATAGAGGGGGCTCCGACATCAGGGCGGCCCTGTCCTGGATACGGGACGGACGCGCATGCTGCTGCCCTACGCTATCGAGGTCGATTGCGGCAGGTCGACGACACCTTCGCCGCAAGTCGCACGACGGATGAACCCAAGTAAGGCCAAGCTTATCCTGGGAATCGGAATGGCTTTGGCCAAACGAAAAGCCCCTCGTTCGTCGGAACGAGGGGCTTTGGCATGGTTTCAGGTTTTGGTTGCGGGGACAGGATTTGAACCTGTGACCTTCAGGTTATGAGCCTGACGAGCTACCGGGCTGCTCCACCCCGCGCCAGCGTGTACGGCCTGACCGCGGGCGTGTGCGGTTGGGCCGGATAGGTGGTCGTGGTGGGGGAATGGCGCGGGCTCGTGGGCGCCTTGGCGTGTTGGTTGCGATGGGCGGGTCTGGCGGCGACCGACTCTCCCGTGCCTTGAGACACAGTACCATGGGCGCTGGCGTGTTTAACGGCCGAGTTCGAGATGGGATCGGGTTCTGGGCACGCCGCTCAGGCCACCAGACC
>NZ_JAKSYM010000151.1 GCF_022829545.1 Methylobacterium sp. J-030 | reverse complement strand
GAGACGCAGCCGTTCGAGGCGCCCGGCTGGCGCAGCATGTAGGTGTGGGCGAGCAGCCCGTCACGGCCGTGGATCGACCCGCTGCGGCCACCGGGGTGAGGCGGATCGCCCGCACGCCGTGGAACAGGCGCTCGCGCTCGGTCAGCATGTAGGTGCCCGGCGGCGTCGAGCCGCGCATGCGCAGGTGGACGAAGCGCGGGTTGTCCATCGCCTCGCCGACGCCGGAATGCGCCTCCAGCACCTCGCCGGAGGGGAGCGTCACCGTGCGGGCGGTGCTGTCGTAGACGGACGTCGCGGCCACCGCGTGGGGCTCCGGGCCGACCCGGGCCGGGAGGGGACCCCGGAACCGCGGCTCCCGGGCCTCCGGGACCTGCGGACCGGGGGGGGGGGGGGCGCCTCACCGCCACCCGATCCGCTTGAAGAACCCCGCGATCGCCTCCGCTGCCCGGTCGGGATCCTCCCGGTGCGGGAAGTGCCCGAC
>NZ_JAKSYM010000144.1 GCF_022829545.1 Methylobacterium sp. J-030 | reverse complement strand
CGCGCACGATTGCAACGCGCACGGTACACGACAGCACCTCGTTGCAGGGCCATCCATTGATCCCACCCAACCCCCTCATCCTGAGGTGACCGCGTCAGCTGGCCTCGAAGGAGGGCTCCAGGGATCGCGCGGCTGGCTGGAGGGCGCCGTCGGGGCCTGAGCTGCGCGCCGGCACCTCAGGAGGGGGCGTTAGATTGGACAGCCGCCTCGAAGCCTTCCTGGTCTTGGGTCGTGAACCGTGTGCAACGCGAGCGGGCACGGCTCGAGCGGCTCCGCACGTTTGCCTCCGTCCGGCTAAACTTTCCCGCCGCCGGCCCCGTAAGGGGGTCCGCTGCCCCGCTCTTCGGGGTCGGACGGAAG
>NZ_JAKSYM010000142.1 GCF_022829545.1 Methylobacterium sp. J-030 | reverse complement strand
TGCTGGCCCGCTACGAGATCATCGACGTCACCCCCGCGGTGATCGAGGCCCTGCGCGGCCGCCCGCTCGACAGCCTGCTCGCCTCCTTCGGCGACCACCGCCCCTCCGCCGAGCCGGTCATCGGCATCGGCGACATGGTCTCGGTCTCGGTCTGGGAGGCCGGGTCCGGCGGCCTGTTCTCCGGCCCGCTCGTCGCCGACCGCTTCTCGGCCGGGTCCAAGTCCGCCCTCATCCCCGAGCAGCCGGTCGGGCGCGACGGCGCCATCTCGGTGCCCTATGCCGGCCGCATCAAGGTCGCCGGCCGCCGGCCCCAGGACGTCCAGACGCTGATCGAGAACGAACTGGCCGGCAAGGCCATCCAGCCGCAGGTGCTGGTCTCGGTCACCCGCCCGATCAGCCAGGCCGTGACCGTCGCCGGCGAGGGCGCGGCCGGCGCCCGGCTGCCGCTCTCGGGCCACGGCGACCGCATCCTCGACGTCATCGCGGCCGCCGGCGGCAACCGCTCGCCGGTCTCGGAGACCTTCGTGCGGCTCTCGCGCGGGCCGGTGACCGCGACCGTGCCGCTGACCACGGTGGTGTCCAACCCGAAGGAGAACATCTACCTGCGGCCCAACGACGTGCTCACCCTGGTGCGCGATCCCCAGACCTTCATCGCGGTGGGCGCGCTGGGCAACAGCACCGAGCTGCCGTTCCAGGCGGACGGGATCACCCTGGCGCAGGCGCTGGCCAAGGCGCGCGGCCTGTCGGACTTCGCCGCCGACCCGTCCGGCACCTTCATCTTCCGGTTCGAGCCGGCCAGCGTGGTGCGCCGGCTGAACCCGGGCTCGAAGCTGCTCGCCAC
>NZ_JAKSYM010000136.1 GCF_022829545.1 Methylobacterium sp. J-030 | reverse complement strand
ACGAACCAGCAGCAGCTCGGGATCGAGCAGGTGATGGGCGCGCTCCAGAACATCCGGCAGGCGAGCCAGCAGACCGCGGCCGGCACGCGGCAGGTGGAATCCGCCTCGGCCAACCTCACGGAGCTCGCCCAGGCGCTGATGGCGCTCGCCGAACGCTACCGGCACTGAGGCCGGCGGCGTCTTGGCCCAGGACATCCGCCAGCTCCTGCTCGCCGCCTTCGATGTCGAGCATCGGGAGCACGTCGCGGCGATCCGCGGGGCGCTCGGCAGCGCGGCACCGGACTGGAACGACGTGTTCCGCCGCGCCCACAGCCTGAAGGGGGCATCGCGCGCCGTCGATTTGCCCGCCGTCGAAGCGGTCGCCCATCGGCTTGAGACTCTGTTCGAGAAGGTCCGGACCGACGCCGCCGCCCTCGATCGGGAGGCGGCCAACGCCGTTCAGCTCGCCCTCGACCGGATCGAATCCTACGTCGCCGGCCTACAGGACGGGACCGGGCCGGGGATGCCACCGGACGCCCTGACGGCCCTGGGACGGGTTCTCGGGCTGCCGGAAGAAGTGGCGGCCGCCAAGCCCGTCGCCAAGCCTGCCGCCAAGCAGATCGCCGCGCCTGTCGCCGAGCCGGCCATCGTGTCCTCCCCGCCGCCGGCCCCGTCCGGCGACCCATCCCTCGCCCCGCCCGCCCTGGAGCCGGCCCCGAAGCCCGCCGAGCCGGCCGATCCCGGTGCCGCTCTGCTGCGGGTTCCCGTGGAGGCCGTCGAGGCGATGGCCCGGGCGAGCCATGACCTCACCAGCACGCTGGCCGGGCGCACCTCGGCGGCCGAGAGCCTCGCCCGGCTGGCCGGGCTCGCCCGGACCCTGCGGGCCGGCGCGGAGGCGCTCGCCGGCGGCGCCGACACCGACAGGACCGCGTGGCGCGCCTTCGCGACCGAGGTCGGCGCCTTCGCCCGGGAGGCGTCGGACCTGTCCCGCCGCCACGCGGTGGCCAGCAGCACCATCGACGGGGCGGCCGCCCGGGTCCGCGCCGCCGCCGAGCGCCTCGCGCTGGTGTCGGCCGAGACGGTGCTCGCCCCCCTGGCGCGATCCCTGCGCGAGACCGCCCGGGAGCAGGGCCGCGAGGTCGATCTCGACCTGCGCGGCCTCGACTTGCCGGTGGAGCGCGGCACGCTCCAGGCACTGAAGGACCCGCTGCTCCACGCGCTCCGGAACGCCCTGAGCCACGGCTGGCAGAGCCCTGAGCGCCGCCGCGCCGCCGGCAAGCCCGAGGCGCTGGGGCTTGGGCTGGAGGTCGCGGTGCGCGGCGCCCGGCTTCAGGTGACGGTGTTCGACGACGGGCCGGGGCCGGACCTCGCCCGGATCGAGGCCACGGCGCGGGCGCGCGGCCTCCTGAGCCCCGAGGCTTCCGCCGACCCCGAGACCCTGCTGCGCCTCGTCTTCGAGCCCGGTTTCTCCACCGCGGAGGCGGTCGATACCCTGTCGGGGCGCGGCTACGGCCTCTCGGTGGCGGCGGATGCGGCGCGCCAGCTCCTGGGCAGCGTCCGGCTCGAGCCGCGCTCGCCCTCCGGCGCCGCCCTGGTCTTCAGCCTGCCGCTCTCGGCGGCCCGGCGCAGCCTGCTGCTGGTCGAGGCGGGCGGACGCCCGTACGCGCTGCCGGGCAATGCCGTGGAGCGCCTTCTGCGCCTCAGGCGGGATGAACTGCCGCTGGCGATGGGCCGCCCGATCCTGCGGCTCGGCGCGGGCGATTCAGCCACCAGCCATCCGGTGAGCGACCTCGCTGCGATCCTGGGCGGGACCGCCGATCCGGACGATCCCGCTGCCTTGCGCGCCGTCGTGCTGCGAATCGGCGACGGCCGCTTGGCGCTCGCCGTCGACCGCCTGCACGATGTCCGCTCGCTGCTGGTCCTGCCGGCCCCGGCCTTCGGCTCCGATCCGGGCCTGATCGCCGGCACGGCCATCCTGCCGGGCGACGTGCCGGTCCTGGTCCTCGACCCCGAAGGCCTCGCGGCGCGCGCGGCTGTCGCACCGGCGTCCGGAACGATGGGGCATACTCCACGTTCGACGACACACGCGACGGGCGATGCCGCACCGCGGCCTGCCGCCCGGGCGACCATCTTGGTCGTCGACGATTCGATCACCACCCGGACGTTGGAGAAGGGCATCTTGGAAGCGGCCGGCTACCGCGTGGTCGTCTGCGTCGACGGCCAGGACGCCCTCGATAGGCTGCGCGCCGAGGTCGAGCCCGTGGATCTCGTCCTCGCCGACGTGGAGATGCCGCGCCTCGACGGGTTCGGCCTGCTCCAGGCGCTGCGAGCCGACCCGCGCTTCGCCCGGCTGCCGACGATCCTGATGACCTCCCGCGGGGATGCCGCCGACGTCGCCCGGGGCCTGGATCTGGGCGCCGACGCCTATCTGACCAAGCAGAAGTTCGACCAGCGCCAGCTTCTCGACACGATCGGACAGTTCCTGTGACCCCGGTCCGCGTCATGCTGGTGGAAGACAGCCTCGTGGTGCGCGAGCTTTTGCGCCACATCGTCTCCCGCGATCCCCGGCTCGAACTCGTGGCCGCGGTCGCCTCCGGCGAGGAGGCGCTGGCCAAGCTCCCGGCCGTGCGGCCCGATGTGATCTCCATGGACATCCGCCTGCCCGGCATCGACGGGCTGGAGACCACCCGCCGGATCATGGCCGAGCATCCGACCCCGATCGTCGTGGTGGCGGATTCGGTCGAGGATTCCTCCCTGCGCATCTCGATGAACGCGCTTCGCGCCGGCGCCCTGTCGGTGGTCGAGAAGCCGGTCGCCACCACCCATGCCGGCTACGAGGCCGTGGCGGGCGAGATTTGCACGCAATTGCGGATCATGGCCCAGGTCCCGGTGATCCGCCGCCGCCCGATCGGCACCGAATGGGCGGGCCGCACCGCTGCAGCTTCCTACGCGCCGTCGGTCGAGCCGCTCGGCCTGGCGCCGAGCGTTCTCGGGATTGCCGCCTCCACGGGTGGCCCTCCGGCGCTCGCCCGGGTGATCGGGGCGCTGCCGCGGGACTTCTCCCTGCCGGTGCTGGTCGTCCAGCACATGGGCGCCGCCTTCATGGACGGGTTCGCGGCCTGGCTCGACAGCGTCGTCACCCTGCCGGTCGGCCTCGCCCGGGACGGGGAGCGGTCCGAGCCCGGCCGGGTCTACGTGGCCCCCGGGGACCGGCACCTGGAGCTCGGCTCCGGCCGGATCCTGCGGGTGATCGATTCGGCTCCGGTCTCGGGGCAGCGCCCGGCCGCCACCGTGCTGTTCCGCTCGATGGCCCGGCAGGCCGGGGCGTCGGGGATCGGCGTGCTGCTCACCGGCATGGGCGAGGACGGCGCCGTGGGCCTCGCCGACATGCAGGCGGCCGGCGCCCAGACGGTCGCCGAGCACGAGAGCACCGCGGTGGTCTACGGCATGCCGGCGGCGGCGGTGCGCCTCGGGGCCGCCCGCGCGATCCTGCCCCTCGACCGGGTCGCCGACCACGTCCTGCGCCTCGTCGAGCCGGGGGCGCGGCCGTGACCGAGCCCGGCCCGCTCGAGGAGCCCGCCCGGATCCTGCTTGTGGAGGATTCGGAGACGCAGGCCCTGGAATTCCGCCTGCTCCTGGAGACGCACGGCTTCGCGGTGGAGCGCTGTGCCTCGGCCGAGACCGCCCTCGACCATCTCAACCGCCAGCAGCCCGACCTCGTGGTGGCGGATTACCACCTGCCCGGCATGAACGGCGACGAGCTGATCCGGCAGATGCGCCTGTCCCTGCGCACCCGGGCCCTGCCCGTCCTGATGCTCACCGGCGGCAACGGCGGCGAGCGCCAGGGGCTGGAGAGCGGCGCCGACGCCTACCTGCCGAAATCCGCCGACCGCGACCTGATGATCCTGCGCATCCGCGCCCTCCTGCGCGAGCGCCGCCCGGCCGGCGACGGCGAGGGTCCGGGCGCGGCGGCCTTCCGGCGGGGGCGGATCCTCGTGATCGACGGCAGCGCCACCTACCGGACCTTCCTGGCCGGCCTGATGGGGCAGGACGGGCATCACGTCGCGAGTGCCGACGGCCCTCAATCCGCCTTCGCCGCCCTGGACGCGACCGACGCGGGCGAGGCGTTCGATTGCGTCACGGTCGATCTCCTGGGCCACGCCTATGACGGGCTCGCCCTGTGCCGGGCGATCAGCCAGCGCCGGGCCGGCCAAGTGGCCGGGGCCGGCTTCCACCTCGTCGGCATCGCCGGCAGCGATCCGGCCAAGGATTTCCTGGTCGAGGCCTTCGCGGCCGGCGCCGACGACGTCATCGCCAAGACCGATGCCGAGGTGCTGGCGCTGCGGGTGCGCGGCTTCGTGCGCCGCCGCCTGCTGGAGGAGGACGACCGGCGCATCGCCGGCCAGTTCGGCGAGCGCGAGCGGGCCGTGGAGCGCGCCCAAGCCGAGGCCGAGGCCGCCGAGGCCAGAGCGCGTCTCGCCGATGCCCTGGAGCGGGCCAACCGCGACCTCGCCGACGCCAACCGGCAGCTCACCGATGCGCAAGCCAAGCTGGTCCAGGCCGCCAAGATGGCCTCCCTCGGCGAGCTGGTGGCCGGCATCGCCCACGAGATCAACAATCCCCTCGCCTTCATCCTGGCCCATCAGGGCACGGTGGAGCGCCTGCTCGGGGAATTGCCGGAGGCGCCGCCCGAGGCCGCCGGTCGCCTCGTCGAGAAGGCCCGCCAGCGGGTCGGCTCGATGCGGATGGGGCTGACCCGCATCCAGGATCTCGTGCTCAACCTGCGGAAATTCTCGCGCCTCGACGAGGGCGAGCGCGCCCTGGTCAACGTGCCCGAAGCGATCGAGACCGTGCTCGCGCTGATCCAGCACAAGCTCGGCGATCGAATCGCGGTGGAGCGCGCGTTCGCCGGCCGGTTGGAGATCCACTGCACCCCGGCGCTGCTCAATCAGGTGGTGATGAACATCCTGGGCAACGCCGCCGACGCCATGCCGGAGGGCGGCACGATCCGAATCACCACCGAATCGGGCCCGGATCTCGACGAGATCCGGATCAGCGATACCGGCCCGGGCATCCCGGACGATCTGAGGGAAAAGATCTTCGAGCCGTTCTTCACGACGAAGCCGGTCGGATCCGGGACGGGGCTCGGCCTTGCGATTGCCTACAGCGTCGTGCAAGCGCATAGCGGCTCGCTCAGTGTGGAGACGGCCCTAGGTGGGGGAGCCTGCTTCGTGATCGGGATCCCGCGGCAGGCGGCCAGTGCATGAGTGACGGTGCGGCAGGTGTCGGGACAATCCTGGCCGTCGATGACGAGCCGGATATCCTGATCGCCCTGGAGGATCTGTTCGAGGATTCCTACCGGGTGCTCACGACCTCGCGCCCTGCCGAGGCGCTGGAGATCCTGCGCGCCGAGCCCGACATCGCCGTGGTGGTCTCGGACCAGCGCATGCCGGGCCTGACCGGCGACGCGCTGCTCGCCGAAGCGCGCAGCTTCCACGACGCACAGGCGATCCTGCTCACCGGTTACGCCGACATCACCGCGGTGATCGCCGCCCTCAACCGGGGTGGCATCGTCGGCTACGTGACGAAACCCTGGGATGCGGGGCTGCTGCGCTCTACCGTGCGGCAGGCCTTCGAGCGCCACCGCCTGGGCCGGGACCTCGCCACCGAGCGGGCGCTGCTACGCGGCCTGCTCGACCACGCGCAGGACGCGATCAGCTTCAAGGACGCCCAAGGCTGCTTCGTGCGGCTCAACGCTCGGAAGGCGGCCCTGCTCGGCCACGACGTCGCCGCCTGCCTCGGGCGGCGCGAGGACGAACTCATCGGTGCCAAGGGCGCGCCGATCGCCGAGGTGGACGCGGCGTCGATCCGGGCCGGCACGGTGGCCGAAGCCCTCATCAGCGACGGCCCGACCGGGGCCGAGCAGTGGACCTACGTGACCCGCGTACCGATCCGCGACGCGGGTGGCGCGATCAGCCACCTCGCGGTGATCGAGCGGGACGTGACCGAGCAGCGGACCCTGGAGGCGCGGTTGCGCCAGTCCGACAAGATGCAGGCGCTCGGCACCCTGGCCGGGGGCATCGCGCACGATTTCAACAATCTGCTGACCGCGATCCTCGGCAGCCTGGAACTCGCCGGTCCCCGGGTCGCCGACCAGCCCCGGGTCCAGCGCCTGATCGAGAACGCCCGCGGGGCGGCCGAGCGCGGCGCCTCCCTGACGAAGCGCCTTCTCAGCTTCAGCCGCGCCCACGATCTCCAGGCCCGGGCGGTGGACGTGAACGCCCTGATCGTCGGGATGAGCGACCTGTTCGGGCGCAGCCTCGGCGGCCTCGTCACCGTGCGGACCGACCTGGAGGATGGGTTGCCGGCGGTCCAGGTCGATCCCGAACAGCTCGAACTCGCCGTGCTCAACCTGTGCATCAACGCCCGGGACGCGATGCCCGAGGGCGGCACCATCACGGTGGCGACCCGGCGGCTCGACATCGCCGGGGACCCCGAAATCGCCGACGGCACCTATGTCGGCGTCAGCGTCACCGACCAGGGTACCGGTATCCCGGAGGAGATTCTGCGCCGGGTCTGCGAGCCGTTCTTCACCACGAAGGCGGTGGGCCAGGGTACCGGGCTCGGGCTCGCCATGGTGTTCGGTCTCGCCCAGCAATCGAAGGGCCGGCTGGCGATCGACAGCGAGGTCGGCCGGGGCACCCGCGTCGAACTCGCCCTTCCCTTCGCCGCCGAGGCGCCGCAGCAGGCCTCCGCTGTGGCCGGAACGGCTCCGGCTACCGGGCGGCGCGCCCGCGTGCTCATCGTCGACGACGACCCGCAGGTACGGCACGTGACGGCCTCGTTCCTCACGGGGTTCGGCCACAGCACCACGGAGGTCGGCGACGGTGAAGCGGCGCTGCAGCATCTCCAGCGCGACCGCTGCGACATCGTCGTGGCCGACCTCGCGATGCCCGGCATGAGCGGCGTCGAACTCGCCGCCGCGATCCGCGAGCGGAATCCAGGCCTACCGGTGCTGATCCTCACGGGCCATGCCGACGCGATGCAGATCCCCGAGGATCTGCCGGTCCTGGCCAAGCCGTTCCGCTCGGCCGACCTCGCCGACCGGGTCGCCGCGCTGCTCGACGCGGCGGATGCCGGATCCCGCTGAACCCTCGGGAACCGGCCGGTTGCCGGCTCATTGTCATCTTGTGGGAGCCGGAGGCTCCCGGGTTACGACGAGGAGGTGGACCATGAGCAATCACGGCATCTTCCCGCGCCGCAGGCGCGACAACGACCCGGACCAGGACGGTCCACCGGACGCGTATCAGCAGGGATAGGGGTTTTCGGACCGCGGCGCGGTCGAGTTCCCGGCCTGTTCCGAACTAGGCCGTGCGCGAGCTCCCGCGACCATCCGAGACGTGGACCCTGCTCCAGACCCGTCGGCGCGAGCCGGCGGGTTTTTTTGGATCCCCAGAACGCGAAGAAGCCGCCCCGGTGTGAGCCGGGGCGGCTTCTTCGCGTGCGAGACGGTCGAGAACGGGCGCGATGACCCTCGCTTCTCCCCCTCCCCCGCAGAGGGGGGTGGGAGAGCCTGCCGCCCCCCTTACTGACTGGATCAGGCGGCCTCGGCGACCTGGCTCGGGCCGGAATCCTTGCCGCGGGCCTCGACGTCGCGATCGACGAACTCGATCACCGCCATCGGGGCGTTGTCGCCCTGGCGGAAACCTGCCTTCATGATGCGGCAGTAGCCGCCCGGACGCCCCGCGTAGCGCGGGCCCAGCACCGTGAAGAGCTTCCTGACCATATCGGCGTCGCGAAGCTGCGCCATCGCGAGACGGCGGGTGTGCACGCTGTCGATACGGCCCAGCGTGATCAGCTTCTCGACGACGGGACGCAGATCCTTGGCCTTCGGCAGTGTGGTGACGATCTGCTCATGCTTGAGCAGCGCGACCGACATGTTGGCGAACATCGCCTTGCGATGCTCGGCGGTGCGATTGAAACGGCGGCCGCGATAACCGTGACGCATGGTGCTGGCTTCCTTCTGGTCTCGGCCGCCGTGCCACGGTACGGCCGGGTGCCCCGAGACGGGGCTGTTGCTGTCCGCGTAACCCCGCGGCGGGATTCTTTGGGACCTCGCGTCGGCTCAGCGAAGCCCCGAGCCTGGAGGAACCAAATGAGCGGCGCCGTGCGGCACCGCCCCGTTTCAGCCCGAGGCGGCTTCGCCTCTCAGTAGTGCTCCTCGAAGCGCTTGGCGAGATCCTCGATGTTCTCCGGCGGCCAGCCGGGGATGTCCATGCCGAGGTGCAGGCCCATGCCGGCGAGCACTTCCTTGATCTCGTTGAGCGACTTGCGGCCGAAGTTCGGGGTCCGCAGCATCTCGCCCTCGGACTTCTGGATGAGGTCGCCGATGTAGACGATGTTGTCGTTCTTCAGGCAGTTCGCCGAACGGACCGACAGCTCCAGTTCGTCGACCTTCTTGAGCAGCGCCGGGTTGAAGGGCAGCTGCGGCGCGAGCGGCGCGGCCTCTTCCTTGCGCGGATCCTCGAAGTTCACGAAGACCTGCAGCTGGTCCTGGATGATGCGCGCCGCGTAGGCGAGCGCATCCTCCGGCGAGACCGCGCCGTTGGTCTCGACCGTCATGGTCAGCTTGTCCTTGTCGAGATCCTGGCCCTCGCGGGTGGTCTCGACGCGGTAGCTCACCTTGGTGACCGGCGAGAACAGCGAATCGACCGGGATCAGGCCGATCGGCGCGTCCTCGGGACGGTTGCGCTCGGCCGGGACGTAGCCCTTGCCGGTGGCGACCGTGAACTCCATGCGGATCTCGGCGCCGTCGTCGAGCGTGCAGATCACGAGGTCGGGGTTCAGGATCTGGATGTCGCCCACCGTGCCGATGTCACCGGCGGTGACGAGGCCCGGGCCGGTCTTGCGCAAGGTCATGCGCTTGGGCGCGTCCGTCTGCGAGCGGATCGCGATGGTCTTGATGTTGAGGACGATGTCGGTGACGTCCTCGCGCACGCCCGGGATCGACGAGAACTCGTGCAGCACGCCGTCGATCTGAACCGAGGTCACGGCCGCGCCCTGGAGCGAGGACAGGAGCACCCGGCGCAGGGCGTTGCCGAGCGTCGTGCCGAAGCCGCGCTCCAGCGGCTCGGCGACGACGGTGGCGACCCGCTTCGGGTCGTCGCCGGTCGTGACCTGCAGCTTGTTCGGCTTGATCAGTTCCTGCCAATTCTTCTGAATGACCACGATCCTACCTCTCGTCCATGCCCGGGCTCCGCGACGTCCGGTCCCGCGCTTCGGCCGTCCGGCGCAGCCCCCTGGCGCCCCGAACGGTCCCTGAATGTCTGTCCGCTGTTACTCGCCGCCGTTCCACAGCACCGGCACGAAGCTGTAGCCAGCCCCGTCCCGGGCCACGTAGCCCAGCGCCGGGAATTCGAGATGGCCGCCGGCGATGAGTGTCCGCTCGTTTGCCGCCTCGTCCAGGATCCGCTTGCGCGTCTCCCGTGCCTGGTCGCCGTCGACATCGAAGCCGACGCCGGCCTCCGGGTTCTTGAACTGGATCGCCGGCATGTGCACCACGTCGGTCCACATCAATAGAGTCTGTCCACCGGAGACGATGCGGAAACCGCAATGGCCCGGCGTATGGCCGGGCAGGTGGACCACCGTGATCCCCGGAAGGACCTCGCCGCCCCGGTGCTCACGCACCTTGCCGGCATAGGGCGCCAGCGCCTTGCGGGCGCCCTCGAAATAGGGCTTGGCCCCCTCTGGCGCCTTGGCGAGCGCCGCGTCCGGCAGCCAGTGCGCGGCCTCGTCGGCGTGCAGCACGATCTCCGCGTTCGGGTAGCGCGCCGCGCCGTCCTTCACGAGCCCGCCGACATGGTCGGGATGCAGGTGGCTGACGAGCACCGTGCCGATGTCCTCCGGCTTCACGCCGGTGAGCGCGAGTGCCTCGCCCATTCGACCGAGGGTCGGAGCGGGCGCCAGATCGCCGTAGCCCGTGTCGATCAGAGTCGGCTTGAGGCCGGGTCCCGTGATCAGGAAGGCGTTCAGGGTGACCTTGGGCTGCTCGGTGCGGAAGCCCGCCACCTGGAGCCGCCCGGCCTCCTCCTTGGAGATGCCCGTGACCAGATCGAGGCTCGCCTGAAACCAGCCGTCGTTGAGCGCGGTGACCGTGAGGTCGCCGAGGTTCCAACGCAGCACGCCCGGTAGCGGCTTCGATCCCGTCATGAGCTTCTCCGTCAAAGGATTTCGATCAGACGCGGCGGCGCTTGCGCGGCCGGCAGCCATTATGCGGGATCGAGGTGACGTCGCGGATCGACGTCACGGTGAAGCCCGCGGCCTGGAGGGCGCGCAGCGCCGACTCGCGGCCCGAGCCCGGACCCGACACCTCGACCTCGAGGGTGCGCATGCCGTGCTCGGAGGCCTTGCGGGCAGCGTCCTCGGCGGCGACCTGCGCAGCGTAGGGGGTCGACTTCCGCGAACCCTTGAAGCCCATGGCGCCGGCCGACGACCACGAGATCGTGTTGCCCTGCGCGTCCGTGATGGTGATCATCGTGTTGTTGAACGAGGCGTTCACGTGAGCGACGCCCGACACGATGTTCTTGCGCTCGCGGCGGCGGACGCGTTGCGGTTCCTTGGCCATTCTGGTCTCACTCTTCCTTCAAGCGCGCCCGTAATGCCAGGCGCTCGGGATTCTTTTTGGAACGTGGCCGCTTAGCCCGTGCGGGGCTGGCGAGCCAAAGCCGGCCTCCCGCAGGGACACCCGGCGCGACGGTCAGGAGGCCGAGCGAAGCACGGCCTCTCCAACCGGAAATGTTACTTCTTCTTGCCGGCGATCGGCTTCGCCTTGCCCTTGCGGGTGCGGGCGTTGGTGTGGGTGCGCTGGCCACGGACCGGCAGCTGCTTGCGGTGACGCAGGCCGCGATAGGCGCCGAGATCCATCAGGCGCTTGATGTTCATCGAGACGTCGCGGCGCAGATCGCCCTCGACGAGGTAGTCGCGGTCGATCGTCTCGCGGATCGAGAGAACCTCGGCGTCGGTCAGCTGGTTGACCCGACGCTCGGCCGGAATGTTCACCTTCTGGGTGATCTCCTCGGCCTTCTTGGCGCCGATGCCGTGGATGTACTGAAGCGCGATGACGACGCGCTTGTTGGTCGGGATGTTGACGCCTGCGATACGGGCCATGATCACTCTCCATATGAGGCCCGGGGAACCGGGCTGGTGTCGTGCGCGTCCGGTGGAGGCCGGCCCCTGCGCACGTGAAACGACGACGCGGCCCGCGGGTCACCCTAGGACAGGGAACCTCGGACTATCGTTCGGCTGGACGAAGGAGGGCCTGCTAGCGCGCGTGCGGGCCGATGTCAACGATGCGCGACCGGTCCGGTGGCCGCCATGCGCTGGACGCGGGAGCGTTCACGAGGGATGGGGAGCAGGTATGTCGATTGTGACCAGCGACGGCGCGACCCTGCGGGCCTTCGCCGACGCGGTGTTGCGGATGGCCGAAGAGACGCTGGATGAGGTCGCCCCGGTGGTGATGGCGGTGATCGGCGGCATCCTGGCCGAGGCCGAGCCGGGTTCGGTCGCCCTCGAGGACGAGGATGCCGGGCCGGGGCGCCTCTGGGCGACGTTCGCCGGGCGCAGGATGGTGCTCCGCTACAATGCCATGACGGCGATGATCGAGCTGCGCGCCGACACGGCCGAAGGCTATCCGCTGCGCCTCTTCGGCCGCCGCTCGCTTCAGATGGATATCGTCAACTTCTTCGGCGGGCTGCATCGGGAGCACCGATTGAATCGGTGAGCCCTGCGCGTCAACGGAAGCGCTGATTCTGGAGCCGGCAGTAACCGCCCGTGTTCCGGTAGCCGGCCGGGCAGTGGCGGACGCAGGTGCCGGCGGCGAACTTGAGCGGCGGCCGGCAGGCGTGCCGGAACTGCTTCTGCCGATAGACGAAGGATTGGGCCGGGCTCTGGGCGTGAGCCGGGATCGCGAGGGCGAAGAGGGCGACGGCTGTGGTGAGGCTGTAGAAGGTCATTGTGGGTCCGAGTCTGTCTAAGACGCATCATCAGCCTGTGACGACGGATCGTTCAAGTTGAATCAGGTTCCTTGAGGCGGTCAGCCAGTCGCGCCATCACGTCCATACGCTCGTGAAAGATCGCCACGATGAGCGCGGGTGCGTTCTCGCGTGGCAGGCAGAAGACGTAATGATGGACGTATCGCCCCATCCGCAGCGTCGGGGCAAGAGCGCTCATCTCTCTCCAGGCACCTCGGCCAGCGGCGAGGTGAGCGATGCCGCGTTCAAGCGAAGCGGTATAGCGACGTGCCTGCGCATCGCCCCAATGATCGCGTGTAAAACGAATGATGTCGCGCAGGTCGGCCTCCGCGGCCGCCGTCAGGACGTAGCCGATCAGGCCTGACCCTCGCTCAATTCCGCATCAAGAATTTCGCTGACGGTCTTGGTGGAGAGATGCCCCGCCAGCCCTTCATCAATGCGCTTGCTGAGCAGAGCCTGCAACTCGCGCCAAGCCTGATCGGTCTCAACATCGCCGGGGAACAGGCGCTCCAACGCGTATTGCGTGATCGTCTTCCCCTGCGAGGCCGCCAGGGCCTTCAGGTTCCGATGCTGCTGATCCGACAAGTCGATGGTCAGGCGACTCATGGGACAATCTCCACACTGACACGCCCACCTTAGCACCCGTAAGGTTTCTGGCTAAGGCAGTAGGAGTGATCGCAGAGCAGCTATCTCAACTTGCCGGGCGCTATCGTACCCGTACGCGGACCCCGGCAAGGCGCCGCTTCAACGTTTGTCAGGAGGCGACCGGCTCCTCGTGCGGCTCCAGCACCGCCATCAGGTCGGCCGTCACCTTGTCGATCGGCTGCATGCCGTCGATGGTCTGCAGCATACCCTTTCCAGCGTAGTAGGCCGAGAGCGGCGCGGTCTGGGCGCGATAGGCCTCCAGGCGCTGCTTGAACACCTCCGGGGTGTCGTCCTTCCGCACGGCTTGGCCGCGGGCCAGGGTCTCAGCGGCACGATTCTCGATCCGGCCTACCAGCGCGGCCTCGTCGACCTTCAACTCGATGACTGCGGACAGATTGAGCCCCTTGCCGGCCAGCATTGCGCTGAGCGCTTCCGCCTGCGCGACGGTGCGCGGGAAGCCGTCCAGGATGAAGCCGCGGCGGGCATCCGGCTCCTCGATTCGATCGGCAACGATGCCGACCACGATCCGGTCCGAGACGAGGCCGCCCGATTCCATCACGGCCTTGGCCTCCAGGCCGACCGGCGTGCCGGCGGCCACCGCCGCCCGGAGCATGTCCCCGGTGGAGAGCTGCGGGATGCCGAAGCGCTGCACGATCCGCTCGGATTGCGTCCCCTTCCCCGCGCCGGGCGGCCCGAGCAGAATGATGCGCATGGCGTAGTCCTCGTTCGGCCCACTCCTTGTGGGCACAAGCCGCGGTGGCGAAGCCTCCCTGGCATCGCCGGGTTCGGGGATTTTCTAGCCGGTCCGGGGCTCGGAGGCACCCGGACCTTTGGCGCAAAGGTGGGAGAGACTCGGCGTTATCCCGCCTCTGTATCAGTCTCAGCGCCGACGCTGCGTAGTCGACGCGCCGCGCAGCTTGGCCTTCTTCACGAGGCCCTCGTACTGATGGGCCATCAGGTGCCCGTGGATCTGGGCCACCGTATCCATCGTCACCGAGACCACGATCAGCAGCGAGGTGCCGCCGAAGCCGAGGCTCGCCGCCGCGTAGGACGACAGGATCTCGGGGCACAGGCAGACCAGGGTCAGGTACAGGGCGCCGATCACCGTGATGCGGGTCAGCACCTTGTCGATGAAGGCCGCGGTGCGCTCGCCCGGACGGATGCCCGGGATGAAGCCGCCATGCTTCTTCAGATTGTCGGCCGTCTCCTGCGGGTTGAAGACCACCGCGGTGTAGAAGAACGTGAAGAAGATGATCAGCGCCGCGTAGAGCACCATGAATAGCGGCGTGCCGTGGCCGAGATAGGCCGTGATCGTGCCGAGCCATCCGGTGGCCCCGCCATTGGCCGAGAAGCTCGCGGCGGTCGCGGGCAGCAGCAGCAGCGACGAGGCGAAGATCGGCGGGATCACGCCCGAAGTGTTGAGCTTGAGCGGCAGGAACGAGGTCTGACCCTCGTACATGCGATTGCCGACCTGGCGCTTCGGGTAGTTGATCAGGAGCCGGCGCTGGGCGCGCTCCATGAACACGATGAAGTAGACCAGCGCCACCGCGGCCACGGCCACGCCCAGGATGATGGCCGGCGAAAGCGCGCCGGTGCGGCCGAGCTCGAGGGCGCCCGCGATCGCGATCGGCAGGTGGGCCACGATGCCGGCGAAGATGATCAGCGACGAGCCGTTGCCGATGCCGCGCGAGGTGATCTGCTCGCCGAGCCACATCAGGAACAGGGTGCCGCCGGTCAGCGTGATCACCGTCGAGGCCAGGAAGAACGGGCCCGGGTCGATCGCCGCCGAGGAGCTCTGCAGGCCGATGGCGATGCCCCAGGACTGCACCAGCGCCAGCACCACCGTGAGGTAGCGGGTGTACTGGTTGATGACCTTGCGGCCGGACTCGCCTTCCTTCTTCAGCGCCTCCAGGCTCGGGATCACCGAGGTCAGGAGCTGCACGATGATCGAGGCCGAGATGTAGGGCATGATGTTCAGGGCGAAGATCGCCATGCGCTCCACGGCGCCGCCCGAGAACATGTTGAACAGGCCGAGCACGCCGCCCGATTGCTGCTGGAAGTTGCGGGCGAACTGCTCCGGATCGATGCCGGGGATCGGGATGTACGTCCCCAGCCGGAACACCACGAGGGCGCCGAGCGTGAACCAGATGCGCTTCTTCAGCTCATCGGCCTTGGCGATCGCACCGAAATTGAGGTTGGCGGCAAGCTGCTCGGCGGCTGAGGCCATAAGCGTCGCGTCCTGGACATGTCGCCGGGCGGTCGAACCCGGATGAAACGAAAAACGGCGGCCCGCGTGGTCGCAGGGCCGCCGCTCGAAGGATCGGCTTAAAGGCTGCGCGGGGCCCGTGCAACGGGTTCCGCGGTCGCCCCCATCGCGTCCGTCAGGCCGTGGCCGCCTCGCTGCCGCCGCGGGTGGAGGCACCCTGGGCGTAGACGGTGCTGACCGAGCCGCCGGCCTTCTCGACCGCCTCGACGGCGGACTTGGAGGCGCGGGTCACCGCGAAGCTGAGCTTCGCGGTCAGCTCGCCGACGCCGAGCAGCTTCACGCCGTCGCGGGGACGGGCGATGATGCCGGCGGCGACGAGGCTCTCCACCGTCACGGTGGCGGCCTTGTCGAGCTTGCCCGCGTCGACCGCCTCCTGGATCCGGCCGAGGTTCACCTCGTTCAGGTCCTGGGCGTAGAGGTTGTTGAAGCCGCGCTTCGGCAGGCGCCGATGGAGCGGCATCTGACCGCCCTCGAAGCCCTTGATGGCCACGCCGGTCCGGGCCTTCTGACCCTTCACGCCGCGACCCGCGGTCTTGCCCTTGCCGGAGCCGATGCCCCGGCCGACGCGCATCCGGTCCTTGGTGGCGCCGGGATTGTCGCTGATCTCGTTGAGTTTCATCGGACCCTCCTCACGCCACGTCGCCGTGGACGCGCACGAGGTGCGCAACCTTGCGGATCATGCCGCGCACGGAGGGGGTGTCCTCCAGCTCGGCCACGCGGTGGAGCTTGTTGAGCTTCAGGCCGATCAGCGTCTGGCGCTGGCTGGCCTCGCGGCGGATCGGCGAGCCGATCTGCTCGATGCGGACGGTCTTCTGTGCCATCGGACCCTCCCTTACGCGACCGCGGCTTCGGACTGGTCGGCCGGGTCGGCATCGCGGCGACGCGACTGGAGCGTCGAGACCTTGATGCCGCGGCGGGCCGCCACGGAGCGCGGGCTGTCCTCGTTCTTGAGCGCCTCGAAGGTGGCGCGCACGAGGTTGTAGGGGTTCGAGGACCCCAGCGACTTGGCGACCACGTCCTGCATGCCGAGCGTCTCGAACACGGCGCGCATCGGGCCGCCGGCGATGATGCCGGTGCCCTGCGGGGCCGCCCGGAGGATCACCTTGCCTGCCCCGTGGCGTCCGTTGACGTCGTGGTGCAGGGTCCGGCCCTCGCGGAGCGAGACGCGGATCAGGCCGCGCTTGGCGGCCTCGGTCGCCTTGCGGATCGCCTCAGGCACCTCGCGGGCCTTGCCGTGGCCGAAGCCGACGCGGCCCTTCTGGTCGCCGACGACGACGAGGGCCGCGAAGCCGAAGCGACGGCCGCCCTTCACCACCTTGGCGACGCGGTTGATGTGGACGAGCTTGTCCACGAACTCGCTGTCGCGCTCCTCGCGATCATCGCGGCGGCCGCGGCCCCCGCCTTCCCGTTCACGTGCCATGTTTTTGCAACCTATCTCACTGGCGCAGATCCGAAGACCCGCTCGCTCGATTCCCTCCCACCAATCTCGGGCTTGCCCGAGATTGGCTCTTGCCTGCTCACATCGGCCAAGCCCGATCTGAGTGGGGAGGAGTTAGGGGTGGGGGTGGTGCAGGAGGCACCGTAGCGCTTGATCCTGAACCACCCCCACCTCCGGCTCCTCCCCGCAAGGGTGAGGAGAGAGGCCCGTTGGAGCCCTTAGAACTCCAGGCCACCCACGCGGGCGGCCTCGGCCACGGCCGCGATACGGCCCGGGTAGATGTATCCGGAGCGGTCGAAGATCACCTTCTGGGCGCCCGCGGCCTTGGCCCGCTCGGCCCCCAGATCGGCAGATCACACGGCTGAACTCCACTCACTCCGG
>NZ_JAKSYM010000125.1 GCF_022829545.1 Methylobacterium sp. J-030 | reverse complement strand
CAGGTAGTTGTTGGCCTGCGTGTAGTTGTCGCCGAGCGCTGTGCTCTGCTGGTTCAGACCCGTGTTGATGGTCTGCATATTGTTCTTGTAGGCGGTCGTCGCGGCCCCGCCCGTAATCGAGTCGAAGATACCCATACTCAGTGCACCTTCATCGGGTCGGGCATGGGGATGCCGCGCTCGGCCGGCTTGGGCCGGCGCATCGAGCGGGGCATGATCCAGAGGTCGTCTTGCGCGGTCAGAGCCCAAAGCTGAGCGTCGGCGCCGTTGAGGCCGCCGCGGGCGCGCCCTTCGTGCGTGAGGCCGGTGCGGCGCAGGAGGTCCGCCAGATCCGGGCGGTCGGCCGGCACCCGGGCAACGACGCGCGACCAGTTGGCGGCATAGAACGCCCAGCGAAACAGGGCCCGCAGGACCGTCCGGTTCAGCATGCCGCGGTGGGCGACCACGGCCAGGTCGACCTCGCCGTAGGGGTTGGGGGAGTGCAGGACCACGAGGAGGCTGCGCCGCAGATCCTCACGCCAGAACCGGACCCACATCGGGAAGTGGCCGACGTGGCGCCCGGCATCGTCACGGATCACGCCGCGCACCACCTCAAGCGGATCGGAGGTGACGACCTGTGCCAGCCCCGGCGCGCCCGGTTCGGACGCCGCCTGCAGAACCGTGTCGATGTACTCCTGGAGGACATCCTGCGGGGTCTCAGCCACCTGCAGCACGTCGCCGAG
>NZ_JAKSYM010000122.1 GCF_022829545.1 Methylobacterium sp. J-030 | reverse complement strand
CCGGCAACTTCAGCTCGGGGTGGAGAGCAGTAGTTGGCTCGGCGCCAGAAAGCCACCATTTGTTTTCGCGCCCTTCGGACGCTCGAAGGTACCGACAACTCTCGACGCATGAGGCCACCCTCGCAGCGCAAACCACGCATGCCTTCCGTGACCTGACCAATCCAATTCGCAGCGCATTCGCAGCTAGGTTGCGCAAGCATGACATTTCCCGTTAGTTCCCCAAGAAACGGGAATTTTCGCCGCCGTGACTAATCCGCCGACGAACGACATCGTGACTAGGCGCGACCAGCTGGTTCGGTCGATGCTGAATGCTTCCTTCGACATCCGGTCCCAGCATAAGCACCGTTTTATCAATGGACGCGGAGCGTTCGACGAACTGACTGCCGATCACTGCATTATATTTCTGAGGGATTTGTTGGTTTGGACCAGCCACAACAGCAAGTCGGAGTTCCTTGCACGTAAGATCATAAATCTCGCTCAACCATTCGGTTCGGAGCCGCTCGGATCTACCCTCGAGAAATGGGACGAGAAGCACCTAGCCCGCTGGCTGCGTTTCGACGCCAACGCCGTCTGCTCGCAGCGTGGCGCTTGGCGCATCGCCGAGAGCTTGGCCAAACATTGCCGTAAGGTGATTGGGGAAGATTGCGGCGATCTCGCCAAGATTGTCAACGCGCAACATCCCGGCCTTGAGGCTTTCGCGCGAGCCTTGGTCGAAGCGGTCGATGAGAAAGCCATCCCCGCCTGGACTAAGCCATACGGTTACGAGCCGCGGATCGACAGCAGTTTTAATGCCGCCCCGCGCTCGTTCGACGACGACTCGCTGAAAGCCATAGCCAAGGAGGTCCGGGGCCATCTCCAAGAGGTCGCCGGCCCACGCGTGGCGGTCGTCCGCGGGACCACCCACTCCGGCAAGAAGGTAGTGCTCAGGCACCTAATTAAGCACTGCGAACCGAAACGATCGCTCCTGCTAAAGAACGGCGTCAGCATTCCGATCCTCGCGCTGGCGCTTGATGAGCATGATCAACAATCCTTCGTCGACGCGGTCTATCGTTTCTTCGCATCGGCGCGGTACCGTGAAGCCGAAATCGAACGGCGCTCCCTGGAATTAGACGGAGAGGCCAAGCTCAGCCGCATCGCCGCGATGGCCCGCGAGGTCCCGGCCTGCGTCGTGCTCGCCGATATCGCGATGATCGAGGAGGACGAAATTGTCCGATCTCTCGCCGGATCCCATGCGACAGAGCTCATCGTCAGCCTCATCAATGGGCACCGCTTCACGCGCGTCGCCTTCACCACGAAGCTTGCCTCGGACCTCGGCGACGCCAGTCTCGAAGCGTCGCTGCGATGTGAACACGCAAGGACGTTTCGCGTACCTGCCAAGCTCGATCTGGCGGAGGTTCTCCGAGCTTTGCACCTTCCGGGGGCGGAGGTGACCTGACCGGCTGGCTTTGGACCGGGCTGATTGAGAGGATCAGTCAGGACCAAAGGAGTTGGACATGCGGCGAGGTCAGAAGACGGGTGCGGAGCAGGTCGTGTTGAAGCTGCGCCAGATTGAGGTGCAGACAGCCC
>NZ_JAKSYM010000120.1 GCF_022829545.1 Methylobacterium sp. J-030 | reverse complement strand
ACGCCGGATCCCGACATAGGCCCCGCCCACGAACGGCTCGACGTAGCTCGCCACCGGCTGCACCGCCGCGGCCGCCCCGTCCCTCGACACCAGGGCCGCCACCGCGGGCGTGCCCAGCGGGATCTTCCAGCCGATCTCGCCAAAGCCCTGCACGGTGTGGCCGCCGCCATGCCCGCTCAGCGTGTCCGACAGCCCGTACAGCACCGCCCGGCGCGTGCGCGCATCCGTGTCGGCGTAGAGCGCGCCGAGCCGCAGCGACAGCGGGCCGAGCTCGGTGCCGCCATACACGCCGCCGAACCCGCTCTTCAGCGTGGCGCTCTCCGCCCGGCTCACGCCGCCGGTGCGGACGGCGCTGTCGAGCGACGCCTCCGTGTAGCCGCCGACCACGCCGAAGCGCAGTCCGCTCGGCAGCCGCACGTCGGCACCGACCGCGAAGCCCGCGATCTGCCGGTCGAGGTCGAACGCGTTGCCGCCGCCATCGGCCGTGCCGAACGAGCCGAAGCCCTGGCCCCACAGCCCGAACACCTGCGGGTCGAGGGTGCGTACCGGCACGTTCGCCACCACCGGCTGCCTTCCCGGCAGGTCGGCGGTGTAGCTCGCCGGCAGGCTGCCGTAGTCGAGCCCGGTGCCGGGCTGGCCCCAGCGCAGCCGGTCGAGCACCGCCTCGCGCACGAAGAACGCCGTCTCGTAGGCCGCTGACACCGTGCCGGCGTGGATGTCGCCCGCCAGCGCCCGGAAGGCCGAGCCCGCCTCCGTGGCGGTGAAGCCCGCCGCCGCGTCGTAGAGTCGGCCCGAGCCGGCCGCCTGGATCGCGTTAGCCGCGGCCGCGCCGTTGCGGCCGGTGGCGGAGGCGGCGAACGGCACGTCGTTGCGGGTGAGCGTCAGGTCGACGTCGTTCGGCAGGTAGCGCAGGCCCGGCGAGAGGAAGGCGAGGTTCGACGTGACGCTGGCGAACTGGCCCGACACACCGCCGGCGGCCGACAGGATCGTGTAGGTGGTGCGTGGG
>NZ_JAKSYM010000116.1 GCF_022829545.1 Methylobacterium sp. J-030 | reverse complement strand
TGGTGAGCCTGCAGAAGCAGCCCGGCGACTACGACCCGGACATGTGGGCGAGGCTGCTCGATGACTAGCGCCCCCGCCCGTCGAGCCACGGTTATCAGCCACGACCGATCGGGTGCGGGTCTGTCTCCCCGCTCCCCGATGCGAGCCGTCCGGTTGAGCGCGCGGTGTTCGCCCGCCGTGCTGCTCCCGGCCGGTAAGCGCACCCACGGAGGCTGCCTGAATGGCTGACCAGACCCGGCGTCCGACCCCTGCGGACTTCGCCACCGACCAAGCCCTGTTCGCGGCGTCCCGCGCCGCCCTGGCCGTTCTCGGGGACTGCGGGATGAGCTTCCCGCCCCAGGGGCACACCGACACGGACATCGCTGCCTACCTCGCCCTCGTGGCGGTGCAGGCCTTCGCGGAGAACGGCGGGTCCGTCGACGCCTACCGCAGTCTCGGAACCGTAGCGCCGTCTTGGACGACTCCCCCGGACAGTTGAGGATACCATGCCCCAAAATTATGTTTTTGACGTGCCGATGCGAGATGTTGTGAGGCCGCGCCGCCGAGTTAGCGGCTCACAAAAGTCAAGCGCCGCGAACGACACCATCAGCATCAAGTTCAAGGACTCTGCGACGCCGGTCCGCATCACGACCAAGCGCTTTGGCGAGTTGATGCAGGACGCGATCGACCGGTCTGGCATCATGGAGATGATGGACGAGGTCGGCGAGAAGCTGGCCGAGGTTAAGCTCGCGCGAGACCGCGCTGCCGCTCGCGACCGCGCCGCCCGGGATGCTGTAGCCCAGGCCCAGCGCGACCGGGCCGCCTTCGATCAGGCTTGGGCCGATCGTGCCGAGCATCAGCGCCAGCAGCTGCGCGACATGAACAAGCGGGCTGCCGAATTCTACGGGAGGACCGGTCGATGAGCAGCGCCATCCACGATTTCGCCCCTCAGGTTCCCCGGCGTGACGGTGCCGTGCCTGTCGCCGAGGTGGACCGCCGAGACCATTCGCGCCAGGCCGGCCCCGAGCCGGTCGCCGCGCCCGCGCCTGTCGTCGATCGCACGTTGCATCAGCCGGGCGGCCATACCGTCACGGTCCTGCCTTACCGGCCGGCCTCGGCGTCCGTGCTGCGTGAGGCGCCGCGCAATCACGCCGAACTGAACGCCTTCATCGCCGAGCGGGCCAAGGCGGGACTACCTCTCCCGACCGCCCCCTTGTCGCTCGCGGCTCAGACCGGCTCGGCCCTCGCGGTTCTCGACGCGCATCAGCATGCCGCCCGTCCAGTGGCCGAAATGCCGGCGCTAGAGGCCGTGGCCCGGGCCAAGCTCCGAGATGCCCTCAACGTCCGCGCTGGCGCCCGTGAGGCCCTGGCGGCGAAGGAAGCGGCCTTGGCGAAGGCGCGCGAGGTGGAGCACGAGGCCATCGTCGCCGAGAGCCGCGCTCAGCTTGCCGAACTGGACGGCGGCGACGACCTGGCCCGCCGGATCACGGAATGGTCTGAGAGGGGCGGCGAGCGGCCCGACCTTGC
>NZ_JAKSYM010000111.1 GCF_022829545.1 Methylobacterium sp. J-030 | reverse complement strand
GAGGTCAGGGCCTGCTCGAATGGAGGCGCAAGCGCATGCGCATCCCCAACGCTGCGCGGCTGATGGATTTCGCCGAGTTTGATCCGAAGTATCTCCACCTGAACCCACGCGACGACGTCGAACGTTCGCTCTCGGAAACATCGTAGACTGGCTGCAGCGGAGCATCCGCTCTGGGGTGGAGGCTCAAGATCCGCTCCCCACCCTGAGCCGAAGTTGCCGGACGGCAGACGAATGACTGCTTCGGAGAAGCGTCGATGGCGGTCCTTGCGGCTAGGTTGGGTCGGATACAGAACGACCGCTTCTAAGCGATTGGCTGACTTACGCTCCTCACCCCGAGCTGGAGTTGCCGGACAGCGTATGAACGGCCGCTTCCAGGAAACCATGGCGGTCTTCTGTCAGCCGACTCTAGTCAATGATGGACAGGCTGGCAGCCGTTACCTTGGAACCGGCAAGGCCGGGCTAGCACGCAGTAATCTTGGCGGTGCGCCGGCCGGACAGGCGGCCGGTCAGGCAGCCTTTCGGGTCCTGCCGGCGGTAGCCTTGCCCGAAGCGCGCTTCCTCGCGGGCGTCGAGGGCTTCGTCTCCGTCTTGCGCGGCTGCGCTTTG
>NZ_JAKSYM010000109.1 GCF_022829545.1 Methylobacterium sp. J-030 | reverse complement strand
ATTCGACCTTCATGATCAGCGGTTTGGACATTCGTTCTCTCTCGCGGCTCGGCCGCGCTGAGAACGCGGAGCCGTGAGGCTTCTATCCGCCGTCAGTCGGACGTCGGTCGGTCCGATACCGAGCGGCTGTATGTTCGGGTCAAATCCCCAACACACATTGAGTTCCGCTTTATTACATATGTGGATCGTTTTCAACTGAAGCCGTGCAGTCGTGGCGTGCTGCTTCAATTTATTCAGCTTGCGCAGTCACGTAGCGTGCAAACCAATGTGTGTTGTAGCGCCTCCCGGTCGGACACGGCACAGGAGGGCATCGTTGGCTGATCGACCGTAGGCGCCGGCGGCTGGGTGAGGCGAGCGCTCCCGCCTGCGACGCGGAGGGCCTGATGCCCCGCTACTTCATCGACACCTTCGACAGCATTGTCGCCATAGATGACGTCGGCCACGAGTTGCCGGA
>NZ_JAKSYM010000355.1 GCF_022829545.1 Methylobacterium sp. J-030 | reverse complement strand
CGCGGACTGGACGCCGCTCGCCGGCAAGCAGGTAATGATCTGGCCGGACAACGACGCACCCGGCCTCGGCTACGCCCTCGACGTTGAGCGTGAGTTGGCCGCGGTCGGTGCCGGCACGGTCACCACGGTCGACGCCATGCGCGTTGCTGCGGCCACACCCACCGGTGAGGAGCGTCAGCCGCCCGAGGGGTGGGACGCCGCCAATGGCCTCGACGAAGACGGCTGGCAGCCCGAGGCGCTCGCTACCCTGGTGCTTCAGCATGTCGACCGGGTCGAGGCCGCACCTGCCTACATCTCCTTCGATAGCTACTCCATGAACTCTGGCGGTCTGACCGCCGAGATCGTCAAAG
>NZ_JAKSYM010000354.1 GCF_022829545.1 Methylobacterium sp. J-030 | reverse complement strand
GGCGACGCCACCGGACGCACGGGGGCGGGAGGCTGATCCTCGGTGGGCGGAGGATCGGGAGCGAGGCCGTCGGGGAGGGCGGAGGCGTTGCCCATCACGCGGCGGCCGGCAGGGCGGCGGCGGGGCCGGCCGGCGGGGGGGGGTCCGGCTGATCGTTCGGGCGGATCCCGGCGGGGCCAACCGCCCGCGCCGTGCGGGTCGCGACGGAGAGGCGGATCCCGCCGGCATGGGCGGCGGCGTCGAGGTCCCGGCGCATAGCGGCCGGCAGACGACGGTTCAGAACGCGGTCTTGGGGCGTGCGCACGTCAAACATCCCCGAGCGGAAGCACTCGCGGAGTAGAACACAGGCGGGCGGTTTGTGTTACAAAGCTATAGACGCGTTCTGTTGCCCTCGTTGCTCTCGTTGCTCATGTATTGCCTGCTGGCGTTAGTGCGACAAACTGACACGATTATTTATCGGCGATTTTGCGGGCGCGGCGCTGCGGTTTTAGGTCAGCAAGACCCGAAGCGTTGTCCTCGTTGAGATAGAAAAATCGCACTCGCTCCTCTTCTGTGACAAACCGCAATCCTTCGACAGGCTCGGGGCGCGGATAGATCCTTTCAACCCGCGGGACGAGCCCAGATATCTCAAAAAAGCGACCCATTGCGTCTTTTATCATCGTTTCTGAACGATCAGAGCGAATAAGCGCGGGCAACACTGCCTCAAGTACCTTGTAAACTGACGCCTTACCCTCGGCTTTTTCATGCCAAGGCCCCCCTAAGTCCGTTTCTACGGCGCCAATTACATCGCGTATATCGCAAAGGAAACTATAAGTTTGCGGGCCTCCCATCGCTTCGACAATATTAAACTCCGACCTTTCTACCGTTGCCGCAACGATGTCTTCAATATCCAAGGACTGATCTAGTCGAAATTCGAGTTCCTGAGATAAGGAACGGCCCGATTTTTTCGCCGCTTGCTCCAATCGCTCGCGCGTCCGAGCAGTCGTGCGGGCCTGAACGGTGATGCGCTCCGGGGCATCCTTTGGCGTGGCTGTTTTGGGCATGGCCTCTCGTTGCTCTCGTTGCTCCTGTTGCCTAGGACATATCATTGCCCGCCGTGACCGGCAACGGTGTCCGAAAGCCTTGTCATCGTTTTGATTGACATTGACGCGGATGGCGCCATTCTGTCGGCACAGACGCGCAAGCTCGCGCGGACAGAGGAGGTCGGCCGTGACCGAACACGCGCCCATCATTCGTCAGACAGAGGTCGAGAAGCAGGCCCGCGATGGGCGCCAAGTGGCGGTCAAGGATCTTGCCAGCGTCACCAATCGGTCGAAGGACGCGATCTACAAGGCGATCCACCGCAAGGAGATCAAAGCCGTTTGGGTCGGGCGCACGCCCATGATCCCACCGGCTGAAGCTCTACGCCTTCTCGGAGTGCTGAGCGAACCGATTGCCGCCTGAAACGCCGCCGGTCCGAAAATCGGGGTCCGGCGGCGGGGTCTCATCTACGGCGCTTCAGCACCGCGGTAGATAAGGCATCTGGCGTTCAGTCTCAATGATTTTCGGCCGGCACCCTCACCGCAGGAGTGCCTACCGTGAAACCCAAGACCTACAGCCGTTCCCTCGCCCTCCGGCCCCACGAGGCCGTTCCCGACACAGCCGCAGTGCAGGCCCGCATCGAGCGCCGCCTTGCCGATCGGTGCCGCGTCTCGGATCCGGTCGCCGCCGTCCTCGCCAGCCTCGCCGGCATCGGCCCGCAGATGCGGGAGGCCCGGTAGATGGGGGCGCTTCCCGACATCACCCCGACCGCCGCGCTGCAGTTCGATGCAGCCGGCGAGGCCGCGGCCATCGCTGAAACCTACGTTCACGCGGCCGGACAGTTCGCCCTGGCACGAGATGCCAAGGGACTCGCCTACTCGCTCAGGCAAGCCGCCGTCGCGCTCGCGTCGGCCGCTTCTACGGCCCAGGCCCTCCGGCCCGCCCAGCAGACGGAGGGCAGCCGATGACGCACCCCCGCATCCTCTGCCCGCCCGCCGGAGCGCTCGCCTGCGCGAACTGCACGGCCTGGAATGCATGGGACAGCATCGCCGTCGGACAGGACGGCCCGCGCGGGTTCGTGGTCGTCGGCCGCAAGCCGACCGGCCAGTGCCGCGCCGCGCCGCCCAGCATCGACCCCGACGCGATCGCTGGCGACAACGCCGTCTGGCCGGTGGTTGCCGCCGACCATTGGTGCCGAGCCTTCGCGGCGCGCGACCGGAACGAGGAGGCTGCTTGATGGGTCGCATCCTCACTTTCGGGCCCCGGCCGGCGCCGAGCGCCCGTCCCAAGCTGCCGCGCGCCCCGTGGGGCGCCGACATCTTCCTGGTCCGCTACGGGCACCCGCCGCATGCTGGCTGCTGGACCGTGTTCGACGAGTCGCCGTCCGGCGGTTCGGCCGGCAGCCACGGGGACTACACCGACCGCGCCGAGGCGGTCCGTGCCGGCCGGCAGCTCGCCGAGGAGATCGGCGGCACCTTCCACGACGGGGGCGCCTGATGGGATCCGTCGTCGCCTTCCCCTCGCCCATGTCCACCCAGCGCACGCCGGTCGCCGTCGAGGTGATCCTCTGCCCGACCGCGGGCATGTGGATCGCCTGGCTGCTCCTGCCCTGCGGCCGCTACGTCGCTCTGGAGCGCACACCGGACAAGGAGCACGCGCTCCGGGACGCGCGGGCCTACTCCGCCCGGCACCATGGCATCCCGGTCTCGGTGCTCAGCGGGCCGCTCGCGGTCGTGCTGGATCGATCGGTG
>NZ_JAKSYM010000093.1 GCF_022829545.1 Methylobacterium sp. J-030 | reverse complement strand
CGCATGGCGTCGACCGTGGTGACCGTGCCGGCACCGACCGCGGCCAACTCACGCTCAACGTCGAGGGCGTAGCCGAGGCCGGGTGCGTCGTTGTCCGGCCAGATCATTACCTGCTTGCCGGCGAGCGGCGTCCAGTCCGCGGATTTGGCCGCCTTGGCCCCGCCGGGGCTGGTCACCACCACGCTGTTCGGGAAGACATCCTGCGCGGCGTCGGCGGCCTTCTCGCCCTCACACACGACGACGGATGCGTTCGGGCGGGCAGCGAGCTTGTCGAGGCCATAGAGCGGACGCGGCTTAGGCCACGACTTGTTGGCCCAGTAGGTGCCGTCCTTTCGCCGCCACAGGGTGGTAGGCAGAAACACCTTGCCGTCGGCGGTCTCGAACCGGGCGATGTAGCCGAGATCGCGGCCCTCACCATCGAGATAGGTATAGACCGCTACCGGCTCATCACGCCTTGCTAAGCAAAAGTTGTCAGGACGCTTTCCAGCCGGGATCGGCAGGACGATCGTATCCCCGGCCAGTTCAGGCTTTGCGACTTCGGCCGAATCCTTCTGCACCCGCGCCGACGTGCGCTTGATGCTAGAGTCGTCGTTGGCGCTCTTCGGCTCCCATGGCGGCAAACCGATCTTTGAGCGCGCGTAGTCCTTGCACAGTAGCTTGCCATCATTGGCGAAGCTGTCGACCGTGATGTCGGACCCGTCGTCGGTTAGCCAGACCGTCAAGGACCGATCGGCTGGGGAGTGCCCAGGCCCAGGTGCACGAACCTTGTTCCCGCGAACCTCGCCGCCGAGGGCGCGAGCGATACCGTCGAGGCTCAGCATGATGTGCCGCCCTCCTGTGCTTGGATAAGAGCTTGGATGAGTTCGGGCAGGCGGTCGCGACCGAGGCACACGCCGCGCTTGGTCGGCATCGGCTCTCCGTGCGTACCGATCAGCCGGGCGAAGGTGCGGATGTCGACGAGGTCGAACCCGTTGAAGGAGGTCAGGCTGACCCTGACCTCCTCCACGTTGTTCTTCATCACGGTCGCGACTATTGAGGAGGCGCTCATCGCGACGCCTCCATGGTCAAGGGACGGAGGGTGGCTGCGGCTTGGCTAGCGGCCAGGATCGCCCGGCCAGCACAGGCCAAGCTGTGTACCATGCCGGGTGTATCCCCGGCCGCCGCGAGGGCTGCAGCAGCTTCGGCGTAGCGGGCAGCAAGACTGGCCCGCTCGGCCACTTCATCGAGGGCGAGAGTGGGGAGCACCGACATCACACGCCCTCCCGAATGAGAGCGCGGGC
>NZ_JAKSYM010000087.1 GCF_022829545.1 Methylobacterium sp. J-030 | reverse complement strand
CCGAACCCGCCGGGAACGCGGGGCTCTTGCCCGCCCCCCAGGGGCGGCGGAGGGGCGGACGGCAAAGGGGGTTCGGCACAGGGCGGAAGACGGGCGGGGGAGCCCACCCCGCCCCGCGCGCCGGGCGGATTTAAACAACGGGTTTGGGGTCATCGTCAGGGCGACCGGGCTGGCGGCCCAGGTCCCCCAAGCGCCCCCCCCTCCCCCTCTGCGGGGGAGGGGGAGAAGCGGCGCCGTTCATCGCCTCTCCGCGGGAGATGTGTGAATCCGGCAGCCCCGCGCGCGGGGAGAGGGACCGTGG
>NZ_JAKSYM010000079.1 GCF_022829545.1 Methylobacterium sp. J-030 | reverse complement strand
CAGCAAGGCCGCGGCAGCGGCACCGTCCCCCGTGGGCAGCCAGAGTGGCGGCGGTATGGCCGGAGGGGCCGGCGCGGGTTCGGGCGGGGGCGCCAAGCCGCCGTTCGACTGGGCCGACATCGGCCCCGGCAGCCTCGTGCTAGCCCAGGGCGATGACGAGGACGCCTACTATGCCGCCACGGTCGTGGCCACGAAGGCCGACGACCACTTCGTCCTGACCTGGGCCGACTACCCCGATTACCCCGAGTTCAGCCGCCCCCGCCGCGCCCTTGGCCTGCTACATCCCGCAACCCCGACGCGCGGGCGCTGAGCCAGGCCTGCGATCCCGGCGCCATGTCGCCACGGCGTTTCGCGACCCACCGCGGCCGTCGCGCCGCGGTACCGCTCGACCCTCACTCACAGGAGAGACTTCATGTCAGATCGGATGATTGATCACACTGCGGCCCCCCGCGCACTCTCGCGCCTGCCTATCAGCGGCGCGGCCGTGCCCGACCTTGGGCGCGCGCTCGCCAGCGTGCTCGATCTCAGCGCCTGCGAGCTGGAGGCGGTGCTGAGCGCGGCTGAGGCGCAGCGTCCGGGGGTACGACAGGCGCTGGGTGCTGCCTTCGCGGCCGAGGCGCACCGTTTGGCCGACCTATCCCGACGCGCCTTCGCCGCGGCCGATCGCTTGGCCGCCCATGTCACGTCGGTGGAGTGAGGCCATGGCCGATCGCACCGCGCGCTCAGAACAAAACACGAACGAGCTGGATCGCCGGACCCATTCGCGTGATGGCGAGCCGCCGGCCGGAGGCGACGGCGCAGTTCGCATCGCGGCGCTGAACGACGCCCTCCGGCGCAGCTTCGTCGGCGGCCATGTGATCGAGACGCCCGGCGTACGCGTGCTGCCCAAGGCCGAACGCATCGCCCTGCTGCTGGCCGTGCGCCGCTTCGACAACTTCGACGGCGACAACGATCCGCACGGCGAGCACGATTTCGGCGCGGTCGCGGTCGGCGCCCAGCGCTGTTTCTGGAAGATCGATGCCTACGACCGCGATCTGCGCGGGCACTCACCCGACCCAGCCAACCCGGCGGTGACGACGCGTGTCCTGACCCTCATGCTGGCCGAGGAGTACTGACGTGAGCGGGCGCAGGCTATCGGCCGCTCGCGTGCCGACGCTTGGCCCCTGGCTCGTGCGCGGCGAAGCCGAGGCCGACGATACCCCCGCGGTGCGGATGCTCGGTGTCGAGCCCGCGACGGAAGAACG
>NZ_JAKSYM010000075.1 GCF_022829545.1 Methylobacterium sp. J-030 | reverse complement strand
GAGAGCCTGCACGCACTCACGGCCCGCTATCCGACCATCGCGGCTGCGCTCTGGCGTGATACGCTGATCGACGCGGCGACCTTCCGGGAGTGGTTGATCGCCATGGGCCGCCGCCCGGCCTTCGAGCCCTTCACCCACCTGTTCTGCGAGCTGTACCCCAAGCAGGAGGCGGCAGGCTTGGCAGGTGATCACCGCTGCCCACTCCCGAACACTCAGGTCGACTTCGGCAGCGCCACCGCAATGACCGGCGTCCTACTCAATCGCGTGATCAAGGACATGTGCGGCCGCGGCCTGACCACGCTCCACCGACCGAGCAGCGCTGTCAAACCGCGGCACG
>NZ_JAKSYM010000074.1 GCF_022829545.1 Methylobacterium sp. J-030 | reverse complement strand
CGCTGGATCAGGTAGGGCTCGATGATGTCCTCGATCGCGTCCCGCGGCTCCGACAGCGCCGCCCCGATCGTCTCGATCCCCACCGGCCCGCCCCCGAACGAGCCCGCGATCAGGCGCAGGTACTTGCGGTCCATCACGTCGAGCCCCGCCCCGTCCACGTCGAGCAGCTGCAGCGCCCGGTCGGCGATCGCCCGCGTCACCGTCTCGGCCTCCGCCACGATCGCAAAATCCCGCACCCGCCGCAGCAGGCGCCCCGCGATCCGCGGCGTGCCCCGCGCCCGCCGCGCGATCTCGTTGGCCCCCTCCGCCGACATGCCCAAGCCCAGAACCCGCGCCCCGCGCGCCACGATCTGCTCCAGCTCGTCGATCTCGTAGAACTCCAGCCGGATCGGGATGCCGAACCGGTCGCGCAGGGGCGTGGTCAGCAGGCCCGCCCGCGTCGTGGCGCCGACCAGGGTGAACTTGGGCAGTTCGATCTTGACCGAGCGCGCCGCCGGCCCCTCGCCGATGATCAGGTCAAGCTGGTAGTCCTCCATGGCGGGGTAGAGGATCTCCTCGACCGCCGGGTTGAGGCGGTGGATCTCGTCGATGAACAGGACGTCGCGCTCGTCGAGGTTGGTGAGCTGGGCGGCCAGATCCCCGGCCTTGGCGATGACCGGCCCGGACGTGGAGCGGAAGTTCAC
>NZ_JAKSYM010000073.1 GCF_022829545.1 Methylobacterium sp. J-030 | reverse complement strand
GCAATGCCATCGAGCGCATGTTCGGCCGGCTCAAGGACTTTCGCCGCATCGCCACCCGCTACGACCGCTCGGCCACGAACTATCTCGCTGCCGTCTGCATCGCTGCCACCGTCAGCTACTGGTTATGAGTCCGGACGGTAGATTAAGCCGGGTCATCTACCTGCCGTAGAGGTCAGCTCTACCCGAAAGGGGCCATACGGCAGCCGGATCAAGGGCATTCGCATCGATGCCGACGCTCTCGGGCGTCAGAACGATCAGCAGCCCAGCAACCAGCAACCCCGCGATGGCTACGAGAACCGAGCTGATGCGCTCTTGATCGAGCCAACGCGCGCGCAGCATTGCGCAACCGAAGGTGAAGGCCGCGGCCTCTGTCAGAGACACAAGGTTGGCCAGCGCCACGATGTGCTCCCCGGTTGTGAGTTCAGTGACCTGACCGAGCCTATTTCTGCTCGGCTGGATCGAGGGCAGCTTCAGCGGCCTTTAGACCATCGCGTGCCTTCGCCAGCGCTGCGGTCCGGGCATCGCCGACCTGGTTCAGCGTCTCCAGAAAGGCATTCCAGTCGGCGCGGGCTGCTTGCGGGATCTCTCCGTCGAGCTTCTGGCGCAGGCTTACCAGCCGAGCCTCCGGAGTGACCTGTGCAGGCGCTGCTGTATCGGCGTCGTACACGCCTACCGCGCAGGTCTGGTCGCCCGTCCTCGTGTAATACGTCGTCTTCGGCTCCTCAACCGTGCTGCCGGGCTTGGGGAAGAGATAGCGGATCACCGAGACCTGTCCGGGCTTAGCCGTATCGATCATGGTCTTGATGAAGTAGTTGCCGGTCTTATCATGCAAGCCGAGCACGTCGTGGCCCTGCAAGATCGGATTGGGGTGAGCGCTCATGACGCCATCCGGTCCGACGCAGAACACATAGCTGTCGGCAGTGCGGAAGCCGTCCGTACCCTTGGTGAAGGCAGTGAGCGCCTTGGCCTTGTCGGCCGTCACGGCCTTGCTCGCGCGGCTCAGCATCCATTTGGCGCCCATCTCGGCGCCGGAACCGCTGTCATCGCAAGAGAGACCTGCCTCGCTGTCCCCACAGGCTAGAGCTGTCTGCGGCAGACCTGCAGCGACGAGAACGGCGGCTAAGATGGCGGCGCGTGTGTTCATCATTGCTGGCTCCTGAGCACACCCCGTCAGAACGGAGCGGTGGAATCAGAATACGTGGTCGCTCGATCTACAATGCACCAATACAGTTATCACGCAATCGTTATCTGTTTAATTCATATAAGCCTTTGAAAAATGCAGCTTTGATGAATAAATATGTTCAGATGCATCGCTTTTGACCAATCGGAGCATCGACGCCAGCCATGGCGCATGCTGTTCCGGCACAAGACCATCAGCGACCTATTCGATGATCTCTCTGCCGGAAAGCCAGAGGTGTGACCAGGTCACTCATCCGCTAAGTCGTTCGTCGAATCCATCAAAGTCCCCGCATAGCGAGCGGCAGCAGGACGCCGGTCAGCACACCGTTCAAACTCATGCCGAGGCCGGCGAAGGCCCCGGCCACCTCGCTGATCTGCAACGCCCGGGCTGTACCGATCCCGTGACCGGCGATGCCGATTGCCAAGCCCATGACGCGGTCGTCTTCCACACGCAGCCAGCGCTGGAGCACCGGACCGGCTATGGCACCGACGATACCGGTGCTGATCACCAGAACCGCCGTCAGGGCAGGGACACCGCCGATCGCTTCCGAGATCCCGACCGCGATGCCGGTGGTCACGCTCTTCGGCGCGAGCGACAGCAGCGTGACCTTGCTTGCGCCAAGCGCCCAGGCGATGCCGACAGCGCTGAGGACACCGGTCGGTAGTCCGACGAGCAGCGCCGCGGCGATCAGGGCTCCCGAGGCACGGATCAGCGCCGTCTGCCGGTACAGCGGCACCGCCAGCAGCACGACGGTCGGCGCGAGCAGGAACTGGATGAACCCTGCGCCGTGCAGGTACGTCGCATAGGATGTACCCGTGACATCAATCGCAATCACGACCAGGACGATCGCGATCAACGTCGGATTGAAGAACGGGTTGTTGCCGCTCCAGCGGGCGAGGCGCACCGCCGCAAAAAAGGCGAGCACGGTGATGCCGACCTCCAGGATCGGCTGCTCGGGCAGGCTGGTCCAGGCATGGGGATCAGGCACGAAGATCTGCCTCTCCCAAGCCGCCGGCATCTGTCCGCTTCCGCCGCCTTGCCCATGAGTGAGCAAGTACCAGCGTTGCGACTGTGGCGAGCAAGGTGACGACGGTTCCGCCGATGACGGCCGCGACGATCGGGAGAAACTCGGCCTGGAGGACGTCCGCATGGGCAACGACGCCGACCCCGGCGGGAACGAAAAGCAGCCCGAAGAGGGCGAGCATCCGGTCGGCCAGACGGCCGAGGTCATCGGGCAGGGTCTTGTGCCAGACCAGATCCAGGTAGAGCAGCACGAGACCGGTTACGGGCCCGGGCACAGGCACGAGGCCGAGCCGCATCAGCGCCTCTCCCAGCGCCAGCCAGACGGTAACCCGTGCGATAGCTTCAAGCATGGAGTTGAAGCCGTCTCACGATCAGTTCTGGATCGTGCAGTCGGCGACATCACCGGTCGGTAGATATTCGCAGATGGTGACAGCCTTGGTCCTTGAGGCGGCAGCGGTGACGGATGCTTCGCTGGTTGGTGGCGAGACCAGCATGGTCGTCACGAAGGCGGCAGCGGCGAGGACAAAACCGGCAGTGAAGAGCGTCATGATCCGCATGGCGTGTCTCCGATCGAGGCGAGGTGACGTAGCCAGACGACTACGATTGATCGGCCTCTACATCGGATTGGATCAGCATTCGCGCTGCGCCGCCTCCCTCAAATAGATGAGTGCTGCGGTTTTTCCTGTATCGGCCGGGCGCCTTCGCGTTCGTCATATCGTCCGCCCGCAGGCACTCCTGCATAGCTCGGCCGCCTCTACCGCCCGCGCGGATTCTCGTTCGGCCTGATCGGTCGAGGTCGCCCGCTGCCAACCGGCAGCCCCTCCTATCCTGAGTATGAGCCCGGCACGGTGCTCCCAGGAAACCTTCACGGAGATGGCGGTCTGAGCACCGGTGGCTGTGGGCGCGCGCGCGCCTCCTCAGCGTAACGTCCGAGCATGACAACGAAGGCGAACATTGTCAGGCACATCAACGCCATCGTCAGGGAGTGCTCCACGCTCGCGGCATATCGTTCAAGGCGCTGAATCAGGTAGCACCCGCCGGTGAACGCTGTGGCCATGATCAGCGGCACGATCAGGTCCTCGGGCATCGGAAGCGCCTCACGATCCTACGGTCCACACGGATTCGGGAATCGTGCCGCAACGTAGAGGTCAACCGCTGCCTCTCGGCAGTTCCTTCTCCTCACATCAGCGTGATCCCGGCGCGTCGCTTTCCACGGCAGAGCGACGGGGTCATGCGCCTGCCTTTCGCGACGCAATTCGCGATGGCGAATTCGCGTGTGCAGATCGCTCTCGCGACGGTCCTGCGGGCTTCGTTTTCCCCGATTCCAGAACTTCAGTAGACGTGCCCCTCGGGGATTTGCACCCTCCCCCCTGAGGCTGGGAGGGGTATCCTGAAATCTGAGGAGACCCTCTCCGCGCCAGCCGAAGCCAGGCGGTCCACTCGACCGAGACGATGCGCACGATGTTCGTGTCGTTGCGGAAGCCGGTCACCCGCCGCTCCTCGACGGTCACGAGCCCGAGCTTCACGGCCTCGCGGATAGCGTTGCGGACCGTGGTCTCGGCCACGCCGACGATCGCCGCGAGATTGCCCACGGCGAGCCGGCAATCCTTCCGGCGGGCGACCTCTGCCGCAACCAGCGAGAGGACCGCCTGCTCGGCCAGGGTGAACCGGGCCGCGAGACCAGGTGGCAGGCGGCCAGAGGCGGCCCAGCAACGGCGGCGCTCCATTGAGGCGTCCGTGCGTGGCCGGGAGCCGACGCCGGGCCTCCTGGGGCTTCCTGCGCCCCCAGACGCCGTCCCAGGCGGATCCCCTGTTTGGGGTGTGACCGTTGCCGACCCGTTCGGGCTCTGTCCGGTCTTGGGTCCGCTTCCTGACAGGGTCCGGCCCTCGATGAGAACGGACAGCGCCTCGGCCTCGGCCTCCGTGACCTTCCCCTCCCCATAGGCACGCCAGAGCAGCGACGTCACGGACGGCAGAGTGATTCGGTCGGCCGCCTCGATCGCGCGGCGGATCTCGTCTGCGAACACGTGTCTCGGCCCTTTCCACAGGGCCACAGGAGGACGATCGGCGGCGCAGGCTGTGCGCTCCGTTCAAGACAAGCCAGTATCGTTGCCAGAACCGGGGTTCTGACTTGACGCCCGAGGGCGCTTCGTGGCTTGTGAGGGGTGCAGATGGCCTCACAGCCGCTTTTGATTTCGACGGGCTCCTCGTTTGGCGACGGGGGGCCCGTTGGCTTTTCAGGGGCCTACTGCGGCGGTCGGTGCTCCTGGTTGCTCCGGCGACTCGCACAGGGCGCGTGCCAGCCGGACATGGCATGTCGGCCGGAGCGCACAGCTAAGTCAACGTCAGGGGATGATCAGCGCGACATGCCGGCAGGACCTTCGACCCTCGCGGACCTGCGTAAGGCCGGCATCATCACGAGCCAGGAGGTGGTCGCCGCGATTGACCTCTACCTGCGGGATCCGGCAGCCGGCCCCTACCGGTTTGCCAGTGGGCACAGCATCGATATCGCGGCGCTCGTAAACGCTACGCCGGCTTTCGGGGCGGTTGACCGCTCAGGGCCGCAGGAGAAGGCCTTCCGGACCGTGCTGGCAGCGGCCGTCATGGCGGCGCACCCGACCCCGCCGTGATCCGTCGGCCGCTCGACCCCACGTGGACCGCAAGCCACGGGCGGGGGAGCGACCGACATCACCGACGCAGGCCTATACGCGACGCGGCCCGTCACTGGAAAATACCGGCACGCGGTTGTGGTTCGATGAACGGGGCTGCATCGGTGACGCATGGTCCGATCCGAGGTTGTCGCCCGCATCGCGGTGCAGAACCCGCACCTCTACGCCCGGGACGTCGAGCGGGTGGTAGCTGCCATCCTCGACCGGATGGCCACCGCGCTGGCGGACGGCGATCGCGTCGAACTGCGAGACTTCGGCGCATTCGCGGTACGGGACCGCGAGGCGCGCACTGGCCGCAACCCGCGATCGGGTCAGAGCGTCACCGTGACGGCCAAGCGGAGCGTGCACTTCAAGCCGGGCAAGGCCATGCGGGCGCGCCTAAACCTCAAGCTGGCGGACTGGGATGGTGAGGCGGAGCGGCTGCTGCAGGCTTCGTAATATCGCCGGCGGCATCAAACCCCATGTCTGTGGCCAGCTCGCGTGCCATCGCAACCCGCTGCTCGCGCGGGTAGCGGCGATGATACGATGGCGGAACTGCGGCCGCGAGGACAAAGGGCCACCGCGCTGCGCGCGGGTTCGGGTTGCTCCGCGGATTGCTTGGCTTTCCCGACGCGCCCCCCCGTCAGTCACCGTGCAGCCGGGACGCGTCTTCCACAGTGCCGGCCCGGAACCCCGTGCAGGCGAGGCTCAGGAGAACCTCGGCGACGGCACGGACGACGCCGCTCGATGAGGCCGAGGGCCCGACCATGACGAACTCGACATCGGGCAGCTTCGGAAGGTTGCCGCCGGGCTCAATGGCCTGGACGCCATACATCGGCATGTGGCGAGGTCCACCGCACACCCCGATCCCGCACTGGAGGGCGGCCTCGATCCCTGCCATTCCCACGCTTTCGAACCGAACTTTCCAGACGCGTCCCTGTGCTTTGAGCGCATCAATGAGGGTGGTGCGGGTGGGATTGGGGGCGAAGGGCACCACCAGCGGGACTGGGTCCTCGATCGGTGCCGCGAAGCGAGCCTGGCCGTACCAGACCTGCCGCTCGATCCAGAGAAGCTTCGTGTCAGGGTAGCGATCCCAGCGTCGCATCACCACAAGGTCAACTGACCGAGCGCTGATCGCCTGAGCGATCAGGTCGTAGCTGCCGGACACGATCTGAATGTCAACGTTCGGGAAGTTCTTCGCAAGCAGGTGGAGGACGGCTGGCAGCGCAGTGCGACAGAAATCCTCGCCCATCCCGATGCAGACGCGGTCGTTGGAGCGGGCCTGCTTGAAATGAAGCCGCATGTCTTCCGCGAGCTTCTCCATCGCCCGGGCGTAGTAGATGATCGTCTCGCATTCACTAGTAAGCTTGATGCCACGCCGGTTGCGGCGGAACAGCGGGAAGCCCGCAATGGTTTCAAGTCGTTTGACCTGCTGGCTGATCGACGATTGCGTGATCCCGAGTTCGGCTGCGGCGGCGCTGAAGCTCCCTCCGGCGGAAATGGCGAGCAGCAGCCTGATCTGATCGCGCTCGATGAGCGCCGCGATGTCGTGCTCAGCCAAGGCGTGCGTCCCTTCGGCTCATCCGGCAGCGCCATCCCGCCGGCCGCAGGTAGACTAGCGCACGGTCCCCGCGACGCCAATCGTCGCCTCTCTTCTCCTGATCTATGAACAATATTTGTTACAATAATACCATATTATGTACCAATAACTTTTGAATATTAGTCGTAACTAATGTCTAAAAAAACAAATAAATGATGGGAACAGGCTTCCGGTCATTGTATTGGTTAATGGACTTCAATGCGGCTGGACGCCTCATTTAGGTACACGACGCTGAGACATGACAGGAGTCCCCATGACTGTTCCGCGGTTGACCCGTCCTGGTGCGCTTCCACCCCCGCCGCCCTTACGGAAGATCGCCTTCGAGGAACACTTCCTAGTCCCGGAGGCCCTCAAGAAAAATGCCGACGGCAGCATCGACCAGAACGACATAAATTTTCACGCTCTCAACAATGGTCTTACGACCGAATGGTTCAAGCAAATCTATGATCGGTTGATGGATTTCGACCAAACGCGTATCGAGAGCATGAACGAGAGCAACATCGAATACGCGATCCTGAGTCTGCAATGTCCCGGCATCGGCGCTGTCACGGACAAGCGCAAGGCGGAGGACATGGCACGCGCCGTCAACGATGCCCTGGCAGAGCGGATCGCACAGCATCCAGACCGCTTCGGCGGCTTCGCGGCCCTGAGCGTGCATGATCCGAAGGCTGCGGCTAAGGAACTTGAACGCTGCGTCAAGCAGCTAGGTTTCAAGGGCGTACTGTTCAACGGCTATAGCCAGATCGATCAGGAGGACAACCTCGTCTATCTGGACGAGGATCGGTGCAGCCCGATCTGGGAGGCGCTCCAAGACCTAGATGTGCCGCTCTATCTCCATCCGCGCACGTCCTATCAGCAGTTGATGTACAAGGGACACCAGGAACTGGTCTGCGCCAACTGGGGCTACGCCTGCGAGACGGGGACCCATGCGGTCCGCATCCTTGTCGGAGGCGTATTTGATCGCTTCCCGAAGGCTAAGATGATCCTCGGCCACAACGGCGAAACGATCCCGTTCGCCGCTTGGCGCCTCCAGCACTGGATGGAGTTCAATCCCGGTAAGGACAAGCCTCAGCGCCGAATTCAAGATTATTTGAAGGACAATGTTTATACAACCATTTCCGGCGACTGGAGCGTGCCCGCTCTACTTTGCACCATGCAAGTGATGGGTTCTGATCGGATGCTGTTCTCGGTCGATTATCCATTCGAAAACATGGACGAAGCTGCCGAATTTCTCGACAACGCGCCAATCAGCGAGTCAGACCGTGCGAAGCTCGCACACGAGAACGCCCGGAAGCTATTCAAGCTCGATCACATCGGCTCCTGAACCACCCCGCATACGGGCGCCGCTGTAGGCGATGCGGCGCCCGACCAATACCCGGCACGGGCCGGGGCCGACAGCAATCCCCCATTCAAGGGTGAATATCATGGCCGATCGCGCACGACGCGGAACTCGGACCAGTGACGAGGCGCCGTTCAGCCCCTCCTCCGATGGGGGCTTGAAGGTCGATTACGGCCCGAGCTCTGTACCCGATCCGAATATCTTCCAACGCAAGAGCAAGCGCCCATCGGAGCGTGAAAAGGGAGGTATGCCTCCCTTGCCGAAGATCCTGAAGAAATCACGGGCCCCCTAGGCGGAAGCAGCCTCAACCCCGATCCGTCGACCGAGCAACTCCCTCACCCGGGTTCGACATGAGCATGAACGTCCATGACGTGGGCCGGGCGCCGGTCCAGGACCTTCCCGTCCTAGCGCCGCTGCCACCAGACCCGCGGATCCCCAAGATCGAGATCGAGGCGGCCTTCACCGCCAAATGCGCTGTTGCCGTGCTCGACGAGAACGGCGAGCCCGACTGGAGCTGGTTCATCACCGAGAACGGCCTCAACCGCCAATTTATCGAGGCGGTGAGCCCCCGGCTCGCAGACTTCGACGAGACTCGGCTCCAGAGCATGGATCAGACGGGTGTCGTCTACTGCGTCAACGCCCCGGCCGATCCGGCTATCCAGGCCATGAAGGATCCGCGCCAGGCCCGCGACGGCGCCACCCTCACCAACGATTACCTCGCTGAACAGATTGCCCGACATCCAGACCGGTTGGGCGGCTTCGCCTCGGTGTCCCTGCACGACGGCAAGGAGGCGGCGCGGGAGCTGGAGCGATGCATCACCAAGCTCGGCTTCAAGGGGGTTCTGGTCAACGGCTTTCAGCAAACGCAGGACCCGAACAAGATCATCTACCTCGACGAGGAGATCCTGACGCCGTTCTGGGAGGCCCTGACCGCCCTCGACGTGCCGCTCTACATCCATCCCCGCGTCTCGCACCAGCGGCTGATGTACGAGGGTCACGCTGAGTTGCAGGGAGCAACCTGGGGGTTCGCACCAGAAACGGCTACGCATCTCTTGCGCCTTGTCTATGCCGGCCTGTTCGACCGCTTCCCCACCGCGCAGGTCGCCATCGGCCACATGGGTGAGACGCTGCCGTACATGGCTTGGCGGATTGAGCATTGCTACCAGTACAATCCCGCCGACAAGAAGGTAAATTTGCGTCTTCAGGAATACATGGCGCGCAACATCTGGATTACGACGTCGGGCAATTTCTGCACGGCGGCTCTGCAATGCGCCATCGCAACGATCGGGGCCGACCGGATCATGTATTCGGTGGACTATCCATTTGAAAACATGAGCTGGGCGGCTGATTGGATCGAAACCGCCGCGATTTCAGAAGTAGATCGGCAAAAGATCTGCCACGATAACGCAAGGCGGTTTTTGAAATTGAAGTAAGCTTATAGCCGAATTGGTTCCGCAATCGACCATGGAGCGGCCATGCCCGAGCCGACACCCTATGCCGGATCCGTCGCGATCCCACTTCCTGACGACGCGGCCTACCGCCGGGTCATCGGCACAGCATACGATCCAGACAAAACGCTCCACGTCGTTAAGATGCTGGCTGGCACCGAGGACATGTACGGACCGGCAATCGGGCTGATCAAGGCGGTGTTCTCGGCCGAGGGCGTCGAGCCGAAGCTGCGCCAAATGATCATCCTGCGCACGGCCAAGGTGCTGAACGTGCCCTACGAGTGGCAGGCCAATGTCAGCCTATCGCGCAACAACGGCTTGACTGACGTGGAGATCGCGGCGGCGGCCTCCGACGGTCCGGTCGAGGAGATCGCCCCCGACTTCGTCCTTGCCTGCCGGGCGGTGGACGAGATGGCGCACGCGGGCACGCTTACGGACGCAACCCTGGCAAGCCTACTCGACCGGTACGGCTCCGTCGTCACCCGCAAGCTCGTCCTAATCTTGGGCTGGTTCAGCCTCCTCAGCCTGTTCCTAAACGGATGTCGCGTGCCGATGGAGACGACGGACAAAATCGGCTCCATGACCTCGCCGCTCGGATGACGGTCGTGGATTACGCACGCGGGGCTCCGGCTCGTCCGGGGCGAGGGCCGCTTTACCGACGATTACTGCATACCAGATGCTGCCTGGGCGGCCTTCGTCCGCTCGCCCCACCCCCATGCCCGCATCGTTGGCCTGGACATTGCGGCAGTGGCCTCCGTGTCTGGAACCCTCTCGGTGGTCACGGCCGCCGACCTCGCGGACGACCCGAGGTCGCTGCGCTGCTACTGCCCGGTTACGGGGCGGGACAAACGTCCGAACCGCGATGCGGACTGGACGATACTCGCCGCCGGTCGGGTCCGGCATGTCGGCGAGGCGGTGGCCTGTGTTCTCACGCCGACGCAAGCAGCCGCCGTCGCCGCTGCGTGGGCGATCTGGCCGGAAGCCCCGGACAACCTCTGCTTCGATTGCGAAACAGGCGACGCCGGCGAAACTGATCGCCTGATCCGGGGGACGACCCATGAATCCCAATGCCGGAATCATTGATTCGTCGATCTACCGGGCAATCTTCGGCTCAACCGCGATGCGCGCGACCTGGTCGGACGAGGCACGCATCCAGCGCTACCTAGACGTCGAGCGGGCGCTTGCCGAAACTCAGGCTGAACTGGGCATCATCCCAGCCGAGGCAGCGGCCGAGATTGCCCGCCATTGCCACGTCGGCGAGTTCAACTTCGACGTCCTGCGCCAGGCCACGGAGCATATCGGCTATCCAGTGCTGCCAGTCGTGGAGCAGCTCGTAGCTTTGTGCGCGGACGGCCTCGGGCAATGGTGCCACTGGGGCGCCACGACCCAAGACATCACCGACACGGCGACGGTTCTCCAGATCGCCAGCACCCTGGACTACGCGGACGCCAAGCTCGTCGAGATCGGCGACCACCTCGCGGGGGTCGCCTCGACTTACCGCGACACGCCGATGGTTGGCCGGTCGAACCTGCAGCAAGCGATCCCAATGACCTTCGGCTATAAGGCCGCGGTCTGGCTCGCCGGGATCGAGCGCTGCCTGGAGCGCTCGGCACAGCTGAGGCCGCGCGTATTGATGGGCGAGTTCGGCGGCGCGGTCGGCACGCTCGCCTCGCTCGGCAATCACGGTCTCGCCGTTCAAGAGGGTGTCTGCGCGCGGCTCGGGCTCGCCACGCCGCCGATCGCTTGGCACACGGTGCGCGACACGATCGCGGAGACCGGTGTTTTCCTCGCCCTGACCTGCGGCCAGATCGAAAAAATCGCCTTCGATATCAAGATCATGGCTGCAACTGAGATCGGTGAGGTGCAGGAGCCCGATGGCGGCGGCGGACGCGGCGCCTCCTCGACGATGCCGCAGAAGCGCAACCCGATCTCTTGCGCCTACATCACCGGTTGTACGGCTGTGGTCCGCCAGCACGCGGCGGCGCTGCTCACGGCGCAGGCTGCTGATTTCGAACGCGCGACCGGTCCGTGGGAGATCGAGTGGATCGCGCTGCCGGAAATAGCTTGCCTCGCGGGCGGTATCCTGGACCAGGCCGCGTTCCTGCTCGGCGGCCTCGTGGTGCACCCCGACGCTATGGCCCGCAACCTGCGCCTGACCGACGGGCTGGTGAACACCGAGGCGGTGATGATGGCGCTGGCACCCAAGCTCGGCCGCCAGGCCGCCCACGACGTGCTCTCCGAGATCGCCCGGGACGTGGCCGCCGGCAAGGGACGTTTGATCGACCTTCTGAGCGCCGACAAGTCCATCGCGGCGATACTCACCCGTTCAGAACTGGAGCACCTCCTCGACCCCTGCGCCTACCTCGGCGCGAGTGGGGAGATGGCGGACCGCGTCCTCGCCCGGCGCGACGCGTGCTGAGGGAGTGTTCCATGCTGTTCGCCTGTATCTGCTGGGACAAGCCGCACATGGGCGAGATCCGCGAGCGCACGCACCACCGGCATCTCGCCTACCTCAAGTCCAAGGCCGAGATCGTTCACATCGGAGGGCCGTTCGAGAACGCCGATGGGGGCATCGTCGGCACGATGATCATCGTCGACGTCGAGGGCGAGGCTGCCGCGCGGAGCTTCATCGACCACGAGCCGTTCCACGAGGCTGGCGTGTTCGAGACGGTGAGGCTGCGGCGCTGGCGGCAGATGCAGCCGGATGTCGAGCCCGGCGCCGACGCCGCCGTGGATCGCGCCGCAGAGGTCCGAGCCGAGCAGGAACATCTTTGATCGGAATACCGAGCCCGGATACACGTGCAGCAGAAGTAATCCACCGTAACTTATTCTCCAAACCTCGATCTTGGGATCATCAAAAAAATCCTCCTTCTAAAAACCCATCTGTCAGATTTATCAGTGAAGATAGGAGCGATTAAAATGATCAGGCGCTATATCATGCCAATCGTAGTCGCGTCATGGTTTACGATGCCAGTACAAGCACAGCAGAGTGCGATCGGCGGCCCGAAGATGCTGATCCACGGCAACTATTGCGGCCCGGGGAATAACGCGCCGTTGCCACCCATCGATGCTCTTGACGCCGCCTGCGCCCGCCACGACGCCTGCACGCCGGACGGTGGGATCCCATCACGTGCCTGCAACGTCCGTCTGGAACGAGAGGCTGACGCGATCTCGCGCGATCTGAAACTGCCTGCTGACGTGCGGGCGATGGCCGGCTTCGTCGCAACGAGCGCGGCCATGCTCCAGATCGCTGATGGGCCTGGCCCTGCTTTAACTACGTTACGTGCAAGTACAAAACCATAGATTTACGCAATTACAGTGGCATCACCGCTCGGCTTTGACTCTCTAAAAATGCACTTGCATTGATGCCGCTGTCATCATACTGTTTATCTTAGGTATAGGCTTTATTTGAGCGCCAATGACTGTAATTAACTAGGTAACTGCATCATGCCTATTGCACGCGTGCTGATAAACGGCTTCATGTTAGTAATCTTGCCCAGCGCTGCTATAGCCCAAGCGGCCAGCACCAGTGCAGGCGGCGTTCCTCTATCGACCCAGACCGCTCCGAACAAGACTGTGGTCGGCCAGACAAAACCGCCGAGCCGGGATGCAAGCCCAACCTCGTATGAAGACGTCAACCAACGCACGCAAAATGACCGGCACGAAGACAGCATTGCGACGGGTATTTGCATCGGCTGCCAGCCGAAGTAGTTACGAGGCCGCCGGTTCGGTAGATGCTAGGCGTGTTTCCTTCCGCTGAACGTATCTCGGATGCGCAGGATTTCGGGTGGCTCCGGCTCGCCGAGTAGTGCAGCAATCTCGGCGCTACAGGCCACCCATCAGTGTGCAGCGCGCTCGCAGCGAGCGAGCCCACGCTCTGCTCAGATCCGGGCCATGCGCCGAGCCGTGGCCCGACGCTCGAACGCGTACCAGCAGAACGCCACCAAGAGCAGGACGAAGCGAATTCCCTGTCTCAAGGTTGGGAGGGTTCTAGGGAGCGCCGAGGCTGGGCTCGGCATCCCCGCCGTCCTCGCCGTCCATGCGATCTACCGTCCGGACCCATTACGGTAGCGCGGATGGCTCAGGTGTGATTCACGGCTCCTGCGGGAGGAGCCGATGGATCATTTCTGGCTGACGGACGAGCAGTTTGCGAGGATCGCACCGCTTCTGCCGAATGACACGCGGGGCAAGGAGCGCGTGGACGACCGGCGCGTGATCAGCGGCATTGTCCACGTGCTCAAATCTGGAGGGCGCTGGACGGACGCGCCGCGCGAGATCTACGGGCCGAAGAAGACCCTCTACAACCGCTTCGTGCGTTGGGCGGCCAAGGGGATCTGGGTCGGGCTGTTCGAGACGCTGGCCCGAGCTGGCGGGCCGCCCTCGCAGGTGCTGATCGACTCCACCGCTGTGAAGGCTCACCGCTGTGCCGCGGGGGGCAAAGGGGGGAGCAGAGCCAGGCCATCGGCCGCTCGCGGGGCGGGCGCACGACCAAGATCCACGCCCTCACCGATCGCTTCTGCCGCCCGCTCGCCTTCCTGCTGACCGGTGGGCAGGCCGCCGACTGCAAGGCCGGCGCGCTGCTGCTCGAACGCCTACCGACCTGCCGCATCGTGCTGGCGGACAAGGGCTACGACAGCGACGCCATTCGGCGGCAGATCGAGGCGGCCGGAGCCGCGCCCAATATTCCGCCCAAGATCAACCGCCGCTGGAAACCGTGCTTCTCGCCCGTGCTCTATCGCGGGCGCAACGCCATCGAGCGCATGTTCGGCCGCCTGAAGGACTTCCGCCGCATCGCCACCCGCTATGACCGTCTGGCGACCAACTATCTCGCCGCCGTCTGCCTCGCAGCCACCATCAGCTACTGGTTATGAGTCCGGACGGTAGTGGAACTCCCGGCAACCGCTGATCGCCTACTGGTCAAAAAGTCCCGCACCGGGACTATAGCCGAGGCCGCCGCCGTTAGGAGGCGTTAGCCTCTCTCAATCACCATCGCGGAAGCGACCGGGCATAGCCCGATTGCCGGCAGAGCGGCACACCGGCTCCAAAGACAGGGCTCTCTAATGTGTGGCCTCGCGGGCATAGTCGCAGCTGAGGCCCGCTCCCATTCCCCCGGGGGGCGAGCCTCATACTGTGTTAGGTTCGCGCAATAATACTCATTACTCTGGCAGTCAACGGTTGCACCTGTCCAGGCGATTAAATATGGACTTAAGCAGCCTTCTGGTTGATCTTGCTCTCGGCCATGGCGGTCAGCTTTTGATCCGTAGCCTTTTCTTCGTCCAAAGTCTGCTGCAGCACGCTGGCACAATCGTCGCGGCCGAGCCGCTTAGCCCAGGCGATCATCGTGCCGTACTTGGTGATCTCGTAGTGCTCGACCGCTTGCGCCGAGGCCACCAGCGCAGCGTCGAGCACCTCCTTGTCACCGACCTCGCCGGCAACTTCGTTGGCCTCCTTGAGAATGCCGTCGATCGCCGGGCAATCGACTGCCTTCGGCTTGTGCCCGTGCATCTGAAACACCTGTTCCAAGCGCTTGATCTGGCTTTCCGTTTCTTTCAGATGCATCTCAAAGCTCTGCTTGAGTTGCGGATCGGTAGCCTTGCTGATCATTTTCGGCAGAGCTTTTGTGATCTGTTGCTCAGCATAATAGATGTCCTGCAGCTGATGTACGAACAGATCATCCAAAGTTTTGATGTCGGCTGTAAACAGACCCATGGCGGTCTCCTAAAAATTTGTCGGATATTCTTTTTGCAGCGGCGGATGGCGTTCCGCGCGCTCATAATGGAAACTGGCTAGGGAGAAGCGATGTTCCTATCCGGCTCAACCGCTGCTTGGCAGAGGTAGGTAACGCACAGCGCAGCTTCTCAGCTGATCAGCAATCCAATCCCAGGGGCAGCCCTTCGGACGGGACCAGCTTGGCCACCCGGTTCAATAACACGCCGGCCAGATAGATTGATGCCGGCACGGCGCTCGGGGACGCAGCTGGGCTGCTGCTGATCGAGCCCTATGGTGCGCTGGGCACAATCGCCCGTATGGCTACCACGCTGGCGCCCCTGGCCGCTGGCGGCCGGCACCATGCAGCGGTGTTGGTGGCGGCGGGCGGCGGATCTGCCGTCGTAAAACGGACCTACGCGCAGCGCGCATTGAGTGAACTAAATTGCCGCATGTGATCGAATTGGAACATAATTGTACGATATATAAGCGGAGTTCGATCGTAACATGGTGCACTACCTGACACTAAGCGTATCAGTACGGTGATGCGTTACGAGTACCGAGGAATACGACTATGGGCTGGGTACTTGTCGGTCTAACCGCCTACGCTGCCGGCGCGTTGCAGTTCTGGCACATGTGCCAGACCGCTCCGGTGCAGGACGAGCGCGAGCCGGCCTTTCTTGATGAGGGGCTACCGGCTGCCGCGCTGAGCCAGCACCGCCGGGATGGTGCGCAGCATGATCGCCAGATCGCGGCGCAGGCTCCAACGGCTGGCGTAATCTAGGTCCAGCGCCACGCGCTCGGCGTAGCTCGTGTCCGAGCGTCCTGACACCTGCCAAAGCCCGGTCACGCCCGGTGGTACGGCAAAGCAGGTCTGGAACGCCCGGCCGTAGCGGGCGACCTCGGCCGGCACGATCGGGCGCGGGCCGACCAAGCTCATCTCGCCGCGTAGGACGTTCCACAGCTGCGGCAGCTCATCGAGCGAGGTCTTGCGCAGCACCAGACCAATCGGCGTGATACGCGGATCATCGGTCAGCTTGTGGGTGGCGGCCCACTCGGCCCGGGCGTGCGGGTCGGCGGCCAGATGGGCCGCCAGAACGGCGTCGCCGTTGGTGACCATCGAGCGGAACTTAAGGCACCCAAAGCGGCGTCCATCGCGGCCTAGGCGCATGTGTTGGAAGATCGGTGCCTGGCGGTCGCCCGACCACACCATCACGGCGATCAGCAGCAGGAGAGGCAGCAGGAGGAACAGCGCCGTGACCGCCACGCTGATGTCGAGGCCGCGCTTGGCCGCCCAGTTCAAACGCAGGCCGCGAGCGACGAAAGGGGTTTCGGGTACGGCCGTGGCACCTACCGCTTCTACAACGCTCACAGATCCAGCCAGATGGTCAGCGGCCTCTACCAGCTCAACCCCATGCTGCGGCGCGAAAAGAGCTACAGCGGGAGAGGGGTCGGCAGGGCTGGGCATGATCGAAAATCCTCAGGCAAAGCCAGAAATCAGGGTTAAAAGTCTATTATTTTCGGTTTCTATCGAGCTAAATTTGCTTTTACAAGCCAAATCCAAATGTCTGAGCAGACCAAAGCAGCCGGAAACAATCACATACACGTCAGCTTGGCCGTAGATCTGTCTTTCAAAACCCAAACATACGTCAACTATTGATACGTATAAACTACTCAGCCCTTCCTCCTATCTTACCGAAATAGCGCTATCCGCCGCGTGGTTTGTGCGCCGCATCATACCTCTGTGGGCATTGGGGTGCGGCCGGTGCTGAACCTCAAAAGGTGGCATCGATGAGGTGATGCGTGGCGTCGCCCGTGCCTTCAATCGAGCGTTGGCATGACGACCCGACATGGCTGTGAGCCGCATACAACCCGCGCACGATTCTCAGCGTCCCGCATGGCTGGGGTGACCCGCTGCCCTCCGGCAGCATTGCGTCGGTTCTGCTGGCCAAATTGGCTGCAGAATGTAGCTCCTTCCCCATAGCCTGGGGCGGCCGCACGCCGCTTGCGGGCTAGCGGGCGGCCGGCCTAGGCGTCTGCCGCGCGTGCCGAAGGCCGGGTGGTGCGATCTGGTGTGCAATTGGCCCTTGCAACGGGTTTGATCGAGCAGGCCTTGTTGCCCTATCTGTAACAACGACCCTCGTGCCAGTTTGTAATTGCCCCCCTCCCCCCAGACCGGGCTGGACACTGCGCGGCAGCCGCGTGCGCAGCCAGGTGGCCCATTCCCGGCTGGCGATCGTCACCCGGTTGGTGTCGTTCCGAAACCCGGTGATCCGGCGCAGCTCGATGTCCACCAGCCCCACCAGCGCGGCCTGCCGCATGGCGCGCTTGACCGTGCTGGCCTCGACACCCGCCAGCGCCGCGATGTGTCCCCGGGCCAGCGTGCAGCGGCCCTTGGTGGCGATCTCACGCCCGACCACGGCCAGCACCGCCTGTTCCCCGGACGTGAACCCGGCTGCGATCTTGGGGGGCAGATAGCCCGCAGCCGCCCAGCGCCGGCGCCGGCATAGGCTCTCGGCGGACCGCGGGCGCGATCCCGTGCGGGCATGGTTGCGGTTGGACGCTGTCCCCTGCCCTTTCGGGGCAGGGGCAGCAGCCGGCACCACCTGCGCCGCGATCAGGGCCAGCGTGGGCGTTCGCACGGGAGCCGCTCGGGCAGCCCCGCGCCGGGCGCTCAGCAGCCCGTCGAGCTGCTCAGCCTGCTCATCCGTGAGCCCCCCGGCGCCGTACGCCTTCCAGACGGCCGCGGCGACCTCGCCCAGCCGGTCTACCGCGGCGGCCTCACAGGCGCGCCGCATCTCCTCGAATATGATCACTGCTCCGCACTCCCGGTCTTTCGACCAGCCGCAGGGGCGCGGACGCACGCAGGCAAAGCTCCGCCGATGCGGAAAACCCTCGTTTTCCGCTTGCGTGGAGCCAGATTTTCGGGGAGGATCAAAACGCCAATCTTGATCTGCCCCGGCCACCCGGCCGGCATGTGACCCGCCCTCGTGGCGGGTTTCGTGTTTCTAGGTCCTCGACTCGCTGCTCATGCGGCTACCCGCATAGTCGGCTTGGCAGTTCTCCTGTCAAACGGCCAAGGCACCCGCGGATCGCCGGTCCCCTGCCCGAACCTGTACGATTGCATCTCTCAGCGGCGTCGCAAACTCCTCCACGCGAGATTTTTCTGGGCGCTTGGGTCCTGGCCCATCCGTCCCTCTGCCCCACAGTGCCATTGCCCTAGGACTCCTTTGGCCGATGGACCCATAGCGCCGATGCACCATGGGACTGTTGGGCCATGGGGCGCACGGCCCGTTGCCCAAAGACCCAAAGGTATTTTTGCTCCATGGGGTTCTGGGGCTGTGGGGTTAAGGAGCCGTTTACCTTTTGGGCTTCTGCTCGCCTGGGCGCTGGGGAAGGCGCGCAACCGGGGACTGGGGCAATGGCGGTCATATCCGTGTGCAGCACCAAAGGCGGGGTCGGGAAGACCACGCTGGTGATCTGCTTGGCCGATGCGTACGCGCGCCAGGGCGGCAGCGTGGCCATCATCGACGCTGATCCGAACGGGCACGTGGCCTCCTGGCGTGAGCGGGCCGGCGAGGACTGCGGTGTGGACGTGATCGCGGACGTGAACGAGAAGACGGTGCTCGACCGGATCTCTGAAGCGGCGTCGCGCTACAGCCTCGTGTTCGTGGACCTTGAAGGCGCAGCATCCCAGGCCGTCACATACGCCATCGCGGAGAGCGATCTGGTGCTGATCCCCTCTAAGGTATCCGGCATGGACCTGCAGGAGGTGTTCCGCACGTACGAGGTGGTCCAGCGCGCGGAGAAGATGCTGCGCAGACCGATCCCGGCCCGGGCGGTCTTCACTCAGATGTCGCCCCTGAGCAGCCGTGTCGCTCAGCACGCCCGCACGGAGGTCCAGTCCGCCAGCATCCCGGTGCTGCGTACCGAGATCATCCAGCGCGCCGCCTACCAGTCAATCCATTTCACAGGCGCCACACCTGCCCACCCGGATGGCGACCCCAAGGCGCTGCAGGAGGTTGCAGGCGTGCTGGGCGAGCTCATCGAGGTGCTGGCAGTCCAGCAGCAGGCGGCCTGAGCATGATGAAGCCCGCCTTTCAGCCTGCACCGCGTCCGCGGCCCCGCACCTCTCCTGAGGACGCCCAGCAGCTTGCCGCCGCCACCAGCGATCTGGGCTTCACCCGGCCCTCGTCCGCGCCCGAGGCGCGGGCCGAGGAACAGGTACCGCCGCTGGTCGAGCCCGTAGCAGCTGCAGCCCCGTCTACCCAAGCACCCAAAGCCCCGCTTGCCCCGACCTCACCCGCTGCTGCTGTGAAGGGTACAGCCCTCAAATTCGAGGTGCCGGATCAGGTGTGGACAGCGCTCCGGCAGGAGGCGCTGAACCGCCGGGTGACGGTAAAGTACCTGGTCCTCGAGGCATTGGCCGCAAAGGGCTACAACGTCGATCTGGCTGCCGTACCAGAGGACGGGAGGCGTCTGCGATGATCGAGATGGCCCTTGTTGCGGTTCTGGCCGCGGCACTCGGCGCAGCTGCAGCCGGCGCGGTCAGCGGCCTGAGTTCGGAATGACCCTCGCCGTCTTCATCTTGGCGCCCGCGGCCGTGCTTAGCCTGGGTGCCTTCGTCATATCGTTTCTCGATAGGGCACATTCCCGCGGCCGTCGCACGCCAACGTTCGGCAAGACACCTATGGCCAGAGGCTCGCGCTTACGATGATCACCGCCGCCTTCCTCGTTCGGGATCCATCTGGTCTGCCATCTATCCTCAGCCCGCCCGGCCCGCCGCGGCGGGCTTCTCTGTGTCTACGGCTCGCCCGTACCCACGATCGCCAGCAGATCACGCCCGGCCTGAGTCAGGAACCACGCCTGGCGCCGTAGCACACCGGCCTTTGTCCTCAGCTCGACCAGCTCGAGTTCAGCCAGCACCAGCATGATGTCGGGATCGACGGCAGGCCACATACCAGTGCGCTGTGCACCGCAAGCGCGGAGGGCTTTAAGATGGAGACCATAGGCGGGAGCGTGTGGTTTGGGCGGCATGCCGTGAGGCTTCGGCGCACCGTCCGCCCAAGCCACATCCCTGCTCACCGTCTGTTCCCGGTCTCGACCTGGCGCACGAGGGTCCATAGGTAGATGACGGACGTGGTGACGGCGCACAGCATGACACCGAGGGCTTGGACAGTTGGTAGGGTCATACGCCCACCCTGCTGCCCGCCTGTCACGGCAGTGTTTCCCGATCGGGCAGGGCGATCACGACCCGGCGAGCAAGCCACACCCCCGTGGGCCAAAAATCAGAGCTGCTGAACGTGCTTTGATGTATCCCGGTGCTTCATGAAATCCCAGACCAGGAAGGCTGGGAATGGGATCATAATGGCGAAGAAAATCCAATCGAACATCTGTGGCATTGGGCAGGCCTCCTACAGTTCATACAAGTGCTAACCCGCATCGGGCCCGGTAGGCCGATGTACGTCCTTGCTGGTTCTTAGGTCAGTGCCAGCTAAACCTTGTCGCCTGGCTCGGTCGGCTCTACGCTTGAGCCCAACGATCCACCGCCAGCCATGGTCGCGGTGGGCTTGCCGCCGCTTGCCGAGCCCACACGTTCAGCGGTGTGTATGTCCGATTGGCGGCGCTCCTCGCGGGCTTTTTCCCGATGTGTTGGGAGGTACCGCCAAGGAGCCGTAGCTGCACCCAGGCGAAGAGCAGCCGGTGCACGGTTGAAAAACGTGGCGAGCAAAACCCACGGCACAACAAAAGCAATAAATGCGGCCAAACCCATGGCGATCCTCCTATCGAAATATGGTGATCTATAATAAACCTCGGGTGAGCAGCTTTTGATCCTTACTGTTGTATTCGCCGCACCTGTGTCGCCGTCCAAGCCCCGCCCCGCGCCGCCGGGATACCACGGGCGTTGAGCGCCGCGGCGATGCCACCTAGGCTGGTTGTCCCGGCCGCGCGCAGCTCGGCTAGAACCGGTACCAGATCCGCCATCCGAGCACCCGCCCTGGTCGCCTGGGAGCGCCTGCCAGCCTCGCCCGCGGCTACCGTGATCGTGTGGCCCCGGAAGCCGCCCAGCACGGTCCCGCGGGCCTTGGCGGCCGCCAGGGCCGCCTTGGTCCGCGCGGAGATCATCCGGCGCTCCTCCTCGGCCACCAGGGCCATGATACCCACGGTCAGCCTGTTGGCGTGCGGCATGTCCGCGGCCACGAAGTCCACGCCGGCCTTCTCAAGGCCCAACAGGAAGTGGGCGTCCCGGGACAGGCGGTCGAGCTTCGCGATCACCAGCCGAGCGCCATACAGCCGGCACGCGCCGATCGCGCGCGCCAGTTCGGGCCGGTCGCTGCGCTTGCCGCTCTCCGTCTCCGTGAACTCGGCCACCACAGCCTGGCCACCCAGGAACGCAACCACGGCTTGGCGCTGGGCATCCAGGCCCAGGCCCGATGCCTCCTGCCGGGCGGTACTCACCCTGTAGTAGGCCACCAGCTTGTCCGCGCGCATGCCCTAACCCCCGCAGCATCGTTGGTTGACGCCGATGTCAGGCTGGCTGGCGCGGGATGGTTGAAGAAGCGTTAACGAGGCTGCGACGGTGGCTACGGATGGTGGGGGCCTGCCGCCCGCGATAATTCTACAGGGTCGCTACGGCTTCGGGGGTTGAAGCCGAACGGCAGGCGGGCCGAGCTCATCCCCCTCAATGCTCGGCCCGCGCCTTCTTTTCAGGTTGCTTGCTGTGACCCGGTCGGTACGAAACGAGCCTTGTAGGCCTCCGCATCGCGGACAGCGGCAGCGCCAATACCGGGCAGGGCGGCCATCTCTTTCTTAGACATGAACAGCAGTCGCTCGGGCGCATCTAACCCAGCGGCAACGAACGCCTCTGCCGAGCGCGCTGGAAGGCGACCGCGGAAGGCAGCACACGCCTCCGGATTGCTGAACCCTACGCCGCCTAACGCCTTGGACAAGGCCATCACGGCCTCACGTCCACCTGAACCCAAATCGGGCTTGTAGCTCATCATGCTCTCCTGGATGTCCCGCTGCATCTTGTGTTTATTGGTCTGAGCCATGCCCCAAGGCTCGACCCGCAGCTCTGGAACCACGCTGGCCTCATCAGAGCGGTGGCTTTCGGACCGGGTTATCCAGTCTTAGCTGTCGAGAGGGCCTCTTGTGCCAGCAGAGGCAGCCTTCGCGGCTCGTCTCTCAGCCATGAAGTACCGACCCAGGGCCGCTAAGGCGGCGTGGTGTGGGCACATGGGGTCCTCTTCTACATCGTGTGGGTGCACGTGCTCCCCGCCTAGAAAATCGAGGATGTCGTAGAGAAGGCCGAGTTGCGCCGGCGTCTGTACCCTGGCGTCAGTTACGGTTCGCAGCACATCTCCAAATGTGTCCATAACCCTATCCGCATCCGATCCCAGTTCAGCTACACCATCCTCGCTTGCACGTAGCTTTGCGAGGTCGTCATTGAGGCTGCGGCGTAGTTCTTGAGTTTTAGCAGCGGTCAATGTGTCATAGACGTGAGGATCATATTTCATTAGCGCTCCATCCATGGGCTTACGGTAAAATCGTATGCTTGGCTGTACTCGACTTACGCTTTCAGTATTATAGGCGTGATTAGCATCCGGCAAGATCTTTGGCATTAGATGCAGGCGCGTCCGGGGGTTAGGTGACGCGCCGCAAACTTGATCGCCGCTTGAACCGCGCAGGGCTTCCTTAACCACCCCGTCGCACCCTGACCTTGGCCGCCGTGAAGCGGCCGCACCGGCACGCGCCGGTGGATGCGCCCCCGCGCCGCCGTTGCGCGCGGGGGCGCCTGCACGTCGTGGAGAACAGCGATGCGTGGATCCCTCAAGACCGCTGGCACGGCCGCCCTGGCCGCCCTCGCCCTGTGCGCCAGCCAGCCGGCAGCCCAGGCCCGTGACGGCATTGGCGTCGGTGGGGCTGCGGCGCTCGGCGTACTTGGCGGTGTCGTCGCCGGCACTGCGATCGCCTCAGCCAACAACCGGCCGGTCTACGCTGCGCCGCCGCCCGCCTATGTTGAGGAGGTCTGCCACTTCGAGCGCCGGGACTTCATCGACCCCTACGGCGTCGAGCACATCCGCCGTGTGCGGGTTTGTGAATAGGCCCGGCCTGCGCGCCAGACGTTCGCTTTTCGTACCACTGTGATCCCGGCGCGGCAGCCAGCCGCATACGGCTCAGCTAACGTGCGGGCGTCTCCACGAGGCGCCTCCCATGCTGATCCCTGTGCCTGCCCTCCGTCGTTTCATGATGCTCGCGCTCACGCTCGCGAGCCTGATCGCGCTGGCCGATGGCGTCGCCCGCCACGAGCTGCAGAGAGCCACGAGCGAGATGGGCTTTGCCGTGGCCGGCGCGTCCGATGAATAGCCGAGCGGCGCACGTCCAGACCCTGGCCCTGCTCCTCGCGCTTGCGGGTGTTGGGCCGGCCTCGGCCCTGGCGGCCGAGCCGACCGACCTCCCGGCGCTGGAGCAGGCGTGGCACGGCTGTGTGCGTCAGGCCTATGACAGCCAGCAGGACCGCGGCAGCCGGGCCGGCCGGGAGCGCAACGCGCTGGACGAGTGCAAGCCCCATGAGGACGCCTACGTGGCTGCCCTGATGGCAGCTCGCCCCGGCGACGCCGACGCGCCCATGAACAGCTGGGCGCGGACCTGGGCGGCGTACGTGTCGTTCGTGGTGGATCCGGTGAAGGCCTGGATTGAGGCGCTGCGGCGCTGATCCGGTGCTTGCCCTTCGGGCGAGGATCAGGATCCACGCTCTTCCCAAAGCCCCAACAAGAGGGTTTAAGGCGCTGTCCACCGATTTTTGCTGGTATGCGCGCCGGGACTGAGCAGAGCTAGAAACCTTCGATGTCATCGCCCACGACCGTGACCCTGTTCCGGCCAATCCACGATGCTCACGCGATCTTGGAGGAGATGATCTTCTTTGAATTTTCGCCTGCTCTTGAAGAAGCAATGCCCGGCCTCATCTCCTTGAAAGACGAGCTGAAGACAGAATTTCCTGCGCATGAAATTTTGAACACACTCAAAGTACAATTTACTCAGCAAGAACAAAAACAGCCCGAACTATCAACACCTGAAATAAACAAAGCTGCTGGAATTCGCCTCAATAGGTTTGGCTCAGACGGTATCATTGACCAAAATATCCAAATTAATCAGGATTTGATCGGTATATTCTGCCGCAACTATTCGATATGGGATAAGATTTGGCCTGAGCAGAAATCCTATATCGCAAGAATATTCGCAAAAATTGTTGGAACCCAATCATTTTTGACGGGTATAGGAATGCGCTGGATTGATCAATTTATCTATATGGGTGACGACGCTTCATACAACGCTGAAGATTTACTGAAAACTTCGTCTCCATATCTTCACGGCCGAGCCTTCTCTTCGGGCGCGCGGTGGCACTGTCATACCGGCTGGTTCGATCCAGAGACCTACGCCGGCCGCGAAGTGCTGAACCAGCTGAACCTTGATGCAGGGCTCGTCAACGTCGATGGCAAGATGAGCACCGCGGTCACAGTGACCCACACGCAGATCCTGCGCGTGACGCAACAGCCAGACGAATTAGCCGCGTTCATGCCTCATAGAGGTGACGGCCTCGGCACGTTGTCCGGGTTGATGGACGCCTTACATGATGGCAACAAGCGCATCTTAGGTGATCTCCTGACCGACTCGATGTGCGAGCGGATCAGCCTGAGGTCGAGGCAAACAGCATGATTGCGGCACATCAGGCGACAGGAACGGCGGCACCGATCGGCCCTACGGTCGCCGGTGTATTCGCGCTCGACCGTCGCCTTGTGCCGGTCGTGGCCCTCTCTGCTTTTCTCACGACTACCCTGCCGGCGCTCGCGGACTTCGACACGCATCGATATGAAGACACCGCCCGTGAGACGCGGCCGCCTGTCGCCCCGCGTGAGGAGCCTGTGACCGTCAAGCGCATCCGCACGCTCGCGGTTTACGAGGCGGGCTGGGACGGTTCCGACAGCATCGGTCCTACCGTGGAGACAGTGAAGCAAGCTATTGCGTTTGCGCATGACTTGCACTCACTCGGCAACATTGCGCAGCCTTACATCAGCCTCGCGAGCGATGGCGAGATCAACTTCTATTGGGACACGCCGCAGCTGACGCTAGACCTCGGTTTCACTGGGACGGGCCGGTACTCGTACTATGGTCGGACGCCAGATGGTGTTGAGTTCGTCGAAGACGGAGCTGAGCTTGGGCAGCCCTTGCCAGCCGACTTGATCGCCGTCCTGCGCTCCTGAGCTGCATCTGCATGGATAGCGGCGGAGAGGCGTCTGAGCCCTTTGCGGCCGTTCCCCACGAGGAATGGCTTCTCCGGCTCAACTTCAATCCCGAGCATATCGACAACGGCAAGGTCGTAGCGTCGGCGGTGAGCCTCACTGACCTGAAGACGCGTGGCTACAGTATTGATCGAGAACGGCTTATTGATGTCACGATCATCGCACAGCGTGCGCGCGATCAAGCTGCGAACAAGCCAGAAAAACGGCAGGCGCCCTTCCTGTCTAAGTTCGAATGCGGGCCGGTGCGCGGCGAGGTTGATACGGACGGAAGGGCGGCCTTCTTGGTCGAAGCGTCACCTGTTGCTGGAAATGAGACGCAAAGAGCCAATCCGGCGCACGCCCACGTTAAAAGCGCGATCCACCGCGGCGATGCGGGGCTCCGACAACTTCGTATCCTGCTTCTACCTCACCTCCAGCGACTTATCGCGCTCGGAGATTATGTGCGAGGCGCTTTCAACGACGATAAGGTCACACCGGCGGCGGTCTCGACCCAAACGGATGGCGCAAACGATGTGGATCCCAGCCCGGATACCAATGCCGTAGGCTGAACCAACCGCCATTCAATTGTGACGCCTTACCTGCACGGGATCGGCGCCACGGTCGATCTGGTGCGCGAGCTGTGCAAGCGCGACCCGGCCATGGTGGTCGCGTTTGATCGGGCGATTGAGCGCCCGGCTGGCCGCCCACCGGAAACCTTGGATAATATACAAGGTTCGGCGCCCAAGGCCCCGACCGGCACTTCGATGCAGGCTGGCATCCGCCGCATCCGCAAGGCGGCCGAGGGTGGCAACGCCACGGCTGCGGCGGCGCTCGCCCGCGTTGAGGCGGGCGAGCAGTCGGTACACAGCGCCATGATCGGCCTGGGCGGGCGACAGCGCACCGTCACGCTGCCGGATGATGACCCGCCGCACGCGTCGATACAAACGGGGTTTGCTCGTAGGTTGCGCAACGGACCCAGATGGACACCGCGCGGATCGGCCGGCGCACGTCACCCGGCGCCGTGGCCGCCCTTGGCGTTGTCGGGTTGGGGTGTATCCGGCCGGTTGTCGTAGCCGCCACTCTCCGGCCCCACACCGTCATCCGGCTCTGGGCTGCCAGGCGAGTTCGGGCCACTGCTGCCAGACGCTGGATCGGGCTTCTTCACCTCACCGATCGGCCGGCCTGGCGGCACTGTCCCGAAAGCTTCGCGTGCCGCGTCTACATCCGAGCCCATGTTGGCCTCCCTTGAAGTTGTGGGAGGCCAAGGCGCGGGGTCTGATCGAAGTTCCCACCAGGACTTTTCGGCAGGAGCCTTAGTCCGTCAGCACGGCGACGAGCGAGAACGATGTAGCAAGTACGAACGTGCCTACGATGAGGGATGAGATGAGTAACATGGGAAGATTTGGGGGCTGAATGGCTATGCTTCCTCAATGTCTGAGGGCCACTCCCGGTTGCAACTTATGTGTGCATAGCCGCCCACCACTTGCGGCCCTTCTCGAACGTGGCTGTGATGCAGGGCTCGCCCCGGTATAGGCGCCTACCTTCGCGTCGGCCGCTCGGCCCCGCCCCGATCTGCTCACGGGGCGGGGGAGCGTCCGATCTCACCAGCGTGAGCCGAGCCGATACGCAACTTGGCCCAACAGCATCATGGCAGGGAAGCGGTTACGGGCGCGTGTACGGCGCCCGTATGCCGAGAGGAGGCTCAGTACCCGTAGTATCCATAGCCGTAGGGCCGGCGGTAGTAGCCGTAGGGGCCACCGTAGTAGCCCACCGGGGCGTAGCCGTAGCCATAGGGGTAGCCGTAGCCGTAGTAGCCGCCGGCCAGGCCGTAGCCGAGGGCAGCGCCTGTGGCCAAGCCGAGGCCCAGCCCGAGGCCGCCGTAGCCGTACCCACGGCCGTAGCCGTAGCCGTAGCGGCCATACCCCCCGCGGAAGCCGCCGTAGCCACCACGGAACCCACCGTAGCCACCGCGGAAGCCTGCGCCGCGGAACCCACCGCCGAAGCCGCCACCGTGGAAGCCACCGCCACCGAAGCCCCGCGCATCAGCGCCGGTCGGCACGAAGGCGAGCGCGGCCAGCACAGCCGTCGAGGCCAGAGCCAAGCGTTTCATCGGATCATCTCCTATCCAAGAAGTCTGATCCTAGAACTCGGCCATGGGCACCACGGATCCAGCTTCAGGACGTACAGGGTGCCGCAGATTTGTATCAACGTGTTGCTATATAGAAATAAAAGCCCGACTCAGGGGAGATGATCCTGAGCCGGGCGTATCTGTACCGAGCGATAAGGGGCGGTAGCGCTCGATACAGTTGCTAGATCAACCGGCTTTAAGGACTGTAGTTCCACCACCCGCGCGCCGAACTTTCGCCTGCTTACCGCGCGCGCGCCACGGCCCGGCGCAAGGCGATCTATCTGGAGCTGCACCCGGAAACCGCGCAGGGCGGGGATCGTACAGCAAGTCGCCTAGTTGGCGACTTGCCGGAGGTCGCTCGCTTCGCCGCCAAGACCGCGGCCGCCACCGGCCGGTCCGAGCGCGCGGTACAGCGGGACGCTGAACGCGGCGACAGCATCACGGACGGGCTCCGGCCACAGCAACTTCCTGCCGTGGATCAAAGCTGAGTTCTCGATGGGTGAGCGATCTGCTCGCCTGAGGTTTGGTCAAACGACAGCTTACAAGCTAATAGATGTATTTAAGGTCTTCGGTCGCGAAAGTTTCCACAATGTGGAAACTTTGCCGAAGTCCGTCCTCTACGCCTTCATCACCCTCAACGCCCGAACCAATCCGGGTGGAGTTCATGCGTGAGGCCGAGGCAGCCGGCGGCGCCATGGCCGCAGCTGGCGTCAGTCCACCCCGCAATCCAGCAGATCTTGCCTGCGCTGCTCGAAGGTCTCCCGGGCCTCGTCCTGCCAGCTGACTTCCGGCGGATCCCGATCGGCCTGAACAGGGTGCTGACCTGGCGGGTAGACGCTGCGCGGATCGGTGGCCAGAGCGCCCGTCGTTTCCGGATCCTGATCGCAATCCCGGGCCGGCAGATCGACCTGGGCGAGCGCAGGCCCTGCGCAAACGACCATGGCCGCGGCGAGGGCGAGCAACCTTCTCATGGGGGTGTTCCTGATACGCACACGTGCCGCACCCGCGGCCTGAAAGGGGTCGTGCCGGGGGCTTAATGCCAGGCTTTCAGCATCGGCCACGTACGCGTGGGCGGGTCAGCCATGCGTGCCCACAGAACCCGGGCTCAACCCTTTGATCGGGCGTCGATAGCGGGGTCTTGGCAGGCGGCCCGAGAGGAATCACAAGTCCGGTAGCAGTGGAGCTCCACCACAATGCCTGACACCAACCCGCCAGACCTGTTCGCCGCCGCCGGCATCACCCTCGACACCGAGTTCGTGCGGACTGCCCCCAAGCGCCCCCGAAAACCCAAGCCGCCCACGCCGGCCGAGCGGGCGGCTGCGGGACGCCTGGAAGGCGCCCGCCGCCTACGGCCGACCCAGGCGCCAGGTCAGCGTGCTCGCGTCGGGCCGCCGCGCGATTTGGCCCCCGCACCGGTGATGGCCTTCCCGCTCGCCCGTAACGCCCGCGTGGTCGCCGAGTTGATTGAGAGGCTACAGGCGGACAAGGCCGGCAATCTGGATGCAGCGTACGATCGAGAGACGCGCAACCTCGAAAAAAGGCTTGTGCGCCGAGGACTACACAAGCAATCTGCCCGCCGATGTGCTATGGATGTTGTGCACGCAGCATACAGTAAAACTGTAAGCTCCCAGCGGGAGAGGCAGGAGTGATATGATATCAGCCCCAAAACGGGGCGACTGCGTTACACCGGAACGAGAAAGGGCCCCCCGGTTCCAGCCAGAAGGCCCCTTAAATTTCTCTACACCCATTCCGGTATATAGCGCATCTCGTCCCAACGACCAAGAGCAAACAACAACTGGTTCAGCCTATGGTCGGGATGGCTCCAAGCTCATCCAGAACCCAGGTCAGTTGAAGAAGGTCATCCGGCGAGTGGTAGACCTGATCTGGCTTCGATATGGGCACGCTGGATGCCCGGCGCGGCATGCTTCAGATCTGTACCGCATAGTTGCAGCATGTGAAGCGAAGATGGCGCTTGACCCGACCTTCGTGCCGGACCTGCACGGCTGGTCGGACCGTCACCTACGAACGATGTCACCTCTGGATAAGGCGCGCGTCCGCCACGAGCTTCTGGAGTACCCTGTCGAACTCACCCAGCGCTGGATTGGCGAACAGGTGGGTCTGACCGACGCCGAGCGGGACGCGATCAAGTTCTACGATGCCGAAGCGATCGACATGAGCGAGGCGGCTCGCGTCGCGAAGAAGAAGGGCAAGCGGGCGACGCAGGCTCAGCAGCGGCGTGAGTTGAAGGACGGGGCGACCCCCCGGACCCGGTGCCGTGCCCGCTTACGCGAGCAGAACCCGGAGATCTCTACGACAACGTGGTATCGTCAGAACCCAGGTGAGCCACGGGCCTGACGCACTCGGATGCCCCTCGATGTGGGAATTTTCGTAACATCGAGGGGGCCCACCGAGTGCCCGAAAAGCGGGAATTTTCGTAGCTTCGCCTTATAGCGCCAACGCTTGAGACCGGGCTTCCCCATACACCCCCGGCCGCCGGCGTGAGGCGGACGAGGCGGGCGCCCGGCGCCTGCCCTCGGCCACCTCACGACCACCCGCCCCGGTTCTGGCAGCTCATACGGGAGTCTAACCCACGCGGAACTCACGCACCAACGCGTACGGATCTCACAAGCACCGCCGGGATCTCACACCCGCGCGGCGGGCATCTCACGTTTTCCGGCCCGAAACTCACACGGGCGCCTCACGCGGTAGGCTGTGAGACGCGACGCGCTCCCCCTATGAGGGGGGCGGTCCCGCCTCACAGCCTTCATCGCCGCGCCTGATGATAGGCGAGCTGCCACGTCATCCTGGCAGAACATCCGGCACAGCTCGGGGCACCACAAAAGCGACGCCGACCGTATTAGTCCGCCTCCACACTATGCGAGCGGTTTGCTGCGTCCCATCCCGACCAATCCGCAGTCCGAACACTCGGGGAATATCTGTACCCGGAGCGAACGCTATACAGGCCCCGTGCGCCGACATGTTGACGATGACGCAGGGCGTTTCGTCTGCCACCTTGGCGAAGACGGCACCGCCCGGCAGAGCTGTCTTGGCACGGTACTTTGCGCGGCGTTCGAGCACGGTGACTTCCTAAAGGTAGGGCATTCTGGAGCAAGCTATTGAACGTCCGGGCTTAAGGCTTGCCCAATAGAGTAGATGACTGTTTCCTTATCAGGATTGGCTGAGCGCTTTACCCCATCGCTCTACCCAGGACCAGCACGGCGCTGCCAGCGGCTGGGCCACGTGTTCTGGACCACACACCCGGCCGGCACCCCAATCACCACAAAGCCCCAGATTTACCCCGTGGCGGCTGTTCCTGGAAACCGCCATTGGACGGCGGCCAAAGCCACGGCGCCTGCCAGCGGCCCGCTAATGGTAATGGCGGGGCGTTTTGGGATGGGAGGCTTAAGGGACCGTACAACGGCGCGAGATGCCGCGCCGAATGCGCAGCCCCCCTTTTGCGCGTTTTTGGCCCCAGCAAAACGCCACTTTCGTTTCGTGCCAAATCTAGTATTTTCAGGTACTTGGCACCGGTTTCGAGCAGGCCTGATGCGTGGGCAGAGGGCAGCTTCGTGGTCCGTAGATCGGACTGCCGGACGCGCCGTCTGGGCACACGGCCGCCCGATGTGCCCCTTGCCGGTCAGACCTGTGGATAACTCCCCAATTTTTCGGCCCACAGCGGCATACAAGCCACGGAAAAGACAAGAGAAATCGGCTATTCTGCAGCCTGGTTGATGGACACCCAGAATGGGCGCCGACGTTATCCGACTCCCCGGCCCCGCCGGACCCCGCACGCCGCCTGAGATCGAGGCGGCGATGCGCACCCATGTGGAGGCGCTGAAGGCGCTGGCGCTGGAGCTTGCCGCAGCGCAGGGGTACGATCCCGCTACCGTGCGGCAGCGCGCGGATCAGCCGGACGAGGTCCTCTCCCTGCAGCGGGCCGCCCATGCCATCGGGTGTCCGGCATCGTTCGCGAAGCCGTCGAGGACGTGATCGCCCGCAGCAGCCGCTCAAGGATCCGGTAATGGCCCACGACACCGATGAGGGCGCGGCGCGCGCATGGTACGAGAAAGGGTTGGCCGAAGGCCGGAAGCAGGCCGCCTATGAGCAGGGTCTTGCCGCCGGCCGATCAGGTCAGCAACCTGAAGCAACAGCACCGCCGTCCTCCCCGGGTTATGTGGCTACGATGTCGGCCCTCGCCCAGGCCGGCGTTCCGGTCGGTCACCAGGGCACGTCGAGCCTGACCACGGCCGCCGGTGCGGCTCCGGCACCCGCGGCGGTCGGCGCCAGCGAAGTGATCGACTGGGATGCGATCGCCGCCAAGTCCAACACCAAGGACGGGCTGCGCCGCAACGAGGTGACCGGTATTTGGGGGCGCAAGTAGCGCCATGATCGATGCCCCCCTAGCCCACTTCTACGTGCACGTGGGCGATATCCGCACACAGACGCCAAAAGGTCGTGCAGAGACGGAAGCGAAGGCTGAAAAACGCGGCGCTGAGATCGAACGGAAGCGCATTCTAGCGATCATTACCGCCCCCGAGGCGCAGTATCGCTTTAAAACTGCGTTACATATTGCGCTAAAGACCAATATGAACGTTGAAGAAGCCCGCGAAATACTGAAATATATCGGTTTAGGGACGGCGTGATGTCGAAGATGTTAAAGGAGTTGATGGCTATTGCGCAACGCGAGGATGCCACATCTGCTGAACTGGTCCCGGCCTTGCCCCTGGCCGAGGCCGAGCTTCGGGCCGCATACCTGGCGCAGCAGGAAGCCGAGCAGGCATACACGGATAACCTGCTGAACCCGGATGATACGGTTCTGCCCCGCCTCATGGACGCGCGCCGTGCTGCCGGGATGCGGGCGGATCGCGTGAAGGCGGTGCGGACCGCCTTGCAGGGCCGCCTTGCGGCAGTCCAGGAAGCCGACCGGCGCACCGAGGTGGATCAGCTCCATGTCCGCGCGGACGAGGCGGCCGAGGCATACCGGAACGCCGTGTCCGTGGATCTGCCGCTCGTGATTGAGGCCGTGCGCGGCATGCTGCGCCTCGGGGCCGAGGCCGAGATTGCAAGAAAGGCTGCCATGGAGGCCGACCCGACCCGCGCCCCGCGGCAGTCCATCGATGCATTCCGCGCGTCGCCCGATCGCCCCAGGAAGGAACTGAGCAAGGCTCGCGAGTTAGAATTGTGGGTCCGGCCGAACGGCGACCACCTCGTCGAGGACCTGCAGGCCGATGTCCGCCTATCGAGTGATGGCACAGGATTTCTCCTGACCGGATCCGGTTCGACCCGCTTCAACCACCGGCGCAAGTTCCGCCGGGTCGAAGTCCTTGATGCCGAGTTCGGCCGAGCCGCGGAGCCGCTTACCAAGGTGCTCTCCGTTCCCGGCCTGGGCACGCTCGACAATCCCGGTTGGCGGCCGCTGGAACGGTCCGACCCACATGCGATCCTGACAGCCCTCGATCGCCTTGAACGGCAGGTTGTGCCCGAGGGCGACACCCGCCAGCCGCGGGTGGAGTACCAGCCGATTGGCAATCTGATCGAAGTCGGCCGCGCCAACAGCGTCATAGAGGATCTCGCGAACCGTCGAGCGTCCTGATCAAGTTTCCGGGACACGCGGGGGTACTAGCCAGACGTGTCGGCAGCCAACATGAACAACGATAGTACGTCTCCGGCCCCGCGAATGGTCTGCACCGGTCAAGATGTGCATGGCTGCAAATATTAAGAGGATGTTATGGACATAATAATCTCTGTCCTTGGCCGCGCAGCGGTGGCCGATCCCTTCGCTGTACTTGGTAGTCAGACCGTCCAGCTGACCGGCGACACATTGGCCGTGACGCCGGACGTACCCGCCGAGGCAGCCGGACAGGAGCTGCACGTGCGCGTCTACAGTGCGCTGAACGTGAACCTCGTGATCGGCGCGTTTCTCGATGAAGCGGCCCGGCCCGCCGACGCCGAGCGGGTGATCGCGTGCAAGTACTCAGTCACGGCCGGCAAGCCCTGCGAGGCACCCCTCCCCATCGTCGGTGGTAGTCTCATCCTGGCCAAGCGTCACGTCGAGATCTGATTGCCCACCGGCACCCAGCCGTCGCAACGCGCGTCCGTTACTCGCTCACCTAAAGCGATCGCGCAGCGCCCGGTCGAGCCGATCAACAACCTCAATGGCCCGGTCGCGCTCCAATCGCTCGCTTCGCTCGCGCCCCTTGATACGGTCCCGAGCCTTGCCATCCTTCTGCTTCGCAGACGGCCCCTCGCTTCGATCCCTGCGCTGGTCTTCGTCACCCGACATACGCAACTCCTCGATACGCAACGTTCGGACACTTCGCGCTGCCTTGAGAAGAACTGGCCCGAGCGACCGCGATTGCTCACCCCCTGGTGCGCCCTCGACCGCTACTGCAAGCCGACGGCGACGAACTTGCCGTTCTCGTCTAGTTGTGTTCCCCAGATCATGTGTGACGCTTGGTGCTCACTCTGATCAAATTTTAGCGGTGTCCCAAGACCCAGGTCGAAGCTTCCGAGTTCTTCGAGCGCATCAGCCATCCGGCCCCCATCGACTTTTACCCCTGGCGTCACCGCGATCCGCCGTACCGCCTCGATCACGAGCTTGGCGTTGATGTAGGCCTCAAGCGATACGTAGTCCGGCTGCTCGCCGGGAAAGTACTTTGCCAATAGGGTTTTGAAGTTCAACACGACTTTCGAATAACCGCCGACCGCTGGCGCCACCTGTGTGACCAGTACACCAGCGCCAAGTTTTGGCCCGGCCATGGTGAGTTCCTCAGCTAGTGCTGTAGCGCCTACAGCCGACACGTCGGTGTAGATCATCTCTGGATAAGACGGCCGGGTCAGCTTGATGAACTCGGCGGCCGGCCGATACAACGCCACCATGACGACCGCCTTGGGTTTAGGCTTGCGCGCCCGCAATGCAGCGACGGCACTGGCTACATCGATTGTGTTGCGCTTGTAGGTGAGCTTCAGGGGTGGCGGCTCATAATGTCCCTGGATCGCGCGCAGCGCTTTGACGACGCCGTCGTAGCCCGCCTCTCCAAACGGATCGTCCTGCGCAAACACTACGATTTCGCGCGGCTTCAGTCCACGTACGTTCATGAGGTAGCGCACAACCGCTTCCGTCTCCTCGGCGTAGCTCGGCCGATAGTTGAACACGTAGCGGTCGGGCGGGACGGAGCGCACTAGGTTCGAGCCGGTGTAAGCGCCGAAGAACAGCAGCTTGTGGTCCAGTACCCAGGGCAGCACGGCGGCGGCCGTGGGGGTGCCGAAGTTGCCGATGAAGCCGACGACGCCATCCTGCTCGGCCAGACGCTGCACGAGGGCGGGCGTACGCGCGGGTTCGTAGCCGTCGTCCGCCGTGAAGAGCTTAAGCCGGTAGGCACCGATCCCGCCGCCGTCGTTAGCAGCGTTGAAGGCGGTCTCGATGCCGATCGCAAGTTGGCGGCCAAACTCTTTGTTGGCACCGGAAAACGGGGCGATCAGGCCAAACCGTACTTCGCTTTTCTCGGCGGAGGCGCGTCCGTAGGCCTCGCGATGGTCAGCTTCGCTGGGCTGGCGGGTTTGCGAGCTTGGCACCTCGGGGCCTGGCGCAAACCGCCCGGTCCCAGGTTGCTGCGCCTGTGCGCTCGTAGCCGCAGCGATGCAGGCCGCCGCAACCAGCTTGAGCATGAGCCGCCCAGGGTATGGAGCGATCGCGATCAACATGTGGGTTCCCTGCGCTCATGCGTCGGTGAATAGACTTCGAGGTATTTCTCGCTCTTTTCCGGCGCAGATGACACCATCCGCACAAGGTGAACGTGGCAGCGAAGCCACCGAGCACGACGGCGCCGAGCAGCAGCGGCAAATTGAAATCTCACACCGACCTTAAGCTGACGGCGTGCAGGTTAGCGAACTTGGCAAGTGTTTCCGGCACATAAGATGCCTTCCGATGGTTGCGACGACGCGCTAGAACATTGCTAGAAATATCTATTTCACCGCTCGGTTGCAGATAAAGAGATACATACTCATCCTGATCCTTATTGATCTGTCCAAATATGGCAAAAAATAAGCGTAAAAACTTGTTATCCTCAGGATAATATTCACTTCATAGAATTTGGCGTTGTTAATTTATTCTATAAAACATGGGCAAACAAACATACGCTCAATCATGGATCATCGGCGACCGGCAATGAACCGGGCCGCCGCAAAGCGGTCCCGGCTGGAAAGCGCTACGATGTGCAGCCGGCGGTAGCCCTACGGTACGATGCAAGTTTTGGTGGTGACGATCTTCCGCCAACCCCAGGGCGTGAGGCCGACGCTGCGGGTCACGTGGCAGCCCGGGCCGTAGCCCACCGGCACGGCCGCCCGGTAGACCGGATAGGGTCGCCCGATCACTACCGTGCGGGGTCCACGCCAGACGGGATAGGGCCGACCGACGACTATGGTGCGACCGCCGCGCCAGCCACCGCCGTGCCATCCCGGGCCGCCCCAGGCGTGATGTCCGCCACCATGCGGGTGCCAACCACCGTGATGCCCCCCGTGGTGGCCGCCATGGTATCCACCCCCATGGTAATGCCCGCCCCCGTGGTGGCCGCCGTGTCCGTGCCCATGGGCGAAGGCAGGCGAGGCTGCGGTAAGCGTCAAGGCGAAGCCGGCGGCTGCGGCCGCGGCGGGGATGCGAAGAGCCATGATCCGTCTCCTATCCGGCCGGCCGGTGTGGCTGGTCGTGCGGGTTACGGTGCGCACCAATCGGAGCACGCTGGCTGAACAGACCAGTTAGCATTCGTTCAGTTTGATGGTCTCTGGGGCGATAACCTGAAGTGCAATCTGCTGCAAACCAGTCTGAACCATCTACATTACATCTTGGACATTAACGAGGACGTGATGACCGCTAGCCCAACCTGGCCTGCCCCCATGCGGTGGCCCAGGTTTGAAGTTAGTGCATCGTCGGTTTGGAGTTGACCCCGTTTGTGGTCCACGGCCTATGCAAGTTCTCGGGCTGTGACAGCTTGGTCGGCGAAGGCTCGGGGCGTCAAGCCGCCCAGTGACGTGTGGGGTCGATCTTCGTTGTAGTGGCACCGCCATGCCTCGATACGCTCGCGGGCATCGGCCAGCGGCAGGAACCACGAGGCGTTCAGGCATTCCGCTCGGAGGCGGCCGTTGAACGACTCGATATAGGCGTTGTCGGTCGGCCTGCCCGGTCGCGAGAAGTCGATCTCGGCCCCGTTCAGGTAGGCCCATTGGTCGAGCATGCGCCCGGCGAACTCTGGCCCGTTGTCGACCCGCAGGCTCTT
>NZ_JAKSYM010000051.1 GCF_022829545.1 Methylobacterium sp. J-030 | reverse complement strand
TGACGAGGTTGTGACGGGGAACGTACGGCGGCCTGGCATCCTTCGGGGCGGTCTCGCAGAAGATGCGGAGGCCCTCGCCGGCGTTCTCGGCGCCGCGGTAGGTGTAGGTCTTGCCGCCCTCGAGCTCGACCGAGACGGTGCGGGGATAGTGCAGCGTCACTCGCCCTGTCCTTTGTTGAGGATGGCATACGTGACTGCCCTGCGCATCTGCGCGGAGTCGATGAGGGGCTTCTCGCCCGTCCGACCGCGGGCACGGCGGGCCGCCAGGGTGCGCTCGGCCAGCGGCGCGAAGGTGCCGTCCGTCATCCGCTCCTGCACCGCGGCCACGCCGATCAGCCCAACCTGGTTGAGGGCCTTCACGGGCGCGGACAGGTCGCCGGAGAAAGCCGCTATCGCCCCCTTCTTCAGCCGCTCGGCCGCCTGCTTGGTGATGCTCTCGACGCCCGGCACGAGGAACGGGCGCTGCGGGATATTCTGATCCGGGGCACCGTACTCATTGAGGTACGCCAACATGGCATTCGTCGGCGGGTTGGGCTCGCCGGGTTCGGGCTGGCGGCCGGCCCCGTCTGCCGGGAAGCCGATGGCGACGCGCTTGCCCAGCTCGCGCAGCACGCTCTGCGAGAAGGGAGAGAGCTTGGCGGGCGTGGCCGCGAACTTCGATTTCATCGCCATGGCGAACCTGCGGTGGTGGTGGCCGGCGCCAGCCTCCGAGAGGGAGCCGCGCCGGCATGCGGGGTTAGGTTTTCGAAGCACTCGCCGCATTGCCTCGCCCGGCCACGGAAAGCCGGGAACCGCGCCGGGGAGGACTCACCCGAGCGTGGCGTCTGCATCCGCCTCAAGCGCCCGGTGGAACGCCTGCCACGTCGCCGAGGCGCGGGAGAGGGAATCGGCCGGTTCGTTGCGACCGTGGGGGACGAAGGCGTTGGCAAGCGCAGCCGTGTCGGACTTGAGCCGATAGAGAGGCGCCGCCGCCAGGCCAGCCTGCATGCGCTGCAGAGCGACCGCCGCCAGTTCGGCGCGCCGATGGATCTCACCGGCCTTCCGACCCTCGCTGGCGACATCCTCGGCCACCGCCTCGACCACGCCGCGGACGGCAGCCTCGACCTGTGCTTCGGCCTCGGCGAGGGCGGCACGCTTGACCTCGACCACCTCGCCGATCGCCGCGACGGCCTGACGGGATGCGGCTGCCTTCACCCGTGCGCGGTCGCGATCATGCCGGGCATCGAGGCTGGCCGGATCCGGGGCAAGGTCGGGCCGCTCGCCGCCCCTCTCAGACCATTCCGTGATCCGGCGGGCCAGGTCGTCGCCGCCGTCCAGTTCGGCGAGCTGAGCGCGGCTCTCGGCGACGATGGCCTCGTGCTCCACCTCGCGCGCCTTCGCCAAGGCCGCTTCCTTCGTCGCCAGGGCCTCACGGGCGCCAGCGCGGACGTTGAGGGCATCCCGGAGCTTGGCTCGCGCCACGGCCTCTAGCGGTGGCATTTCGGCCGCCGGACGGGCGGCATGCTGATGCGCGTCTAGAAACGCGAGGGCCGAGCCAGTCTGAGCAGCGAGCGACAAGGGGGAGGTCGGGAGAGGAAGTCCCGCCGTGGCCCGCCCGGCGATGAAGGCGTTCGGTTCGGCGTGATTGCGCGGCGCTCTACGCAGCCCGGAGGCCGAGGGCGGGCGGGCAGGCAGGAACAGGGCGGTTGGGCGGCCGGGAGAGGGAGTCCCGCCCTGGCCCGCTCGGAGATGAAGGCGTTCAGTCCGGAGTGAGTGCGCGGCGCCGCACGCAGCACGGACGCCGAGGCCGGCCGGTAAGGCAGGACCGTGACGGTATGGCCGCCCGGCTGATGCAACGTGCGATAGACGACAGGCGCGGGCGCGGCGACCGGCTCGGGGCCGGCCTGGCGCGAATGGAGTCGGCGGTCCACCTCGGCGACAGGCACGGCACCGTCACGCC
>NZ_JAKSYM010000050.1 GCF_022829545.1 Methylobacterium sp. J-030 | reverse complement strand
CGCATTGATCGTGGTCGCCAGCGCTGGTCGGCAGGATGATGACGGCGGCGCGGTGGACCGCTTCAGGCTCGAATGGCCTGGATGAGCCAGGTTGCGCCGAACAGGCGGATCATCCGCTTCATGTTGTAGGCGAGGATCGCGCGTAAAGGCCGTTCTGCACGTCCGCGTTGCGGACCAGGGTCCGGAACAGCGGCAGGGTCGTGTCGATGCCGTCGATCACGAACTCGTCGAGCGCCCGGCGCAGGCGCATCAGGCACTCGTTGCGGGTGCGGCCGTGCACGA
>NZ_JAKSYM010000047.1 GCF_022829545.1 Methylobacterium sp. J-030 | reverse complement strand
CGTTGACGGAGACCTGGGAGACGCTGGACCTGCCGCGGGCCGGGACAGTGTTCGTCGAGGCGGCGGAGTAGGTTTTTTCGAGGCTCGCCGCGCGTTTCCCTCCCCCCTCTGCGGGGGAGGGTGGCCCCTGCGTCAGCAGGGTTCGGTAGAGGGGAGCGCGGGTTCAGGAACAGGCGCAACTTTCATGAAGGGCGCAGCTATCAGCTGCGCCTGCGCTCCCATCTCCCGACCCGCATCGCGTCTCCCCCTCATCCCCTACGGCGGGCGGGGGAGCGGCTGCACTCTCCGCGCCTGCCCCGGCCCCCGCCCATGTCCCGCCCCCATCTCGTCTTTTCAGGCGCGCCCCTGTAACCACAGCACCAATTCTCCCCGGCGAAA
>NZ_JAKSYM010000353.1 GCF_022829545.1 Methylobacterium sp. J-030 | reverse complement strand
CCCAGAGGAGCAAGGGCGGGCAGGCCTGGGATGAGGGCCAGACCGGCATGCTCGCGGCGGAGCTGGACCCGTTGGCGCACGGTCGGGCCCCCCTGCCCGACCAAGATACGAGACAGGAACGCCTCGCCTGGGCCCTGGGCTACCTCGCGCCGCCTTTCCAGGCCTCAGCGGGCCGGGAGGGCCGCCCAGCCCTGGCGGCTTGGTTCGCGACGGCCGGGCACCGCCCTTCGATAACAGGCACCGTACCAACGGGCTGCGAGACGTTCCGGGTTTCGAAAGGCCGGGCCCTTTCGCGGGTCCAGGGCGGAGCCCTGGCCAAGCTCTCAGGACTCCGCCCTGAGAACCCGCCAAGGGGCTGGGCCCTTTAAAAACATCCGGGATTACCGGTCAGACCTGCGGGGGGCATCAATCCCGGAGGACAGCGCGGACCGGCTCACCCCGGCATCGCCTCCAGCCCCTCCGCCCGGATCCAGTCCCGCGTGCGGTCCAGCGCGCGGCCCAGGCGGTCGAACAGGGCGTCGATCTCGTCCGGCGCGATGATCAGGGGCGGGCAGACGGCGACCCGGTCGCCGGCCAGCGCCCGCACGATCAGACCCTCGCCCTGCGCGAAGGCCACACAGCGGGCGGCCACCCCCATCTTCGGGTCGTATTGCCGCTTGCTCGCCTTGTCGGCGACGATCTCCAACCCGCCGATCAGCCCGATTCCGTTGGCCTCGCCCACGATGGCATGCTCGGCGAGCGCCGCGAGCCGGCGCTGGAAATGCGGTGCCTTCTCGGCGGCGGCCTCGATGATCCGGTCGCGCCGGTAGATCTCGATCGCCTTCAGCGCCACCGCGGCGGCCACGGGGTGCCCCGAATAGGTGGTGCCGTGGCCGAATGTGCCGAGCTTCTCGCTCTGGCTGACCATCGCGTCGTAGAGCGGCGCGTCGATGCTGACGCCGCCGAGGGGCATGTAGGCCGAGGTCAGCGCCTTGGCGAAGGAGATCGAGTCCGGCCGGACACCCAGCGCCTCGCTGCCGAACCACGTGCCGCACCGGCCGAAGCCGCAGATCACCTCGTCGGCGATCAGCCGGACGTCGTACTGCGCCAGCACCGCCTGGATCGCGGAAAAATAGCCCCGGGGCGGCACGATCGCCCCGCCCGCGCCCATCACCGGCTCGGCAATGAACGCCGCCACCGTGTCCGGCCCCTCGCGCAGGATCGTCTCTTCCAATTCGGCGGCGAGGCGGGCCGAATAGGCCTCCTCGCTCTCCCCCGGCTCGGCGCCGCGGTAATGGTGCGCGCAGGATACGTGCAGGAAGCCCGGCAGCGGCAGGTCCCAATCCGCGTGGTTCGCCGTCAGGCCAGTCATCGAGGCGCTCGCCACCGTGACACCGTGATAGCCCTTCTGCCGCGCGATGATCTTTTTCTTCTTCGGCCGGCCAAGCGCGTTGTTGTAATACCAAGTGAGCTTCACCTGCGTATCATTGGCCTCCGACCCGGACGACGTGAAGAAAATCTTCGAGGTCGGGACCGGCATCAGTTCCTTGAGCGTCTCGGCGAGCTCGATCCCCGGATCGTGGCTGCGGCCGGAGAACAGGTGGGTGAAGGGCAGCCGCGCCATCTGCGCCTGGGCGGCCTCGACCAGTTCGGCGTTCGAGTAGCCGAGCGCCGTGCACCACAGGCCCGACATGCCTTCGATATAGGCGCGTCCCTCCGTGTCGTAGACGTGGACACCCTGGCCACGCTCCAGGACCAGCGGGCCGGTCTGCCGGTGCGTCGACAGGTTGGTGTAGGGGTGGAGCAGGGTTTCGACGTCGCGGGTCGCGAGATTGGAGAGCATCGGTCGCAAGGTCCTCGTGCGAGGGGATCCGCCACACTACCGACCCGATGCACCGGCAGGTAGCCCGGCGGACCCGCCTCCGGCCGTTGCCGGATGCATGCCGGACGCGCCATGCTCGAACCCGAATCCTTCGTCGCCCAGCCCGCCCCGGGCCGCGCCTGCGGGGCCTGCACGCTCTGCTGCAAGGTCTACGACGTGCCGGCGGTCGAGAGCGTGGCCGGCCAGTGGTGCCGCCACACGCGGGCCGGGCAGGGCTGCGCCATCCACGCCACGAGGCCCGACCATTGCCGCGCCTTCCACTGCCTGTGGATGACGGAGAGCTGGCTCGGCCCGGAATGGAAGCCCGATCGCGCCAAGATGGTGCTCGCCCTGGATCCGCTCACCCGGAACATGAACGTGCAGGTCGATCCCGGACAGGCCAATGCATGGCGGCGCGAGCCCTATTACGGCCAGCTCAAGCGCTGGGCCGCGGCCTCGGTGCCGCTGCGCCGCCACGTGCTGGTCCACGTGAACAAGACCACCACGGTCGTCCTGCCGGACCGAGACGTGAGTCTCGGGGAGGTCTCGCCCCGGGAGCGCATCGTCTCCCGGGAGCGGATGACGCCGCAGGGGCCGAGCTTCGACGTGGAGAAGGTCCCGGCCTGAGCGAGCCGCCGCGCTCAGCGGTCCGCGCCGGAGCAGCGGCGCATCACCTGGGATCCGGTCACCGGGACGGTCGTCCGGATCAGGATGAGGCCCGATTCATCGGTCACCGCGATGCGCCGGTCCTCGCTCAGGGCGATCCGGATAGCCTCGAGCCGGGCCGCCAGTTCAGTTCCCTCCGTGTCCAGCGCGGAACAGCCGTCATGGCCTGACGTGAAAGCGCGGCCGCCACGTCCTCGGATGACGTCGAGGCAGGGGGTACGGTCAACCTTCGCTCGCAGCCATGCCGCAGCGCTTTGCTGCGATTGACCGATTGCACATACCGATTGCGCCCGTGCCTCTGAGCCACAGGCCTTCATCGCTCACCACGCCGCGACGCATCGTCCCGCCGCGCGTCCGCCACGGGCTGGCACGGCCCATCTTGCGGACCGGACGGCTTTGCTCGACAGATCCCGCATGACGACGGTTTACGATTTCAGCGTCACCGCTGCCGATGGGACGCCCTATCCGCTCGCGCAGCATCGCGGCGAGGTGTTGCTGATCGTGAACACGGCCTCGCGCTGCGGCTTCACCCCGCAATACGAGGGGCTCGAAGCGCTCTGGCGGCGGCACCGGGAGACCGGCCTGACGATCCTGGGCTTTCCCTGCAACCAGTTCGCGGCGCAGGAACCCGGCGACGCCGCCGAGATCGCGCGCTTCTGCACCCTGCAATACGATGTCAGCTTCCCCGTGCTCGCGAAGGTTGCAGTGAACGGATCCGGGGCCGAGCCCCTTTTCACGTATCTCACCCGCGCCCGACGCGGGCTGCTCGGCACGCGGGCGGTGAAGTGGAATTTCACGAAGTTCCTCGTGGGGCGCGACGGCCGGGTCCTCGCCCGCTACGCCCCCGGCACGAAGCCGGCCGCCCTGGAGGCGGAGGTTCAGGCGGCGCTCGCCGCGGCGGCGTAAGGCTCGTCCGGCGCCGTCCTCAGGTCTCGCGCCCCACGGTCGCGGAGCCGCCCACGCACTTGTCGCCGGATCCGCAGACCCGCAGCACCGTCCGGAGGGACATCAGCGGGAAGGGGCGCACCGCCTCACGCAGGATCCCGGCAAAGAAGCGGATTTCCGCAATCTTGCGCAGCGTGGAACCCGAGGCGCCCTCGGTCAGGGCCCGATCTTCGAGGTCGCGCAGGGCATCGAACAGTGCATAGCGATCACGCCTATCGCCGAACGACTGTACACGCGCGGCGAGCGCGGTCATCTCACCCTCGAAGCTGCACGGGACGGACTGAGCGGCACACATGGTCGACCCGAACACGACGGGACTCGACCTTAAAACAGTCTTCGGGCCGAGTCAGCCGTCGGTACGGGACTTGCGCCGCAAGTTTCGGATTGTTGCGCGCGTGCATCGGTGGGACCGGCTCGTTCAGCGACGGGCCTCGACGAAGTCGGCAGCGGCCTCGAACTCGGCGCGGCGGGCCGCGAGACGCGCCTCCGCCTCGGCATCGCGGCCCCAGACCTCCGCCTGATAGGTCTCGTCGACATGGGCGGCGGCCCAGGCTTCCGCCGGCGTGAGACGGCCCCTGAGCACCGCCAGCGCGATCAGGAGGGAACCGGTGAGCGTCGTCAGCGTGTGCAGGCCGGCGAGGCGGAACGGGTCGGTCACCTCGGCCACCGCGGCGGTGAGCGCCCCCACCGTGTCGGCGGGCTGGGTGACGTGCATCACACCCTCGCTCAGGATCACCCGGGCGCCGAACGTCTCCCGCGCCCAGGCGAGGACCGGATCCCAGGACGCGGCCTGCGCCGCCACCAGCCGCTCCGGATCCCCGGCCCGGTAGGCGACCAGATCGGTGCCGGCATAGGCGCTCAGGTCCGCGGCGACCGCATCCAGCCGGGGGGCGACGCCGTCGATCGCCGTGTTGGCAAGGCGCGTCAGGGGCATCCGGGACGGATCGACCTGCTGGTCCTGGGCCGCCCATTCGGCCGCGACCCGCTCGGCCAGGGCGCGGGTGGGCAGGCGCAGCGGGTTGCGGGCCGGCGTGTTGGCCGGTCGGCCGTCGAGGGTCAGGCGGAACCCGTCCGGATCCTCCGCAAAGCCGGCCTCCGTGTAGAACCGCCGGGGCAGGGCGGGCTTGGCGTGGCCGCGGGCGGCCCGCACCGGGTCGGCTGTCTCGTCGTCGCGCGGCTGGCCAAGCCAGTCTGTCGTCTCATCGCTCATGGCAGCGAGATAGGCCTTCCCGGGCTCGCGCGCGAGCCTCAGGGACGCGCGGCCGCGGCGTCGAGGAGCCGGGCCTCCAGCGCGCCGGCGCTCGGCACCACGAAAGCGGCACCCGCCTCGTAGAGCGCCTCGGGCGGATGGTAGCCCCAGGCCACCCCGACGGCCTCGGCGCCGGCCGCGACCCCCATGGCGATGTCGAAGGTGGTGTCGCCGACCATCACGGTAGCCTCCGGCGCGCAGCCGGCCGCGTCCATGGCCTGCCGGAGCATGGTCGGATCGGGCTTGGACGGCGCGTCGTCAGCGCTCTGCGTCGTGACGAACCAATCCGTCCAGCCATGATGCGCGACGAGCCGGTCGACGCCGCGCCGCGACTTGCCGGTGGCCAGCCCGATCAGGAGGTCGTCGCGCGCCCGCAGCCGGGCCAGGAGCTCGGCCATGCCGGGGAACAGCGGCTCCGCATAGGCGGGATCGAGCCGCAGCCGGTTGTAGGCCAGCTTGTAGCTCTCCGAGAGTTCGGTGATCGGCCCGTCATCGCCGACGAGGCGGCGGAACGCCTGCGGCAGCGAGAGGCCCACGACCGACAGGGCTTCCCGCCGCCCGGGGGCGGGCAGGCCGTTCTCCGCGAAGGCGAGGCCCTGCGCCGCGACGATCAGGTGCTGGCTGTCGACGAGCGTCCCATCGACATCGAAGACCACGAGCCTCATCGCCGGCATCGGGCCGGAGACGGGTCGGCCGACCGGCATGCGCGTCTGCCGGACCGCATCACGGCTTCCGGCCCGGTTGTACCGATTGCCCGGCGGGCTGCCCCGGCTGCCCCGCGGCCGATCCCGCGGATTGCCCCGCAGATTGACCCGATTGGCCGCGGGTCCGCTCGTAGCCGAGCCGGCACCGGATCAGGAAGCGCCGGCGCTTGCCGCCGCGCAGCCCGCGCTGATGCGAGGCCCGGTTGCAGGCCGCGTAGGAGCGGCGTCGGCGTTCAACCCGGGCGCTGGTGCCCTGCCGGGCCTGCGCGGGCGCCGCCTCGCCGGGCGAATGCGGCATCGCGGTCTCGACCGGCCTGGCGCCGGTCTCCGGCATGGCCGGCTTGGAGGCCTCGCCGGGTGCGGCGTGCGCGATCGGCCCGGCGAGGCACAGGGCGGCGAGGCAGGCCAGCATCGCGAGCTTCATGCGTTCAGAGTCTCAAGCCGGGGACCAGCGCCGCGGCGGATCGGCGGCGCGCGGCAGCATATGAGGCGGCGCCTCCCCTTGCCAAGACGGGGGCCGGACATGAGACCCGGGCGACATCCGGATCGTGATCCGCGTTTCACCGGAGATTTCATCGGCCTGAACGCGGCCGGGATAGGGACGACGCTCCTGCAATGAATCTTCTGCTGCTTCCCGGCTTCATGACGGATAGCGACCTGTGGTCCGATCTTGCCGATGACCTCGCCCAGATCGGCCCGGTCACGTACGGCGATCCGAGCCGGGACGCCACGATTCACGCCATGGCGGAACGGGCGATCGCGGAGGCGCCGGCCCGATTTGCCCTCATCGGCTTCTCCATGGGCGGCTACGTGGCCCGCGCGATCGCCCGCCGCGTGCCGGACCGGGTGCACGCCCTGGTGCTCATCGCCACCTCGGCCCGGGCAGACACGCCGGCCCAGGCGCAGCGGAAGGCCGCCGCGGTCGCGCACGTCCGAAGCCGGGGCTTCGCCGGCCTCAGCCGGGGCGCGATCCTGCAATCGGTGCATCCGGCGCGCGCGGGCGATGCCGCCCTGATCGCGCGCATCCGGGCAATGGGCGACCGGCTCGGCGGCGCGGTCTTCCTGCGTCAAGCCGGACAGGCCCGCGGGTCCGACCGGGCGGAGCTCGGCCGGATCGCCTGCCCGACCCTGGTGGTCGCGGCCGCCCAGGATGCCCTGCGCAGCCGCGACGAGGCGCTGGAACTCCGCGACGGCATCCCCGGTGCGACCCTGACGGTCATCGAGGGATCGGGGCACATGCTGCCGATGGAAGCGCCCGATGCCCTGGCGGCGGCGATCGTGCCCTGGCTGCGGTCTCAGGCCTCCGGCGCCTCGACGATCGGGTCGTAGCGGGCGGCGTCGAAGCCGAGGAGGTTCCAGCTCTGGGCCATGTGGGGCGGCAACGGGGCGCTGACGTCCACGGGCTTGCCGGTGCGCGGGTGCGGGATCACGATCCGCCGGGCGAGCAGGTGGAGGCGGTTCTGGATTCCGCCCGGCAGCTCCCAGTTCTCGACCGAGAAGTATTTCGGATCCCCCACGATCGGGTGGCCGATATGGGCCGCGTGGGCGCGCAACTGGTGGGTGCGGCCCGTCACCGGCTTGAACGACAGCCAGGACAGCTTCTGCGCCGCCTGATCGACCATCGCGTAGTAGGTGAGCGCGTGACTCGCGCCCTCGTCGCCATGCTTGGCGACGCGCATCCGCGCGTCGGCATCGGTCGGCTCGTCCTTCGCCAGATAGGTCGAGACCCGCCCCTGGCGGACCCGCGGCACGCCGGCGGTGAGCGCCCAGTAAATCTTTCGCGCGGCCCGTGAGCGAAAACTCTTGGCGAGCGTCGCGGCGGCGAGCCTAGTCTTGGCGACGATCAGGCAGCCGGCCGTGTCCTTGTCGAGCCGGTGGACGAGGCGGGGCTTCTGGCCATCCGGGCCGGTGAGCGCCGCCAGCAGCCCGTCCACGTGCCGGACCGTCCCCGAACCGCCCTGGACCGCGAGGCCGAAGGGCTTGTTCAGGATCATCATGTCGGCATCCTCGTAAAGGATCAGCGAGCGGATGAAGTCGGCGTCGTCCTGGTCGCGCCCGGCGTTGCGCGGGCGCTCGGTCGGCTGATCGAGGCGGAGCGGCGGCACGCGCACGCTCATGCCGGGCTCCAGCCGGTCGTTGGGCTTGGCGCGCTTGCCGTCGACGCGCAGCTCGCCCTTGCGGACGATGCTCTGCACCCGGGTGAAGGGCAGGAGCGGGAACCGGGCCGTGAGGAACCGGTCGATCCGCATGCCGGCCTCGTCCGCCTCGACCGTCAGGGTCTGCACCCCGGAGGCCAGGGTCGCGGATGCGGCCGCGCGCTGCTCGCGCCGGGTCGGTCCGGCCTGGGGGGCGGGGGGGCGCTCCGTCGGACCGGGCCGCGCGGCGACGGCTTTGGTCCCGAGCCGCGACGGCCCCTTCCGCGTGGCGGCGGCAGGCTGGCCGCGCGCCTCGCCGGACGCGGCGCGCGGCGCCGGTTTCTTCGTGGCTGGGGCAGCACGCTCGGCGGTTCGTGCCGTCCAGGGATCGCGGGCCCCGGCATCGTCACAGCGGTTGCGGGCCGCGCGTTCGGCGGCGTCGCGGGCGCTGGTGCGGGGGCCCGTGCGGGCACGCCCGTCGGGCCGAACGGCGCCGGGCGGGGACCTGCGTCCCTTCGGGCCGCCGCGTGAGGGGGGTCGTGTCGTCATGACTCTGCCAGAACCCGTCCCGCTGCGGACGGACCATCCGGGCGCAGCCGCCTCCGCTTCGCGGGACCGTGCGGACCGAGGGAGGGGAGGGTCTAGCATTGCGGACAGGTCGCGGCAAAGGCGCGGGACCGATTGCCGGGCGGCCCGGTCACGGGCCGTCTTTCTCGATACGGCGAGCAGTCGTGAGCTTCGCCGATGCGGCAAGCCCGAGACCGCACACCGATCGTCAGACTCAAAGACCCAGGCGCCGGCATCCGGCAGCAGCGCGAGGCGTGAAGCCGTCCGGCCGCATCCATGACGGTCAGGTCGCGCGGCTCGATGACGTTCCGGAGAACGTAGCGGCCAGGATGGCCGGGATTCTGCAGTCGATAGGGCATAGTCGGCATACCTTTGTCGCGAGAGATCTCGGGGCGATACGTATCTTCGACTACAACTCGAAATCAAAACCCAGTTATCTTTCGCGATCCTCTCCAGCTGAAGCAGATTTATTAACTACGCGGAACACGGAACGAGGTTCGATGATCGCGCCTGACCTATCTAAATTAAATCATAAGTGCATGATAAGACATTATATCGGTGGTGTTGATAGATATATTGCGGCACATTTTACGAACATATCGGAAAAGATATGACTTTTGAGATCTCAAGACCGAGATAGCATCCTTCGCAACGGCAAGCGACGAGCCCTTCACCGCCACGACACTGGGTCGAGCGGCCCGGAAAGACGGCGTCAGGGCGGCGATCCGCGAGCCGGCGGACCTGCCGCCAGCCATGGTCACAGGCGGGACGCGGCGGACGGGGTGACGTGCCACGGCCAGGCGCCCGCGACCCCGTTGCCGAAGGGTCGGCAGGCCCCCGAGGCTGTCCCCGCGCAACGGCGCACACAGCCTTGGGTCCGACCGGCAAGGCAGATCTGCTTGCTCTATGGAAAGGCTCGACCCGGCAATCCCGGCTTGGTCTTCTATTGTCCGTCGGTGGGGCGCTCGCCGCGGGGTGCTTCGTCCGCGCAGTTTCCGCAGGCCCACATCCCGAGATAGCGCGGCAGCGTCTTGTCGGTGACGAGGTCGAACGGGATCCAATCGTATTGCTGGACCGGCTCGTGCCGGATCAGCTTGACCGCGTCGTCGACCGCGCGCCCGCCTTCCAGCGCCGCGTCCTGGAAGACGGTCACGTGGATCCGCTCGCGGTGCATGGCCGCGATGCCGTCGCGCGTCCCATCCACACCACCGATCAGGATCTGTCCCAGGGGGATCTTGGCCGCCTCCAGCGCATCCGCGGCGCCCATGGCCATCTCGTCGTTGTTGGCGGCGATCGCGTCGATCTTCCGGCCGTTGGCGAGCCATCTCGACACGAGGGCCGCGGCCTGCTTCCGGTCCCAGTCCGCGGGGGCCTCTTCGACGACCGTGATGCCGGCGAAGTCCGCCAGGACCTCCTTGACGCCCTGCGTCCGCAGGGCCGAAGCCGAGTGAGACGCCGGGCCCCGGATGATCGCGAGCCGTCCCTGGCCATTCATCATCTGCGCCAGCATGGTCATCTGCAGGCGACCGGCGACGAGGTCGTTCGGGAGGGCGAGCGCCACCCGCCCGGCAAACCAATCCTCGCGCGGTCCGTTGTTCACGTAGACCAGGGGGATGTCGGCCTCCTGCGCGAGCCGGGTGATCTCCTTGGTGGCGGCGGCCTCCACCGGCAGGACGATCAGCGCGTCGACCTTGTCGCGGATGAACGCCTTGATCTGCTCGATCTGCTTCGCGCCGTTCCCGGTCTCGGCGTGGGCGAATCGCATGGACTGGCCCGGATGGGCCTTCACCCGCTCCTGCATCCCGTCGCGAAGGAGCTGGAAGAACGCCTCGGGGGGAACCATCGTGACGCCGATCGTGCCGGCGGCTGCGGGGGACGCGCCCACGACCAGCGCGATTTTGAGGATCAGCGCGCGCGCCGAACGCCCGAAGCGGCTGGGAGGGGCCGCGGGAAATCCGTGTGTGGTCACCATGTGCTCGTGTCTCTGGGAGGAATCGTGGGGGCGAGGTCGGCGATGCCGTCGACGACCCCGGAGGCGGTGCGGGCTGGGATCAGGCCGCCCGGATGGTGCGGAGGAACTGCGCGACCTCGGTGCCGAGGTTCTCCGCCTGGCCGGACAGCGCGTTGGCCGCCTCCAGCACCTGACCGGCGGCGGACCCGGCATCCTGAGCCCGGCTCGCGACCCCGGTGATCGTCGCCGTCACCCCCCCGGTTCCGGTCGCGGCCTGGGTGATGTTGCGGGCGATCTCCCGGGTCGCGGAGTTCTGCTCCTCGACCGCCGCGGCGATCGAAGCCGCCGCAGCGCTCATGTCCTGGATCCGGCTGGTGATGCCGCCGATGGCGGCCACGACATCCGAGGTGGACCCCTGGATCGTCGCCACGAGGCGCGCGATGTCGTCCGTCGCCGCGGCGGTCTGGGCCGCCAGCGCCTTGACCTCGGACGCCACCACGGCGAAGCCGCGCCCGGCGTCCCCGGCACGGGCGGCCTCGATCGTGGCGTTCAGGGCCAGCAGATTGGTCTGCTTGGCGAGGGTGGAGATGATGCCGACGATGTCGCCGATCTGTGACGCCGCGCCGGTCAGCGCCTGCACCAGGGCGGCCGTCTGCGCGGCCTCCCCGGCGACGCCGTTGGCCATGGCGGAAGAGACTTCGGCCTGACGGCCGACTTCGCGAACCGACGTCTCCAGATCCCCGGCCGCGCGCGCCACCCTGTTGACGTTGGCGGCGGCTTCCTCGGCCGCGCTCGCCACCGCGGTGGATTGCATCGCCGTCTCGCTGGCGATCCCGGTCATCGACTGGGCCGTCCCGCGCAGCTGTGTGGAAGCTGCGGCGAGCGTGTTCACGATCCCGCCCACGGCCGTCTCGAAGCGGCCGGCCAGCGCGACCATCTCCTGGCGGCTCCGCGCCTCGGCCTCCACACGCGCCTCCGCCGCCTCACGCTCCAGGGTCTTGGATCGCCGCATGTTGTCCTGGAACACCCGCAGGGCTCCGGCCATGGCACCGATCTCGTCCGTGCGCCCGCCCCCCGGGACCGTCACGTCGGAGTCGTTCTCCGCGAGGCGCCGCATCACGCCGGTCATCGTCATGATCGGCGTGGCCACCCTGCGGATGATGAAGCCGCTGACGACGAAGGTCAGGATCGCCACGATGCCCAGGGCGGAGGCCACCGAGAGCATCGAATTGCGTCCGACAGCGTCGGTCGCCGCGGTCTCCTCGGCGACGCGCGCCTGACGAAAAGTCAGGACCGCGCGCACCGCCTTCCGGAATGCGTCGGCGTCTGCGCCGAAGGCCCCGAATACGACGGTGTCGGCGAGCGCGCGCTCGCCGGCCCGATCGAGGGCTGAGACCTGACTCTCGACGGCGAGAAAGTGCTGCCATGCGTCCCTCAGGCGATGTGCGAGCGCCTGCTCCTCGGGACCGGACACGGTCGGCGCATAGCGGCTCCAGGCGGCCGAGAAGACTTCCTGCGCCTTCTCGAGTTGGGCCGTGTAAGACCGCGCCTCGTCCTTGCCGCGGGCGTTGTGGGCGAGGATATCCAGGGCGCGCAGTTCCTGGCTCACCTCGTTCATGAGGCCCAGGTTCGCGACGGCATCGATCTCACCGACCACCGACTGTGTCGCCCGGTTGATCGAACCGACCCGCGTGATCGCAAAAATTCCGATCATCATAGACAATAAAAATAAGATCACGAATGATCCTGCGATCAATTTCCGCAGGCTGAAAAATGATAACTCACCAACACGATGGACCTCGCGCGTCATTTTCCTGGATGTCCTGAAAGCGAATCACATTCGAGCGGAAGATTATAGAGCACAGGCGCGCTCATTTATGGAAGGCAGCGGATCTTACAAGGAAATATTATACTATTAAGAATATTTGGCAGCCATATCGTTGTTCAATGATAAAATCGATTTGATTATAAAATACAATATTTTGCAAAGATCACAACTATGGGCGTACAACTCCAGTCTTCATCGTGCCTGTGCCGCGCCGTACGATCAGATCCGATCGCCGCTCTACCGAGGACGACGGCCTGCCGGATGCCGCGTTGCCGCGGCCACGGGTAGCGCTTTCCCAGAGCTTGACGCGCCGGATGCTCACGGCCAAGCTCAGCCGCGACGGTTCCCCTCGGGGATCAAAAGGGAACGCGGTGAGGGGTTCGCCCCGAGGCCGCGGCTGCCCCCGCAACTGTAAGCGGCGAGCCCTTCACCACAACGTCACTGGATCACCAGATCCGGGAAGACGGTGTCAGGGCGGCGACCCGCGAGCCAGGAGACCTGCCGTCAACCGTGGTCACACGCGAAACGCGTCGGGCGGGGTGTCCTGACGGGTGTCGAGACGCCCGTGCGCGCACGGGCGACGAGGCCTCGTTCGCGGTGACGTGCCACAGCAAGCGCGCCCGCGTCGCCCGTTCCGATGACCGTTCACGCCACCGCCATCCGGTTCCACTCGTCCGGACCGACTGCCCACGCTGGGATGCGCCCGCGTTCGCGGATGGCGGAAAATTGTAATGTTATTACAATTCCTGTACGGCATGGGGCCGGCGCCGACCGCGCCAGGATCACGTTTCCCATGATCTCGTCGACCCATCGCACCCGCGCCAGCGGTACGGCTCCGCTTTGCGGCGTCCTCCTCGCGTTCCTGGCGAGCCCGGCCGCCGCTCAGGAGAGCATCGCCCTGGATCAGCTCTCCGTCGAGGGGGAGGGCGGGGATCCGAACCGCGCCAGCCCGACCGGCCTCAACCTGCGCACGCGGGACCGCACCGCGAGCCGGATCGGCCTCACGCCCCTGGAAACGCCTGCGAGCCTCGACATCGTGTCGGGCGACACCGCGCGATTGCGCGGCCAGGACACGATCGCCGAGGCCGTCACCCAGGACGCCACCGGCATCACCACGATCGCGGCGCCCGGCAACGGCAACGGCGCGTTCACGTCCCGGGGCTTCGCCGGGCCGAACTCGATCCAGCAGCTCTACGACGGCACACGCTTCTACGTCGGCGCCAACACCGTGACCTTCCCGTTCGACACGTGGAACGTCGAGCGGATCGAGGTGCTGCGCGGACCGTCCTCGGTGCTCTACGGCGACGGCGCGATCGGCGGCGTCATCAACGTCGTGCCGAAGCGGCCGGTCTTCGTGCCGATCAACGCCGCCCGCGCGGTGGTGGGGACGGATGGCGTCGCGCGGCTCGCCCTCGATTCGGGCGGTGCGATCGGCCAGGCGGAATTCGGCGACACCTTCGCGTATCGCCTCAACGTCAGCGGCAACCGCGCCGACGGTTGGATCCGGCCCGAGGGCGATTTCCGCAATCTCGCGGTCTCGGCCGCCCTGCTGTTCCGGCCGAGCGCGGATCTCGCGTTCACGCTGAGCCACGACCTCGGCTACCAGGAGCCTGCCCGCTACTGGGGCACGCCGCTGCTCGAGGGCCGGATCCCGGACATGATCCGGTTCAATAACTACAACGTCCGCGACGCGAAGATCACCTGGGCCGACAACTGGACCCAGCTCAAGACCGAGTGGTCGCCCTCGGCCGACATCACGGTGCGCAACACCGCCTACCGGCTCACCAGCCGGCGGCACTGGCTCGACGTCGAGCAGTATTCCTACAACCGCGGCACCGGACTGGTGGACCGGGGCGATTACCTGGAGATCTATCACAGCCAGGAGCAGGTCGGGGACCGGCTCGACGCGACTGTCCGGGGCAGCCTGTTCGGGTTGCCCAACCAGTTCGTGGCCGGCTTCGACGTGAACCACATCGACTTCCGGCACACCAACAACTTCTATTTCGATCAGACCACCAGCGTGCCGCTGACCGGCTACGATCCGGGATACTTCCCGCAGAATGGCCGGGCGCGCCCGGCCTACGCCACACAGACGAGCCAAGCCTCGGTCTTCGCCGAGGACCGGGTGATCCTGTCCGACAAGCTCTCGTTCCTGACGGGCGTTCGCCTCGACGTGCCGAGCCTCCACCGGGAGGACCTGCAGACCGGTTCGCAGTTCGACAAAACCTACCGTGCCCTCGGCTACCGGTTCGGCCTCGTCTACAGCCCGACGCCCGACAGCGCGCTCTACGCACAGTACAGCTTCGCCACCGATCCGGTGAACAGCCTGATCACGCTGTCGCAGTCGCTCGCGGGCTTCAAGCTGGCCACCGGCGATCAGGTCGAGATCGGCGCCAAGGGTCTGGCCTTCGACGGCGCCCTGGAATGGACGATCGCCGGCTACCGGATCGTCAAGGACAACCTGATCTCGGCCGTTCCGGGCCAGCCGACGCTCTCCACGCAGGTCGGCAGCCAATCCGCGCAGGGCTTCGAGCTGGCGCTCGGCTGGCGCTTCGCCCCGGGCTGGCGGCTCGACGGCAACCTCGCGCTGCTGCACGCGCAGTACGACCGGTTCGACCAGGGCGTGAACGGCGCCACGGTCTCGTATGCCGGCAATCAGCCGATCGACGTGCCCGAGCGCGTCGCCAACCTCTGGCTGACTTGGGATTTTGCGTGCGCCTGGACCGCCCGGGTCGGGCTGCAGAACGTGGGCCAGGTCTACAGCGACTTCGGCAACACGGCGCGCCGCCCGGCCTACAATCTCGTCAACCTCGTCCTCGACCGTCAGGTCACGGCGGAGTCGCGCCTGTCCCTGCGGGTCTATAACCTGTTCGACAGGGTCTACGCGATCAGCGGCAACGCGGTGAACGGGGTCGGCACCAACTGGCTGCTCGGGCGCCCGCGCTCGGTCGAGGTCGCCTACACGGTGACGTGGTGAGCCTGCGGCGACGGCTCGGCAAGGCGGGGCGGCGCTGGCTGCTCCTGTTCCATCGCTGGGCCGGGATCACCGCCGGGCTGTTCTTCGCCCTGTGGATCTTTTCCGGGCTGGTGATGCTCTACGTGCCGTTCCCGACGCTCACCGGAGCCGAGCGCTTGGCGCGGCTCGCCCCGATCGCCTGGGATCGGGTCGCGGTCGCACCGGATGAGGCGCTCCGCGCCGGCGGGCTCGGCGGTGTGCCGGCCGAGTTCGATCTGGAGATGCGGGGCGACGAGCCGGTCTATCGGATCGCCGGCCGCGACGGGGCGCGTGCGACGGTCTCGGCGCGGACCGGGGAACGGCTCGGCCCGCTGACGCCCGCAGACGCGCTGCGTCTCGTGGCCGAGGGGGTGCCGGAGGCGCGGGTCGAGCCGGTCGCGCGCGATCAGTGGACCGTCACGGCGCGCTACGACCCGCTCCGGCCGTTCCTCAAGGTCGCCCTCGGGGACGCGGCGGGAACCGAACTCTACGTCTCGCAAGTGACCGGCGCTGTCGCCCTCGACACGACCCGGTCCGAGCGGGCCTGGAACTGGGTCGGTGCGGTGACGCACTGGATCTACCTAACGCCGCTGCGTGCCCGCGCGGAGCTGTGGCGGACGGTCCTGCTGTGGCTCTCGGGCTTCGCGGCCCTCGGGGCGCTGAGCGGGTTCGCGATCGGGGTCTGGCGCCTGCGCCTCCGGCGGCGCTACGCGGGTGGGGACGTGACGCCCTACCGCGGGCTCGCGCGCTGGCATCACCTGTTCGGCCTCGCGGGTGGGCTGGGCTTGTGTGCCTTCATCGTCAGCGGCTGGATCTCGATGAACCCGAATCGCTGGTTCACCTCAGCCAGCCCGCCCGCGGACCTGCGCGCCGCCTACGCGGGAATCCCCCCGGCCTTCGGGCTCGATCCGCAGCAGTTGCGGAGCTTCGCCGTGCCGGAGACCCGCGCCCTGCGCTTCACGCCCCTCGGCGGACGCTGGTGGGTGGTCGCGGAAGCACCCGGCCGCCCCCGTGCGGTCGGACTGGACGGTGCGACCCTCCTCGATGCCGGCACCATCGCGACCGCGGCCGCGCGGGGTTTCGTGGACGGGGCACTGTGGTCGGTCCGCCCGCTCACCGCCTACGACGCCTATTGGTACCCGCACGGGACCGACCCGCGGCCGCTCCCGGTGCTGCGCCTGTGCTTTTCCGATGCGGCCGCCACGTGGCTCCACATCGATCCCCGCGACGGCGCGATCCTCCAGCGCCTCGACCGCTCGGGCCGGATCAACCGCTGGCTGTTCGACGCGGCCCACCGCCTCGACCTGCCGGGGCTGATCGACAACCCGCCCCTGCACGATGCCGCCCAGTGGGTGCTGAACCTGCTGGCGGCTGGGATCGCGGCCACCGGAATCGTCGCGGGCTGGCGGCGGCTGCGCCGGACCCGATTCGTCTGAGGGCGGTCCCGCAGGTCCGGCAGGGCAGCCGATGCCGGTCCGGTCGGCGACGGCGATCCAGGCCGATGGTGGGCGAGCGTCTCGTGCAACGGGGCCGTTGCGGCCCGCGCGCTGGCGCGCTATCGAAGGGGTGTCGGAAAAGGCAGACTTGGTTTGGTAAGCCCAAGTCCTTTCGGTAACGAAAGCTCTGGTCTTTGGCCCCGTGCCGCGGATCCCCACGACGAACGACGGACGCGTGCGCGTCCGGTTGTTCGTCCGCGCGGGTCTCGGATTCGGGAAACGCTCCGGTCGAACATCGACTCCGGAGCCCAGCCATGCCCGCATCATCGACGCTCTACGATACGATCATTGCGGGCGCAGGGCCCGTCGGCCTGTTCCTCGCCTGCGAATTGTCGCTGGCGGGTTGTTCGGTGCTGGTCCTCGAACAGGCGCACGATCCCGGCTCACCGTTGAAGCACGCGCCGTTCGGACTCCGCGGCCTGTCGGTCCCGACGATCGAGAGCCTCGACCGGCGCGGTCTGCTGAACGCGATCGAGGCGCACGCGGCCGGCCGCGCCACGCCCGGGACGGCGCACTGGATGACGCAGTCACGCCGGCCCGGCGGCCATTTCGCCGGCATCCCGTTCTTCCACGACCGGATCGACACCGCCCGCTGGCCGCACCGCCTGCCCGGTCCGGTCAGCAGCGTTGCCGTGGAACTGGCGCGCATCGAAGCCGTCCTGGCCGAGCGCGCGGAGGCGTCGGGCGTCGCGATCCTGCGGGGCAAGGGCGTCGAGGGCTTCGCCCAGGCGGATGAGTCCGTCACCGTCCAGGCGGGCGGCGCGGCGTTCCGCGGCCGCTGGCTCGTCGGCTGCGACGGCGCCCGCAGCGCGGTGCGCAAGGCGGCGGGGATCGGCTTCGCCGGAACCGAACCGGAATTCACCGGCTACTCCGTTCAGGCCGAACTGGCCGACGCGGACGCACTCAAGCCCGGCCGTCACTACACCGCGCAGGGCATGTACCTGTTCACGCCGCCCGGCACGGTCGCGATGGCGGACTTCGACGGGGGTGCGTTCCATCGCTCCGCGCCGATCACGCGCGCGCATGTCGAGGCGGTCCTGTGCAGGATCTCGGGCACCGATCTCACGGTGACGAGGCTCGACCGCGCCACGACCTGGACGGACCGTGCCTGCCAGGCGAGCGCGTATCGCAGCGGCCGCGTCCTGCTGGCCGGCGACGCCGCGCATATCCACGCGCCGCTGGGCGGACAGGGTCTCAACCTCGGGCTCGGCGATGCGATGAACCTGGGCTGGAAGCTCGCGGCCACGATCCGCGGCGATGCGCCGGCGGGCCTCCTCGACAGCTACGCCTGCGAGCGGCATCCGGTCGGCGTGCGCGTCCTCGACTGGTCGCGGGCCCAGGTTGCGCTGATGCGGCCGAGCCGAAGCGCCCGCGCGCTCGAAGCCATTATCCGCGACCTCATCGAGACGCCGGACGGCGCAACCTACTTCGCCGAGCGGGTCTGGGGCGTCTCGCTCCGCTACGATCTCGGCGGCGCTCATCCGCTGATCGGGTGCAGCGTTCCCGATCTCGCGCTGAGCGACGGCCGGCGCGTCGGCGACCTGTTGAGCGACGGCAAAGGCCTGGTCCTGGACTTCGACCCCAGCCCGTCGCTCCAAGCCCTCGCGAAACGGCGATCCACGGGGGTGCGCTATGTCGCGGCGGACGCGCGGGACCGGCTCGGCTTGCAAGCCGTGCTCGTGCGGCCCGACGGGATCGTCGCCTGGGCCAGCGCCGCCGCCCCCGACGAGGCGGCCTTCGACCGAGCCATGACGCGATGGTTCGGTGCATGATCGAGGCCGGTGGAGCTGGCGCGGAAGCGTCGACCTCGCGGCAAACCTCGCTCCGGTACCGGCAGGCTGAACCAACCGTCCCGGAGATCACCGCGGGCAGGCCGATCGCGTCGGCCGCCTACGGCATCGTGCGCCTCAGAACCGCGCCGTCAGGAACACCCGCACGTTCCGGCCCGGCAGCAGGATCTCATCCTTCTTGAAGGAGGTCGCGTTGCGGATGTCGTCGTTCAGGAGATTGCGCCCCTGCACCCCGAGGGTGATCGCGCTCGCCCCGTAGACCTTGGGATCGACAGCCTTCGTGTAGCTCAACTCGGCGCGCAGGTCGTCGTAGCCTGGGGTCGGCGTCTCGAACGACGCCGTGGCGTCGTGGCTGAAGGCGTGGAGCAGGTTCACCCGGGCGAACCAGCCGTCGGCCCGCAGGTAGACGCCGCCGCCGAGCCGGTAGGGCGGGATCCGCGGCACGTTGGTGCCGTCGTCGAACTTGGCGCGGACGAAGTCGAACTGCCCCTCGATGCCGGCAAACCCGTTGCCCACCGGCACGAGGTCGACCTGGCCGATGATCTCGGTGCCGTAGAAGGTGGCGTTCTGTTGCTGGTAGACGATTTGCCGGTTGTCGGTGCCGGTGCCGCAGGAGGCGAAATCGTCGTCGCAGGTGAGCCCGGTGTAGTTGCGGTAGATGAAGCCGGTATAGCGCGTGTAGTAGCCGGTGGCGTCCAGGCGGAACGGCCCCTCGGCCCGGCGGATGCTCGCCTCCACCGTGCGGGCGCGCTCCTTCTTGAGGTCCGGGTTGCCGATCTCGAACGTCGCGGTGGCATCGTGCGGCCCCTGTGAGAACAACTCGTAGCCGGTCGGCCCGCGCTCGACATAGGAGCCGGTCAGGCTCGCCACGAAGCCGTAGGGCAGGTCCTGCAGCGCACCGACGCTGGCGCTCTTCGGGGCGAACCGCCGGGTCCGGGCGTATTGAAACGGCTCCTGCCCGTCGACCGGGACATAGTCCGAGGGGAATTGAGCGGCCGTGCTCGACAGCCGGTCGACCTCGTAGCGTCCCGCCGCCTGGAGCCGCGTGCCGGGGCGCAGTTCCAACTCCTCGAACAGGTAGACCGCGTTGGCGCGGGACTCGGTCTGGGGCAGGAAGGATTCGAGCTGCGTGTTGATCACGCGCCGGTCCGACTGGAAGCCGAGCGCGCCGGTGAGCTTGCCCAACGCGGTGAAGACCGGGACGTGCTGGAGTTCCAGGCGGCCTTCCGCCTCGCGGTTCTTGAAGATCGCCTGGACGCCCTCGATCCCGTCCTCGCCGAAGCCGACCTCGTCGTGGCGATAGACCGAGTAGCCGGCCCAGTAGCGGATCACCTCGAAGAACCCGTCGAGCGGGCGGTACTCGCCCCGGGACAGGACCCGGTCCTGGTTCGGGGTGAGGCGGGTGCGGTCCTGCTCGGCCACGCCGCCGGGGATCGCATAGACCGCGTCGTAATGGCTGAACGAGATGCCGACGAAGCCGCGGTCGCCGATCGCCGAAATGCCGACCGCGCCGCCCTGCGATTCGTTGTAGGAGTTGCGCTGGATCCCGCCGGGGATCGCGTAACTGTCGTTGGCGGTCTTGAACCCGTCGGCATGGACCGCGATGCCGTCGCGGCCGGCATCCACCGTCGCGGCGCCGAGGCGGCCGTTGTCGACGCTGGAGAAGCCGCTGGTCACCTGTCCCTGAATGCCGTTCGCCGGGATGAAGGTCGGTACCCGGTTGTTGTCGGCCGAGACGACGCCGCCGATGGCGCCCGAGCCGTAGCGCAGGGTCGCGGGGCCGCGGATCACCTCGATCCGGTCGGCGACCAGCGGGTTCACCGGCACGGCGTGGTCCTCGCCGAGGTCTGAGACGCCGCCGTTGACGATGCCGTTCTCCTGGATGCGCACCCGGGCGTTGTCGAGGCCGCGGATGATCGGCCGCGAAGCGGCCCCCAGCGCGTAGGTCGTGCCGGAGATTCCGGGCCGGTCGAACAGCGCGTCGCCGAGGGTGCGCGGCTGATCGCGGGCGATCTGCTCCTGAGTCACCACCGTGACGGGCGAGAACGTATTGGTGGCCACCGGCAGCACGCCGACCGGCACCACGGCATCGGCCGCCACCGCCGCCCGCGTTGGCTGGATCGGGCTCGGGCTGGTGACGCTGATCTCGTCGAGGGCGACGGCTTGCTGGGCCCGTGCCGTGGATGTCGCCAGCAGGGCCGTGCAGAAGACCGACGGCAGGATCGTGCTGGCGAGAAGGCCGAAGCGGTGCGACGCGGACATCGAGATTCACATAGTGTTATATCATTTCATCTTGCCGTTCCACAGCGGGGACGCAATCGGGGAACGTCCCGGTCCAAGACGCAGTCCGGCAACGTCACATCATTGCAACATCGAGGTGACGAAGAGTGCTGGCGCTGCGAATGTCTCGTCCGGCGAGACGGGCCAGCAGCGAAGCCGAGCGCAAGGCGCCCACCGTCCCGGCAACGCGCACCAAATCTGTATTGCCTGTATGGTGACACGGGTTTCGCGATAGTGGCCGTCGGTTTTGCGACGAGACCCTGCGGTCCACCCGGGACGTGAGCGGACGAAGCGTCGGCCGGCCAGCGGTAAACGACAGCACGCGGTGACAGCTTGATCGCATGATCCCACCCGCCCCCATCATCCTGAGGTGCCCGCGTCAGCGGGCCTCGAAGGAGGGCTCCAGCCAACCGCGCCATCCCTGGCGGGCTCCCACGAGGTCTGCGCTCCGCACCGGCGCCCAGGATGTGAGGGGGTTGGGTGGGACAGCCGCTCGGAGGCATCCCTGTCCTGTGTCGCGTACCGTGTGGCCTGCCAACGCTAACCGGCTTCGGACGCGCGCGCGTCAGGCCGGCAGCGCCTCGACCTCGTCCTCCACCTCGGCCTCGATCTCGGCATCGACGTCGGTGGACTCGCCGGCGGCGCCCGCCGCCTCGGCGAGGCCGCGGGCGGCCTTGCGCAGGAGCTTGCGGAGCCGGCGGCGGTCGGTCTTGTCGAGGTTGTCGAGCAGTTCCGCCTCGACTTCCGCCTGGATCTGCTCGATGGCCTCGGCCTTCGCGAGACCGGCCGGCGTCAGCTGGACCCGCACCACGCGGCCGTCGCCCGATTCGGCCCGGCGCTCGACGATGCCGAGGGCGGCGAGCCGGGTCACGGTCTTCGAGGCCGTGGGCGGCCGCACCCGGAGGAGGGTGGCGAGGTCACCCATCGTCATCGTCCCGGCGCTGGCCAGAGCCTGCACCACCTGCTCCTGCCCAGCGAACAGGCCGAGCTTGGCCAGGCGGTCGCCCGTCCGGGCGCGATGCAGGCGCGCCGCCTGCACCAGCGCCCAGCCGACGCTCCGGATGCCGGGCGGCCGCATCTTCTTGGACGTCAGCTCCTGGGCCGCCGCCTCGCCGTCCTGTCGATCTCGTTTCTGCTTGTCGCCCACCGGAGCGCCCGCGTTTGTGCCGGCGGCCGCCGGGAGATCCAGAGTCTGCACGATCCACTCCCGTCGCCGACCGCCCAGGACCCTGTGGCCGCGGCCGGTGACGGTGAGATGACGGGTTCGCGCCGACGACCGGTCAGCAATGCATGAGGCGTTGGAGACGATCCAGAATGTCCTGGCCGGTGCAGGGCCGCGCGATGAAGTCGGCGTGCCCGGGCATGCGGGCCGGGTCGGGGGCCGCCCGGCCGGACACGATCAGGATCGGCAGGTTCGGCCGCGCCTCCGCGACCGAGCTGGCGAGGTCGAATCCGTCCGTCTTGCCCGAGAGCTGGACGTCCGTGACCAGCCCGCAGATGTCCGGGCGCGCCTGGAGTATGCTAAGCGCCCGCTCCGCGGAGGCGCATTGGACGGTGTCGTAGCCGCCCTCCTCCAAGACATCGCCGAGGTCCATGATCGTCAACGCCTCGTCCTCGACGAGGAGGATCACCGGCCGATTCCCACCCGAACCCGTCTGCTCACCCGCCACTGTGCACTCCCTCCGGCAACGTCCGGCTGCGAGGGCCGCCGCACGCGTCTTCAGCCTTAGGCCCAACGGCAGAAACGGCCTCGGGTTGCAGCCCGCTCTCCCGGCCGCTGACAGGCGGCCTCCTGCGCTCAGGATGCCGCCGACACCCCTTCCGCCACCACGAAGGTGATCGCCTCGATCAGTCGATCGAGGTCCGCCGCCCCGATGGTCAGCGCGGGCGTGAGGTACACGATGTCACCGAACGGCCGCACCCAGACGCCCCGGTCGAGCAGCCGGGCCTTGAGGGCGGCGAGGTCGGGCGCCTGCGCGAACTGCACCGCCCCGATGGCACCGAGCACACGGACATCCGCGACGCCGGGCACGCGCCGCAGCGGTTCGAGGCCGGCCGCGAGCCGGGCTTCGATGGCGCGGGCCTGGGCGAGGCGCGGCTCGGTCTCGAACAGGTCGAGGCTGGCATTGGCTGCGGCGCAGGCCAGCGGATTGGCCATGAAGGTCGGACCGTGCATCAGCGCGGCCGCCGGGTCGTCGGACCAGAAGGCCGCGAACACCTCCGTGCGGGCAATGGTGGCGGCGAGCGCTATCGTGCCGCCGGTGAGCGCCTTCGACAGGCACAGGATATCGGGCACGATTCCCGCCTGCTCGCAGGCGAACAGGGTGCCTGTGCGGCCGAACCCGGTGAAGATCTCGTCGGCGACCAGCGGCAGGCCGTGGCGCCGGGCGAGGCGCGCCACATTGGCCAGCACCTCGGGCGGGTGCATGCGCATGCCGCCCGCCCCCTGGACCAGCGGCTCGACGATCACGGCCGCCAGGGTCTCGTGATGGGCCGCGAGCGTCGCGTCGAGCGCTCCGGTCTCGGCCTGGGTCCGTGGCAGGTCACAAAAAATCTGGGTCGGCAGGTAGGCGCCGAAGCGGCGGTGCATGCCCTCCTCGGGGTCGCAGACCGACATCGCCCCCATCGTGTCGCCGTGATAGCCGCCCCGGAAGCCGAGCACCTTCGTGCGGCCGCTCACCCCGCGGTTGAGCCACATCTGAACGGCCATCTTGAGCGCGACCTCGACGGCGACCGAGCCCGAATCGCTTAGGAAAACGTGGTCGAGATCGCCCGGCAGCAGGGCGGCGAGCCGGGCCGCCAGCTGCTCGGCCGGCTGATGGGTGAGGCCGCCGAACATCACGTGCGGCATCCGTGCGAGCTGATCGGCGACAGCGGCGCCTATGTGGGGATGGTTGTAGCCGTGGACCGCCGTCCACCACGAGGCGATGCCGTCCACGAGTTCGCGGCCATCGGCAAGGACGATGCGGCTGCCCTGGGTCGCCACCGCCTCCAGGGGCGGGGCGGCGTGGCGCATCTGGGTGTAGGGGCGCCAGAGATGGGTTCGGGAGCGGTCGAACGACATGCCGTTGGGATGCGTGTCCGGGGTGGGTGGGTCAAGCGCGCGCCGCTCGGCTATCGTGCCGCCGCATCACACCCGATTCCCGATCGATCCACACGACGATGAGCCTGATCCACAACGAACGGACGAAGCTCTCGGCGACCGCACTGAACGGGACTGCGCTGGCATCGATCGCCGCCGGCTTCATCACGCCGCTGGCTGCCATTTCCTTCGACGTCCCCGGTTCGGCCGCCCGCGGTGCGTTGCCAACCACGCTGTTCGCGCTCGCTTGGCTTGTGACGGGCGGCATCTTACATTTGGCAGCTCGGTACCTGCTCGGGAGCCTACGGGAATGAGCTGGTCAGACCTTTATCTCATGGCCCTGGGACCGATCCTGGCGCTCGCTGCCGGCCTGTTCATTTTCGTGACGGCGACGCTCGGCACACGGCGGCATGATCGAAAAACCCTCGGGTCTGGCAACAGCCACCGGATCGTCCCCTAGGCGGCGAGGCTGGGGCGTCTGTTGCCTTGACTTCCCCGGGACAGCCGGCCCCATCACGGCACTATGGACAGCCTCGACGCCTTCGCCCGTACGAAACTCGACGCCCTGGACGCCGGCAGCCTGCGCCGCCGCCTCGTGCCGACCGAGCGCGGGACCGGCGCGGCGGCGGCGCGGCGGGGCCGGGCGCTGGTCTCGTTCTCCTGCAACGATTATCTCGGGCTCTCGCACCATCCCCGCGTGATCGCGGCCGCGCAGGCCGCGGCGGCGTCCTACGGGGCAGGGGCCGGCGGGTCCCGCCTCGTGACCGGCGACCATCCCTATCTCGGCGCGCTGGAAGCGCGGCTCGCGCGCCACAAGGGCACCGAGGCGGCGCTGGTTTTCGGGAGCGGCTATCTCGCCAATCTCGGCATCACCCCGGCGCTGGCCGGCCGCGACGACCTCGTCGTGCTGGACGACCTGTCCCATGCCTGCATGTGGGCCGGGGCGCGGCTGTCCGGGGCGCGGGTGCTCACCTTCCGGCACAACGACCCCGCCGATCTCGCCGCGACGCTGGCGGCGAATCGCGCCCGGCACGGCCGCGCCCTGGTGCTCACCGAGCGGGTCTTCAGCATGGACGGCGATCGGGCGCCGCTCGGCGACATCCTCGGCGTCGCGCAGGACCACGATGCCTGGACGCTGGTGGACGATGCCCACGGGATCGGCGTCGTCGAGGATGGGCCGCGGGCGCCCCTGGAGATGGGCACCCTGTCGAAGGCGCTCGGCTCCTACGGCGGCTATCTCTGCGCCTCGCGGCCGGTGATCGACCTGATGGTGAGCCGCGCCCGCAGCTTCGTCTACACGACGGGCCTGCCGCCGGCCTCGGCCGCCGCCGCGCTGGAGTCCCTGGCGATCCTGGGGGAAGAGCCGGAGCGGCGCGCCCGGCCGCTGGCCCTCGCCCGGCGCTTCACCGCCCGCCTCGGCCTGCCCGAGGCCGAGAGCGCGGTGGTACCGGTGCTGGTCGGCGAAGCGCAAGCCGCGCTCGACATCTCGGCGGCCTTGGAGGCGCAGGGCTACCTCGTGGTGGCGATCCGCCCGCCGACTGTGCCGGCCGGCACCGCACGGCTGCGGGTCGCCTTCTCGGCGGCCCAGGATGAAGCACAGGTCGACGGCCTCGCCGACGCGGTAGCGGCCCTGATCGGTTGAGCCTGCGCGCTTTCCGTCCACCGCGCCGACACTTCTCCACGCTGCTCCAACGGGTTGCCTCGAAAGTCGCGCGCCGAACCGTTCGACCCCTTCGTCTTGGCGAGCGGAGCGAAGCCATCCCGTGTCGCGCCATGACCTCCGAGATCGCGCGGCCCTCGGTTGCTTCGCGCCGCTCGCAAAGACGGTGAGGGTTTCGCGGCAACCTGCTAAGACGCTTCGCACAGCAAGAACCCGATCCGGCGCAGCCGAGATCGGGCCGCATCATCGAGAGGACGACGCCATGGACGCCACCGCGCTGCGAGCCCTGCAGGCTCCGATCAAGGACAAGTACCGCAGCGCGCCGGATGCGGCGGTCATCACCCTCAAGGCCAAGGGCACCCTCGACGACACGAAGATCGCCTGCAAGGTCGAGACCGGCCGGGCGATCGCGGAGGCCGGGCTCCACCCGGCGACCGGCGGCTCGGGGATGGAACTGTGCTCGGGCGACATGCTGCTGGAGGCACTGGTCGCCTGCGCGGGCGTAACGCTCAAGGCCGTGGCGACCGCGCTGGAGATCCCGTTGCGCTCCGGCACGGTCAGCGCCGAGGGCGATCTCGACTTCCGCGGCACGCTCGGCGTCGACAAGGAGGCGCCAGTCGGGTTCCGCAACATCCGCCTGTTCTTCCAGCTGGATACGGATGCCTCGGAGGAGACGCTGGCGCAGCTCCTGAAGCTCACCGAGCGCTACTGCGTGGTGTTCCAGACCCTGAACCACAAGCCCGCTCTGTCGGTGGCGGCCACCACGGCCTGAGGGAGGATCGAACCATGGCGGGCGGCATCACCCAGGCCGAGTACTGGAACGGCGAGGTCGGCACGCGCTGGGCCCGCAATCAGGCGGTGCTCGACGCCACGTTCGCGCCGCTGACCGAGGCCCTGTTCGACCGCGCGGGGCTGAAACCCGGGGCCACGGTGCTCGATATCGGCTGCGGCTCGGGCGCGACGACCCTCGAGGCCGCGCGCCGGGTCGGATCCGCCGGCCGCGTGACCGGGGCCGATATCTCGGCGCCGCTCCTCGCGGTCGCCCGGGATCGCCTTGGTGGGGAAGCCCCCGGAGGCGCCGCGGTCACCTTCGTGGAGGCCGACGTGGAGCAGGCGGAACTCGGCCTCTTCGAGGCGGCCCTGTCCCGCTTCGGCGTGATGTTCTTTCCGGACTCGCCGCGCGCCTTCAGCAACATCCGCCGGATGCTGCGGCCGGGCGGAAGCCTGACCTTCCTGTGCTGGCGGGCGCTCCCCGAGAACCTGTGGGTGCAGGTGCCGCGCGAGGCCGTGATGCCCCTGCTGCCGGAGATGCCGCCGCCCCCGACCCCCGATACCCCGGGGCCGTTCCGCTTCGCGGATGCGGACGCGCTCGGCGCGCTGCTGCGGGGTGCCGGGTTCGGGACAATCACCTGCGAACCGCTCGACCGGGACGTCGTCCTCGGCCGGGGCGAGACCGACGCCGCGGCCGCCGAGGCGGCGGCCCATGTGGCGCTGAACCTCGGCCCGAGTTCCCACCTCGTCCGCGAGGCCGGGCCGGATCTCCGGGCGCGGGCCGAGGCGGCGGTGACGGAGGCCCTGCGCCGACACGCGGCGGGCGGAAAAGTGCACCTGCGGGCGGCGTGCTGGCTGGTTCAGGCTGGGTGAGTCGCTTCCGGTTTGGTTTCGAGCCGCTTGCGCGGCACTTCCTGTGCTGGGTCCCGGATCAGGTTCCACTTCGCTCCACCTGTCCGGGAAAGGGGGTGGTGCAGGATGAAACGCAACACCCTTTCCCGGGCGCATGCAGCGTCAGCGGAATGCGACACGGGACCCAGCACAGGACTCGCCGCGCAGCGGCTCCATCCCCCCTCACAGCCCAGACGAGCCGCCATCCGAGCGCGGATCGTGCGTGGCCTCGATCCGGCCGTCGCGCGGGTGGCGGACCAGCATCCCCGCATGGCCCAGCGAGTCGATGTAGGCGCCGCCGAGTTCCTCGATCTCGTGGCCGAGCCGCCCGAGGGCCGCGATGCAGGCCGGATCGAACCGGTCCTCCACCTTCACGCTGAGCGAGGGCGCCCCCCAGGTCCGGCCGTAGAGGAGGCGCGGGGCGTCGACGGCCTCGGCCACCCCCATCCCGTAATCGGCGTAGCGGGTGAAGATCTGGGCCTGGAACTGCGGCTGTCCGTCGCCGCCCATGCTGCCGTAGCTCATCACCCGCCCGTCGTCGAAGGCGGCCAGCGCCGGGATCAGCGTGTGGAACGGGCGCCGGCCCGGCTCCAGCGGGTTCACGGCCTTCGGGTCGAGGGAGAACGACATGCCCCGGTTCTGCCAGCAGATCCCCGTCGTGGGCAGCACCGTGCCGGAGCCGTATTCCCAGTAGACCGACTGGATGTAGGAGACCGCGAGCCCGTCCGCGTCGATCGCCCCCATCCAGACCGTGTCGCCGTGGCCGGGCTCGGGCAGGGGCACCTGGGCGGCGCGGCCCCTGTCGATCAGCGCCGCCTCGCGGGCGAGGCGCTCCGGCGCCAGGAAGGCGGCCGGGTCGTGCCGCAGGCGGTCGAAGTCGGTGACCACCCGGTCGCGGATCGCAAAGGCCCGCTTCGTCGCCTCGATCAGGCCGTGGTAGTGGGCGGTGGTCTCCGGCTCCGCGATGTTCAGCCGGTCGAAGATCCCGAGGATCAGCAGCGCCGCGAGTCCCTGGGTCGGGGGCGGGAAGTTGTAGAGCGTCGCGTCGCGGCGGCGGATCGACAGGGGCGCCCGCTCGACCGCCACGAAGGTTTCGAGATCCGCCCGGGTCACCGGCGCGCCGAGGCGCTCCAGATCGGTGGCGATCTCCCGGCCGATATCGCCCCGGTAGAAGTCGCCGAGGCCCGCATGGGCGAGCTGTTCGAGCGTGGCGGTCAGCCGGGGGAGGGCCCGGATCTCGCCCGCGGGATAGGGCTTGCCCTCCTTCAGGAAGGTTTTGGAGAAATTCGGGGCGTCGTGGAGCGTGTCGAGTTCCTGGGGCACGTAGCGCGCCTCCGAGGGCGAGACCGGCACGCCCTCCCGCGCCTGCTTGATCGCATCCGCCAGCAGCGTCTCCAGGGGCAGGCGACCGCCCAGCGCCCGCGCCAGCTCCAGGGCGAGGCGCCAGCCGCCGACCGCGCCGGCCACCGTCACCATGGCGTCGGGGCCACGGGCCGGAATCGCGTCATACCCCTTCTCGCGGTAGCGCTGGATCGTGGCGAGGCGCCCGGCCGGGCCGCAGGCCTCGATGCCGCGCACCCGGCCGCCGCGCTCGCGCACCAGCCAGAAGCCGTCGCCGCCGATGCCGTTCATGTGCGGGTAGACCACCGCGATGGAGGCGGCCATCGCCACCATCGCCTCGATGGCGTTGCCGCCCTGGGCCAGCACGGTCTGGCCGGCCTGCGCGGCGAGGCTGTGCGGCGCGGCGACGGCGGCGGTTGAGAAGACGGGCGTCTCGGGCATGGCGGGTCCTTGATGCGTCAGCAGAGGGTTAGGCGAGCCCGCGCCGCCTGCAAAGGGCGGGGGTCCGACTTGGCTTCAAGGATCCCACGCCGCCGGGTCGCACCGGGAACGGTCGCGCTGCGCCAGGTCTTTCGACGATATGGAGATCTTCGAGTGGGTCGTCGGCGTCCTGTTCGGCGCCGTCCTGTTGGCGGGGCTGGCGCGGCGGCTGGGGGCGCCCTATCCGGCCTTCCTGGCGCTGGGGGGCATCGGCCTCGCCTTCGTGCCCGGCGTGCCGAACCTGCGGCTCGATCCCGAACTCGCCCTGGCTCTGTTCCTGGCCCCGGTCCTGCTGGATGCCGGCTTCGACGCCTCGGTGCGGGACATGAGGGTGAACTGGCGGCCCGTGCTCGGGCTCGCGGTCGGCGCCGTGGTGGTGACGACGCTCGCGGTGGCGATCGTGGCCCGCCTGATCGTGCCCGACATGCCGTTTTCCGCCTGCATCGTGCTGGGCGCGGTGGTGGCGCCCCCCGACGCGGTGGCGGCGCTGGCGGTGCTCAAGCACGCGCCGATGCCCCACCGGCTCGCCACGATCCTGCGCGGCGAGAGCCTGCTGAACGACGCCGCCTCGCTGCTGATCTACCGGCTCGCGGTCGCCGCCGCGATGGCCGGCAGCTTCCATCCCACCGAGGTGGCGCCGGCCTTCCTGCTCGGCGTGGTCGCGAGCCTCGTCGTCGGGCCCTGCCTCGGCCTGCTCTTCGTCGCCCTGACCCGGCACGTCACCGATCCGGCGAGCGCGATCGTGATGCAGTTCGTGGTCGCGTTCGGGATCTGGCTGGCGGCGGAGCGGCTGGAGATGTCGGGTGTCCTGATGATCGTGGCCTTCGCGGTCACGGTCGCGCGCAAGGCGCCCGGCGTCACGGCGCCCCGCGCCCGGGTGATCTCCTACGCGGTCTGGGACACGGCGGTGTTCGTGCTCAACGTCCTGGCCTTCGTGCTGATCGGCATCCAGATCGATCCGATCCGGGAGCGGCTGTCGGGGGCGGATGCGTGGCAGGCCCTGATCCTGGCGGCGGCGACCTTCGCGACCGTCGTGGTGACCCGGCTCGCCTGGGTGATGCCGACCACGGGGCTGCGCGGCTTCGGCCTGCGGCAGGCGGGGGCTCCGGCCCGGCTCGGCCCGGGGCTCGCGCTCTCTTGGGCGGGGATGCGCGGCATCGTCACGGTGGCGGCCGCCCTGGCGCTGCCCGCCGATTTCCCCCGCCGGGATCTCGTGGTGGTCGCGGCCTTCGTCACCGTGCTGGGCACGCTCGTGGTGCAGGGCCTGACCCTGCGCCCGCTCCTGGCGCACCTGAGGCTGGAGGATGACGATCCGGTGGGCCGCGAGACCGGGCGCGCCCGGGCCGCCGCCTACAAGGCGGCGCTCGAGTCGCTCGCGGACGCCGAGGACGAGCCGGCGACCGACGCCCTGCGGGCCGAGTTCCGCGCGGCGCTCGCCGAGGCCGAGGAGCACGAGGAGGGGCGCGCCCCGGAGAGCCTGCCGGCGGATGCCGCCCGGCGCCGGGCCGTCGAGGCGGCCCGCGACGCAGTCCTGGCCCTGCGACGCAGCGGCCGGATCGGCGACGACGCCTATTACCTGCTGGAGGAGGAGTTCGACTGGGCCGAACTCAGCGCGACGCCGCGGGCGGAGACGTGAGCGCGGGAGTCCATCCCGCGGATCACACCCCCTTGCGCGCCGCGATCCGCGCCTCGATCGCGTCCCAGACCGCCGCCGCGAGATCCGGCCCGCCGAGCCGCCGGATTGCCCGGATGCCGGTGGGGGAGGTGACGTTGATCTCGGTCAGGTGGCCGTCGATCACGTCGATCCCCACCAGGATCAGCCCCCGGCGCGCCAGTTCCGGCCCGATCGTGGCGCAGATCTCGCGCTCGCGCTCGGTCAGCTCGGAGGCCGAGGCGGCGCCGCCGCGGACCATGTTGGAGCGGATGTCGTTCGCCGCCGGCACGCGGTTGACGGCCCCCATCGCGACGCCGTCGACCAGGATGATGCGCTTGTCCCCCTCGGTCACCCGGTCGAGGTAGCGCTGGATCACCCAGGCCTCCCGGAAGGTGGTGGCGAACAGGTCGAACATCGAACCGAAATTCGGGTCCTTCTCGGTCACCTTGAACACGGCCGCGCCGCCGTGCCCGTGCAGCGGCTTCATCGCCACCGTGCCGTGCTCCAGCCGGAACGCCTCGATCTCCGCCTTGTCGCGGCTGATCAGGGTCGGCGGCATCAGCTCGGGGAAGTCGAGGACGAACAGCTTCTCCGGGGCGTTGCGCACCTCGAAGGGGTCGTTGACCACGAGCGTGTCCGGATGGATCCGCTCCAGCATGTGGGTGGCCGTGATGTAGGCCATGTCGAAGGGCGGATCCTGGCGCATCAGCACCACGTCCGCCTCGGCGAGGTCGATCCGCTCCGGCGGCGTCAGCGTGAAGTGCGAGCCCTCGACGTCCTGGACGGTCAGCCGCTCGACCCGGGCCGTCACCCGGCGGCCCTGCATCGAGAGGCGGTCCGGGGTGTAGTACACGAGGGTGTGGCCCCGCCGCTGGGCCTCCAGCAGCAGGGCGAAGGTGGTGTCGCCCGCGATCCGGATGTTCTGGATCGGGTCCATCTGAACGGCGACGGTCAGGCTCATGCGAAACGCCCCTCGCCCGCGGTGCGCATCACGATCGGACGCGCGCTCAATCGTCGGACAGCGACTTGCTGCCCGTGCGCTTGTCGTAGCTCGTGATGGCCGCGCGGCACTCGGGCGACAGGCGCTTGCGGTTGCGCACCATGCACTTGTCGGCGTCGGGGCTGTTCGGATCGACGCCGGCGCAGAGGCGGAAGTAGTCGTTGGCGCAGCCGAGCTGCAGGCCCTGGTCCTCACGCTGGGCGTAGGCGGGGCTGGCGGCGAGCGCGAGCAGCGCCAGCGCAGGCAGCCCGCGGCGGCGGAAGGCACGCAGGGATCGTTCCGGAACCAGTCGCATTCAGCGGTGTCCTCACATCTCGTTCGGGCGGAGAACCGATGCGGCGGTCCCCCCTCCACCCGCATCCGCCATATCGGTCGCGCCGGGCGGTAGGCAAGCGCCGCGGGTTCGACGGAGTGCCGCGCAGCACCGTCGCAGCCTGGCTGCGGAACAGTGTGGCCGCCGGGCCGCAGCGCCGGATCCCGCAGCCTGCCGGAGCCCCCGATAAGAAAGGGCCCCACCCGGATCCGGGCAGGGCCGCAAGTCGAAGGGAGGAAACGCCCGCCATGGGCGAAGGAAGGTTAGCAATTCGCGCGCCAACCCATTCCGAGGGGCCCGACCAAGGGCCCGATACCGGCTCGCCAACCGGAAAGAGTCCGTTAACCACCCCGTGATGGATTGCCTGCGTAGCCCTTGCCGACGCCCTCGCTGGGCCCGGGCCGGATGCTCGGACAGCCGACAGGAGCCGGAGACCATGACGCCTTTCAAGCCGCAGGAGATCGCCGACCGCCCACGCACCCGGGTCGGTGCAATGGGCGAGTCCGCGCCGGCCGCGCACGCCATCGTGATTCCCTTCCCAGGCCCCGAGGCGGGCCGCGCCCGCCGGATCCCGCGCTCGGGCGAGCCCCGCGGCGAGATCCTCCTGTTCCTCGGCGTGCGCTACGAGCGCCTCGCGTCCTGACGGCGATCGGGGGGATGCCCGCGCGGCGACGCGACCTGCCAGACGGCGCCCCGATCCCGGGCCGAGGATGCGGCCGCCCGGCCCGCCTGCTGACCGCCTGCGCGGCGCTGGTCCTGCTCGCCGCCTGCACGCAGAGCGGCGATTTCGGACGGCCGCGGACGGGCGTCTGGAACGGGCTGATCGACACGACCGGCAGCTTCAGCACCCATGACCGCGGGCGGCTCCTGCTCGATTCGGGGCTCACCGACGACGAGCAGGCCCTGCGCGACCGCGCGTGGCGGTTCGTGCAGCCCGCCAGCACCTTCGCGGCGTTTCAGGATCTGCTGCTCGGCCTCGCCAGCGCCCACGCGATGCCGGCGACCTGGCGCTTCGAGGAGATCGACGCCTATTACGGCGCCCTGACCGCCGAGCCTTCCCGCTCGCCGGTCTCCCGCTACCGGCAGCTCGGCGACGACGCCACCGCGGATGCCCGGCTGATCCCGCTGTTCACGGCGCTGGCCGCCCGGGTGATCGATGCGGATGCCGCGCGCCTGCGCAGCCTGCCCTTCGCCAAGACCCTCGACGCGGCCGACGTGCGGGACGCCGCCCGGCGCGTCGCCGAGAACCGCTGCCTGATCGCCTGGGTGCGGATCGAGGCCGGCCTGCGGCTCGCCCGCTACCGCTTCGCCCTCGAGCACCTGTTCGCCGCCGCGCCGGCGCAGGAATCGGTCTCGGCCGAGCGCACCCTGATGATGCTGGCGGCCCGCCGCAACCTGCTCGACCCGCTCCTGCCCGCGGATGCCGCCGCCCGGTGCGGGCTGGAGGCTGCGCCGCTGCCGGTCGCCCAGGCGGGGCCGCTGGTGGTCAAGGACTGAGCGGGCGCGGCGGGCGGCGGTCAGGCCGCGGAGGCCCGAGGTCCGGAGGACCCGGCCGGCGGCGTCCGAACGGGCCGGGCGGAACCCTTGGCCCGACGCCCGAGCCCGCCCGCAGGCGTTGTGGCGACGCAGCCCGGCGGGGGCCTAAGCGGACCAGCATCGGCAGGCCACACGGTACGTGACCCAAGACCAGGAAGCCTCTGATCGGCCGTCCATCCCACGACCTCATCCCGAGCGGCCCAAGCGCAGCGGAGGCCTCGCAGGAGGCCTCCAGGGATCGCGCGGCCGGTTGGCGCTCACCTTCGAGGCCCGCTTCGCGGTCACCTCGGGATGAGGTGATTGGGTCGGATCGCCCGATGCCCCGACCATCGAGCGCAGTCGTGCCCCGTGGGCAGGCCGACGCTCGGTCTGCTCAGAGCTTCGGTGTGCCGCAGGCTCGCGTCGCAGAACCGGCGGCCATTCCCGCGAAACCCGCTCAGGCGGATGCCGCCAGCGGCACGTCGGCGGACGTGTCCGGGCAAGCCGGCGTCGCGGCGAACATCTCGATGTCGTCCGCGAACTGCTCGGTGATCGCGCCCGAATTCGCGAGGCATACCGGCAGGTAGGACGCTAGGGACGGCGCTGGCTCGAAACCTTCCGCGAGGAGACGATCGTTGGCGAAGGTCAGGTCGAGGGCGCAGAAGGCGTAGTAGGCCCGTGTGGCGCGCAGCATCGCCCGCTTCGCGGCGTCGCCGAGGCCGAACACCTCCGCGAAGCGCTTGCGCAGCGCTGGGCGATCCCGATCGAGGTCGAACTGCCGGAACGCCCGCACGCCGTCGCTCGGGTCGGCCGTCTCGAAGGCCGCGATCACGTCGGCCCAACGGGTGCGGCCGGTCGTGCCGGACGAGAGGTGGTAGAGATCGTGCTTCAGCTCGGGCTTCATCAGCAGGCCGAGCAGCATGTCGGCGACCCAGTCGGTCGGAACGATGTCGACGCAGCTCTCCGGGCTGCAGGGCAGCATCCGCAAGGCATCGGCGGCCCGCAGCACCCAGAGGATGCTTGAACTCGGCGCGGCACCGAGCGTCGCGTGGCCGACGACGATGGAGGGCCGCGCGACGACGATCGGCAGGTCCGGGAACTGCGCGGCGAGGGAAACCTCGGTGGCCGCCTTCGACTCGGTATACCCCACGATGTGCCGGGCCGCGGCGGCCGGATAGGCGGTCTCGTCCACGAGGCGCGGCGCATCGGCGCCGCAGATCATGGCGGTGCCGACATGCAGGAACCGTTGCAGGCCCGCCATGGCCTGGGCCCGGCGCGCGAGCGCCAGCGTGCCATCGTGGTTGGTTCGGAAGACCCGTTCGCCGCCCCACCACGAGGTGTCGGCCGCCAGATGGAGGACGTGCGTGCACGCGTCGAGGCGCGGATCCCGATCGAGATCGGCGCGGGTGAAGTCGCCGGGCACGATCTCGATCTTGCGCACCAAGCGCTGGGCCGTGAACGGATCCGTGAACCGCGCCAGGCGCGCGGCGACGCGCTGGCGACCCTGGTCCACATTCGCGCAGCGGACGAGGCAGACCCAGGTCGCGTCGTCGTCGCCCGCGAGCGCTTGGTGCAGCACGGCACCGCCGATCAATCCGGTCGCGCCCGTCAGAAGAATGCGTTTCACGGGACTCTCCACTTACACGCGGAGCAGTAAGCAGAAAAATTTTGGAAATAATCCGGCTTCGACGGGGCTGCGCCGAGAAGAATCGTCCATGTGTCTAACCGGCAACAGTCTTCACAGGATCGTGATCTCTGCTGTCGATGACGGCCTTGCCATTTGAGCTGTGTTGAGCGTCACGGGCTCAGACGAAACGAATAGATCGCACCAGCCGCAACTGTGAGTTGGTTCGGCGTGCCGATGCGCCGGGTAATCGGCGAGTCCGAGGCGGATGCGATCAACCGGTCGTAGCGGACGTAACTGAAGATCTGCCACGCTTCGGTCCAATCGTAACTGACGGCCGCCGTCGCCCCGCCCGAGCGCGGCCCGGCGGCGGCGCGGAACGGGCTCAGGATCGGGTTCACGACCGGCGTCCCGACCGGCACGTCGAAGTCGAGCCGCATCGCGGCCTCATCCCCGTGGACGAATCGCGGCCCGGCGCTGAGCGTGAAGCGGCCGAACCGGCCCACGAGATCGGCGCCCAGCTTGGCCAGGAGTCCGTCATGGGCCCGGATACCCTGCGTGATCTCGGCCCGCAGCCTCAGCGTATCGGCGATGGGCCAGACCTCGCCGAACAGGCCGAGGCCCACCGTCACGGGCAACCGCGGCAAACCCGCGAGGCGTCGGTCATCGCTCAAGTGGCGGCCATCGCGGACATCCAGGACGACGCCCGCCTGCACGCGCCCCTGTCCGACGAGGGTCGCATCCAGGGCGTCGTCCGGCGACCACCACTCGCGCGGCTCATCGGCCTTGCGGAACGACAGGTAGGGTAACCCCCAGAGCCCTGCCTCGCGGCTACCCTGGAAGCGGGGGCCGCTCCCGACGAATCCCCCGGCCGACACGATCGTGTTCGGATCGAACAGGGCGCTGAGATCCTCGGCCGTGGCAGGCTGGGCGGCAACAATCAAAAGTAGTGCAAGGAGAGGACCGATCCTGCCACCGCACAGATCGGGCAGCCAATCTCCTAAACCTTTGCTCGACTGCCCCACCTTCAGGATCACCGACAGAATCCACGGCCGGTCCGGCCGAGCTGGCTGGCTTTAGCACGACTCCGTGAACGCCGGGCCGCCGGCTGCCGTCCACAGGGCGTGTTTGAACGGGCGCAAACGGAATCGTGATGGACCGATACCAAGCCGCGGTGACCGCCGCGCCTTCGCGCGGACGAACCTCGACGCGTCGGGCTCATCAGGGTTCGGCACGGGACGGTCCCTCCGACCATCCGGCGAAGCGTGGTGGTTGACGTCGCTTCGCAGGTCGCGGGTCGCCGAACGGATGCGATCGCGACGATCCGCTAACGCCCCGCACCCTTGCCGGACGACTCCTTCCCCGCCGGCGCATCGTCCGTGGCCGTGTCGGTGGTGCAGGAGACCGCCTGGATCGCGGCATTGGCGGCCGGGCGCTGGCTCGGCAGGCTGGCGATCACCCGCACCACCACGAAGCCGCGTGTGTCCGGCGCCACGATGCGCACGTCGCGGCTCGGATCGTTCTCGTCGTCGTCGGCCAGCGCCTCGTCGTATTGGGCGCGGGTGAGGATCACGAGGTCCAGGGCGCCCCGGACCGCCGCCTGGTCGGTCACCGCGTAGAAGGCGCCGCGCCGGGCATGGGCGGCGAGGGAGAGGGAAAGCGAGCCGGTCCGCGCCGAGACGCGCATCGGCCCGTCGGACAGATCGTAGGCACAGACGCCGACCGCCACGGCGGGGTCCGGGATCGGCAGCCACGCTTCGGGCGGGGAGGGGTCGTCGCCCGTCGCCACCGTGTAGATCGACTGCGGATGGTCCAGGCTCTCGCTGGTCCGGGCGCGCGAGACGGCGTCCTTCTCGGACAGGACCGGGATCGCCAGCACCGCCGCGATGTGGACGATCCCGGCAAGCACGAGGCCCAGCAGCGTGGCGTAGACGAAGCGCAGGCTCACGACGCGCATCCCAGGCGGGTGATGGCCGGCACCGACGACCGGTCGAGGGAGCCGACGCTGGCGGCGGCCGGCGTGTCGTAGAGCCGCAGCGCCAGCCGCACCGGCCCGCTCGCCCGGGGGCTCGGGAGCCAGTTGCCCGGCTGAGCGTCCGGCGCGAGCACCACCGCGAAACGCCCGTCGGCCGAGCGCAGAACCTCGGTGGAGGTGAAGCCCTCGCGCAGGGACGGCCGGCCGGGTTCCCGGGGTCCGCGGCCGGCGACCGTGATGGTCCAGGCCCGGGCGGGCGGCGTCCCGCCGCCGATCCGGTAGGTGCAGGCGGCGTCGAGCGCCTGACCGGCATCGTCCTGAGCGGCCGTCAGGAGCAGGCCTTCGCCCACCGCCAGCGGGATCTCGCCCCGGCGGGCATTGACCGCGCGGGTGTAGGGATCGGCATTCGCGGCGCCGGCGCGCGGCCAGGCCGTCCAGGCGCCGACCTGGACACCGCCGAACGGATAGCCGCCGCGCGTCGCCCAGTCGGCGCTGGCGAGGCCGAGGGCGCCGCCGAGCGCCATCGCGTAGACCGCAAGCCCCGCCACCGAACTCTTGCGCCACAGGTGCCGGACGAACCGGATCACGCCGCGGCGCGGAGCCGTCTCGGACGCGCCGGCCGGGCCGCCGGGCGCTAGGATCGCGTCCCTCATGCGCTCACCGGACCTCGACGAAGCCGCCGGGCGCGCGGATGCCCTCGGCCATGGCCCGCGCCCTGTCGAGGGGTCCGGCCGAGGCGCGGTCGTCGGGTTTGGCCGCGCCCTTCCGCGCGTCGCCCGCGCCGGACCGGTTCGGCGGCTCGGCGGACGGCGCGCGCTCGACCGTGCGGAACAGGCCGTTCAGGCCGCTGATCACCTCGAAGGAGCGGCGCGACAGCTTGCCGTAGGCGCTGGCGTTGGGGTCGGTTGGGGCGGTGGGGCCACCGGAGGCCTGCTGCTGGGCGGCGCGGGGGCTGTCCTTCAGCCCCGGCAGCGGCTTGATCTCGATGCCCTGGTGGGCCGGCTCCATCACGTCGTGCCAGGTCTGGGCCGGGAGCGAGCCGCCGGTCAGCTTGTTGGTCGAGGTGTGGTCGTCGTTGCCGAACCAGACGGCGCCGACGTAATTGCCGGTGTAGCCGACGAACCACGCGTCCCGGTAGGCGTTCGTGGTGCCGGACTTGCCCGCGACCTTCACGCCGTCGAGCTGGGCCCGCTTGCCTGTGCCTTCCTCGACCACCTTGTTGAGCATGAAGTTCATGTCGGCCACGACCTGGGGCGACAGCACCCGGTCCGGCGGTTCGTCGGCGTGGCGGTAGATCACCTCGCCGGAGGAATTCTTCACCTCCATGGCGGCGTAGGGCTTGGCGCGGAAGCCGCCATTGGCGAACACCGCGTAGCCCGCCGCCTGATCGATCACCGTGACCTCGTCCGAGCCGATCGGCATCGAGACCGTGTCGATCAGGTTCGAGGTGATGCCCATCCTGTGGGCCGTCTCGATGATCTTGGCGCGGCCGGCCTTGGCGGCCTTGGCCTCGTGGGTGATGCCCATGCCCTTGCCCAGGGCGATCGAGATCTTGATCGGGATCGTGTTGATCGATTTCGCCACGGCGAGCCACATCGGCACGCGCCCGGCATAGGAGCGGCCGTAATTCTGCGGGCACCAGTTGCCGATGCAGACCGGGCTGTCGACCACCACCGTGTCGGGTTTGAACAGGCCCGAGGCCAGGGCCGCCGAGTAGACGTAGGGCTTGAACGAGGAGCCCGGCTGGCGCAGCGCGTCGGTGGCGCGGTTGAACTGGCTCTCGCCGTAATCCGCGCCGCCCACCATGGCGCGCAGCGCCCCGTCGGGGTCGAGGATCACCATGGCGGCCTCGTCGACATCCATAGCGTCGCCGGACTTGCGCAGGATGTCGGCCACCACCTCGTCGGCGCGCTTCTGGATGGCGAGGTCCAGGGGCGTCTTCACGGTCAGCACGCGGTCGTTGCGGAGCTTGCCGGCATCCGCCATGGCCTTGATCTCGCCGAAGGCCCAGTCGAGGTAGTAGTCGGCGGTGATGTCGCGGGTGCGGGTCACCGGCGTCGCCGGGTTGCGAAGCGCCGTCTGGATCTGGCCCTCGGTGACGAAGCCGGCCTCGACCATGTTGTGCAGCACGTCCGCCGCCCGGGCGCGGGCCGCCGGCAGGTTGACGTGCGGGGCGTACTTGGTCGGCGCCTTGAACAGGCCCGCCAGCATGGCGGCCTCGGCGAGGCTGATGTCCTTGAGCGGCTTGCCGAAATAGTAGTCGGCCGCCGCCACCGCGCCGAAGGTGCCGCCGCCCATATAGGCCCGGTCGAGGTAGAGCTTCAGGATCTCGTTCTTGGTGAGGTGGCTCTCCAGCCACAGGGCCAGGAACGCCTCGTTGATCTTTCTTTCAAGAGACCGCTCGTTGGTCAGAAACAGGTTCTTGGCGAGCTGCTGGGTGATCGACGAGCCGCCCTGCGTGCCGTTGCCGCCCTTCGAGTTGTTCACGAGTGCGCGCAGGGTGCCGATCGGGTCGATGCCCCAATGCTCGTAGAAGCGCCGGTCCTCGGTGGAGACCAGCGCCTTGATCATGATGTCGGGAAACTCGTCGAGCTTGAGCGAGTCGTCGTGCTTGATGCCGCGCCGGCCGACCTCGGTGCCGTAGCGGTCGAGGAAGGTGACGGCCAGATCCTGCTGCTTCAGCCAGTTCTCGCTGGTGAGCTGGAAGGCGGGCTGGGCCAGCGCCAGCATCAGCACCGCGCCGCCGGTGCCGATGGTGACGCCCTCGCTGGTGAGATCCAGGACGACGCGCTTCCAGCCGCGCACGGCGAAGCGGCCCATGAAGCGCCGGAACCGCTCGTAGGCCTCGCCGGTCGAGCGGCCGCTGTCGTACAGGCTGGCATTGACCCAGGCGTCGAACGCGAGGGCGGCCCGTTCCAAGCGGATCTTGATCTCGGTGAGCGTCGGCAGGCGCACGATGTCGAACCCGGATGTCGAGCGCCTCTGCGGCGGGGCGTGGAGCGTCCGCACCGCCGGTACGGAACCTGCGGCCGAGCCACCTTACGGCATCCCCATCCATAGCAGGATCCGGAACCGCGGGCGAGGCTCTGCGCAGTCTCGCGAATCGCCGCGGACGCGCGCGCCCGCGGCGACGCTTGCTCCGCGGGCGCGGCTCGGGCAGAGAGGTGCCTTCCCGATCGAGAGACCTCATCGATGCCCAAGCCCGAGGCGGAGCGCCGCGGGGCGGCCGAGCCGTTCTGGCGGACCAAGACGCTTGAAGCCATGACCGCCGCAGAGTGGGAGAGCCTGTGCGACGGCTGCGGCCGGTGCTGCCTGCTGAAGCTCGAGGACGAGGATACCGGCGAGGTCCACCACACCGATATCGGCTGCACGTTGCTCGACGGCCTCACCTGCCGGTGCCGCGACTACGCCCGCCGCCAGAAGCGGGTGCCCGATTGCGTCCGGCTGACGCCCGAGGCGGTGCGGACGATCGCGTGGCTGCCGCAGACCTGCGCCTACCGCCTCGTGCGGGACGGCGAGCCGCTCTATCCCTGGCATCCCCTGGTCTCAGGTAGGGCCTCGAGCGTCCACGAGGCCGGCATCTCGGTGCGCGGCCGGCTCGCCGGCAACGAGGAGGAGTTCTCGGAGGAGGAGTATCCGGACCGGATCGTGGACTGGCCGGTGCTCGATCCGCAGGCCGGCTGAAGACGGCGCGACACGTCCGGGTTTTCCAAAGGGCGAGCCCTTTCGCGGGTCCAGGGCTGAGCCTTGGAATCCGTCAGGGCCTTGCCCTGACAACCCACCTAAGGGCTCGCCCTTTGGAAAACCCGGGACCTCGGGTCAGACCGGTTCCGAGGCGTTTCGCGCCGCGCGGGCCGACGGAGCGAGCAGCCGTCCCCCCGCCAGACCGTTCACCGCGATCACGATGGCGACCGCCGCGGCATGCATGAGGAGGTCCGTCGCGGTGGCGTCGTGCGGGTGGACCGGCATCAGCAGAGCCGCCGCCGCCGCCGATACCGCGAGGCCGCCGAGCGCCGCCGTCAGGTTCGGCCGGAGCGGGCAGGCGCGGCGCAGCATCACGACGATCAGCGCCGACAGCGGCACCGAGACGCAGAGCAGGAAGCTGAAGCAGCCCGTGGCCGTATGGACCCCCGGGATGTCGGTGCCGGGGGCGATCCAGTCGCGCAGGCAGCCCAGCCCGCTGGCGCCGATCCAGAGGGCCAGCGGCGGCAGCGGCAGCAGCGCCCAGCGGCCGGAGCGACCCGGCACGCTCGTGGCGAAAGCCGCATAGGCCGCCGTGATCGCCGTGAGGACGGCGCCGACCGCCGCCAGGGCGAGATCCGGCACCTGCATGCGCAGCATGAAGCCCGTCAGGCCGGCCTCGGCCACCAGGAGCAGCCCGGCCAGCATTGCCACGCCGAGCCACAGGGCCGCGCGGATCCCCGGCGCAGGCAGCGGCCGGACTGGTTCCAGCCCACCGGCCAGCGCCTCGACGAGCCGGTCGTGACGGGAGGCTTCGAAGCCGGCGCGCTCGGCCATCACTCCGCCTCCCGCGTCAGGCTGGTCCGGAGCGCCTTCAGCGCCCGATGCAGATTCACCTTCAGGGCTCCCTTGCTGCGGCCCGTGAGCGCCGCCGCCTCGTCGAGCGACAGCTCGCGCAGGCCGAGATGCTCCACCGCCTGCCGCTGCCCCTCGGGGAGGGACGCCACCGCGCGGGCGAGCGCCGCTGCACGGTCCCGCGCCTCAAGGCCCTGTCCGGGGGCGGGGCCGGGATCGATTTCGGCCTCGTAGGCGAGGGGATCGCTGACCTCCCGGGGGCGCCGCCCCGCCCGGCGCAGGCGGTCGATCGCCCGCCGCTGGGTGATGGCCCGCAGCCAGGGCATGAACGGACGGGCGGGATCGTAGCTCGCCCGCGCCCGGTGGACGGTCATCAGCGTGTCCTGCACGACGTCGTCCACCGCCTCGCCGCGCACGCCCTGCGCCCGGGCGATCGCCGAGACCACGGGCAGGCAGGCCGTCAGCAGCGCGCGATAGGCGGCCGCGTCGCCGCGTTGCGCCGCCGCCATCAGACCCGCCAGTTCCTGTTCGAGCACCATCCGGGTTCCGCCGCCGCTCCGCCCCCCGGCTCGCGCCGCATCTTGCCCGGCCTCGGCGCCCGGCGCCAGCGACCAGCCGCACGCGGCGAGACCGGACGGCGCGGCGAGGATCATCGCAGCGCCTCCCGCGCCCCGTTCGGACCCAGCCGGGCCGCGCCGAGGATGCGCCCATCCGCCGCCTGGAGCAGAACCGCCGCCGTGTCGCCCTCGGGACGCGCGGCCGCGAAGGTCGCGGCGCTCCCCGACCAGCGGCCGAGATCGTGGATCGAGCGGACGACGTTGGCCTGTTCGAGGGTGCGCCCGGCATTCTCGCCGCGCAGCACCCGGGTGGTGTGGCTCGGATCGAACCCGACCAGCAGGACCTGCGCGGCCCCGGCCCCGGCGCCGACCCGCACTTCGAGCCGGTCGCCCTGGCGGGCCAGCGCCACCGGGATGCCGGGTCCGGCCGCCCGGGCCCGCGCGACCGCGGCGCGCACCGCCGCCTCGTCGGATCCGACGAGGCCGACCGTCCCGTCGATCACGGCCTGCGGCGTGTAGCTGGGGCCGCCGAGCCGGGCCGCATAGGCGTCCTGCCGGGCGGTCGCCGCCGTCAGGGCGTAGGGGTCGCGCCAGTTGAGGTGGTTCCAGTAGGTGACGTGGAACGCGAGCGGCAGGACCTCACCGCCCTGATGCGCGAGGCGGCCGATCACCGCTTCCGCGGGCGGGCAGGAGGAGCAGCTCTGCGAGGTGAACAGCTCGACGACGACGGGGCGTTCCGCCGCGGCGGCCGGGCCGAGGGCGGCACCGAGGAGGGCGAGGGCGACCGAGACGACAGGGCGCATGGCGAGGATTCCTGCGTGCCGGCGGATCGATCCGGCGCACCGAACTCTTCGCCCTGCGGGCACGGCGGTTACGTCGGGCCGGTCCCGTCGAGCTCGAAGCCGTCCACGTCGCGCAGCAGCGCCGCGAAGGCCTGCGCCCCGTGGGCGAGGGCCGCGTGCCCGGCCTCCGCGGTGCCGAGCCGCGCGTCGCCGATGGCGCCGGAGGGGTGGAGATCCCCGGCCTTCCAGGCGAAGGCGGCGGGCCGGCCGGCGCGCAGATGGGTGAAGTCGCGGACCATCGCGCGCGTCCGCGGCGGGAAATCGGCGATCCGGTCGGTCCGCACCAGGTCCGGCCGCAGGGCCAGCATCAGCGCGGTCTCGACGCCGCCGGCATGGATGCCGTGGGCGATCTCGTCGGTCGGGAACAGGGTTTCCGGATAGCCGAACCGCGCCCAGGCGGTGGTCACCGCCACCATGCCGTGCCGCGCGCGCAGCTCGGCCGCCACGAGATCGATGAGCGCGCTGTTGCCCCCGTGGCTCGTGACGATCACGAGCTTGCGGCAGCCGGCCCGGTGAAGGGCGGCGCCGATTCCCGTCCAGGCGGCGAGCGCCGTCCCGGTCTCCAGCGAGAGCGTGCCCGGAAAGGCGTCGTGCTCGTCGGACTTGCCGATCGCCTGCACGGGCAGGATCAGCACGTCGAGATCCGCCGGGATCCGCTCGCGCATGGCGGCGAGGTAGCCCTCCGCGATGATGGTGTCGGTGGCAAGCGGCAGGTGCGGCCCGTGCTGCTCGGTGGCGGCCACCGGCAGCACCGCGATGGCGCGCCGCATGTCGCGCTGTCTCAGCTCATCGGTCGTGAAGTCGGACCAGAACCGCGCCGCCATGCCTGCGGGAATCTCCCTCTGCCGCCAAGCGGCGACGGGTCACCGGGACGCTCTAAGGGCCCGTTCGACCGGAGCACAAGGTGTTTTGCGCCGCACGGATGGATCGAGTCGTGGTTTCGAGAGGACGAGACCTTTCGCGGGTCCAGGGCGGAGCCCTGGAAAGAAGCTTCAGGGCTCCGCCCTGAAACCCCGCCAAACGGCGAGCCCTTGGGAAACCCGGCTCTCAGTCCTCGCTTCGACGCAGCCTCTGTCGCGGAATTCGGCCGGGCGCGCTCGCGCCGCAACCCCGGGCGTCCGAACCGATTCGCGTCAGCCGAACAGCGCGTCGATATCGTCCTGGGACGGAACCGCCGCATCAGCCTGCGGACCGTTCAGCATCAGATCCTCCGCACGGGACCGGCGGGCGCGCTCGGTCGGGTCGATGGAGGCAGTGTCGCGTGCCTTCACGGCGCCCACGAATCGGGCCAGACGCTGCTCGAACAGCCGCAGCGATTCGACCACCTTGGCGATCCGCTGCCCGGTGATGTCCTGGAACGCGCAGGCCTCGAAGATCGTGTTGATGCGCTCCTCGACCGCCTCGCGGTAGCCCGGCCCATCCGGCAGGCCGAGCATGGCTTCGGCCGCCTCCATGATCGTGTTGGTGGCGCCGGCCGTCGCCGCGACGACGCTGCCAAGCTCCTCATGCGCCATGGGGATCCGGTCGCGACTCATCTCGTTCGCGCGCAGCGCCCCGATCTCCTCGCGGAGATGGGTGATGTATTCGGCGATCTCGCTCAGCTCGGCGATGACGGCCTGGGGCTCCCGGAGCCGCACTTCGGAGTGCCGGGGGACGGCTAACGACATGCTGTTCTCCTGAGATCGGCCTCCGTCCGGACTTCCCCCGCCGCGGCCGGGCGTCTTCCGAAGCATCGGCGAGGCGGCCGGACGGCGCGGGGAGCGTTTCATCGATCCCAAATCAGCTGCCGCACACGGCTTCGATCTTCGATTTCAGCGTCGCGGCGTTGAACGGCTTGACGATGTAGTTGTTCACGCCGGCCTTCTTGGCGGCGATGACGTTCTCGGTCTTCGATTCGGCGGTCACCATGATGAACGGCGTCGTCCGAAGATTTTCGTCGGCCCGCACGTGCCGGAGCAGCTCGTACCCCGTCATCGGCTCCATGTTCCAATCCGAGATCACCAGTCCGTACTTGCGGTCCTTGAGACGCGCCAGTGCTTCCGTACCGTCGGACGCATCATCGACCTCCTCGAAGCCGAGCTGCTTCAGAAGATTGCGAATAATGCGGACCATCGTCTGGTAATCGTCGACAACGAGGATCGGCATGCTCAAGTCGAGAGCCATCGAACCACTACTCCGTATTGCCCGGCGGGAAGCCGCGGCGGCTCCCGGAAAGATTAACGCGTCGCTAAGGCTGCAAGTTAGCTGCGCCGCACGTGATTTTAAATAGGGCTTGCGCATTGCGAAGCCGTTAATCGGCGTCGACAGCGCATGGCCGGGCGAGTGTTGCGCCGCAGCACCCACCCCTCGCTTGACCCCCCGGGCGCCTTTCGGCAGGGTCCGGTCGCGTCGGGCCCCAACGGGCATGGCATGCGATCCGAACCCGACTTTCCGAGCACCCGACCCCGACACTATGGCCTCAGGCGACGACACGGCGGCGCGGTCCTTCACCATCTGCCGCCCTGACGCGCCGGTGCCGCCGGCCCTGTCGGGGGCCGTGGCGGCGATCGGCAATTTCGACGGCGTCCATCTCGGCCACCGCGTGCTCGTCGAGAGCGTGCGGGCGGCGGCCCGGGACGCCGGCCGGCCCGCCGTGGTGCTGACCTTCGAGCCGCATCCGCGCGCGTATTTCACCCCCGACGCGCCGATGTTCCGCCTCACCGGCCTCGCCGCCAAGGAGATCGTGTTCGCGCGGCTGGGTCTCGACGGTCTGATCGTGCGCCGGTTCGACGGCGCGCTCGCCGCCACCGGGGCGCGCGCCTTCGTGATCGCGTTCCTGAAGGGCTCGCTCGGCCTGTCCGGCGTGGTGGTCGGCCACGATTTTCATTTCGGCCGTGGCCGCGAAGGCACACCCGCGATCCTGGCCGATCTGTGCCGGGAGGCGGGCCTGAGCTGCCGGATCGTGGCGCCGGTCGCCCACGGCGACGAGGCCGAGCCGGTCTCGTCGAGCGCGATCCGCGCGGCGCTCGCCGCGGGGGACGTCGCCCGGGCCAACGCCCTGCTGGGCTACCGCTGGTTCGTGCTGGGCGCCGTCCGCCACGGCGACAAGCGCGGCCGGACGCTCGGCTTCCCCACCGCTAACCTGACGCTGCCCGAGTGCGACCTCGCGCACGGGATCTACGCGGTGCGGGTGCGCCTCGCCTCGGGCGCGTTCCGCGACGGCGTCGCCAGCTACGGCCGCCGCCCGACCTTCGACGACGGGGCGCCGCTCCTGGAGACCTACCTGTTCGACTTCTCGGGCGATCTCTACGGACAGGAGATCGCCGTGGAGTTCGTCGGCTACATCCGCGGCGAGGCGCGGTTCGCCAGCGCCGACGCGCTGGTCGAACGGATGCATATCGACGCCGACGCGGCCCGGTCCCTCCTGGCGCACGATGAAACCCGGTCCATGCTGGCTTGATGTCCCGGGGGGATCACCGGCCGCGCCGATCGTGTAGAACGGCGCATCGAGCAGGAGGCGGACGTGCTGGGTCGTTACGAGCGTGCGAACAACGGCGAGGCGGTGGTCGAGTACGGCGACGGCACGATGCGGGTGGTCAAGCCCGGCAGCTTCGTGCGCTGCGCGGTGACCGGCGAGCCGATTCCCCTCGACGCGCTGCGCTATTGGAGCGCGCTGCGCCAGGAGGCCTATGCCTCCCCCGAGGCGATCCTGAAGCGGCTGCAGGAGACCGGCCGGCCCTGACGTCAGGGCGCGGCGTCGAGCGCCCGTCGGAGCTGGCGGCGCAGGGCCTCCGGGTCGTCGAACACGAGGCGCACGCGCAGCACCCGCACCCGGGCCGCGAAGGCTGCCGGCAGGCGCACCGCGTCCTTCGCGGTCGTGACGAGCGTGGCATCGAGGCGTTTCGCCTCCTCGGCGAGGGCGGCTAGTTCGCCATTCTGATACGCATGGTGATCCGGGAAGGGGCGCCGCGCGGCGATCACCGCACCGGCCCCGGCCAAAGTGGCAAAAAATTTTTCCGGGCGCCCGATCCCCGCGAAGGCGAGGCAGCGCCGGCCCGCCCACTCGTCCGACTCGGGAACAAGGCGCGCCCGGTGGACCGGCAGGCCCCGGGTCCCGGCCGCCCGGGCGACGTCGTCGCCCGGCGCACCGGTGCCGATCACGATCAGGCCGCCGACATGCGGCCATTGCCGGGCGAGCGGCGCCCGCAGCGGTCCCGCCGGGAAGGGCAGGCCGTTGCCCACGCCGACGGGCGCGTCGACGACCGCGAGACCGAGATCCTTCGTGAGCGATGGATTCTGCAGCCCGTCATCCATCACGATCACGTCCGCGCCGAGCCGCCGGCACAGGGCGGCCCCCGCCGGCCGATCGCGCGACACGATGGTGGGCGCCCGGCGGGCGAGCAGCAGCGGCTCGTCGCCGACCGCCGTGGCGTCATGCCGCTCAGGCTCGACCCGCACCGGACCGGCCTCCCGTCCGCCGTAGCCGCGGGTCAGGAAGGCCGGGACGCGCCCGAGTTCACCGAGCAGCGCCGCGACGATGAGCGCCGCGGGCGTCTTGCCCGCCCCGCCCAGGGTGAAGTTGCCCAGGCATACGACCGGACAGCCCGCCCGCACCCCCGCCCGGTCCATGCGCCGGGCCACCAGCGCCCCGTAGGCCGCCCCCGCGGGCGACAGGACGCGCGCCAGCGGGTGATCCGGTCCGGACGCCCAGAATCCCGGAGGCCGCATCAGGCCCGCGCGAGCGGACGCGCGCGGCCGCCGCGCTCGAGGCGTTGCAGCTTCATCTGCGCAACGAACGGATCCAGCACCGCGAGGGTGCGGGCCACCGCCCCCTCGAAGGGGCGCAGGGCGTTCTGCCCCGCCTGCGCCATCACGGCGAGCCGGGCCCGGTCGCCGAGGAGTTCCCCCACGATCGCCGCCAGCTCGACCCCATCCTGGACCGGCACGGCACCGCCGGCGCGGTCGAGCGCTTGATAGACCGCGCCGAAATTCCCGGTGTGCGGCCCGTGCAGCACCGCCGTATCGAGGCGCACCGGCTCGATCGGGTTCTGGCCGCCCCGCGGCACCAGGGAGCCGCCGAGGAACCCCAGGGGGGCGAGGCGGTAGAACAGGCCCAGCTCGCCAATCGTGTCGGCGACGTAGACGTCGACGGACGGGTGAGGCCTCCCGCCGGCGGAGCGCCGGGCGCTGCGCAGGCCCAGGGTGGACGCGCACTCGACGACCTCGGCGCCTCGGGCCGGATGGCGCGGGGCGATGAGCGTGAGGAGCTGCGGGAACCGCTCCTTCAGCAGCGCGTGCGCGTAGGCGATCACGGATTCCTCACCCGGATGGGTGCTGGCCGCGATCCAGATCGGCCGGCCGGCCACCATGGTGCCCAGATAGGCGAGCTGCTGCGGATCGGCCGGCGGCACCGGCGCATCGAATTTCAGATTGCCGGAAATACTGACCCGCGGCGCGCCGAGCTTGGCGAAGCGCGCCCCGTCCTCCTGGGTCTGGCTGAGGCAGATCGCGATCCGCGACAGCAGCGCCCTGGCGGTGCGCGGGCAGCGGTCCCAGCCGCGGAACGAGCGCTCCGACATGCGCCCGTTGACGAGGATCAGCGGGATCTCCCGCGCGTCGAGCGCCAGGATCGTGTTGGGCCAGATCTCCGACTCGGCGACGACCGCGAGGTTCGGCTGCCAATGGTCGAGGAACCGCGCCATCCAGCGCGGCGCATCGAGGGGCATGTACTGATGGACGGCGCCGGCCGGCAGGCGGGCGCCGATCAGGTCGGCGGCCGCGCGCGTGCCCGTGGTCACCAGCACGGAGAAGCCGCGGGCGATCATGCCCTCCACCAGCCCGATCAGCGACAGGACCTCGCCGACGCTGGCGCCGTGCATCCACACCAGGGGGCCGACCGGGCGGGCCCGCCCCGGCAGGCCGCGCCGCTCGGGCAAGCGCCGCGGGTCCTCCTTGCCGCGCTGCGCCCGCCACGCGAGGAGCCCGGACAGCGCCGGCTCGCCGATCCACAGGCCGGCCCGGTAGACCTGCAGCGGCAGGGTCAGGGCGGGACGCCTCACGCGGCGTCTCCCACCGGCGCGGCGGCGTCGACCGGCGGCGCATCGCGGTAGAGCGCCGCCCGGTCGGCGCGCCCGACCAGGGCGTAGGCGCGGGCATGGACCCGGTTCATCTCGGCCTCGACGAAGCGCCGGAGCGTCTCGAACGCTTCGCCCGCACTGTCGCGCGGAACGTAGATCGGATCGCCCAGCACGATCGCGCCGCGCCCGAACGGCAGGCCGAGGCAGGCGCGGTCCCAGGACGTGAAGCGCAGGTGCCGGCTCGTCACCACGGCCGCCGGCACGATCGGCCGGCCCGAGAGGCGGGCCAGCGTCAGGATCCCGGCGTCGCACCGCCGCGAGACCTTTGGCACGTCCGCGCTGAAGGCCACGGATTCGCCGTCCTTAAGCGCCCGCAGCATCGCCCGCAGGCCCTCGGCCCCACCCTTGGCGCGGACATCCGTCGCCCGGGTCCTGCCGCGGGCCCCCGAGGCCCGGATCACCCGCACCCCGAGCCGTTCCAGCGCGATGGTGTTGATGTTGCCGTCCGCGTTCCGCGAGATGATCGTGGCGACCCGATCGGTCCGGCGGCGCAGCAGCGGCATCATGATGTGCTGGCCGTGCCACATGCCGGCGATCATCGGCGTGCAGGCGTCGATCCAGGCATCGGCCCGTCCGGGCGACGCGCTGCCGGCGTAGACCGCGAAGCGGTTGGTCCGCCGCACCAGCCGCAGGTAGTCCGCCGCGAGACGGCCCAGCAGACGCTGCACGGCGGGCCGACGAAGAAAACGCTTGCCGAGGCTCATGTCACGCCTGGGATGGCCGGGCCACCCGATCAGTTCCGGATCGACATCGATCGCACATGCTCTAGCCCCCGCGCATGAGACGAGACAATCGGACCGGATCACAACCTGCGCGCTCGACGCACCGCCGCCGCCGCCGGCCCGGGGCGACGCGGATGCTCCCGCGGCGCGGCGAAAACACGGCGGGACGCCTTGTTTAGATCTATTCCAGACTATAGATTGGAATCGATCTAGAAAGGAGAATAGAGATGGCAGCCGTCCTCGAGGTCACCGCCGCGCCGGCCGCGGAGGCCCGCCGCGCCTTCGTCCTGCGCTATGTGCAGCCCGGCCTCGCCGGCCTGATCGACGGCTCGGTCTCGACGCTCGCGCCGATCTTCGCGGCGGCCTTCGCGACGGGCCACAACGGCGCGACCTTCCTGGTGGGCCTCGCGGCCTCGGTCGGGGCGGGGATCAGCATGGGGTTCACCGAGGCCCTGTCGGACGACGGCAGCGTCACCGGTCGCGGCGATCCCTGGATCCGGGGCCTCGTCTGCGGCGTGATGACGACGCTGGGCGGCCTCGGCCACACGCTACCTTACGCGATTCCCGACACGCTGCCCGCCGGCTGGCCGAACCCGTTCTGGCTCGCCACGAGCCTCGCCGTGCTGGTCGTCGTGGTCGAACTCGCCGTCATCGCGGCGGTCCGCACGCGCTTCATGGCGACGCCGTTCTGGCGGGCCGCCCTGCAGGTGATGCTCGGCGGTGCGCTGGTGCTGATCGTGGGCATGCTGATCGGAAGTGCTTGACGGCGGGGCCCGCGCCCGCGATGCGAAGGCCGTTCCCGGCCTTGTCCTGGCCGTCCCGCGCGTGATTCCCGGCGTTGACCTTCCGCCTCGCCCATCTCAGCGACCCGCATGTCGGCCCGCTCGGCCGGGTGCGCCTGCATCAGCTCATCGGCAAGCGGGCGACCGGCTACGCCAACTGGCGGCGCGGCCGGTCGCGCAGCCACGACATGACCGTGCTGGAGGCCCTGGTGGCCGACCTGAAAGGGCAGGGGGCCGGACACGTCGCCTGCACGGGCGACCTGTGCAACATCGGGCTCCCCAGCGAGTGGGCCACCGCACGCACCTTCCTGGAGGCCCTGGGCTCACCGGAGGCGGTGAGCTTCGTGCCGGGCAATCACGATGCCTATGTCCGCGGCTCCCTGGAGGGGCTGCTCGACGCCTGCGGCGCCTACACGGGCGACGATTCGGGATCGGTCGGGCGCTTCCCCTATCTGCGGCGGCGCGGGCCGCTCGCCCTCGTCGGCCTGTCGAGCGCGATCCCGACGAAACCCTTCGTGGCCACGGGCCGCCTCGGCGCGCCGCAACTGGCCGGGGCCGAAGCCCTGCTGCAGGCGCTGGCCACCGAGCCGGGGCGGCCGTTCCGGGTGGTGCTGATCCATCACCCGCCGCAGCCGGGCGGCGCGGCCCCGGGGCGCGAGCTGACCGACGCGGCAGAATTCACGGCGATGATCGGGCGCGCGGGCGCGGACCTGATCCTGCACGGCCATAACCACGTGATCAGCAGCGTCCGCATCCCGGGACCCGACGGGCGCGGCGTGCCGGTCGTCGGCGTCTCCTCGGCCTCGGCCAGGGCGGATGGGCACGGGGTGATCGCCACGCGCCGGGCTTCCTACATCCTCTACGAGGTCGCCCGGGCGGAGCACGGCTACGCGCTCAGCGCTCGGCGACGCGGACTGGGCGCCGAGGGCACGATGTGCGACCTCGGCCCCGTCGATGTCGCCTGATCCGATCAGGCGGCGGCCGGGCGCTGCTGCCGGTTCAGGCTGGCCTCGTAGCGCTCGGCCTGGAGCCGGGTCAGGCCGCAGATCACCGCCAGAGTTCCGCGATACACGGTGTACGTGCCATCATGCGTCGGCTTGACGCGAATCACCTCTGCCATGGGTCTTTTCCTGTGTGAGAGGTTGCTTGCCGTGGACTGAGGAGATCGTCCCTCCCTCGTAAATCGGCCGGTCGAACGTCCGAACAACGACAGGTTATCGATCGGATTTACACTGGCAAGGGCTGGATACGGATGAATGCTTAGGTATTTCTGCTGCGCCGCGGCAAATCGTTGACCTGGCTGACGATCCTGCGATGCGCAAAAAAGCGGCGGATGGCCTGCATATTGAATGCACTGCTACCACCCCGTCCGATGGCGCGAATCGCCGGGCGGACCCGGCCCCGGCGGGGCGCTCGAAAGGATCCATCATGCAACTCTGGCGTCTGACGGCGACCGACCTCGCGGACCTGATTCGAAGCGGCCGGGTCTCGGCCCGGGAGGTCGCCCAGGCGGCGCTGGACCGGCTCGACGCGGTGAACGGCCGGATCAACGCCGTGGTCGAGCATCGCCCGGAGGAGGTGCTGGCGCAGGCGGACGCCGTCGATGCCGCCCGCGGCCGGGGCGAGACCCTGGGGCCGCTGGCGGGCGTGCCGGTGACCGTGAAGGTGAACGCCGACCAGCGCGATCACGCGACCACCAACGGGCTGCGGCTCCAGCGCGACCTCGTCGCCCGGGACGATAATCCCGTGGTCGCCAATCTCCGCCGGGCCGGAGCGGTTTTGCTCGGGCGGACCAACACGCCGGCCTTCTCGTTGCGCTGGTTCACCACCAACCAGCTCCACGGCGCCACGAAGAACCCGCGCGATCCGGCGCTGACGCCGGGGGGCTCGTCGGGCGGGGCCGGCGCCGCGGTGGCGGCCGGGATCGGGGCGATCGCCCACGGCACCGACATCGCCGGCTCGGTGCGCTACCCGGCCTATGCCTGCGGCGTGCACGGCCTGCGCCCGAGCCTCGGCCGCATCCCGGCCTGGAACCCCTCCTCACCGGAACGCGGGATCGGGCCGCAGCTCATGGCTGTGTCGGGGCCGCTCGCCCGCAGCATCGCGGATCTGCGCCTCGCCCTGGAATCCATGGCGGCCCCCGATCCGCGCGACCCCTGGTGGGTGCCGGCGCCGCTCGACGGTCCGGATGTCCCGCGCCGGGTCGCCCTGTGCGTGCGGCCGGGCGGCCTCGCCACCGGACCGGAGGTCGAGGCCGCCCTGCGGGACTCGGCCCGCCGGCTGTCGGAGGCCGGCTGGAGCGTGAGGGAAATCGCCGACACGCCCCCGATCCGCGAGGCGAGCGAACTCCAGCTCCAGCTCTGGCTGGGCGACGGTTACGCGGCCGTCCGAGACGCGGCGGAGCGCGAGGGCGACCCGGCGGCGATCGATCTCCTGGAAAGTTTTCGGAAGCGGGCCGAGGCGATGGCGCCGGACGCGATCGCACAGGCGCTGACGCGGCGGGCCACCCTGACCCGGGAATGGTCGCAATTCCTGACCGAGAATCCGGTGCTGCTCGTGCCGGTCTCGGCCGAGCTGCCGTTCCCGGACGGGCTCGACCGGACGGAGGCCGGCATCGCCCGGGCCTTCGAGGCGAACCTGCTTCAGGTCGGGCTGGCGCCCCTCGGGATCCCCGGGCTGACGGTGACCACGGGCCTCGTCGGGCGCACGCCCGTGGGCGTGCAGCTCGTGGCGGCTCGCTATCGCGAAGACCTGTGCCTCGCCGCCGGGGCGGCGATCGAGGCGGGCGGGGTACCGGAGATGCCGGTCGATCCGGTCTGAATGTCTCGTGACCCGGGTTTCCAAAAGGCTCCGCCCCAGCGGTTTCATCGGGTCCTCGGACGAGCCGGGCCTCACCGGTCGGTTGAGCGGGACGGCCATTCGAGGCGACCACGCGCCCTCCCTCCCCGGCAGAGGGGGAGAGGGAACCGGCCGCCCGATCGCCCGCCCGGCCTTGAAAATGGTCCTCTTTCGTACTCATTCGCCGCCACCTGTCCGCGGCGCTGCCGGGCTGTCCCGCGGGGTGGTCCTGCAGCGTCCCGCGGGGGCCCGCCCGGTGGCTGACCGGGCGGGTCTGCGGGCGGGCGGTGCCGCGGGGCGCCGCGGGGATCGGATCCCGCGCGTCACTTGGCCGACACCTGGGTTCCCGCGGGGTCCCGCGTCCCTCATGTCGTCTCTCGTGTCGTCTCTTGGGCCATGCCCCCGCGCCGAAAGGCGAACGGGGAGGATGACGCATGTCCATCGCCGGGCGTCGTCACCTCCGAGCCGGGCGGCCCGTCGGGTCTACATCGCCGCCCCGAGAGTCGCCAGCAGTGCCGCGAACAGCCGCGCCCGCCGGGGCAGCGTCTCGATCAGCACGTGCTCCTCCAGGGTGTGGTAGCCCTGACCGAGGGGGCCGAGGCCGTCCAGCGTCGGGATGCCGTTGGCGCCCGTGAAGTTGCCGTCCGAGCCGCCGCCGGCACTGCGGTGCGGCAGGGGGTGGCCGAGCGCCTCACTCAGCGCGCGCGCCCGGGCGTACAGGGCCATGCAGCCGGCGTCCGGCTCCCAGACCGGCCGGGTCACGCCCCGGGTCACGGTGGAGCGGACGCCGTCCTCCTCGCCCGAAAGGGCCAGCATCCGCGCGACGCCGCGGTCGAGGTCGGCCTGGCGCTTGGCCATGCTGAGCGCCTGCCCGCGGCAGACCGTCGGCACACAATTGACCCATTGGCCACCGGAGACGATGCCGGTGGAGAAGGTGCAGTCGGCATCCGATAGGGCGTCGATGGCGAGGATCATGCGCGCCATGGCGCGGATCGCCGAACGCCCCTCATGCGGGGCGGAGCCGGCATGGCTCGGGCGGCCGGTCGCCTCCAGATCGAACCGCGCGATGGCGTAGCGGCCGGTGACCACGCCGTTCTCCGGCTGGCCGGGCTCCGGCACCAGCACGAAGGCGTGGCGGGCGGCCTCGGCCTCGATCAGGTCGCGGGTCGAGGGGCTGCCGACCTCCTCGTCGCCGGTGAACAGCACGGTGACCGGCAGCGGCGTCTCGATGCCGGCCGCCGCGAGCGCACGGATCGCCGCCAGCGCGATCACGTTGCCGCCCTTCATGTCGAGGATGCCTGGCCCGTAGGCGCGCTCGCCCTCGATCCGCCAGGGCAGGGCGCTGAGCGTCCCCACCGGGTGGACGGTGTCGAGATGGCCGAGGATCAGGATCCCCGGTTCATCGCGACGCGGATGCGCGAAGCGCGCACGGACGCAGTCGCTCAGGCCCATCCGCCCGGGGATGGTCTCGACCTGCGCCCCCAGGAGGGCGAGGTCCCGGGCGGCTACGCCCATCATCCGGTTGACCGCGGCCGCATCGTAGGTCGGGCTCTCGCACTCGACCCAGGGGCGCAGCGTCGCGAGAATCTTGTCCGTTTCGAAGTCCAGGTCCGGGATCATCGGGCGGCCTCTTCGGCGCAAGGGTCGGCGCAGGGATCGGCGAACGGATCGGCGACCCGCGGCCAGTAGAGGCCCGAGCGCTTGGTGTAGGGGATGGCACCGTAATCCGGCGGGACCGCGCCGGGCGCCGCCACGTAGCGGACCTCGCTCGCGACGGGCGCGAAGGCGGCGTAGAAGTGCTGCATCGACTTCACCACGACGATCCGCTTGTCGTCGAGGGTGAGCCCGAGCCCCGTGAAGGCGTCCGGCGCGAAGGCCTGCTGGCGCCGGTGGGTCAGCACGACGTGGATCCCGTCCGCCTCGACCCAGGCGGCGGGGCCGAGCTGTGCCCGGCCGCCGCTGAGGCCCGTCTGGCTGTGGTCCGCCGAGAGGCCGCGCACGGTGACGCGCAGGTCCACGGGATCGCCCGAGGTGACGCCGCATTTGCCGCCGATCCGGAGCGTGAAGCGCGCTCCGAGCCCGGCCTCGTGGCAGATCCCGACCGCGCCGGGATCCCAGATCAGGCCGAGGGCGACGTCCCGGATGCCGCGCTCGGCGAGGCGGGCGAGGATCGCGGTGTTGTCCGACGGGGCGCCCGCGCCGGCATTGTCGGCGAAGTCGGCGAGCACCATCGGGCGTGGGTCGTCGGAGGCCAGCGCCGCATCGATGGCGGCATCGATCGTATCGCAGCGGCTCGCCGCTTCCTCACGCATCGCCCAGACGGCGCCGGCGAGTTCGTCGGCGAGCGCCTGGGCCTTGCCGGCATCGCCATCGGCGACGACGAGCATCTTGGCGCCGACATCGGCCACGTCGCCCCAGGGGAAGCCGTGCCCGAACGAGACCGACAGGATGCCGTCCTTCCCCTCCAGCGATTCCATCCGGCGCACGAAGCCCGCGACCGGCTCGCGGCTGGTGCGCCACATGTTGACGATCCGGCAATCGGCATAGGCCATGACCGGCCGGATTTCCTTTGAGACGGTCCGGATCACCAGCGGATAGAGGTCGCGGGCGCGGTCGACGATGTCGGTGTGGGGGTATTCCTTGTAGATCACGATGACGTCGGCGCTCCGCCGCATCGTCTCGGTGAGATGGCAGTGCAGGTCGAGCTCGACGCCGATCGTCGCGTCCGGCCCGACGATCGCGCGGACCCGCTCCAGGGTGTCGCCCTCGCAATCGTCGTAGCCCTCGGCCACCATGGCGCCGTGCATGAACAGCAGCACCGCGTCGACCGGCAGGGCCGCCGTCAGATCCTCCAGCAGGGCGTCGCGCAGCTCCTCGTAGACGGCCCGCAGGGTGATCCCGCCGGGCTGCGCGAAGGTCGAGAGGCTCTCGACAACCGCGTGGCCGTCGGCCTCGGCGCGTTCGCGCCAGGCCTTCAGGCCGATATTGCTGAGGCTCGGCGAATTCCGGGTGCCGTCCCGTCGGGCATAATCGGCATGGAAGGCCGCGCGACCCGTGGGCAGCGGCGCGAAGGTGTTGGTCTCGGTGGCGAGGCCGGCGATGAAGATCTTCAAGGTTTCAGTCCCACTCCGTCCCGGCCGCCCGGTCAGGCGGGGGTCAACGCGATGATCGTCTCGGTGGCGGCGTCGACGGCCGCGCGGCCGTAGAGCATCGGCACATGGTCCTGGCGGCCCCAGACCGGGGCGAGGTCGGCGTAGTGCGGGCTGCCCGGGTCACCGGACTGGCCCGGCACGTTGACGAAGACCGAGCGGTCCCAGTCGCCCACGTCCACGATCATGCGGAACGAGGCGCCGTGGGTGAGCCGGAACGTATCGGTCCGGTACTCCGCGTGCATGACCGATGCCGCGGAGCCGCCCACGGGGAACGGGCCGACATCCCAGGCGCGGTCGGGCCTCAGGCCGGTGAGGGGATGGGCGAACACAGCGTGGTGCAGGCGGCCCCAGGACCAGCCGTTGGGGGCGGTCGTCTCCGCATCGCTCCCTCCCCCCTCTGTGGGGGAGGGTGGCTCCTGCGTCAGTAGGCGGCGGGTGAGGGGAACCCGGCTTCCGGATTTGGTGCGAGATTCATGAAGGCCGCCGCCCACACTTGCACCGTCGCTACCCCATCCCGACCCGCTGCGCGGGCCACTGTCTCCCGCCGAGGGGGGAGGCAGTGTGTTCACCGCATCTGCCGTAAGTCTCCGCTCGGGATACGGCCCGATACGCCCCAGACAATCCCGGAACGCCGCTCCGGGGCCGT
>NZ_JAKSYM010000042.1 GCF_022829545.1 Methylobacterium sp. J-030 | reverse complement strand
AAGAGGACGAAGGCCCGGGCGAACGGCTCGGGGGGCGGGGTTGGAGCTGGCTGGCGAGCGGGGAAGTGCCGCGGTGATGACGGGGCAGAGGATAATGGGCACCGCGGCGACGGCTGCCGCGGAGGGTGGCCCCAGGGTCGGCAGGAGGCGGAGGAGGGAGGCCTGGGAGATGGCCGCACGGGGGGGCGTCAGGCCGGGCTGGAAAGCGGTGGGAGCCGGGTGTGCTGGGGCGGGACGGTTTCAGGGCTCCCCCTCCCCCGCAGAGGGGGGAGGGGGAGCCATTGAACCGTCCCGCCCCATCACGGCAGGACCTCACCGCTTTCCAGCCCGGACTCGCGCCGCCCCGCGATCCGCCGCTCCAGCCGGTCGAACGCCAGATAAATCACCGGCGTCGTGAACAGCGTCAGCACCTGGCTGACGATCAGGCCGCCCGCGATGCAGATGCCGAGCGGCTGGCGCAATTCCGAGCCGACGCCGGTGCCGAGGATCAGCGGCACCGCGGCGAAGAGCGCCGCCAGCGTCGTCATCAGGATCGGCCGGAAGCGCAGCAGGCAGGCCTGGAAGATCGCCTCCCGGGGCTCGAGCCCGTCCTCGCGCTCGGCCTGAAGCGCGAAGTCGATCATCATGATGGCGTTCTTCTTCACGATGCCGATCAAGAGCACGATGCCGATCACCGCGATGATGTCGAGGGAGAGCCCGAACAGCATCAGGCCGAGCAACGCCCCGATCCCCGCCGAGGGCAGGGTCGAGAGGATCGTGATCGGGTGGATGAAGCTCTCATAGAGCACGCCCAGCACGATGTAGACCGTGACGATCGCCGCCAGCACCAGGAACAGCTCGTTGCTGAGCGCCGCCTGGAAGGCGAAGACCGAGCCCTGCGGCACCACCCGGAACGAGGCCGGCAGGCCGATCTCGGCCTTGGCCTGATCGATCGCCTCGACCGCCTGGCCGAGCGCGGCCCCCGGCGCGAGGTTGAACGACACGGTGGTGGCCGGGAACTGGCCGAGATGCGAGATCAGCAGCGGCGCCCGGCGCTCGCTGATCCGCGCCACCGCGGAGAGCGGCACCTGCCCGTTGGTCGCCGTCGAGGAGGGCAGGTAGATCGAATCGAGGCTGCGGAGCGTCGTGTGCAGGCTCGGGTCGGCCTCCAGGATCACCCGGTACTGGTTGGACTGGGTGAAGATCGTCGAGATGATCCGCTGGCCGAAGGCGTCGTAGAGGGCGTTGTCGATGGTCGCCGGGGTGATGCCGTAGCGGCCGGCGGTGGGCCGGTCGATCGTCACGTAGGCGGCGAGCCCCTGACCCTGGTGGTCGCTGGCCACATCCATCACGACGGGGGACTTCGCCAGCGCCTCGGTGAAGCGCGGCACCCAGGTCTCGAAATCGTCGATGTTCGGGCTCTCCAGGATGACCTGATACTGGGTCGCCGAGACCGCGGTGTCGATGGTCAGGTCCTGGACCGGTTGCATGTAGAGCCGCATGCCGGGCTCGCCCGCGGCCGCCGCCGAGATCCGCCGGATGATCGTGCTGGCCGAAGCGGTGCGCTCCGCCTGCGGCTTGAGGTTGATCAGCATCCGGCCGGAATTGAGCGTGACGTTCTGGCCGTCGACCCCGATGAACGAGGACAGGCTCGCCACATCCGGGTCCTTGAGGACGATCTCGGCCATCCGCTGCTGGCGCTCGGCCATGGCGGCGTAGGAGACCGACTGGTCGGCCTGGGTGATGCCCTGGATCACGCCGGTGTCCTGCACCGGGAAGAAGCCCTTCGGGATCACCATGAACAGGTAGACGGTGAGCGCGAGCGTGCCCAGGGCCACCAGCAGCGTCAGGCCCTGGTGGTTCAGGACCACCCGCAGCGCCCGGCCGTAGGCCTCGATCGTGCCGTCGATGGCGCGCCGGCCGAGACGGCCGATCGCACCCTCCCGGCGGTGGCGGGGCTCGGCCTCGGGCACGTGCTTCAGGAGCCGGGCACACAGCATCGGCACCAGGGTCAGCGACACCACCGCCGAGATCACGATGGTGGCGGCCAGCGTGATGGCGAATTCGTGGAACAGGCGCCCGACCACGTCGCCCATGAACAGGAGCGGGATCAGCACCGCGATCAGCGAGACGGTCAGCGAGATGATGGTGAAGCCGATCTCGCGGGAACCCTTGAGCGCCGCCTCCAGGGGCGAGTCCCCGGCCTCCACGTGGCGCGCGATGTTCTCGATCACCACGATGGCGTCGTCGACCACGAAGCCGGTGGCGATGGTGAGCGCCATCAGCGACAGGTTGTCGAGGGAGAAGCCGTAGAGGTCCATCACCGATAGGGCGCCGACCAGCGACAGGGGCACCGACAGGCTCGGGATCAGGGTCGCCGACAGGCTGCGCAGGAACAGGAAGATCACCAGCACCACCAGCGCGATGGCGAGGCCGAGCTCGAACTGCACGTCCTCCACGGAGGCGCGGATCGTGGTGGTGCGGTCGGTCAGCGGCGCCACCGCCACGGCGGCCGGCAGGCTCGCCTGGAGCTGCGGCAGCAGCGCCTTGATCTTGTCGACGGTGGCGATGACGTTGGCGCCGGGCTGGCGCTGGATGTTGAGGATCACCGCCGGCGTCGTGTCCGCCCAGGCGCCGAGCTTGGTGTTCTCCGGCCCCTCGACCACGTCGGCGACCTCGGAGAGCATCACCGGCGCGCCGTTGCGGTAGGCGATGATCGCCGCATTGTAGGCCTTGGGGTCGCGGATCTGGTCGTTGGCGTTGATCGCGTAGGATTGCTTGGGCCCGTCGATCGTGCCCTTGGGCGTATTGACGTTGAGGTTGGTGATGGTGGTGCGCAGGTCGTCGATGTTGAGCCCGTAGGCGGCGAGCGCCCGGGCGTTGAACCGCACCCGCACGGAGGGCCGCTGGCCGCCCGAGATGCTCACCAGGCCGACGCCCGCCACCTGGCTGATTTTTTGGGCCAGACGCGACTCGGCGAGGTCGCGGACCTGGGTCAGCGGCAGGGTCTTCGATGTGAGCGCGAGCGTCAGGACCGGCGCGTCGGCCGGGTTCACCTTGGCGTAGATCGGCGGTGCCGGCAGGTCCGAGGGCAACAGGTTGCCGGCGGCGTTGATCGCCGCCTGGACCTGCTGCTCGGCGATGTCGAGGGACAGATCCAGGCTGAACTGCAGAGTGATGACCGAGGCCCCCGCCGAGGATTGCGAGGTCATCTGGTTGAGGTTGGCGAGCTGGCCGAACTGCCGCTCCAGCGGCGCGGTGACCGAGGAGGTCATCACCTCGGGGCTGGCGCCGGGATAGAAGGTCTGAATCTGGATCGTCGGGTAATCGACGGAGGGCAGCGCCGAGACCGGCAGGTTCAGGTACGACACGCCGCCGACGATCAGGATCGCCAGCATCAGCAGCGTCGTGGCGACCGGCCGCAGGATGAAGAGGCGGGATGGGTTCATGACGCGCGCACCTCCTCCCTCCCCCCTCTGCGGGGGAGGGTGGCCCTCGCGTCAGCGAGGGTCGGGAGAGGGGAGCGACGGTGCAGAATGAAGCGCTGGCCTTCATGAAGGCCACGTCTCGTCCGGAAGCCGGGCTCCCCTCTCCCAACCCCCTTCGGGGGCCACCCTCCCCCGCAGAGGGGGGAGGGGGGGAAGCGGCTAGCGCGCTCCAACCCCGAACTCACTCCGCCTGACGGCGCCGGTGCCGACGACGGCCCTCCGCTGTCTCCTGCGCATCCTCCGCCGCCTCGGCCGGCTTCGGCCCACCCTTGCCATCGGGCTTCGACTCCGCCGGCTTGCCGTCCCCCCCGGCCGCCTCCTGACCCCCGGCGACCC
>NZ_JAKSYM010000036.1 GCF_022829545.1 Methylobacterium sp. J-030 | reverse complement strand
GTCGGGCACTTCCCGCACCGGGAGGATCCCGACCGGGCAGCGGAGGCGATCGCGGGGTTCTTCAAGCGGATCGGGTGGCGGTGAGGCGCCCCCCCCCCCCCCGGTCCGCAGGTCCCGGAGGCCCGGGAGCCGCGGTTCCGGTGTCCCGTCGCGGCACGGATCGGCCAGGCCGCGCGATGGGGCCGTTGACCTTCCCCTAACCCGTCCCTGCCACAGTCATCTTCGGGCGCCAGGTTGCGTATCGGCCCCGCGACAGCCCCGCCGATCGGTCCATCCCGGCGGCGGGGCTCGTCGCAGCCCGACTTGCGCCGGATGCCGGATCCGTGACACTGGCGCGATGCCGCGCTCGCCCTGGACCGGTCCGCACCCGCTCCTCCTCGCCTCGACCAGCCCGACCCGGCGCCTCCTGCTGGAGGGCGCGGCGCTGCCGGTCGAGACCGCCGCGCCCGATGTCGACGAGCGCGCCCTGGAGGCCGAGAGCGCCGGCCTGTCCCCGCCCGACCTCGCCCTGCACCTCGCCCGCGCCAAGGCCGACTCCGTGGCGGCCCGTTTCCCCGGACGCCTCGTCGTCGGCGCCGATCAGGTGCTCGATCGCGACGGCACAGTGTTCCACAAGCCGGCCGATGCGCAGGCCGCCCGGGCGCAGCTCGCCCGTCTGTCCGGCCGCACCCACGCCCTGCATTCCGCAGTGGCGCTGGCCGGGGCGGTCGAGGACGCCTTCGTGGAGACCGCCCGGCTGACCCTGCGCCCCCTCGATGACCGGGCCATCGCGGCCTATGTGGACTGCGCCGGCGAGGATCGCGTGCGGGCGAGCGTCGGCGGCTATCAGCTCGAAGGGCCTGGGATCCACCTGTTCGAATCGGTCGCGGGCGATCACAGCACGGTGCTGGGCCTGCCGCTGCTGCCGCTCCTCGCGCGGCTGCGCGCCGCCGGCTATCTGGCGTTCTGAAGGGGAGTACCGTCTTGGCCGGACACGACCATTCGCACGGCGGCCACGATCACGCGGGCCATTCCCACGGTGGTCACACGCATGGTGGTCACACGCATGGCGGCCACGCGCATGGCGGCCACGTCCATGCGCCAAAAAATTTCGGGCCCGCCTTCGCGATCGGCATCGCGCTCAACACCGTCTTCGTGGGGGTGGAGGCGGTCTACGGCTATCTCGGCAACTCCATGTCGCTGGTGGCCGATGCCGGCCACAACCTGTCGGACGTCCTAGGCCTCGTAGCCGCCTGGGTCGCCGCAATCCTCGTGCGCCGCCAAGCCACCGCGCGCTTCACCTACGGCTACCGCGGCTCCTCGATCCTGGCCGCCCTGTTCAACGCCGTGTTCCTGCTGATCGCCATGGGGGCGGTGATCTGGGAGGCGCTGGTGCGGCTCGTCCACCCGGAGCCCGTGGCCGGCCTCACCGTGATGGTGGTGGCCGCCATCGGGATCCTGGTGAACGGCGTCACCGCCTGGCTGTTCGCCAGCGGCGCCAAGGACGACATCAACATCCGCGGGGCCTTCCTGCACATGGCGGCCGACGCCGCGGTCTCGGCCGGCGTCGTGATCGCAGGCCTCGTGATCCAGCTCACCGGCTTCGTCTGGCTCGATCCCGCGGTCAGCCTCGTGGTCGCGGGCCTCGTGGTCTGGGCGACCTGGGGACTCCTGCGCGACAGCGTGGCGATGTCCCTCGACGCCGTGCCGTCCGAGATCTCCCCCGCGGCGGTGACCGGCTTCCTGCGCGAGCGCCCCGGCGTCGCCGACCTCCACGACCTGCACATCTGGCCGATGAGCACCACCAGCGTCGCCTTGACGGTCCACCTCGTGATGGAGGAGGGGTATCGGGCGCAGCAGCCCGGCAACGGCTTCCTCACCGAGACCGCCGAGGGCCTGCGCACGCGCTTCGGCATCGGCCACGCCACGCTGCAGATCGAGGAGGCCGGCGGCCCGGCCTGCCGTCTGGCCCGGGACTGTGCGGCGTGACCGAGTCGCATCCCCGCGCCCCACTTCTTCGCGCCTTCGTGGTGGGCCACCCGATCGCCCATTCGCGCTCGCCGCTGATCCACGGCCACTGGCTCGCCGAGCACGGGATTGCCGGCTCCTACGAGCGCCTGGACGTACCCCCGGAGGCTTTTTCGCAGTTTATCCGGGCGCTGCCGGAGTCCGGTTTCCGGGGCGGCAACGTCACCCTCCCGCACAAGGAGGCGGCCTGCGCGCTCGCCGACACCCTGACGCCGCGGGCGGACAAGATCGGCGCGGTGAACACCCTGGTGGTCGGGCCCGACGGGCGGATCCGCGGCGACAACACCGACGCGCCGGGCTTCTGCGCCCATCTCGATCACAGCCTGGGGGCGGACTGGCCGGCACGCGGGAACGGCACCGCCGTGGTGCTGGGCGCCGGCGGCGCGGCCCGGGCGATCGTGGTCGGGCTGGCCGAGCGGGGGATGCGGCGCATCCGCGTCGCCAACCGCACCCCGGCCCGGGCCGAGGCGGTGGCGGCGCTCGCCCCCGGCATCGCCGACGCCCTCGCCTGGGACGACCTGCCGGCGGTGCTCGCCGAGGCCGGGCTCCTCGTCAACACCACGTCGCTCGGCATGAAGGGCCAGCCGCCCCTCGCCCTCGACCTCGCGCCCCTGCCGCCCGGGGCCGCGGTGGCCGACATCGTCTACGCGCCGCTCGAAACCGATCTCCTGGCGGCGGCGCGCCGCCGGGGGCTCTACGCCGTGGACGGGCTCGGCATGCTGCTGCACCAGGCCGTGCCGGGCTTCGCGGCGTGGTTCGGGCCGCGCCCGACCGTCACGCCCGCCCTGCGCGACCGGATCATGGCGGATCTCGCGCGATGACGCCGAAGGCCGGGTCCGGACCCGTGGTGCTCGGGCTCACCGGCTCGATCGGCATGGGCAAGTCGGCCACCGCGGCGATGTTCGCCCGGCGCGGCGTCCCGGTCCACGACGCGGATGCCGCCGTCCACGCCCTCTACGGACCCGGCGGGGCGGCCGCCGCGGCGATCGGGGCGGCTTTTTCGAACGTGCTCGACCCGGAGGGTGGCGTCGACCGGGGGCGCCTGCGCGCGGCCGTGCTCGGAACCCCCGACCGGATGGCGGCCCTCGAACGAATCGTCCACCCGCTGGTCCGGGCGGCCAGCACCGATTTTTTGGCCCAGCACGCAGGCGCCCCCCTGGTCGTCCTGGATATCCCGCTCCTCTACGAGACCGGCGGCGCGGGCCGCTGCGATGCGGTCGCGGTGGTGAGCGCCCCGCCGGAGGTCCAGCGCGCCCGGGTGCTGGCCCGCCCCGGCATGAACGAGGTCGCCTTCGCGGCGATCCTGGCCAAGCAGATGCCCGACGCCGAGAAGCGCGCCCGGGCGGATTTCGTCATCGACACGGGCCAGGGGTTTCCCGCCGCCGAGGCCGAGGTGGCGCGGATCATCGCCCGGCTGACGGAGGGCCGTGCGCCGCCGCACCAAGGGCACGGATGACGCAGCCATACCGGTACATATCTGCGGTTGTAATTCGCATGGGAGCGATCTGACCGCAGGATGGGCGTGATGGTACGGTGCCTTGGAGCCCACAATCGAATCCGATCCCGCCGCCTTCTGTCGGCGGTCGCATTGGCGCTGCTGTGGACCGCGCCGGCCAACGCGCAATACGCCACATCCTGCCCACCGCCGAAGAAATTCGCCGCCGGCGCCTGCGTCATCACCTGCCCGGCCGGCTACGAGGATCAGGGTCGCGTGTGCGTCTACCGCAACCTGTCCCGGTAGGGGCACCGGAGCTTAACCGCGAGGGTCTATCAGGCTAAGGCTCTGCCCATTGTCTGCGAGCCGCGAGACCCATGCTGCGCGAGATCGTCCTCGACACCGAGACCACCGGCACGGAAGCCAGGGGCGGCGACCGCCTGATCGAGATCGGCGCGGTAGAGCTCCTCAACCACATCCCCACGGGCCGGACCTTCCACCGCTACTGCAACCCGCAGCGGGCGGTCTCCGAGGGGGCGTTCAACGTCCACGGGCTGTCGGACGCGTTCCTCGCCGACAAGCCGGCCTTCGCCGAGATCGTCGGCGAGCTCCTGGATTTCCTCGGCGACGGGCGGCTCGTGATCCACAACGCGCCCTTCGACGTCGGCTTCCTCAACATGGAATACGCCAGGCTCGGCGACCGCGCCCCGAAGCCGATCCGGTTGGAGGACGTGGTCGACACCCTGCCGATGGCCCGGCGCAAGCACCCGGGCGCGGCCAACAACCTTGACGCCCTGTGCAGCCGCTACGGCATCGACAACACCAAGCGCACCAAGCACGGGGCGCTGCTCGACGCCCAGATCCTGGCCGAGGTCTATGTCGAGCTGCTCGGCGGCAAGCAGACCAGCCTCGGGCTGATGGAGGCGGCGGTCACCGCCCCCCATGCGGGATCGGCCGCCCGGCAGGCGAACGCGGCGGCGCCCCGCTCGTACCGGAGCCGTCTGACGGAGGACGAGCGCGCCCGCCACGACGCCTTCCGGGCGAGCCTCGGCGCCGCCGCGATCTGGTCCGACTACGTCGGCACCGACGAGCCCGCCTGAGGCGCCAGCCAGACCCGCGTCCCCGGGTGTTGCGGCGCAGCAGAGCGCGGTTTATTGCGACGCACAATCCAAGCTCGGCGTACCATCGATCGGATGGTGAGGATGGTCCATGCGGTGGCTTCGGCGCGTAGGTCCCAGCCGTGACGGGAATGCTGACACAGCGAGGCGCGCACGCATGACCGACGCTCTCGGCGGCCGCGACGGGGAGCCGACCCACGGGTCCTGCACCTCGCCCTGGGCCGACATGATCGAGGCGACCCGCCTCACCGGCCTCGGCCGACTGGACGAGGCGACCGCGCTGATCCAGCGCAGCCTCGGTGGTGCCCCGCAGGCCCGCCGCGACGAGGCCCCGGCCGGCACGGCGGGGGATCCGGTCGCGGAGTCCGGCCCACGGGTGCGCGAGGTGGTGGGCCAGGTCGTGCGCGGCCTCGCGCCCGTCCTGAAGGGCCTGGGCAAGCCCCTGCGGCAGCCCGCGCCGGCCGCCGATCCCGCCGTCCCGCCAGGCGGCAGCTTCGTGGCCCTGAGCCACGCGGAGGCCGCCGGCAGCCGTGACTACAAGCTGTTCATTCCGAGCCGCCCGGACGCCCGGGCTCCGCTCGTCGTCATGCTGCACGGCTGCACGCAGAACCCGGACGATTTCGCCGCCGGCACCGGCATGAACACCCTCGCCGAGCGCGCGGGCGTGTTCGTGGCCTATCCGGCGCAGAGCCGGCAGGCCCATGCCCAGCGCTGCTGGAACTGGTACGATCCCCGGGATCAGGCCCGCGGCTCGGGCGAGCCGGCGATCATCGCGGGCCTCACCCGGGCGATCCTGGCCGAACACCCGATCGACCCGGCCCGGGTCTACATCGCGGGCCTGTCGGCGGGGGGGGCGGCCGCCCTCAACATCGCCCGGGCCTATCCGGATCTCTACGCCGCCGTGGGGGTGCATTCGGGCCTCGCGGCCGGCTGCGCCCGGGACCTCGGCTCGGCCCTGATGGCCATGCAGGTCGGGGCGCCGGGGCTCGCCAAGACGACGCCGTTCGGCGCACCCGCCGCGGCCACCCGCGTGCCCACCATCGTCTTCCACGGCGAGGATGACGGGACGGTGAGCGTGCGCAATGCCGATCAGGTGCTGGCGCAGGCCGACGTGGCGGGGCTGACCGCGCGCTCCGAGACCCTGGAGGGCCGCGGCCATCCCTTCACCCGCACCCGCTACCGGGATTCCTCCGGCCGGGTGATGGTGGAGGATTGGCGGGTGCGCGGCGCCGGCCACGCCTGGTCGGGCGGCCGCCCCGAGGGCAGCTACACCGATCGCGAGGGCCCCGACGCCTCCCGGGCGATGCTCGACTTCTTCGCCGAACATCGGTTAGGCCCGAAACGCCGGTAAGGGGTTCCCGAAGGGCGAGCCCTTTGGCGGGGTATCGGGGCGGAGCCCCGATGTCGGGCTTCGCCCGACGATCGAGCGAAGCTCGACTGCAGGGCTCTGCCCCGCACCCGCAAAAGGTCCCGGACCTTTTGAAACCAGGACTGTCCATGACCGCCATCCCGACCCTGAACGGCCTCGCCGCGATCGCCGACCGGTACGACCTGATCCTCTGCGATGTCTGGGGCGTGCTGCATGACGGCCAGACGGCCCATAGAGCCGCCGGCGAAGCGCTGATCCGCTTCCGCGGCTTGGCCGGAGACCGGCCGCGCCGGGTGGTGCTGGTCTCGAACGCCCCCCGGCCCGGGGACGGGGTGGGGCGCATCCTCGACCGGTTCGGCGTGCCGCGAGAGGCCTACGACGCGATCCTCACCTCGGGCGACCTCACCCGCGGCCTGATCGCCGGGCGGCCCGGCGCCCGGATCCGCCATATCGGGCCGGAGCGGGACCTCGGCATCTTCCAGGGCCTCGACCTCAGCCTCGTGCCGGAGGGGGAGGCCGACCTCGTGGTCTGCACCGGCCTGTTCGACGACCGCAGCGAGACCGCCGACGATTACCGGCCGGAGCTGGCGCGGCTCGCCGCCCGCGGGCTGACGATGATCTGCGCCAATCCCGACCTCGTGGTGGAGAGCGGCAACCGCCTGATCCCCTGCGCGGGCCTGCTGGCGGCGGCATATGCGGAACTCGGCGGCCCGGTGGTCTATGCCGGCAAGCCGCACCGGCCGGTCTACGAGGCGGCCCTCGCTAAGGGGGGCGACCTCACTGGCGCCCCGGTCGATCCGGCCCGGGTCCTGGCGATCGGCGACGCGATCCGCACCGACATCGCGGGGGCACGGGGGTTCGGCATCGCGAGCCTGCTGGTCGCCCGGGGCATCCACGCGGAGGAACTCGGCGTCACGGCCGACCACCACCGACTGGGTGACGTGGCGGCGTGGCTCGGCCGGCAGGCGGTGCATCCCGATGCCGTGATCGAGCGGCTGGTCTGGTAGGCGACACGCCGCGCGGCTTCCGGCTGCGACACCGATCCCCGAAACAATCCCGTCCGAAGCCCATTGGACAGGCGCCGCAACGTTCGCGTGCAGACCTTTCATCCATGGACAACGGGATTTCGATGACGCCTCAATTCTGGTTGTGGGTGGGCTTTGCCGGCATGGCGGCGGGAGCCGCCGCGATCCTGGTCCTGGCCAAGCGGCGGACGCCCGCCGAAGAGGCCGACGGGATCATCCACGGAATCGTGCCGATCATCGCAGCCTGCTCCTACTTCGCCATGGCCACCGGCCAGGGAAGCCTCGTCCTGCCCGCCGGTCCCGACGCGGCCGAGGCGGCGCGCCAGTTCTACTTCGCGCGCTACATCGACTGGACCTTCACCACGCCCCTGCTGCTCGTCGGCTTGTCGCGCACCGCGATGCATTCCGGCATGCGCCGGCCGGCCGTCGTCTGGGGGCTGGTCGGCTCCGACCTGATCATGATCGTGACGGCCTTCGCGTTCGGCCTATCCGACGTCGCCTGGGTGAAGTGGACGTGGTTCGCGATCTCGTGCGGCGCCTTCCTGGCGGTGTTCTACGGGATCTTCGTGCAGCTGCGCGAGGAGAACGCCGGCGAGCGGGCCGACGTGCGCAAGGCCTTCCTGCGCAATGCCGTGTTCCTCACCGGCGTCTGGTGTGCCTACCCGGTCGTGCTGCTTGTCGGTCAGGACGGCCTCGGCCTCCTGTCGTCGACCGTCGCCCTGGCGGTGATCGCGATCCTCGATCTGACCGCCAAGGTCGTCTACGGCATCATGGCGACCCTGGAGACGACCCGCGCCGTCGATCGCGACCTGAAGGACGGGCCGGTCGCCGCCACGCCCCTGCGCCGGGCGGCCTGACGCGGATGGCGGCCCGCTCGTCCGTCGCCCTCCCCGGGGATGCGGCCGGCGCGCGCCGCCACCGCCTCTCCCTATCGGGGCCCCGCCTGGTGCAGGCCCTATCGGGGCCCCGCCTGGTGCAGGGTGCCGGTACGCTGGTCGCGCTCGGGCTGATCGCCTCCGCGTCTCTGCCGCGGGACGTCGCCTGGGTGGTGGCGCTGGCGGTGGTGATCGTCCTCGGGGTCCCTCACGGAGCCCTGGACGGCGCGGTGGCAGCGCCCCTGCTGTGGCCCCGCTATGGCCGGGCGTGGTTCCCGGTCTTCGCGGTCCCGTATCTCGGGCTCGCGGGTTCGGTGCTGCTGGCCTGGCAGGCCCTGCCCCTGGCCACCCTGGCGGCGTTCCTGGCCGTGTCGGTCCTGCATTTCGGCACGGAGGATGCCGGCCCCGGCCGGCCGGTCGAGGCGCTCGTGCGCGGGGGGCTTCCGATCGCCCTGCCGGCGCTGCTGCACCCGAGGGAGACGGCGGACCTCTTCGCGGTCGTGGCGCGCGTGCCGATGCCGGAGCTCCCCGCCTGGTGGTCGGCGGCAGCCTGGCTCTGGCTCGCCCTGGCGGCGGCCTGGCTTCTGATTTGCCGGCCCCGTCCGGCGGTTCTCACCGAATTGGCCGTCCTGGCCGCCGCCTTCCTGGTGCTGCCCCCGCTCACGGCCTTCACCCTGTACTTCGTCGGCCTCCATGCACCCCGGCACATGCTGGCGCTGGTGGGCGATCCCACGAAGGCACCCGGCATCGACACGATGCCGCGCGCCGTCCGCGCCGCGCTGCCGATCTTCGCCCTGACCCTGGGGCTCGGTGCCGGATTGTGGCCGCTCTATGCCGCCGGCGCCCCGGACGCGGCGGCGAACCTCCTGACCGTGACGCTCCAGATGCTGTCGGCCCTCACCGTGCCTCACATCCTCCTCGATCACGTCGCGGCCCGCTCCGCGCGTCCGTCCGTCCTCCGGGCGATGCCGTGACCGCGGCGCTTCAGCGGTCATCGCCGCCGGCCTCGACCGGCCCTGCCACGCTCCAGCCGCGGCGGGCAACCGATGCGCGCGGCGAGCGCGCGCCGTCGATATCGGAAGCCGCACCCCCATGACCATCCCCGCCGCCGCCCATGCCCGGACCATCCTGGCCGCCCACGAGCATCGCCGCTCGATCGCGCCGCTGACCGGCTGGGATCCGGCCCTCGATCTGCCGGCCGCCTACCGGGTCGCCGAGGAGATACGCCGCCTGCGCGCCGCCCGGGGCGAGCGCGTGGTCGGCCGCAAGATCGGCTTCACCAACACCACCCTGTGGGACCGGTACGGCGTCCGGGCGCCGATCTGGGGCCACGTCTACGACACGACCCTGCGCGACCGCTCCGCCCTGGCCGGGCCCGTGGCGCTCGCCGCCTTCGTCGAGCCGCGCATCGAGCCGGAGATCGTGTTCGGGCTCGCCCGAACGCCGGAGCCCGGCATGGACGCCGCGGCCCTGATCGGGTGCGTCGCCTGGGCGGCGGCCGGCTTCGAGATCGTCCAGTCCCTCTATCCTGGCTGGCGCTTCACCGCCCCCGACACGGTCGCGGCCTTCGGGCTGCACGGTTTGCTGGTGGTTGGCGCGCGGGTCCCGATCGCCGCCGCGGAGCGGCCGCGCTGGATCGGCGGGCTCGAGACGGTCTCGATCGATCTCCTGCGGGACGGATCGCGCGCCGAGACGGGCAGCGGCCGGAACGTGATGGGCTCAGGCCCCCTCGCCGCCCTCGGCCATCTTGTCGATGTGCTGGCTAACGATTCCGTATCCCCGCCCCTCGCGGCCGGCGAGATCATCACCACCGGCACCCTGACCGACGCGTTGCCGGTGGCGCCCGGTCAGCGCTGGCAGACCCGGATCGACGGATTGCCGCTGCCCGATATCGATCTCGGCTTGATCTGACGCGGCCGATACGGATGATCGGCGGGTTCCGCGACGCACCCCGCGCCGGCTTCGGGAGTCAGGCCTTGGCGATGCTTAGCCGACATGCCACATCCGGGAGCATGCCCGGCCGCCCGCGGAGACGCTACACCACCTTCCTCGTCGCCGTGACGCCGGAGCGCCCCCGCAAGGCGTCGCGCCCGGTGGTCTACGCGGTGATGAAACCCGATGCCGAGGCGGCGCTGGAGGCCGTGCGCGGCCTGGCCGAGCCACGGGCCGCCGTCGCCCTGGTGGGCGGCCTGTCGACCCGGATCGCCAAGGCGCTCAAGCTGAAACCCGACGAGCCGCGCGCCGTGTGATCGGCCCCGGGCCGCGGGCCGCTCAGTCCACCGCCAGCCGGTAGCCCACCCCCCGCACCGTCTGGAGGAAGACCGGGTTGGCGGGGTCGACCTCGGTCTTGCGGCGCAGGCGGTTGATCTGCACGTCGACCGTGCGCTCGGCCGCCGCGCCCCCGGGGCCTGCGAGCTGCTCGCGCTCCACGTTGGCGCCGCCGGCCAGCGCCAGGATGGTCAGGATCTCGCGCTCGCGCTCGGTGATGCGGATCAGCTCGTCGTCCCGGCGCAGCTCGCCCCGGTCGATCCGGAACGCGAAGGGCCCGAAGGTCACCGTCTCGGCCGCCGCCTCGCGGGGGCGCGGGCTGCGCTTGATGATGTTGCTGAGCCGCAGCGTCAGCTCCCGCGGCTCGAACGGCTTGGGCAGGTAATCGTCCGCGCCGATCTCCAGGCCCATCACGCGGTCGTTCGGATTCGAGCGGGCGGTGAGCATCAGGATCGGCACCCGGGAGGTCTCGCGCACGCTGCGGGCGTAGTCGAAGCCGTTCTCGCCCGGCATCATCACGTCGAGCACCATGGCGTCGAACACCACGCTCTGGGCCCGGGCCCGGGCCTCGGCGGCGCTCGCCGCCGCGGTGACCCGGAACCCCTGGTCGGTCAGGTAGCGGGCGAGCAACTCGCGCAGGCGGCGGTCGTCGTCCACCACGAGGACGTGCGGCGCCTCGTCGGGCAGGTCGGCCCGGACGGGATGGCTCATGCGCCGCCCCCGCCGGAGCCGTTTCCGATCGCGTCGCGACCGGGAACGGCTCTCAGTCTTTGTTGTGCCGCGCTCTCCTGCGCCGAGCCGGCGTCGGCGGAGCGCGCGCGCGTCCCGCGCCGCGCCATCAGGCTCCGGACCGCGGGCCGATCCTCGGGCTCGATCATCGCCATCAAGAAATCCTCCGGGGAGCCCCGGGAATCCGGCGCGGCCAGCGCCCGGGCGAGGCGGCGCGCCTGAACGCGGGTCAGGTCGGCCGCCAGCTCCGCCCCCGCATCCGTGCAGTACAGGAGGCGCTGGCGCCGGTCGCTCGCGCCCGGCTTCTGCGCGACGTAGCCCTGGCCGATCAGGTCCTTGAGCACCCGGTTGAGGCTCTGCTTGGTGATCCGCAGGATGTCGAGCAGTTCGGCGATGGTGAGGCCCGGATAGCGGTCGACGAAGTGCAGCACCCGGTGGTGCGCCCGTCCGAAGCCGTAGGCCGCCAGGATCCGGTCGGGATCGCCCACGAAGTCGCGGTAGGCGAAGAACAGGAGTTCGATCAGGTCGTCGCTGCCGAGGGCGGCCGGCGCGGCGCCCGGACGGGGGTTCGCCGCGAAGGTCTCCAGGTAGGCCTCTTGGCGCAAAGCCTCTTGGCGCAAAGCCTTTCGGCCTAAAGCCTCTTGGCCTAAAGCCTCTTGGCGCGGGGCTGTCCGTGTCACGGCGCGGCCGCTCCCAACGGGTGATAGGTCAGTCCCCGTGACGTTTCTCAAGGCGGCCGTGGCCCGTCAACCCTCGCCGCCCCGGCGACCGGGCTGTTGCGGGTTGTCCGCCCGCTCCGCTACGCAGGACCGTCGGGGCAAACGAGGGCGGTCGGACGCATGGCGCAAGCAGCTGAACCGGCATCAAACCGCCTGTGGATCCGCGACCCGCTCGCCATCCTGGCCGCGGGGGCGGCCGGCGGGATCGTGGTGGAGGGCACCCGGATCGCCGAACTGGTGCCGGCGGGCGCCCGGCCCGCCCGCCCGGTGGACGAGACCTTCGACGCGTCGCGCCACGTGGTGATCCCGGGGCTGATCAACACCCACCACCACGCCTTCCAGACGCTGACCCGCGCCCATCCGATCGCGATCAACAAGCCGCTCTTCCCCTGGCTGAAGGCGCTCTACACGGTCTGGGGGCGGATCACCCCGGAGGCGTTCCGGCTGGCCACCCGGGTGGCCTATACCGAGCTGCTGCTCTCGGGCTGCACCACGGCGGGCGACCACCACTACCTGTTCCCGAAGGGGCTGGAGGATTCGGTCGACGTCCAAGTGGACGAGGCCCGGGCGCTGGGCATCCGCGCCTTCGTCACCCGCGGCTCGATGAGCCTGTCCGACCGGGAGGGCGGCCTGCCGCCTGCGGCGCTGACACAGGACGACGACACGATTCTCGCCGATTGCGAGCGGGTGCTGAACCTGTTCCACGACCCCGCCCCCGGTGCGATGGTGCAGATCGGGCTCGCCCCCTGCTCGCCGTTCGCGGTGACGCAACGCCTGATGCGCGAGAGCGCGGACCTCGCCGCCCGCCACGGAGCCCGCCTGCACACCCATCTCGGCGAGACCCTCGACGAGGACGCTTATTGCCAGTCGATGTTCCAGTGCCGGCCAGTGGAGTACCTGGAGGCGGTCGGCTGGCTGAACGACCGGGTCTGGCTCGCCCACGGCATCCATTTCAACGACGCGGAGGTCGCGCGGCTCGGCAAGGCGGGGGTCGGCGTGTGCCACTGCCCGACCTCCAACATGACCCTGGCGTCGGGCCGCTGCCGCACCTGCGAGCTGGAGGCGGCGGGCTCCCCCGTGGGGCTCGGGGTCGACGGCTCGGCCTCAAACGACAGCTCGAACCTCATGGAGGGCGTGCGCCACGCGGTGATGCTGAGCCGGCTGACCTACGGCGCTGAGGCGGTGACGCATCTCGATGCGCTCCGCTGGGCGAGCGAGGGCTCGGCCGCGTGCCTCGGCCGCTCCGATATCGGGCGGATCGAGCCGGGGCGGGAGGCAGATCTCGCGCTGTTCACCCTGGACGAGTTACGCTTCTCCGGCGCCCACGACCCGCTGGCGGCGCTCGTCCTGTGCGGCGCCACCCGGGCCGACCGCGTGATGGTGGCGGGGCGCTGGCGGGTGATCGACGGGCAGCCGCTGGGGGTCGATGTGGGTCGCCTGCGCAAGGATCATTCGCGACTGGCGGTGGCGCTATTCGGGGCGACATGACGAGGCGCGGTGCTGTAGAATCTTTTGTTTCTTGGATCGCTTGGGCTAAGCCGTGACGAAACCACACGTCAGTTGCATAGCGGATTGCAACAGCCCAGGCCGTCCGGCAGGATTGTAGAAGGATGAGCACCGAGGTCGTATTCAGGATCGCTGACAGTTGGAACCCGAGTACGCTGCCTATGCAGCGTCTCGGAGAGTATCTTATCGAGTTGGCAGTTCTCTACGGAGAGCATGCAAACGTTCATTTCAAGCGTATCCGAAAAGGCAGTGCAGTGCTCGTCTCGCGCATTGACGAGCCTGCAGTACCCAGGGTGCTTGATCGCTTGGCTGCTGTTAATCGACTGGACGCCCCCAAGGACCTCAGACGGGCTTTCGAAACGGTCGATCGAATGTTAGCGATCGACAATGCCCGCGCTACGGTGAAAGTAGTGACGCCAGCGCAGAATTTGGAAGCGAGTAAGATTCTAATTGTGTTCCCTGGTCGCAGTCGCTCAGAACCAGTGGATTTCGGGGCGGTCCGCCGAGCGGGCTTCTTGGATGGCGAATTGATCCGAATCGGCGGAAAAGACGAGACGGTTCATTTGCAGCTTCAAGATGGTGATACGCTCCATACTAATATTGTAACCAACCGGGATCTTGGTCGCCAACTTGGTCATCTGCTGTTCGGTCCAACCGTTCGTCTATGGGGCACCGGATCTTGGAGACGAGGCGATGACGGTGCCTGGTCGGTCGTCAACTTTCGTGTCTCACGTTTCGAGAAGCTTGCAGATTTTGACGATCTGGCGAAAGCTGTGGAGGAACTACGCGACGTTCGGGGTAGTGAGTGGCACTTGGAAGCAGATCCTATCACTTCCCTGCTGGACGCGCGCCGTACGCAACCCGATGACGGTGATCTGTGATCGTCGCACTTGATGCCACAGCACTGATAACACTTCTTGATCGGGAAGCTGCTGGTCCGTTCGATCGGGTTGCCAATATGCGTGTAGAGCGCGCGCAGGACAGACTTGCTTATCTTGCATCCAGGGTAGGCAAGTCGAAAGGTGGGCGTCTCGTCATTCCGACGCCCGCGTTTACTGAAGCGGCCGTGCGGATTGATCCCACATCTGTCAATCGATATCTCCAGATTTTCGAGAGACTGAGTGGATTCCGAGTTGCCGATTTCGAGAAACTGGCTGCGCTGGAATATGCGTTCATGCAGCGCGAGCTTCTGAATGAACTACCCTCAAGACAGCGTCGATCAGCACTTGAAACAAAGGCCAAAGCTAAATTTGATCAGCAGATTATTGCCATATCCAAAGTCGAGCGCGCAGATTATATTGTGACCGACGATGATGGGTTAGCTAAATATGCCGCACGATTCAATCTTGAAACGAGACGCGTCGCAGATCTTCCACTCCCCACCTTAAGTGATGCACAAATTCCCCTTGATCTTAGTCCGCCTCCAGATATTCCTGAGGAATATTGAACAAGAAAGTGTGTCTATAAACATCGCATCTGGTGATTACAACATGAATGCTGCGGCGTAGCAGGGCAAGTTTCTTTCGTCGACGATGCATTTTTGTTTGCTGCACACGCTTACCTGATAACCATACGCCGCTGCCGGCCGATGTTTGCGCACCGTCCTGAATTTGAATCCAGAACGGCACATTAATCTGCACAGCAGTGAATATCCCTCAGAACAGCCCGTCGATCTGCCCGTTGGCGTCCAGCCGGATCGTGTCGGCGGCGGGCACCCGGGGGAGGCCCGGCATGGTCATGATCTCCCCGCAGATCGCCACCACGAAGCCGGCGCCGGCCGAGAGCCGGACATCGCGCACGCCCACGATATGCCCCTCCGGCGCGCCCATCAGGGTCGGGTCGGTGGAGAACGAGTACTGCGTCTTGGCCATGCAGATCGGCAGGTTGCCGTAGCCGTCCTTCTCGAAGGCGGCGAGTTTTTGGGCCGCCTTGGTCTCGATCTGGATGTCGGCGGCGCCGTAGAGCTTGGTGGCGATGGTCCGGATTTTTTCGGAGAGCGGCGCCTCGGTCTCGTAGGCGTGGCGGATCGGCGCCGGCTCGGCCTCGCTGAGCTTCACCACGGCGTGGGCCAGCTCCTCGGCGCCGGCCCCGCCCTCCGCCCAGTGGCGGCAGGTGATGGCCTCGACGTCGAGCCGCTCGCGGCAGAGTTCCTTGAGCTTGGCGTGCTCGGCATCGGTGTCGGCATAAAAGTGGTTGACGCCCACCACCACCGGCAGGCCGAAGCCGCGCAGGTTGGTGACGTGCCGGGCGAGATTGGCAAACCCCTTCTCCAGGGCGCCGATGTTCTCGGCCCCGAGGTTCTTCTTGTCGACGCCGCCATGCATCTTGAGGGCGCGGATGGTCGCCACCACCACGACCGCCGAGGGGGTGAGGCCCGCCTGCCGGCACTTGATGTCCAGGAACTTCTCCGCGCCGAGATCGGCACCGAACCCGGCCTCCGTCACCGTGTAGTCGGCGAGCCGCAGGCCCGCCCTTGTGGCGATTACCGAGTTGCAGCCATGGGCGATGTTGGCGAAGGGGCCGCCATGGATCAGCGCCGGGTTGCCCTCGAGCGTCTGCACGAGGTTCGGCTGCAGGGCGTCCTTGAGCAGCACCGTCATGGCGCCGGTGGCCTTCACGTCCTTGAGGGTGACGAGCTTGCGGTCGCGGGTCTCGGCGATGACGATCCGGCCGAGGCGCTCCTCCAGGTCGGCGAGATCCTTGGCGAGGCAGAACACCGCCATCACCTCGGAGGCGACCGTGATGTCGAACCCGTCCTCCCGTGGAAACCCGTTGGCGACGCCGCCGAGCGACTGGGTGATCTGGCGCAGCGCCCGGTCGTTCATGTCGACGACGCGGCGCCAGTGGATGCGGCGCACGTCGATGTTGAGCTCGTTCGCCCAGTAGACGTGGTTGTCGATCAGCGCGGCCGCGAGGCTGTGGGCCGCCGTGATGGCGTGGAAGTCGCCGGTGAAGTGCAGGTTGATCTGCTCCATCGGCACGACCTGCGCCTTGCCGCCGCCGGCAGCACCCCCTTTCATGCCGAAGCACGGCCCGAGCGAGGGCTCGCGCAGGCAGATCATGGTCTTCTCGCCGATGCGGTTCAGGGCGTCGCCCAGGCCCACCGTGGTGGTGGTCTTGCCCTCGCCCGCGGGCGTCGGGGAGATCGCGGTGACCAGCACGAGCTTGCCGGGCTTCTTGCCCTCGAGCCCGGCGATGTAGCCATGGTCGATCTTGGCGATGTGCTTGCCGTAATGGTGGAGCGCGTCATCCGGGATGCCGAGGCGCTCGGCGACCTGCCCGATCGGCTTCAGGGTCGCGGCGCGGGCGATCTCGATGTCTGACGGCATGGGCGTTCCCTCCCTGAGTCACGGGCTCTCGGCCCGCCGCCGGCTGTTGCCGTGCGGATGTCCAGCCCTGCAGGCGGCCGCCCGCGAACGGCTGCGCAGTGTGCGTCAAACGGAGGGGAAATGCGCGTCGATTTTTATGAGCTGGCGGACAAAACAAGTTTTTTGGTTCGCAGCTTCGCAGTGGGCCCGCAGGACGGCGCCGGGCCGGCTTTCCTTCCCTTACCCTCATCCTGAGGTGCCCGCGTCGGCGGCCCTCAAGGAGGCCTCCAGGGATCGCGCGGCTGGCTGGAGGTCTCCTTCGAGGCCTCCGCTGCGCTCCGGCACCTCAGGATGAGGGGAGAGCGCTGGATCGTCGATCCTGCTAGGCTTTTCCTCCTCCGCCGGAGCGAATCGGGTCGTGGCAGCCTTTGTGTATAGGTTGCGCTGCTCCGACGGCAGTGACTATGTCGGTTCTGCTCGCGGCGAGAGCCTGGACAAGCGGCTGAGCGAGCATCAGGCCGGCATGTATCCCGGTTATACCAGTCGGCGCCGGCCTGGAACGCTGGTCTATGCTGAACAGTTCGACCGCGCAGCCGCCATCCAAACAATCCCCCTCATCCTGAGGTGCCGGAGCGTAGCGGAGGCCTCGAAGGAGCCCTCCAGAGGTCACAGTGTCGTCTGGAGGGCGCCTGCGAGGCCCGCTGACGCGGGCACTGCAGGATGAGGGGGATTGTTTGGATGATCGCCCGTCGCGCGACCGGGGCACTCACCCCCCCGACTTCTTGGCCTTGTCGGCGGCACCCGGCGCCTCGTGCGGCTGCGGCGCGCCCTTCGGAAGCTCCGGGTTCTCGGCATTGTGCGGGGCGGCGACCGGGGCCGGCACCGTCTCGGCGGTGGCGGTCGGCTTCTCGATCTCAGGCAGGCCGTCCTTCAGCTTGGCGTTGATCTGCGCGAGGTCGTCCGGCTCGGGGTTCAGGTCCTTGGCGTGCTGCCACTGGAACTTGCCCTCGAGCCGCCGGCCCGCGCGCCAGTAGGCGTCGCCCAGGTGGTCGTTGATCGTCGGGTCGCCGGGCTTCAGCTCGACCGCCTTCTCGAGCTCGCGCACCGCGTCGTCCCAGCGACCGAGGCGGTAATAGGCCCAGCCGAGGCTGTCCACGATCATGCCGTCGCGCGGGCTCGCCTCGACCGCCTGCTGCAGCAGCTTGAACGCCTCGTCGATGTTGGTGTTCTGGTCGACCCAGGAATAGCCGAGGTAGTTCATCACCTGCGCCTTGGCGGCCGGCTGGCTGGCCGGCACCAGGGCGAGCGCCTTCTTGAGGTCGGCCTCGGCCTTCGGCCATTGCTTGGCGCGCTCGTAGGCGGTGCCGCGGAAATAGTAGGTTGTCCAGTAATTGGCCTGCGGCCGGTCGCCGATCAGATCGATGGCGCGGGTGTAGGTGGCGGCCGCCTCCTCGTAGTTCTTGCGCGCCCGCTGGACGTTGCCGAGCGCCGTGATCACGTCGATGTCGTCGGGATGGGCCTTCATGGTCGCGTCGAGGTGCTCCAGCGCCTCGTCGCTCTTGCCCATCTGCTCGAGGTTCAGGCCGACCTGGATGTCGGCGTTGAGCTTGAGTGGGGAATTGGCCGGGATCTGCGCGTAGGCCTCATTGGCGCGCTCGGGCTGCTTCATCCGGTCGAGCGTGTCGGCGAGCGTCAGCCGGGCCAGTGCATGGTCGGGGGCGAGGTAGAGGGCGAGCCGCAGGTAGATCACGGCGGGCAGCTCGTCGCCTTGCGTCGAGCCTGCCGAGCCCAGCCCGTACAGCACCTCGGCGGCGCCCTCCTGGGCGTTGGCGATCAGCCGCGTGAGGGGCTTGCCGGCCTTGAGCTTGTCGAGGGCGTCGCGCACCAGCGGATGCCGGGGCGAGAGCTGGTCGAAATCCGAATAGGCCTGGATCGCGAGGTCGGTGCGGCCGAGGCTGGCTTCGAGCCGCGCGTAGGCGTCGACGATGCGCAGGGTGTTGTGGTCGGCGTCGTAGGCGGCCTTGAGGCGCCGCTCGGCCTCGGCGTTGTCGCCGGTCACCGAGGCGATCAGGCCGGCATGGTAGTCGCGGAAGGTGTTGTAGTAGCGCTCGCCGCGGAGCTTGTTGACGGTCTCCAGCGCCTTCTTGCCGTCCCCCGCCCCGGCATACGACCAGGCGGTGAGCAGCGTGGCGGTCAGATCGGTCGCCGCGCCCCGGCCGCTCTTCGAAAAATTCTGGCGGGCGGCGGCCCACTGGCCGGCCTTGATCTGGCGCACCCCGAGGGAGAGGTTGGCGAGCCCGTTGGTCGGATCGCGGGCGATCAGCTTCTCGGCGGTGCGGAACGCGTCCGGCAGGGCGCCGTCGGCCAAGAGCGAGATGAAGGCGCGCTCGACGAGTTCCGCGTTGCGCGGGTCGGCCTTCACGGCCTCGCGGTAGAAGGTGGCGGCCGCCGCCGTGTCCCGGGCCGCGCCCGCGATGTAGGCCGAGAGGAAGTTGCCCTCCAGCGAATCCGCGGGCTCGTAATCGAGCACCGGGGTCGATTCCTTCGGCTGCGCGGCCAGCACGGTCTGCGGCAGACCGGCGGCGAGCAGCAGGGCGAGCGCCGAGACGCTCCGGCGGGCGCGGGATGTCATCATGAACCGATCGCGGCTCCTGGGCGCCGGGCCGCCAAGGGGCCGGACGCGAGAATGGCGGGTTATCCCCGGAAAAACGCCGGGGACACTGGACCCATCCCGCCAGCCCCGCAAGGCGAAAGGATGGCGCGGGGGGTGATCCAGGTCAGGCGGGCTCGGGCGCCGGCTTCCGGCGACGGCTACCGCGCGCGCCGAGCAGGCTCGAAAGAACATCGGACGGGATCATGGCCGGCAGCGTGGCCGTCAAAAGCCCGTGCACGCTCACGTGAATGTCAAGATCCGCAATCGCGAAGGCGGCGCCCCCTGGCCAGAGTTCGAGGCGTGACAAAGCGGAGATGTCGACCTCCCGCAGGGGTTCGATCGACACGCGGGGGATCAGAAATCCGCCATGCCGCTCGGTCAGGATCGCGACGGCATCGTGATCCGGCCAGTAGCTGACTGCACTGGCCCGGAACTCGCGCACGGAGCGGGCGCGTCCCTGCTCAAGCGCGTGCTCAAGGTCCGCCTCTGAAACGACGTGGCGCGTCATGCCTCTGTCCCTGTTCCGGCCTTGATCGCCATCTTCGAGCCGTCGCTGAAGACGAGCCTCAAATCCTCGCTGTCCGGTTCGTAGGAGGCCGTGCGCACCTGTCGAGTCTTTCCATGGCGGCGCGACAGGAGCGTGAGGGATCCTGTCGCGTGATTCTCTGCCGTCGCCAACCGCCCTTCGAGGCAAGTCGTGCCCTGGATGGACCACCAGCACCGCCGACAGACCGCGAGACGATCCTGTACCTCATCGAGAAGCAGTCCCACCGCGCGCCGTCGCGGCGCGTTGCGGAGTGGCTCGACATCCCAAAGCGCCACCACGTCAGTAACGAACGAGAACCTGATGCGTGCCGTCCAGGCCTGACGGCGCTGAAGGGCGCTGATATGGGGTGGACAATGGTCGTGCGAGAACACGACGACCTGCGCACCGATCTGCTCCGAGACGAAGACTTCCGCCATCCCGACCCCTGGCACCGATCCTAGTTTCGCGAGCCAGGTTTCCAAGCGCAGATGTTTCGGCCGTCGCCAATCATCCCCCTCACATATTCGGATAGTTCGGCCCGCCCGGCCCCTCCGGGGTCACCCAGTCGATGTTCTGGTTCGGGTCCTTGATATCGCAGGTCTTGCAGTGAACGCAGTTCTGCGCGTTGATCTGGTAGCGCACGCCGTCCGAGGCCGCGGCATCCTCCACCCACTCGTAGACGCCCGCCGGACAGTAGCGCCCCGAGGGGCCGCCGTAGACGTCGTGCTCGGAGCGCTTCTGCAGCTCGAGGTCCCGGACCTTGAGGTGGGGCGGCTGATCCTCCTCGTGGTTGGTGTTCGACAGGTAGACCGAGGAGAGCCGGTCGAAGGTCAGCTTGCCGTCGGGCTTCGGGTAGACGATCGGCGTCACCTCGGCGAGCGGCTTGAGGCAGGCATGATCCGGCTTGCCGTGCGCGAGCGTCCCGAACGGCGAGGCGCCGAGGATCGTGGTCGCCCACATGTCGATCCCGCCGAGGCCGACGCCGACCAGCGTGCCGTACCGCGACCAGAGCGGCTTGACGTTGCGCACCGCCTTCAGGTCCTGCCCGATCGGGCTGTCGCGCCAGCCGGCCTCGTAGGCGGCGAGCTCGTCGCCCGCGCGGCCCGCCTTCAGGGCGTCCGCGATGGCGTCGGCCGCCTGCATGCCGGAGAGCAGCGCGTTGTGCGAGCCCTTGATCCGCGGCACGTTCACGAAGCCGGCCGAGCAGCCGACGAGGCAGCCGCCCGGGAAGACCAGCTTCGGCACCGACTGCCAGCCGCCCTCCATGATGGCCCGCGCCCCGTAGCCGATGCGCTTGGCGCCCTCGAAGGTCTCGGCGATCATCGGGTGGGTCTTGAAGCGCTGGAACTCCTCGAACGGCGACAGGGTCGGGTTCTCGTAGTTCAGGTGCGTGACGAAGCCGACCGAGAGCAGGTGGTCGTCGAAATGGTAGAGCCAGGAGCCGCCGCCGGCCTTGTTGGGCAGCGGCCAGCCCATCGTGTGCTGCACGAGGCCGGGCTCGAACTTGCCGGGGGCGAGCTGCCACAGCTCCTTCACGCCGAGCCCGTACTTGAAGTGGTCGCTGTGCCGGTTGAGTTCGAAGCGCCGGATCAGCCCCTTGGTCAGGTTGCCCCGGGCGCCCTCGCCGAACACCGTGTACTTGCCGCGCAATTCCATGCCGCTTGTGTAGTCGTCGCGCGGCTCGCCGGACTTGCCGATGCCGAGATCGCCCGTGGCGACGCCCGCCACCGCGCCGTTCCCGTCGAACAGCACCTCCGCGGCCGGGAAGCCCGGATAGATCTCGACGCCGAGCGCCTCGGCCTGGGCGCCCAGATACTTGCAGACGTTCGAGAGCGAGCCGACGAAGTTGCCGTGGTTCGACATCAGCTTGGGGAAGAACACGTTCGGCAGGGTGATGCCGCTGTTCTTGGTGAGCATCATGAACTCGTCGCGCTCGACCGCCGTCTTCAGCGGCCGCTCCGGATCCTGGCGCCACTCCGGCAGCAGCCGGTCCAGGCCGATCGGATCGATCACCGCCCCCGACAGGATGTGGGCGCCGACCTCCGAGCCCTTCTCGACGACGACGACCGAGATCTCCTCGCCGATTTCGGCGGCGCGCTGCTTCAGGCGGATCGCGGTGGCGAGCCCGGCGGGGCCTGCGCCCACCACGACCACGTCGAAATCCATGCTCTCGCGTTCGGGCAGCGCCATCCTCGCCTCTCCTTGTTCTTGTTCGCGGAAGTCGCCGCGGCGACCCTCATGCTGCCGTCTCAAGCGATTCCAAGCTAGAAAGGCAAGTTGCCGACGCCCAGGCTTACGGCAAAGTTCCCTTTGCCGCACCGGAGGGGGTACGGGGTGATCCCATCCACCCCCTCATCCTGAGGTGCGGCGAAGCCGCCTCGA
>NZ_JAKSYM010000025.1 GCF_022829545.1 Methylobacterium sp. J-030 | reverse complement strand
GTCCTGGAACATGGACATGGTGACGACGACCGGGAACCTGATCATCGACCTGCTGCACAATTTCCACCTGGAATGCGGTGCGCGCATCCACAAGCTGCGGGTCTACGAGACCATGAGCGAGCCGACGGGCCGCGAGACCTGCGCCTACCTGCTTGTGCGCGGCTCGCTACACGCCCACGCCTACGCCCTGGCACTGAAGAAGCTCACCGGGGTGCAGATCGAGAAGATGCTGCCGACGCCGAACATCGACCTGTCGCGCATCCCGGAGTGTCAGAAGTACCTCGACGAGGGCAAGCACCGGCGCCTCTACACGTTCAGCGAGGCGGACTATCAGGAGGCGGCTGGCGTGTGGTCGAATGACGAGGTGGCGCTGCCTGGCGATCCGCCGGGTAACCTAGAGGTAGTC
>NZ_JAKSYM010000022.1 GCF_022829545.1 Methylobacterium sp. J-030 | reverse complement strand
GCCAACTGCAGCCATGCCGTCCATTCCCGGCTGGTGATGCGGACCACATTGGTGTCATTCCGCCAGCCCGTGACCTGCCGCTCCTCGACGGTGAGCAGGCCGAGCCGTGTCGCCTCGCGGATCGCGTTCTTGACGGTCGTGCGGGACACGCCGGTCACGGCCGCCAGGTTTTCGATCGCCAGCCGGCAATCACTGCGACGGGCTACCTCGGCTGCAACCAAGGCCAGAACGGCGACCTCTGCCTGCGTGAACCGGGCGGCGAGACCCGGCGGCAGGCGGCCAGAGGCAGCCCAGCGGCGGCGGCGCTCCATGCTGGCATCCGTGCGCGGGCGGGAGCCGACGCCGGGCCTCCTGGGGCTTCCTGATGCGTTTTTGGCCGCTTCCCCTGTTTGAGGTGTGGCAGTTGCTGAGTCGTTCGGGTTCTGTGCCGATCGGGGTCCATTTGTGGACAGTGT
>NZ_JAKSYM010000012.1 GCF_022829545.1 Methylobacterium sp. J-030 | reverse complement strand
GTGTCCTCATCGCTGTAGAGCGCCAGGAGGACGTAGTAGGCGGCCCGGCCGAGGTCGTCCCGGCCCGGAGCCCCCTTCTCCTTGCGCTTGGCGGTGCATTTGGCTTGGGCCGCGGCGCGCTTCCGCTTGCGGCGGAGATTGTAGATATCGTCGTTGTCGGACATGGTCTCGGGTCCCCGATGGATGGACCCCAAGCCTCCGTCCGGCGGACGAAAGTCGCCATGCCGAAAACGCCGATCAGCGGTCGATTTATTTTTGCGCTGGAAGCCGGTTTTCGGGCTCCTGAATCTTGTGCCTTTCCCGCTGCGCCCGCCGTCGGCCCGACGTCAGCACGAAGGCTGGCCGCCGCTCGACACCGCTCCCGCCGACCTCCATCTTGAGCGCATGACCACCGGCATCACCCTTGAAGCGCTTATCGGGCCGATCGCCACCGCGACAATCATCAACGTCGCCTTGTTTGCAGGCTTGTGGCGCGGCCATCAGCGGGGGCGCCGAGAGGGCAGGTTGCCCAGTCCCTACTGGGCCGGCCTCGTGGCTTACATGGCCGCCGTCGGGCTCTATGCCTACCTGCACGGCCAACAACCAGTTTCGAGCGGGCTTGACCTCTTCGCTGCGGCGGTCGCCAGCGAAGCGGCAGGCGTCGTCATCACCTACGGGCTCGTCTACAGTTTCATCCTGTCTCGCGGACGCCCTTGGTCCGAGCGTGCTTGGCCAATGGTGTGCGCGCTGGTTCTTACGGCCGGCTTGATCGGCGCCATTTTTACTGCCTGACATGATGCCCGAACGGGGCGCGCAAGTTCAGATCTTCCGCAGCGTAGTTAGGGGGCCAAGGTGATCGACGAAGGGCGCATCAAACTCGCCGCTCGCTTAGGCGCACTTGGAAACATCCTCTCGATTTTCATGGCTCTGGAAATGAGCGCGCAGGGATATTCAGAGCAGCAGCTAAAGCAGCTCTTCGATGGTGTTATAAACCAGATGCGAAACGAGATATTCGAAGGGACAGACGCTGCAACCAGCGACCTACTTGCGTCCGAGGTTGAACAGGCGACGCGAGATCTTGCATCCACCGTCTTGAAGCGTCTGAAAGTTCTGAAATCGCTATCAGATGGTTGATCGGGACAGACCGTAAAGGTTGCGGCTCTAACCGTGTTTCTACGCTGCGTTCCATCGCCCCCTCCTCATTGCTGCCCCAGCGCCAGCGCCTCGCCCGTCGCGAGCTGCCCGAGCGGAGGCAGGGGAGGCGGCGCCAGGAGCCGGGGCGCGCCACCCTCGAACGAGCGCCGGGCCGAGGCCGCGCCGAGGCCGCCCATGATCGCCCGCGTCCCGACCTTGGCGCCGTAGGTGCCGGCCGCGGCGCCCAGGCCGCCCACCTTGAACGCGATGGCACCCGCGATCAGGTCCATGGCCTTCGCCACGGCCTTGCGCCCCGCCTCCCCGGTCGCACCGGGCTTGATCGTACCGTCAGGGCGCACCGTGGCCTGGAGGGCGCCAGCGAGGCGGCGGAAGTGGCTCAGTTCCTCCGGGCTGAACAGGGTCGAGGCGACGCCCTTGCCGGCGCCGTCCGTGAAATCGCGGAGCTGCCCGACCATCTTGGCGGCCGGCGTCGCAGGGTCGATGAGCCGTTGCACGGCCGCTTGCCGGAGGCCGGACCATTCCTGACTGTCGGCCCCGAGAAATGCCCTGGCGGCCCGGGCTTCGGCCACGGCCCCGGGCTTGGCGCCGATCGCACCCGAGGAGCCGAACAGGCTGCGGCCGACAGCGTTGGGATCGAACCCCGTGCGCTCCAGATCGGCCGCCCACGAGGGCATAGGGTGCCGAGCCGCTTCCGCCTGCCGAGCCGCGACGCTCAATTGCCCGAGCCCGTTGCGCTGCTCGGGTGTGAGGAAGTTCATCAGCCCTCGGCCCTCCCCCTGCGTGAGGTAGCGCAGCCGGTCCGGAAGGTCGCGCCCCTCGCCGCCGAGGTGCCGGGCGATAAGGCCCCGCCGCACGGCCGCCCAAGGTTCGCTATCGGCGCCGACGGCATCGCGTAGGCGCGTCAGGGTCTGGATCTGTCCGCCTGTCACCCGGCCTGAACCAGGCGAGCCGAACAGCATCGAGGCTACCTCGTTCGGGCTCGCATCCCGCTCAACGATGCGCCGCAGGTTCGCGCCGGCCGTGTCGCCAGGGCCGCGCGGCTTGAAAGTCTGCTGGTACTCGCGGAACAGGCCGCGAGCCCGCTGCATCGCTTTCAAAGGCGCCGTGTCGCCGATCGGCAGGGCGTCGGATGTCGGGGCGGCCGTCGGCCCATCGAAGGGCACCGTTTCAGGAGCCCGAACACCACTACGGCCGCCAGCCGCCTCACGCCCGAGCACGGCCGCCTCATAGGCATCGGCGCCGGTCTCGTGCTCGCCGCGGAACAGCCGCTGCGCCGCGTCGTCGAGGTGCGCGGGATCCATGTCGCGCGGCCTGACCCCGACCGAGGCGAGATCATCAACAACCTGCTGGCGGAACGGGGCCACGCGCTCGGCATAGGCCGCGGACTGGTCCGCCAGCCGCCCGCCCACATCGATAGGAGCGCCGCCGCGCGACAAGTCGGCGAGGCGGTAGACCGGCTGCCCTGACCGCTCCAGGCCGATCAGGTCATGCACCTCGTCGCCGATCCGGCGTGAGATCATGCCGTCCACGCTGTCGGGGCGCAGGAAGCCCTCGGATGCGAGTTGATCCCGGAAATCCTCAATAGGGCGACCGGCGCGGCGGCCGAGCGGTCCATAGGGCGTCATGACCCGGCCGAGATCGCCGGCCCGGGCGTCACCATCGAGGGCGATCCCACCGTTGCGGGCGAGGTAGTGGGTCAGGGGCTCGGATTTGCCCGCAGGAGCCCCGCCAGCGGCCGGGAGCAGCGCGGACGAAGCGTCGAGGCTCGCGGCCCCGGGGAAGCCGTCAGCGGCCGAGCTTGCAGCCCTGCCCGGCGCCTGCTGACCGAACAGCCCTACCGACATCGCGTCCTGCGCGTGGTTGTCGAACTCGGACAAGATCCGGTCGACGGCGCGGCGATCGGTCGGGTTCTGGCCGGTCGTGCCACGATAGGCGACGATCCGCTTCCGCACCTGGTCGAGCTGCTGGAGATTAGGACCCTCGCCCGGCTGGAGGCCGAAAAGGCCGGGCAGCGCATCGAGGTCGCCGATGGCGCGCATCGCGGCCGGCGTCAGCACCGGATCAAGCGGCACGTCGGCGCCGAGCCGGTCCCGCACTCGGGAGCCGAGCCGGTCGAGCGCCCCGGGCGCGAAGGTGCCCGGGATCTGTGCGACATCGTCGTAGGCGCCGCGGTAAGCGGTCCGCCCCTCCAGCGCCGCATCCCGCACGCCCTGCGCTGCCAACGTCGCCGCATCGAGGGCGTCGGTCTCGCCACGCCCCCGAACGCCCCGCAGGGCATCGTCGAGCCCACGCTGCGCTACGCTGGCCCGCTCAGCTTCGGCCTGAACAGCCTGCCGAGCCCGATCCGCTACGGCCTCGTAGGCTTCCTGCGAACGCTCGATGCGGGGAGCGTCGCCGGCCGCCATCCCAAGGAAGCGGTCTCTGTTCGTCGCAAGGGCGTCCGCCTGGCGCGCAGAGAACTCGTCGCCGATCTGCTGCGCCCGCGGCCCGGACTGGCCGGCAAGGGCACGCCCCTCCTGCGCCAGCACCTGCGGATCGGCCGTTGCCTGCCCTCGCGACAGCGGCAGCCCGAACTCGGCCGCCTGCGCCTCGCGCGCCGCGGCGACCGATGGCCCCTTAGCCGCGAATATCGTCTCGATGTGCTGGGCGAGTTCGGGCGTGATGGCAGCCGGATCCACCCCGACCTCACGCAGGGCTGCGCTTGCCTGGTCCGTCAGGGCGCCGTCAGAGGTGCGGAAGGGGGCGTTGCGAGCGAACAGCCGCGAGACTACGGGGGCGGCCCTATCGATGATGGCGCCACCGACGCCACCGAGAGCACCGCCGGCCAGTCCTGCCACCGCGGCTCGTCCCAAATCCTTGCTGTCCGCAGCTTCCGCCGCCGCACCGTAGAGGCCACCCGACAGGGCTGCCTGCCCGATCCGCCCAACGTCAGCTACACGCCCCACCGGCGGCAAGGCTACCGCTCCGCCGACGATGCCGCCTACAGTCCCGGCCAAGGCTGTCTTGGGATACTGCCGCGCCAGTGCGTCCTCGATGTCTGAGACCTTGCGGTAGCTGTCGCCGAACGACTTACCTGAGCGCAGCGCCTCCGCTCCCGCCATCGCATTTCGGGGCAGGTTCAGCCCCATGGCGTTCGCAAACCGGAAGAGACCGGCATCGACTTGGTTCTCGGTCGAGGGCTTGCCGATCAACGCCTCGTCCGCCGTGCGACGCAGGGCCGAGCCCTCAGGCGTCGAGGTGTCCAAAGTGGACGCCATCGGACCATCGCCGAACCGATCCGCAAAGGTAGCAGGCTTCTGCTGCTGCGCCTTGAAGGCTGCAAACCGACCGGGATCAAAGACCGGCGCGGCAACCGGAGCCGCATCGGCCACACCCGGAAGGTCCGGCATGCTGTCGACGGCAGGCGCCACGCTGGCCTTGTAGGCTGCGAACTTCTCGGGATCGAAGGCGAGACCCGCGCTCATACCGCTACCTCAGCCATTCCCGTGGGAAACTCACCGCTGCTACGATCCGCCCGACACCCTGCGCAGGATCCAAGATGGCCGAAAAAAGCGATGCCCCGCCCGTAGTTGCCGCCGATGTGCCCGATCCCGATCAAGTCCCGGTGCGCCACGTCAGCGGAGCCTTCAGCGTCATCACCGGCGGCACGATCATGCTCAACCTTATGAGCGACCGCCTGGGCATGCGCCTGGACGGTACCCTCTACACTGATCCGATCATCGCAGCGCGGCTGCGCATGGATCTGGAGATGGCACGGCTCATCCGAGACCAGCTCGACGCGCACCTCAGCGGGCTTAGCGCCACCAGATCGCCCGACCAGAAGCCGAACTGACACGTTCATCAGTACCCCTCCTGATGCAGACGAGCGTAGGCAGCATCTTCCGACATGCCGGAGCCGATGAGCTGCTGGAAACGGGCCGCCGGGGCGACCGCACCAGGCCGGTTCGAAGGCGACGGAGGCGGCAACGCGGGGGCGCCGGACTGGCCGCCGGCCGATGCGCCCTGCGCAGCCGCGGGGCCCGAGCCGGGACGGTAATAGGTGCCCTCCCGGATCTGAGCTGCGCGGGCCTCGTTCTGCTGCTGACGCAAGGTCGCCGCGTCGATGGCCCGCTGGTAGACCTTCACCCGCAGGGCGTGCGGCAGGTTCGAGGAGCCGGCCACGTCGAGGAGGATCTTGCGCTCGCCCTCGGTCGGGTTGCCGCCGAAGATGCTCTTGAGGTTGGTGAGCGC
>NZ_JAKSYM010000341.1 GCF_022829545.1 Methylobacterium sp. J-030 | reverse complement strand
TCGAGGAATGGAGGTGCCACTACAACGAAGATCGACCCCACACGGCCCTGGGCGGCTTGACGCCCCGAGCCTTCGCCGACCAAGCTGTCACAGCCCGAGAACTTGCATAGGCCGTGGACCACAAACGGGGTCAACTCCACTAACCCGCAGGCCATACCTCAGGGCGGACCACTTCGATGGGGGCGGATCACAGAGGCGGGTGACCAGTCGATCGCAGGTCGAACTGCCTCCATTACCGCACGCCGTGAGGCGTACTGCAGCGCTACCGGTAGGCTCCGGGTACCCCTGTGATAGGGCTGGACTACTGACTGCAGCCAGCAGCAGGCCAATTGTTTTGCAGCGCACTAGCATGGTGAGTTCCGTCTCTGTCCCAGTGGTATGTGTATTCAATGTGCCCCTTTGAACGTCGAGCCGTTGTAGCGTTGGGACCCATAACGGTGGCGCGGACGGCTAGGGTGTGATTCGCGGCGCTTACGGGAGGCGCTCATGGACCCTTTCTGGCTGAGGGACGAGCAGTTTGCGAAGATCGAACCGCTTCTGCCGAATGACACGCGGGGCAAGGAGCGCGTGGACGACCGGCGGGTGATCAGCGCCATCATCCATGTGCCGCTGACTGCCCTTGCTGCAGTGTTAGCGATGATCCCGCAGTCGCGGAGTGCCTTCTGGAGACCGATGGCGATCACCATCTTGGCGGCCTGTTTATAGCTACGTTCCTAACCCCGCTGTTTTTCCGGCTCTCTATGCCCTGTGGTACCGGCACCGTCTCGACGAGTGTTCGAGATTGACCGGCGACACAGCGAAAGCCTGCGAAATGTCTCTGGCCCTGACAGCGGAGTAACCCGGCCGCATTCCGAACCAGGTGCAAGAACCAGCCCTACGATACGACCAAACCCGAAAGGTCGAAGTGGAAATCCGCTTGGGAACCGGTTTGGTAAAGTTTGGTTCGTCCCACAACCAGGGAGTCAGAGCCGAGCTAATTCCATGAAGCACGACCTGAGCCACATCGTCGGACTGAGGGTGAAGAGAGCCCGCGAGGCTTCGGGGCTTACGCAGAGCCAGTTGGCTGAGCGCATCGATCGTACGAAGGAAGCCGTCAGCAACATTGAACGTGGCGTGAGCCTGCCCGGCCTCGATACGATCCAAACGATATGCGATGTCACCAAGGTGCCAATGGTTTCTATTGTTGATGATACCATGGAAGACAGCAAATCTATCGATCTTCGCGCCCGTCTCAATGCAATTTTCTCTCAGCTTTCTAGTAACGATCAGCGTCTACTGGTATCATTAGCATCGGCGATGGTCGAACACGCTCAGTCAGATGTTTGATAAGACTGCCATCTCTTCGCTATCATTCCCTGTTTGTTATGATATGGTGTCAAGATAGGAGACACCATGACAGAGGATGATATTTGGCATACGGGACTTGCTGTTTTCGGATCGCATAGCTTACCTAGATCCAAACGATCGATTCGAACATCAGTCACCCATCCTCTTCAGATCGCCACAATCCCTGTTGGAGACAAGGCGGCCGAATTGGTATTACGCTCTGTCCCGGCAAGGTGGATCCATCGTCAGTCGGCGGTCCATGGAAGCGTGACCTAATCGCAGACATAGAGGCCATCCGGACGTGGGGTGCGTCATGCGTTCTCACCCTGCTTGAACCGCACGAATTCTATCTATTGAAGGTCCGTAGGTTGCCTGAGGCCGTGCGGGATGCGGGCATGGTCTGGTTGCACGCTCCAATCCCCGATGTTTCTATTCCAGGGCCGGCGTTCGAAGCGGCCTGGAAAACGATTGGCCCACGCCTGACGGATCAATTACAAGGAGGCGGGTCAGTCGTGGTTCACTGTAGGGGCGGCCTCGGTCGTGCGGGTCTGGTGGCGGACAAACTCCTCGTGATGATGGGCGACGATCCTAGGAGGACGATGGAACGGGTTCGCGCCACTAGACCGGGAGCGATAGAGACACCGGAGCAGGAAGCTTACGTTCTCAGGCAGGGGGCATTCGATGTCTGATGCCGTTCGTGACCGTGTGTTGGGCGCTTTCATTGGTCTCGCGGTGGGGGCTGCGCTCGGAACCACGCTGGAATTCGATCCGCGGGACGCCAAACTGCCTGCAACTGACATGGTAGGAGGCGGACCGTTCAATCTGTTGGCCGGGCAGTGGACGGACGATACCTAGATGGCCCTGTGTCTGGCCGACTCATTCATAGCGTGTGTTGAGTTGAACGAACGCAACCTGATGAAACGATTCTGTCGGCGGTATCTCGACGGAAAGAATAGCGCGACGGGAACGTGCTTTGGTATTAATCAACTCGCAACGGCATCGTAAACTTTCGCAACCTTGAGATGTCCGTATTACAGATACGAACTATTTCGACGAGGTACCAAACGCATTAACAAGTGAGTCCAGAAACTTGAAAAAAATCTCGACCCCATAACCAACCAAGAATGCAGTTGCTAGAGGAGAAAGCGATAGACTATGAGCTGGATTTACCATCCCTGATATTGCCCCGGCGATGACGGCAGTAATCATCCGAGCAGAATCAGAGAACGATGGGTGGTAAGTACGCCGACGTATAGTTTCAGAAAATGTTCTAAGTCTGTAGGCGAACGCGCCAAGTACAGCATATAAAATTGGTAACGCGTATGAGCTTATTCCTCCGTACAATGCCCCATAATTGTCCCGCACATTTTCTGCAAAACTTCGGACTTCTTGAAGCGTTCTTATTTTGCAAAGCGAGTCCGCAGCATAGTTAGAAATAGCAGGATTTATTTCGAGCTGTGCTCGGGAGTCCATTTCGTTTTTTGGCTGCACCTCTGTGAGATATTTTCTATCTTTGTGTCTTTTAGCCCTTAAGTAATCTGTATTTTGTGAACAGCTTGGTATCGGATCACACTCAACACTTCTCATTGTGATATTCAACTTGATTGATCTATTGTGTATTTCCCTAATTTTGCTACTCAGAGACTGTAGTAATTGTATATCATCCTCGCTTATGTGCACTCCATTGGGTAAAGCTACAATTTTATATATCTCGGCACATGGGTTTACTGCAAAACTATTGGTGCCGCCAGGGAATGAAAGCCTGAGCTTGGCTGCCAACGATGAAGCTGAGTCTATATCTTCTTTGATTTTGCTTGATGTCGAGTCAAGAACAAACGTAAGTAGGGATATGGTAGTCGCAATTACTGTGATCGAGATCGCCCAAACCCGATTTCTTCGAAGTATAGCCCTGGTACTCTCGGAGGAACAGTTGCGAATTGTGTTTGCCGTTACATCGCCAAGCAGTTTGGTAACAACGCTATAAGAGGCATAGAAATTAGACTTCGTCGAGATATCAAAGGAGCCAGTTTGAAGCTCGTCTCGTGCAGCAAAAATGTTTGTCAGATCAGATGCGGGAACAGCAATCCCTGTCTCCGATGCATATTTTACTAATACCTCCGCGTCATCAATTATATCTTCGAATGTATCTCGGGATAGAGCAATAGATTTCACACTAATATCATATGCCTGCTTCATAAGCGACGCATACGCAGCTTGAAATGCAGCTACATGCTCAGGCGTTAGAGAATTTGACCGGTTGGCATCCAATGCGGCCTGAATTGGAATCACAATATCTGGCGAGATCGTTCGACCGCCCTCGGCTGATCTTAGCAGTATAACTTCGGCATCTTCTATTGAAATTGACAAATGGTCAGTCTTGTACCCAAATATTGATTGTCCAGGCTTCAAACGACCCCAGAATTGTGCCAGCTTCATTTCTTATCCCATAGGTGGCAGCGAAACTCGAATGACTGCCATTAATAATATCAATTCAGCTTTAGCGTCTACATCTTTTTTGTGCTGATAACCGACTAAGTCGGTCGCAATGGAAGGCGCTATTTAAGCAATTATAGTTTTATCAAGTGCAGACATGCTCGAAATCGCATATAATAGACTCGAAACGAATTTTTGATCAGTTGTGTTTGTGAAATATAAACGATTTCATTTTCCGTATGTACTTGGCAATCGCCTCTGCTTCCCCTTCGCGAGATCGTCGGCATCATATCTTCTGCGATCCGTTATCGGTAAGGTATGGTCTTTCTTATATTTGAAGCTAATGGTCGACAGAGCAAACATCGCACAATCGGCGAATCCGACGTTCTTCACTGCTACAACTATAGTCTGTGGATCAGTTGATTTCGCAGTCGGCGCTACTGAATCGACTCGAAACTCAATTTGATGGGTGCAGAATGGTCTAGTTAGAACAGCGTCAAGGGCTGGCATTTCGAACGATATCCTTGGCTGGTCAGTGACGCTCGGAGGGCGGGGTCGCGGAACTATACGAGCCTATCAAGCGGGATGGTGGTCTCACACCCAGGATTCCCGTTATCATTCCGAAGCGTGGCTTTGACGGGAAGCTGTGACGCTATTCCCCTCATGTTCAATCATCGTCCAAAAACCGCTCAGTATCGCCGAGAATCGTTACGGGTGATCGGCTGCTTGAAACCGTTCGTGGCCGCGTGTGATGCTTGTATGTATTCTGGGGGGATCCTGAGCGAACAGTACGGGACAACAAGTCGGAGGTCAGTGGGCAAGCTCGTTATCGTTGTGATGATGGGCGCAAAGGCCGGTGGGGTGATCGGTTTGCTCTTCGACCGGAATAATAATGAAAACGGTGATCGCGGGGACGAGCAGAGGTAGGTCGCCGCAGTCCCTATTGCAAACTCATTATTGCGTAGGAAGGCACGTGAGCGACTTGGACGGCCCAGGGCAAACCGCAAATGCGCAGAACCGATCGTGGCGCTGGTGACGATCCTATGCGCTCCCACCCCCATCCGTAATGAACGGCGGGGGATGGTGGGCGGCTGTAGGTGGACGATCCTGTGATCGTAACGGTAGGCGCAAGGTCGGTTAGATGGCCGGCAGTGTCGTTGGTCGTAATGATAACGGGAGCCCCGATGCGAGGGACAGAAGGGAGATGGATAGCCGCTGTCCCTGTTCCCGCCCCTTCATCGCGTAGGATCGATCAGGAACGGCTTGAGCAATCAGGGCCGTGTCTGTGATGCCCAGAATCGTTTGCGGCCGCTGGTGACGATCCTACGCGCTCCTATCGCCTTCCTGAGTAAACAGTAGGAGACAGTGGAAGGCTGTAGGCCACTGATTCCATTATCGCCCCAACTACAGTAGAGCCGAAGAATGGGTGGTTGCATGGCCGACCGGGAAGAGTACGTGCAATTCTAGGGCAACCTTTGAGCCGAACACTACTCTTAAATACCCCAGGACCAACTGTTTTGGTCCTGGGGTTCTAGCGCAGTCAGGAAAAAACTCCAAATCGACGCTACTGTCGCGCTAATTTTCACCGAAAGTGAAATTAGAGTGGCTCTCAAGTGAGCAGATATGCCCTGCTACGCCGAGGCGGTTGCTCAACTGCAGTATATCGAGAAGTCCATCCCCCTCGATCTCGATCGTAAGTGATATCGTGATGGAACTTCCGAACGCGCTCATGTAGCCGCTCGTGATGCTCATCTCGCGGTGATCGAGAGTGACCTTGATGTCAGGCTGCGCATTCAAAACAGCGTCGCGCGTCTGCTCAGATTTGGCATGATCTTCGTTGGGCAACTTGACTGCGATAACCGGGATTTTTGTTCCGTCCGCCTCCAATCCGATACGAACAGCCGCAGCCTTCTTGGGATCACTGAAGTGGAGATATAGAGCAACAGCAGTCATATGAGCATCCAGTTGTCATATATTCATATACGCCGCGATGACACGACGTATTGCGTGTACGCCCACATTGCATTCAGTGAGTATTGCACAAATTGTCGCAGTATAACCTGCGGCGCTTGACAATAAATAACTCTTTCCAATTAAATATAAGCAAAACTCCGTCATAAAGTCGATCTTCGATGATACATGAAGAACTTCTGGTCTCCATCTTTGAGATTTTTGCTCGAAATTAGGATCCCATCCGAGAACGATATTTGGATGATTCATCTGGAGATACCAGTACATGCCTGCTTGAATTCCCCAAGGGCTATGAAACATGCCCTCAATCACCTAATGATGCACGAAATGTGGATTACATTTTTCGGAAGCTCATCTAATGACATGTATGATTGAGCTACAATCGATTGCTCGACAACTTTAAACGAATTACGTCATTTATCGCATTTGTATGAAGCGCAATGAAAGTATAAATTATCTGCTATCGCTTTCATTGCTCATCAACCAGCATCTTTCCATTCATTTTGCCCATTAAAATTGCAAATACCCGTAATGTCTTCTGACATTACGGGTATTAATTTTTGAGGATTAGGATTTAAAGTTTACCTGACTGAATACTTCTCGTGATCCGCCTTACATCTGCCTTCCGATCTAGCGGTGATGTTGCTTTTGACGCAGCATCGAGAAGCTGACTTCTAATTTCCCATATCGAAAGCTTGGCGCGTCTTAGAGAATGAGAAAGAAGAAAGATTCCTCTGTGACCATTCCCCCTTAGCCTTCCGTGCGTTTCCCATCGGTGCATCGCGTCTGTAATTATTATTTGCTGCTCCTCTGTCAGAACCGTTTCCCCGGTTGAGTCATGGGGAACAGGTAGATCGAAGAAATCGTTATCATTCTCCATCCATGACTTCTGTTTAAGCCAGATAGAAACGTCGAGAGGTTGTCGTCCTTCGGTTCTCTCGACGAAGAAACTCGCCTTACGATCATTGGACTGGCAGGGAAGAATAGAAAGCTGTGAAGGTCCAGAACGATTATCAATGCCATCAAATCTATCGGTATGGCTTACGCCACGCTTCGCGGTTACTCTCTTTCCCTGTTTCCATCCAAATGACTTGAGTGTATGTTTAATCTCGTGATAGATCGATACACTCTCGTCTTCATACATGGCTCTATTGGTAGGAATATAGATCCTGAAACGTGGATCCTGTTTCGTGTGATTGAAAGTGCTATAGGCGATGAACTGTAATTGAGGAAAAGACTGCTCGAAATCCTTGACTGTCAGATCTCCGCCCTCGATATCCAACCAAAGACCACGAGTTATGAGAACAGTCGTCCCGTCTCGTGTTCCTCCATTATTGATTCTTGGATCGAAAAGCGCACCGGTGATACAGGGTATGTCGTCTTTTTGTTCGTGTATCTGTGAAGACATATTCCGTAAGAAATCAAAGAACTGATCTTCCTCCCTATAGATGATTTTCGGATCGATTCGTCTCATGTGATCGAAATAAGAACCACGGAAATAGCGGACGAAATCACCTATAGTCTTATAAGTAGTTTCGTCCTGTTTATCCAAGAAAACGACATCCTCGGTAATTGCAGGTGCGATGTAACGGACGAAGTCCGCGCGAAGCGCCGATGATCCTTCCCTGGTTCGTTCGTGATGCCTCTTTCGTTCGTTATCGTTCTGGTGCTTTCGAGGTCGTCCCGCTTTCTTCTTTACAACCGGCACCAGACCGAGAGCCTTCACTACTGATCCAGGGAATCGTTCGGATAGCAGTCTCGCGTCTTCCTCACACGCCACCACCCATCGCGTTTCCCCGTCGATCTCATCATTCCTGAGAGAGCCGCGCATGAACGCCTGATAGAGCGTGTCCCCCATCGCTCGGTTCTGCTTCTCACGATCAAACCCAGCTACCCGTGAGAGGACATCAGCCTGTCCGGGGTCATAGTTCGTCGCAATGAGGATGACCCCGTGCCGAACGTCGCTGAAACCGTTCTGTCCAGCCGATACAGGTGGAAGACGCCTACCATTAGGGCATGCGTTTAGAGGGCTACTGTCGCGTCGGTCATTGTTCTCCAAATACAGGAAGGGCTCTCCACCTATCACCTGGACGGCCGTTTCCCGCAGCTCTCCGTTCCCTGCCTTCTCCAATCGGTCTCTGAGGCTCTTTGAGTTCCGACCCTCATAACCGTAGTAGATCACCAAGCGCGAATTCTCAGGATGGACTGGCCGTAGAAGCCTCTCTGCCACATCCTCATCCTTGCGCCAGTTCGCCCCAAGGCTCTTCCAGTGATGATAGGTGAAGGTGTCCGCGAAGAACGCCGAAGCGAACGTCACTCCATCGAACCCGACAAAACGATCCGGCCCGCGAAAGGCATAGATCGTCAGTTGACCCTTTGGTTTAAGGCCATTTTTCAAATCATTCAGTTGTTTGATCGAGACATAGTAAGCGCAGTCATCTCGCATCAACAGCGAGCACAACGGTCTCAGACTACGGTAAACAGCATCATCGTTCTTGTTGTCCACGATGCGCTTGATCGCCGTTCTATTGACAATCTTGATCTTGCCATGGACCGGCCCTGCATCCACGATCTCGATATGGTCCGTGATAAGTCCATGGTTGACGTGCAGGTTCAAAGTCCCAGTATCAAAGGTCGGAATATTTTCATCGACTAGCAGTTTACAACGTGCCTTACCGTCGAAGTAGGGTAAGTTGAGAAAACACTGATGGGTAATGATGAGGATATCACCGGGGCACCATTCCTCGCGCAGGTATTTCGAGACCTGCGCAGAGACAGACACGTCAGAGCCATCGTCGCTGTGAAACACCACAACGCGACACTTCGGATCCGTGATCGATATGACCTTCTGTAGCTCAAACAATAGCGCGACGGTTGGAACGACGATGAGGGTGTTCTTCCCATCCTCCGATCGTCCGGTGGCGATTTCTATGTATGCCGTCGACTTTCCTGCACCGGCTCTTGCTGCCACGTAACTAAGATTGATGGGCTGATGCAGTTTGATGGCGCCGAACGAATGAATATCAGGCCGGGCCACGATCCGAGCTTGACGCTCATCATCCATACTGTCGCGAAAGGACAGTTCGGGCGGAGTGTGAATTATTGTATCTTCTAACAATATCATTACCTTTAATTGGACAAGCAAAATCGTTTGGACTCACGGCCCTTCAAATCGATCAAAGCTGATTGGGTTGATAGAAAAAGCGCCGAACAAAAAGTCCGGCGCCTGATGGATAGCGCAAGCAATAACGTGATATATACAGGAATGTTGATGTTGCGTCAAGTCTTATTTATGGGCCTACAATGCCTAGAAGTTATGCGCATCATAGGCCCGTCATAAACCTGCGTGCAAACTGTCCGGGGAACCCTGCTCGCCCGTCGCTACTGCTATAGTAGTAGCCCTTCCCCACCCAGCCGACGATAGGTAGCGATATGACAACCATAGCGCGCCTCGCCGCCTGTAATAGTTACGAGGATTGCCCAGACAGCCGCGCCAGCTTCGCAGCCACGTTTTCGGGCTTCAAATGGGTGTATCTCTGCAAACATGAAAGTGTTCGATGCCCGCTTACGACGGAAACTTCCGGTATTGTCAATCCAATCTCGAACATTCGACTGATAGCTTCATGCCTCATTGAATGCATTTTTATATCGTCCAGGTCAGCTCGCTTACGAAGACGCTCCCATGCCAATCTCACCGCGTTAGCCTTTATCGGAAATACATTTTTTCCGTTACGTGGCAGTTCGGTCAGTATCTCTATCGCTTTTGGCGTCAGTGGAACAGTTCTTCCATATCCGTTCTTCGACAACTCCAAGACGGCAAGCCCGCTCACCAAATCGATGGCATTCCATTGTAGCGCAAGTATTTCGCTGCGCCGCATCCCTGTCTCAAGCGCAAGAATGATGAAGGGCCGGAGATACCACGCTCTAGTTTTAGATAAGGCAGCCATTAGGGATGCTTCGGCCCCTTGTGGAAGCCTTTGACCTCTTACCTTCGACGGGCAGGGGAGGGTGATTTGGCGGACAGGGTTTCCAACGAACGGCATACCCCATTCTTTTCGGGCGGTCTCGATACAGTGTCGCAGGACCGTCAGTTCCCGACGAACGGTCTCCCCCTTCACGGTCTTGAGACGTTCATCCCTGTGAGCCGCTATCATAGAGGCCGTCAGCCGATGCGCCGCTACATTCGCGAGCGGAGAGCGCAGGAAAGTCCGTATGCGAGATGCTTCGAACCTTTGCCCCCGCTTACCGCTCGTGACCTCCGCCTCATAGCGTAGGAGGAGGGTGCCCATGGTAAGCTTATTCGCCGTCCGGGTCCCACTCGGCCGACCACCATTTTCGATCTGACGCTCAGTTTCTCGCGCCCAACCGTCCGCATCAGCCTTCGAACGGAACGATTTGGTGATCGGGGGAAACCCGTCGCGGCGAATCTGAACTTGCCACGCTTGCCCGCGCTTTCGAATCGTAGCCATGCTCCGTGCCCACCGTGCTTGTGACGCCAGTGTGACAGACGGATCGAAAATGGGCTTGGTCGACGGAACCTTAAAAGCCAAATCTATAAGGAAATCAGAACCTTAAGATTGGCGCACCCGACACGATTCGAACGTGTGACCTTTGCCTTCGGAGGGCAACGCTCTATCCAGCTGAGCTACGGGTGCAGGCCGTGGCCATTCCCTAGCCCAACCGCGACGCCGGCGCAACGGCGTCCGCGGCCGCATCGATCAGTGCCACATGACCCGGCAAGCCCGGACCGCGGTGGTATACTCTCGGCGCTGCGACAACCTGAAGGTGTACGAGCCGTAGCCAGTCACGCGAAGCTGTGCTGTATAGGCCCGACAAAGGGCTGTGGGGCGTCGAGGCGCCGGCAGTGCGGTCTCGGTTTGCTCGTGTCCACTCAGCTCGGCATCGCGGCGCGGCCGCAGATCACGGCAGACGACCTGGCCCAGCGCATCGCCGCCCTCGGGCCCGGCGAGCGCCTCGTCGTCCTGGGGGCCGGCCGCACGACCATCGGCACCCTCGTGGCCGAGGGCACGGACCGCAGTGCGCTGCTCGTGGCGGGTGCGGACCGATCCAGCACGGCACTCATCGACCGGCTCCTCGACGATCTGGCCGACCTCGCCCGCGCGCGCTGGCCGCACTGGTACGGCCGCGATGCCTCCGTGACCCCGCTCAGTTCCGACCCCTGGCTGAAGGCGGCGGCGAAGCGCGCCCGACTCGGCCTGACGCCGCGCTTCCGCCGGATGGCGCGCGACCTCGAACTGCTGCGCCTCGCGCAGGCGATCGAGCCCGCCGGCCTCGTCCTGATCTGGGCGATCGATCCGGCCTCGCCCGACCGCGCCCGGCCGGCCATCGAGGCGCTGGAATGGTGCGCCCGGCACGGGGCCGCGGTGGTGGCGGCGCTCGCCGCCGAACCGCCCGAGACGCCCCCCTACGACCGGATCCTCTACGGCGCCCTCGGCCTCGCCGAGGAGGTTCGGCCGGCTGCGGAACGCTTCATCCCGCCCCCCGGCGGCATCCCGGCGAGCGCTATCGAGCGGCGGGTGGCGGCGGCTTTGGGGCAAGATCCGGACCTCGCGGGCCTGTTCGTCTGCAACGCCCCGGTCCCGGTCGGCGCCTGGGGGGCACGGCCGCGGGTCGATCTGCTGTGCCCGACGCTCCGCGTGGTCGTCGAACTCGACGGCCCCGAGCACCGGGCCGAGCCCAAATTCGGCGCCGATCGTCACCGGGATTTCGAGCTGCTGACCGCGGGCTACCTGGTTCTGCGCTTGACCAACGATCAGGTGGCGGCCGACCTTCCGCTCGCCATCGAGAAGATCCGCGCCGTGGTCCGCCTCCGGCGCGCAGGAGGGGGGTTAGCCGATGCGTGACACGCCGACGCCGCAGCAGGCCTTGATTCTCTGGTGCCTCCTCGGCCGGGGCGGAACCGCCCTGCAGGGCACGCTCGTGCCGGGGGTCAAGCCGGCGGATCGGAAGGCCCTGGTCGCGGGTGGCTATCTCACGGTCGAGAAGCAGGCGCGCGCGCTGCGGCTGACCGTCACCGACAAGGGCTGGAACTGGGCGGGGGGCCATCTGGACGCGCCCCTGCCGCCAGCCTTCCGGGCGTTGCAGGACTGGCTGGGGCGTATCGGAACCGACCTCGCGGCGCGCGGCCGCCCCCTCGCCGATTTCGTCGGCCCCGTTGCCGACGAGCCGCTCCCCGAGGCGCCGCGGACGCGCAACAAGGCGTCCCAGGGTCCCACGACGGCGAAGGGCACGACGGCGGCGAAGGGCACGACGGCGACCAGCGCAAAGACGTCGACCAAGCTCACGACGGCAGGCGTCGCCGACAAGCCCCCCGGTTCCCGGACGCCAGCCCGCCCCGGAAAAACGGCGCCACCCAAGAAACCCCACAGTCCCGAAAAACTTCGCGCCCGGATCGAGGCGGCCTATCTGGCGCTGACCGGCGGGGAGCGGGCCCGGCCCGTGCGCCTGAGTGCGCTGCGCACCGAACTCGCCGACCTCGACCGCGCGACGGTCGATGCGGGCCTCGCGGCGATCCTCGGCGGCGACAGGACCGCGCGGCTGAGCCAGTTCAGCGACCCCCGGTCGCTCGACGATGGCGAGCGCGAGGCGGCGTTCAGCCCCGCGGGCGAGCCCTTCCACGTCCTCTGGATCCAATCATGACCGATGCCCTCGACGCCCTGCGCCGGGTCGATTTCGACTGGGTGCGCACCCTCGACAGCATCTGGATCGACACCCCGCCCACCGGCAGCCCGAACGAGCGGCTCGTCCCGGACCTCGTCGTCGATCTCCACGCCAAGGCCCGCAAGCCCGCCGACCGCGCCCTCGGCCGCGTCTTCGTCGGCCCGTCCGGCGTCGGCAAGACGCATCTTGTCGGGCAGATCCGGCAGGAGGCGTGGCGCACGGGGGCGTGGTTCGTGCCCCTCGACGTCCTCGGGCTGACGGATTTCTGGCGCAGCGCCGCCCTGAGCTTCGTCACCGCCCTGCTGCAGACGATGCCGGACGGGCGGCGGCAATCGGATGCGGTGCTGGCCGGCGTCGCCCGCCGATTCGGCGTCGAAGCGCAGGTCGAGGCGGCGTTCAACACCCCGAACATCGATGCCCGCCGGATCGTCGACGTCCTGGTCACGGCGCTGATGCGGGTCGATGCCGGCCGCGCGCTCAAGCACCTCGACGTGTTCCGGGCGCTCTGCCTGCTGCGCTCGCAGGATTTCGGCGTGGTCGGCCTCGCTCATGCCTGGCTGCAGGGCTACGACGCCGACCCGACCGAGCGGGCCGCCCTGGGGTTCAAGACGCCGCCGCCGGCCCCGGTCGAGCTCGTGCGCGGCATGTGCTGGATCATGGCGCTCAGCGGGCCGACGATCGTCGCGGTCGACCAGATCGACGGGATCATCGAGAGCAGCCGGCTGGCCGCCCAGGACGGGCTCGAGGCGGAGGCCGGCCTCGCCGAGGTGCTGGCCGCGGGCCTGCTCGAGGTCAACATCGTCTGCGACCGCAGCATGACGGTGGTGACCTGCCTCCAGGAGTCCTGGGAGCGTCTTGCAGCGCGCAGCCTCGCGCCGATGCTGGGTCGCTTCGCGGAGCCGACGGTGCTGCTTGGCATGAACGAGCGGTCCGCCGCAGCCGCCCTGGTGGCCAGCCGACTGGCCCCGGCCTACGCGGAAGCAGGGTTCGAGGCCCCGTTCCCGACTTGGCCGTTCGGCGAGCGCGCCATCGCGGCGGCGGCAGCCGCCAACATGATGCCGCGCACGCTGCTGATGCGCTGCGACGCCGTCCGCCGCCGCTGCCTCGCGGAGGCGGTGGTCACCGTCTGCGACGACCTCGGCGCGCCGCCTTCGCCGCCGCGGCCCGTGGAGGACGGCACCGAGTTCGATCTCGCCGCCGCCTCCGCGCAGGCCGACATTGCAGGCATCCGCAGCGACGAGGACGCTTGGCTCGGCCAGCTCCTGCGCGATGTCTTCGACCTCTACGCCCTGGAGGACGACCCCGACGATTCCCTCGACGTCGCCAGCAAGGGCGAGCCGGAGCAAAAAATCCCGCCGCTCCACGGCCGTCTGATCTTCATCCACCACGACCAGAACGACCGGGAGCGGCACGTCTGCTACCGGGCGCTCCAGCACCAGAACGCCATCGCGTTCCAGGCGCGCCTGCGGGCGGCGCTGACGGCCTCCGGCATCTCGACGCGCATCCCCGACCGGGAATTGCTGCTCGTCCGCCGCGGGCCCGTGCCGGGCGGGGCCAAGACGAAGCAGCTCGTCGAGGCCTTCAACGCGGCCGGCGGCCGGGCGCTCGACCCCTCGGACGACGATCTGCGGGTGTTCGCCGGCCTGCGCGACCTGCGCGCCTGGGCGCAGGACGAGGGCATCTCCGACCGGTTCGAGCGCTGGATCCGCGCCGAGCAGCCGCTGGCCGAGACGGCCTTCTTCCGGGCGGCGGGCCTTGCCCATGGTGTGGGCGGCGGCAAGGGGAGCGGGGAGGGCGGTCGGGCAATCCCCGCCGCATCGGAGGTCCCTTCGCGAGCCGAAGGGCCGGCGGACCGCGCCACCGCCCCGGAGGAGGCCCCGAAGGAAGCCGCGAAGGCCCCTGCCAAGGCCGCCGCCGGGCGTCCCGCCGCCGCGGACGCGCCGGATCAGAAGGTCGGGAAGGCCGCCCCCGACCCGGAGCCCGCGCCGGACGCGATCCCGGTCGGCCATCGTCTCACCCCCGAGGCCCCCGCGGTGAGCCTGCCGCTGCGGCTACTGCCCCGGCACACCGCGATCATCGCGGGCTCGGGGTCGGGCAAGACCGTGCTGCTGCGCCGCCTCGTGGAGGAGGCGGCGCTCGCGGGGCTGCCGGCCATCGTGATCGACCCCAACAACGACCTCGCGCGGCTCGGCGACCCGTGGCCGGAGCAGCCGAAGGGCTTCTCCCCGGAGGATGTGCGCAAGGCGGCGCTCTACGCCGAGCGGGTCGAGGTCGTGGTCTGGACGCCGGGCGTCCATGCCGGCAACCCGCTGTTCCTCTCGGTCCTGCCCGACTTCGGGGAGCTGGGGGAGGATCGCGACGAGCGCCAGCAGGCGATCGAGATGGCGGCCGAGACCCTCGGGCCGCTGGCCGGCGCCAAGACCAATCTCCTGCGCGGCGTGCTCGCGGGGGCGCTCCAGCATTTTTCGGAACACGGCGGCGGGAAACTCAGCGCCTTCATCACCCTGTTGGCCGATCTGCCCGATGGGATCAGCGAGATCGGCAACGCAGCCAAGCACGCGGCCGGCATGGCCGACCAGCTCCGCGCCGCGATCGCCACGAACCCGCTCCTCAAGGTCGAGGGCACGGTGCTCGATCCGCGCCACCTGTTCTTCGGGCGCGACCCGGCGCGCACCCGCGTCTCAGTGATCAACCTGTCGGGCCTCGCCTCGGAGGCGGCGCGGCTCGATTTCGTGAACCGGCTCCAGATGGCGCTGTTCGGCTGGATCAAGAAGAACCCGCAGCCCCGCGGGATGCTCTACGTGGTCGACGAGGCGCAGACCTTCCTGCCGGCGCAGGGGGCCTCGCCGAGCCTCGGCAGCGGCATCAAGCTGGTGGCGCAGGGCCGCAAGTACGGGCTCGGGATGATCGTGGCGACGCAGGTGCCCCGCGGCATCCACAATCAGGTGGTCTCGAACTGCACCACGCAGTTCTTCGGCCGGCAGAGCGCGCCCGCCACCATCGCGGCCGCCCAGGAGATCCTGGCGGCGAGCGGGGGCAGCGCCGCCGATATCGGCAAGCTGGGGGCGGGGGAGTTCTACTTCGCCACCGAGGGCTCGGGCCGCCCGGCCAAGCTGCGCACGCCGCTCTGCCTGTCCTACCATCCGGCCAACCCGCCGACGCCCGAGGAGGTCGTCCGGCAGGCGAAGCGCTCGGCCGAGCTGGCCTGAGCCGGCGTTCGCGCAGGCTGGGGTTTCCGAAGGGCGGCCCCAGCCCATTCACGGTATCGGGCGCTCGATCCGTCCGATCCAACCCGTCATCGCGAGCGAAGCGTAGCGACCCAGGGCAGCGCGACATCGTTCGGGGTGGGCGCGACACTGGATTGCTTCGCTGGGCTCGCGATGACGGCCTTGCGCATGTCATGCCGAGTCGTCGATCATCCTCGACGGAACCGGATATCGGCACGGTCTTCGCCGCGACCTACGTGCACGACCTGCTGCCGGACGGCAGCGCGGTCCGGCGCGGCCTCTCGGACGGCAGCGGGAGGGGCGCTGCGTCTGCTTCGTGGGCGACGGCATCAACGACGCCCTCGCGTTCCGTCAGGCGGACGTCTCGGTCTCGCTGAGCGGCGCCGCCGGCATCGCCACCGACACGGCGCAGGTGGTGTTCCTGGAGGGCAACCGGCGGCGGATGAGCGACCTGTTCGGCATCGCCCGGGAGCTGCACACCAATGTCGGCCAGAGCTGGACCCTGATCCGCGGCGCCAACGGGATCTGCGTGGCCGGCGTGTTTCTGGCCGGGTTCAACCTCTGGCACTCGGTGTTCTTCAACAACGTCTCCGCCCTCGGCGCCCTCGGCAATGCACTGCGCCCGCTGCAGCGCCGGGCCGGGACTGCGGGCGTCCTCAACCTCCTCCGCTGACGCATCCGGCGGGTCCCGAACTCTCGCTGCTACCTGAGGACCGACGCGCCGTGATCCTGACCTTCGCCCGCGGCGAGACGCACCTGCACCCGCTCGACCGATTCCCCGCGGAGGAGCGACGGCAACGCCTCGCCCAGTCCCTCTGGGTCGATCTCCTGGCCGCCACGCCGGAGGAATGTGCGCTGGTCTCCGAGACGCTCGGGGTCGCGCTGTTCAGCCCGGACGAGCTGCACGAGATCGAGGAATCGAGCCGCATCTTCGTGGAGGGGGATGCGGTCAACCTGATCTGCTGGCTGCCCTCCTTTGAGGCGGACGTGCCGGTCAACCTGCCGGTCGGCCTGATCGCCGACCGGACGCGGCTGATCAGCATGCGCCAGGGCGACTTCCACGCCTTCCGCACCTATGCCGAGCCGCGCCGCCGCAGCGGCCTGCCCCGGGTCGACAATGCGGCCGACATGCTGGTCGACCTGCTCGACACCATCGTGGGGCAGCTCGCCAGCACGCTCCGCATGGTCGAGCAGGACTTCAACGCCCTCACCACCGAGATCTTCGCCGACGGCGAATCCCCCCCGCCTCGACTTCCGCCGGGGGTCCGGGCGGCGGCGGACGAGCTTTCGCGATCTGAAGGGGATCGTGCAGCGGCTCGGCCGGCGCAACGCCCTGGTGTCGAACCTGCGCGAATCCGCTGTCACCGTGGCGACGATCATCCCTTTCGTCATCAACAACGAGCGGCACTGGGCAGGCCCGGAGACGGTGGCCCAGCTCAAGCTGATCGGCAAGGACGTCGCGTCCTTGCGCGACTACAACGGCCAGCTCGCGGCGGAGATCTCGTTCCTGCTCGACTCGACCATGGGACTCATCACCATCGATGAGAACCAGAGCATGAAGTTCCTCGGCGTCGCCGCCCAGATCGTGGCCTTCGTCTGAGGGGCCTGTTTGACCGCACAACCTCAGACCATACGCCGCTCGATACGACAGAGATCCCACCCACCCCCTCATCCTGAGGTGCCGGAGCGCAGCGAAGGCTTCGAAGGAGCCCTCCAGCGGCCACCGCGATCCCTGGAGCCCTCCTTCGAGGCCCGCTTCGCGGGCACCTCAGGATGAGGGGGCTGGATGGGATCCACCCGGTCATTCTGCCACAGGGTGCTGTCGCGTACCGTTTGGCTTGCGACCGCTTCATCCGTCCAGCCCGGAAGCGTGGCCGCAGATCCCGCCCCGGTGTTGCCGCTTCGCCCTTGTATGATCACGGGGTTTTCCGGCTCCTAGGCGGGTGGCAGGCGAGGGGGGCGGGCAGGGTGAAGGCGGCGGGCGCCCGGACGGACGCGCGGGCGAACAATTTCGGGACGCTGCGCCTGCTGTTCGCGGCGCTGGTGATCCTCGCCCACGCCCCCGAACTGGTGGACGGGGACCGGTCGCGCGAGCTGCTCACCCGGGTGTTCGGCACCCTGTCGTTCGGGGAGGTGGCGGTCGACGGCTTCTTCCTCGTGAGCGGCTACCTGATCACCGCGAGCTACCGGGCCAAGCGCTCTTTCGCCGACTACCTGATGCGGCGGGTGCGGCGGATCTACCCGGGCTTCGTGGTGGCCTCGCTCCTGTGCATCGCGGTCGTCGCGCCCCTGGCCGGGGGCGACCTCGCGGCGGTCTCGCTCCCTGAGACCCTGGCCCGGCTGGCGCTGCTGCTCATGCCGGTGGTCCCGGGCGCCTTCGCGGACCTGCCCTATCCGCTGCTCGACGGGTCGATGTGGACGATCCCCTGCGAGTTCGGCTGCTACCTGCTGCTCGGCCTCGTCGGCACCGCCCGGGCGCTAAGGCGGCGGGGCCGCTACCTCGCCCTGCTGGCGGGCCTGAGCGGGCTGCTCGTCCTGCGTTGGCTCACCCTGCCGATCGGGCATCCGGGCGACGGGCTCGGTTCCCTGTCGGAGATGATCCGGCTCAGCTTCGTGTTCGCCTGCGGCGGTGCCTTCCAGCTCTTCGCCGACCGGATCGCCTATACCGGCCGGGGCGCGGCCTGTGCCGTGCTGCTGCTCCTGCCGCTGCTGTTCAGCCCGCCGCTCGCCGAGCCGGCCTTCGCGCTGCTCGGCGGCTACCTGATCTTCTGGTTCGCCTTCGCGGTCCGGCCCCTGGCGCTCAGCCGCGCCACCGCGCAGGTCGATCCCTCCTACGGGCTCTATCTCTACGCGTGGCCGATCCAGAACCTGCTGATCGCCCGGGTGCCGGGGATCTCCCCCTGGACGGTGGCGGCCCTGGCGCTCGCGGCCGCGCTGCCCCTCGGGATCCTGAGTTGGTATCTGGTGGAGCGGCCGATGCTCCAGCGCCCGCAGGGCTCGGCCGGGTTGGGGCCGGGCGACGCGTTGGCCGCCCTCGGCCGCTGAGATCCGGTAACCACCCGCCCGCGCGCGCGTTGCCGCCGGGCCAGCCGGGCGGGGAGACCGGACATGTCCGAAAGCATCGATCGCGGGACCCTCGAACGCCTCATCGCCCGCGGACGGGACCGGGGTGAACTCTCGGCGGAGGACCTGCGGGCCGCGCTGCCGGTGGAGCGCATGGAGGTCGACGACCTCGTCCTTGTGATGCTGGAACTCGAGGCCGCGGGCATCAGCGTCGAGCCCGAGGCCTTCGGGCCACCCGCCGACACGCCGCTCATGACCGCCCTGACCCTGCCGCCGCGGGATCCCGGCCCCATCCCGCCGATCCGGGCGGGGGAGGGCGCGGATGCGGTATCCGCCCCGACAGCCTCCGAATCGCAGCCAGCACCGCCACCGCGGGCGGATCCGGATGACGGGACAGGGGTCAACCGGGCCGTCATCCTGGCGGGCCTCATGACGCTGCTCGTGCTCGGGGCCGTGCTGCTGCTCCTGTAAGGAGGGGCGGAACGCTTCGGCCGGCGGGTCCGTTGGCCCGCGGCTCTCCCAGGAAGATCCGGCACCATGCGCCAAACCCCCGACGGAAGAACCCCTGACGGACGACACCCTGAGGGGACCTTGGCTCTGCTGATCGCGGCCCTGCGCGAGGGCAGCGCCCATGTTGAGGCGCTGCTGACGCTGGCGCGGAGCGAGGTCGACGGCAACATCCGGGCGATCGTCTCGCTGGTCGCCATCGTCGGGACGATCCCGATCCTCCTGATCGTGACCTTCTTCCTCGGCCTCGACGGGGTGGTGAAGCTGCTGGCCCTGCCTCTGGGCTCCGAGGCGCCGGCGGCGCTGATCGTCGCCGCACCCTTCATCATCATGGCGCTCTGGCTCGGCTGGCTCGGCGCGCGCCGGATGGCGCTCTCGAACCTCGAACCCTGGCGGACGTGGCGGCAGGCGAAGCGGACGGTCCGGGACGTGGCCGGGACCGAGGCCTGACGCCGGCTCTCAGCGTCCCCGCGTGCCGGTCTTTTCGGGGCGCAGGTGCAGGAAGCTGCGCTCGCCCGTGGCGGCCTCGGCGACGTGCTGGATCGTGTCGAGGAGGTCGGACACCCCGAGCGGGCCGGCGGGCCGGAACGCGGCCTTCGGGGCGACCCAGCGCTTCCGCGTGCGGCCCGCGGCGATCTGCGCCTCGCTCAGCGCGTCGAAGTCCCGGCGTCGCGTCATGGATCGTCCCTCCAGGCTGGCCCGCGATGGGAAAATCTGCCCGAACTATGGTTGATGGATGGTTAACGCCGGGGTCTTCGTCCCCAACCAGCCTCGGCTAAAGAGAAGCCGCTTGCGCGGCACTGTGTGTGCCGGCTCCCGGACAGGGGTGGTGCAGGATGAAGCGCCGACCCTCTCCCGGGTGCATGGCGCGCCAGCGGAATGCGATCCGGGATCCCGCACAAGAACGTGCCGCCAAGCGGCTCATAACCCGCGGCTTGATCCCCGGCATCAACCCCTATAGTCAGAAAAACCGAGGCGCACCAATAGATTAGTGTGATTATAAACTGCAGCCCCCGGATGGCCGGTCATCCCGGCGCCGGATCCCGGGCGTAGCCCCATGGCGGCAGGACACGCCCTCGGCGACCGGGTCACCGACACCCTGGCGGGCCTGCGCCCGCTGGCGCCGTTCTTCTGCCTGTACGTGACCTTCGGGGCGACCCTCGGCTTCCTGTCGGGCGGGGCGCCGCTGATCCTGCGGGCACGGGGGGTGGACCTCGCCGAGGTCGGGCTGCTGCAGCTCATCAACCTGCCGGTCGGGCTCACATTCCTCTGGGCGCCGCTCCTCGATCGCCTGCACCTGCCGGTGCTGGCCCACCGGATCGGCTGGATCGCGGCCGCGCAAGGAGCGACGGTGCTCCTGCTCGTCCTCCTCAGCCTCGGGGAGCACTGGCCGCTCCCGACGCTCCTCGCCCTGGCGGTGGCGGCCTGCACCGGCGTTGCAACCATGGACATCGCCCTCGAAGCCCTGGTGGTCGAGACCGTGCCGGCGGACCGGCGCGCCTTCGTGGCTTCGGCCAAGCTGTGCGGGGCCTCGCTCGGCGGCATCCTGGGCGTCGGAGTTTTGGTCGGCGCCTACGACCGGCTCGGCTGGCACGGGGCGGTGCTGGCCTGCGCGGCGCTGGACGCGCTCTGCCTCCTGCCGATCCTGGTCTATCCGGAGGCGCGCCGCCGCGGGGCCGGGGGCCGGCCGGAGCTTTGGTCGAGCTCGCTCGCGCGCCTGCGCGTCCTCGGCGGGCGGGTGCTGGTGCTCGGGGCCTACTTCGCAGCCGCCTACCTGCTCTCCGGCCCCAACACCCTGGCGCTGCTCGATCTCGGCGTGCCCCTCGGGCAGGTCGGCTTCCTGACCGGCACCGTCCTGCCGGCGGTCAACCTCGTCATGGCGCTGGCGGCGGGCGGGCTCGCCGCCCGGTTCGGCACGGTCCGGCTGATCGCCTTCGGGGCGGCCGGCGTCCTCGCCTCCGGGGCGGTGATGGCCGGAGCCTGCGCGGGCCGGATGTCGGATCTCGCCATCGCCGCCACGGTGCTGAACTTCGTCGCCGGCGGGTTCCTCGGGGTGCCGGTGTTCAACATGATCTATCGGTGGGCACAGGGACCGAGGCCCGCCACCGACTACGCGCTGCTGTTCGGGGCGGCGTTCTTCGCCGCGATGCCCCTGCGGGTCGCCGCCCCGGCGCTCGCCGGCTGGATCGGCTGGCCGGGCTACTTCGCCGCCGCCCTCTTGCCCTACGCCGCCGCGGTGGCCTGGCTCGCCGTCGCAGTGGGCCGGACCCTGCGGGCTGACCGGACGGGTCCGCGATGATCGCCGCGCAGGTCGCCTCCGAGGTCCCTGAATCCCTCGCTGCCTACCGGCACGGCGTCGCCGACGGGCCCGGCGGCCCGGGGGCGACGCCGCTCCGGGCGCTGCGCGACCCGCTCGTGTTCGACGCCACCCTCTCGGCCTTTGCAGCCGGCCTCGGCCCCGAGGCGGGCTGCATCCCTTGCGACCGGCGCATCCTGGTCTCGTACTGGAGCCAGTTCTACTTCGCGGCGCTCGCCACGCCCGCGCTCACCGCCCTGATCCGCCTCGGCCGCCCGCTTCCGCTCGCCTTTGACGCGATGAGCCTCGAACGCGACGGGGCCGGACGGCCCTGCCGCTTCCGCCTGCCCGCGGCCGGATGCGGATCCTGCCAAGCCCCCGGCCTCGCCGGGCTGGTGGAGGCCCATCTGCGGCCCTTCGTGGAGCTGTGCCACGCCCGCTGCGGCATCGCCCCGCGGATCCTCTGGGGCAACGCCGCGGTGATCCTCGACTACGTCGCGCGGGAACTCGGAGACGGAGAGACGGCAGCGTGTGACGACGTCGCGTCCTGCCTCGGATGGCGCGCCGGCCCCGCCTGTTCTAAGAGCCCGCTGGCGCAGGCGCTCTGCCCGGGGGCGTCGGGCTGCCGGCGGCGGGTCTGCTGCCTGCGCCACCGCCTGCCGGGGGTGCCGTCCTGCGGCGCGCTCTGCCCGGTCGACTGCGCCGCCCAACGCCGATCCGAGCCGCGATGCTGAAGGCCTTCCTCGCCTATTACCGGCCGTACCGGACCCTGTTCCTGGTCGATTTCGGCTGCGCGGTGCTGTCCGGCCTGCTGGAGCTCGGCTTCCCCGTGGCCGTGAAGGGCTTCATCGATTCCCTGCTGCCCCGGCAGGATTGGGGCCTGATCCTGCTCGCCGCCGCCGGGCTGGCGCTGATCTACGTCGCCAATGCCGGGCTGATGGTGGTGGTCACCTACTGGGGCCACGTGCTCGGCATCAACATCGAGACCACGATGCGGGAACGGGCCTTCGACCATCTGCAGAAGCTCTCGTTCCGCTTCTACGACGGCCAGAAGACCGGCCACCTCGTCGCCCGGGTGACCAAGGACCTGGAGGAGATCGGCGAGGTCGCCCATCACGGGCCCGAGGACCTGTTCATCGCCATCATGACGCTCTTTGGCGCCTTCGCGCTGATGCTGATGGTCCACGCGCCGCTGGCGCTGATCACCGGGGCGATCCTGCCGGTGATCGCCTTCGTGTCGATCCGCTACGGCGGCCGCATGACCCGCAACTGGCAGGCGCAGTACGGCCGGGTCGGCGCCTTCAACGCCCGGATCGAGGAGAATGTCGGCGGCATGCGGGTCGTCCAGGCCTTCGCCAACGAGCCGCACGAGCGCGCCCTGTTCGCCCGCGACAACGCCCGCTACCGGGACACCAAGCTCGAGGCCTACCGGCTGATGGCGGCGGGGCTGTCGATTAACTATCTCGGCCTGCGCCTCGTCCAGATCGCGGTGCTGCTCGGCGGCGCCGCCTACGTGGTCCGGGGCGACCTGACGCCCGGCGGCTTCGTCGGCTTCCTGCTGCTGGTCGGCGTGTTCTACCGGCCGCTGGAGAAGATCGGCGCCGTGGTCGAGACTTATCCGAAGGGCGTCGCGGGCTTCCGCCGCTATCAGGCGCTGCTCGCCACCGAGCCCGACATCACCGACCGGCCGGACGCCCGCGCGGTGGAATCCCTGCGCGGCGACATCCGGTTCGAGGGGGTGGGCTTCGGTTACGGCCCGGGCCGCCCGGTCTTCACGGGCCTCGACCTCGCGGTGGCGGCGGGCGAGACCGTGGCGTTCGTGGGCCCCTCGGGGGTCGGCAAGACCACGCTCTGCGCCCTGCTGCCGCGCTTCTACGAGGTGGAAGCCGGCCGGATCACCATCGACGGGATCGACATCCGCGCCATCACCCTCGGATCGCTGCGACGCCGGATCGGCATCGTGCAGCAGGACGTGTTTCTGTTCGCCGGCACGATCCGCGAGAACATCGCCTACGGCCGCCTTGACGCCACCGAGGCCGAGATCGACGTGGCCGCACGGCGCGCCCGGCTCGGCGAGCTGATCGACGGCTTGGCCGACGGGCTCGACACCGTGGTGGGCGAGCGCGGGGTGCGCCTGTCGGGCGGGCAGAAGCAGCGCATCGCGATCGCGCGGGTCTTCCTGAAGAACCCGCCGATCCTGATCCTCGACGAGGCGACCTCGGCGCTCGACACGCAGACCGAGCGGGAGATCCAGCGTGCGCTCGCGGACCTTGCCCGCGGGCGCACGACCCTGGTGATCGCCCACCGCCTCGCCACCATCCGCGATGCCGACCGCATCGTGGTGCTGGGGCCGGGCGGCGTGGTCGAACAGGGCCGCCACGCGGCTCTGCTCGCCGCCGGGGGGGCCTACGGCCGCCTGCACGCGGCCCAGTTCGGGGGCGGGGCGGCCGATCCGGTGCTGGCCGCGGAGTAGGGCCGACGGCGCGCTGCGCCGGCCCACGCCCATCACGCGTCCGGACCGACGATCTCCGCCAGCGCCGCCTCGACCCGGCCGCGGAAGAAATCCGCGTTGGGCATATCCCGGGTCATCGTGTCGGCGCGGGCGGTGGCCTGCCGCAGGATCTCGCCGCGCAGCGCCGGATCGGAGCGCTCCATCATCTCCAGCAGGATGCGCACCACCAGCTCGGTGGCGATCGACCGGGCCGGGTGGTCGTAGTTGGGCTTCGGTTCGTCCATCGTGGATGTTCGCTCTCAGGAATGGATCGGTGCGTCGTGCCGGTGGAACGCGCGCACGCGCTGCCAGACCGTCGTGTCGTAGTTCGAGGGCGTCTCCGCCTCGCCGGTGAGCCACTTGAACAGGTCGCGGTCCGGCACTTCGATCAGCGCCTCGAACTGGTCGAGCTCCGCCTCCGACAGGTCGCCGATCTCGGCATCGGCGAAGCGGCCCATGATCAGGTCCATCTCGCGGATGCCCCGGTGCCAGGCACGGTAGAGGAGGCGGCGGCGGCGCGGATCGAGATCGGCGCTCGTGCGGGTGGTGCCGGACATTTTCTTCGACTTCCGGTCGGAGGAACGGGCGGGTGTCGGCGCCAAGATAGGCGGCCGGACGCCCCGGATCCAGGATCGGGACCCGGCCGCACCCGGAGCGCGAGCGTCAAAAGGAAAAAGAAATTGCCTCCGGCCGTCGCTCCGTTATCTCGGTGGCCAACGCCCGGACGGGGCGGCGAACGGGAGCACGACGATGCCGAAGGCGATCCGGGTCTACGAGTACGGCGGCCCCGAGGTGATGCGCTTCGAGGACGTGCCCCTGGCCGAGCCCGGCCCTGGGCAGATCCGCGTCAAACAGGCGGCCATCGGCGTCAACTTCATCGACATCTATTTCCGCACCGGCGCCTACAAGTCGCCGCACATGCCCTTCACCCCCGGCAAGGAGGGCGCCGGCACCGTCACGGCGGTGGGCGAGGGCGTCAGCCAGTTCAAGCCCGGCGACCGGGTCGCCTACGGCTCGGTGGCGGACGGCTGCTACGCCGAGGAGCCGGTGGTCCCGGCCGCTGCGGCCGTGCCGATTCCCGACGGCGTCGACGAAAAAACCGCCGCCGCCATGATGCTCAAGGGCCTCACCGTCGAGTACCTGCTGCACCGGACCTACGCGGTGAAGCCCGGCGACACGATCCTGTGGCAGGCGGCCGCCGGCGGCGTCGGCCTGATCGCCTGCCAATGGGCCAAGCACCTCGGCGCCACGGTGATCGGCACCGCCGGCAGCCCGGAGAAGGCGGACCTCGCCCGGCAGAACGGCTGCGACCACGTCATCCTCTACCGCGAGGAGGACGTCGCCAAGCGCGTGCGCGAGATCACCGGCGGCAAGGGCGTGCCGGTGGTCTATGACGGCGTCGGGCAGGCGACTCTGATGGGCTCCCTCGACAGCCTCGCGCCGCTGGGCCTGCTCGCGAGCTTCGGCTCGGCCTCCGGGCCGATCACCGGGCTCGACCTCGGGCTGCTGGCGCCGCGCGGCTCGCTCTACGTGACCCGCCCGACGCTCGCGACCTTCTCGGCGAACCGCGCGACCCTGGAGGAGGCGGCCGCCCGCCTGTTCAAGGTGGTCGGCGAGGGCGCGGTGAAGATTGCGGTCAATGCCACCTATCCGCTGGCCGAGGCGCAAGCCGTGCACCGCGACCTGGCCGGCCGGGAGACCACCGGCTCGACCGTGATGCTGCCGTGATGCTGTTATGACGTCCTCCCCATGACGTCCTCCCCATGACGTCCTGGCCGTGACACCTGCCGCCTCGGACCTGCTCCTCGTCATCGACGTGCAGGTCGATTTCCTGACCTGCGGGGCGCTGCCCGTCCCGCAGGGCGACGCCGTGGTCGGGCCGATCAACGCGCTCCAGCAAAAATTCCGGACCGTGGCCCTGACGCAGGACTGGCACCCGGCCGATCACGTCTCCTTCGCGGACAATCATGTCGGGCGGGCGCCCTTCGAGACGGTCGCGCTCCCCTACGGCGCGCAGGTGCTGTGGCCCCGGCACTGCGTCCAGGGCAGTCCCGGCGCGGGTTTCGCGCCGGGGCTCGCCACCGACCGGGCGTCCCTCGTGATCCGCAAGGGGCTGGATCCCAGGGTCGACAGCTACTCGGCCTTCCTGGAGGCCGACCGGGCCACCCGCACCGGGCTCGCCGGGGCGCTCCGGGAGCGCGGCATCACCCGCCTCGTCCTGTGCGGCCTCGCCACGGACTTCTGCGTCGCCTGGAGCGCGCTCGACGCCCGCGCGGCGGGGTTCGACACCGTCGTGGTGGCGGATGCGGTGCGCGGGATCGACGTCGACGGGTCGCTCGCGCAGGCCTGGGCGCGCATGGAGGCGGCGGGCGTGCGCCGGATCGCGGCGGCGGAGATCGGCTGAGCGCCCGGACGGCCATGCGCCGTACCCGGGAGGCGAACCGCCGCACGGGATCCGGGAGACCGCATCGGCTCCGACGCGTTGGCCCCGCTCCGGAACCCGACAGGAGCCAGCATGTCAGGCAAGCACCCCAAGACCGAGACGCCCACGGATGCCGACCTCAAGGGCAATCCCGGCATCGGCACCTCGAAGGGCATGAGCGGCGCCGATCCAGCGGATCTGCAGGCGGATTCGACCTTCGAGGGTGACGTCGACAACGAGACGAAGCTCGACGGCGGCATCGACCCGAACCACCGGCCGCGCAAGAACGCCTGAGCCGGCTTCGCGACTCGGGCCGCCGGCGTTGCGCTGAAACCCGGCGGCCAACCGCGGCCCCGGAACGGAGCTGCGTCGGCCAACCCCCGCTCCGCGTCGCACGGCCGGCCCCCGAGGCGTCCCGATTTGTGCCGTGGACCGTGTTGCGGCGCGGTCGGGAACGGCTTCAGGACCGAACCGTGATGAGCCTGCCTCATCGGGGTTCGTCCGCGCGACGGCGCGGCGGCGGTCGTCCGCCGGGGGCGCTGATCCCGACCCCGGGTCGGGATCAGCGCAACTTGGTATAAGGCTACCGGCATGAGCGAGACACACGAGTCGGGCCGGGCGGGCGGACCATCGGCCGGGGAAGCGTCGGCGGAGACGGAACTGGGCCGGCTCCTGCGCCTGATGGCGGCGCTGCGCGACCCCGTCCGCGGCTGCGCCTGGGACGTGGCGCAGACCTCCGCCACCATCGTGCCCTACACGATCGAGGAGGCCTACGAGGTCGCCGACGCGGTGGCCCGGGGCGACCGCGACGACCTGCGCGACGAACTCGGCGACCTGCTGCTGCAGGTGGTGTTCCACGCCCGCATGGCCGAGGAGCAGGGGGCCTTCGCGTTCGACGATGTCGCCCGCGCCATCGGCGACAAGCTGGTCCGCCGCCATCCGCACGTCTTCGCGCCGGACGGGGCGCTCCTGCCGGAGGGTTCGCCCCAGCGCGACCCGGCGCAGGTCGAGGCGCAATGGACGGCGATCAAGGCACAGGAGCGGGCGGCGCGCGGTGACGCGGAATCCGGACCGGATCCGCTCGGCGGGGTCGCCCGCGCGCTGCCGGCGCTGGCCCGGGCGGAAAAGATCTCCCGGCGGGCGGCGGGCTACGGCTTCGACTGGGACAACGCCGCCCAGGTGATCGACAAGGTCCGCGAGGAGACCGACGAGGTCGCCGAGGCCCTGGCGGCGGGCGACCGGCGGGCCGTGGCGGACGAGATCGGCGACCTGCTGTTCTCGGTGGCCAACCTCGCCCGGCATGCCGGGATCGACCCGGAGGCAGCGCTTCGCGACGGCACCGCCAAGTTCGAGCGCCGCTTCGCCGCGATGGCGGCGCATCTGACGGCGGCCGGGGGCGAGCTCGGCCGCTCGGAGCTGGCCGCCATGGAGGCCGCATGGCAGGCGGTGAAGCGCGACGAGGCCGAGCGGACCGGATAGGCCGGCGCGACGATCCTGCGCGGGGCGCGGCGCCTCCCGAGGGCTCGACAGACCTCAACCGGCGGATATGTTGCCGCCCATGCGTGTCACCTTCCCCGTCCTCGCTCTCCTGACTGCGACCCTGGCCGCGACCGCCCTGTCCCGGTCCGCCCGAGCCGAGACGATCGTCCAGGGGCGGTTCGGCTGTCATTCGCAGGAGGTCACGGACCGCCTGTTCAAGCTGGTCATGGCCGGCGACGAGTCGGGGTTCGGACAGCTCCTGCAGGGCAGCCTCGCGAGCGGCGAGTGCCGGAACTGGAAGCCCGGCGAGGCGGTCCGGCTCGAAACCCGGACGATGAGCTACGGGTGCTTCGCCCCGCAGGCCGGGCAGGAGCGCTGCTACTGGACGCCCCTCAGCGCGATCGAGAAGCCGCACTGAGCCGCGCGGACGGATCGAATCGTGGTCTCAGAAGGGCGAGACCGTTCGCGGGTCCAGCACTCCGCCCTCAGCACCCGCCAAAGGGCAAGCCCTCTGGAAACCCAGGATTTTCCCAGTCACGCGGGCCCTCAGGCCGCCCGCACGGTGCTGAGGAACCGGTCGACCTCGGTCGAGAGCTGCCCGGCATGGCGTGACAGGTCGGTCGCCGCCGTGAGCACATGGTCGGCCGCCTGGCCGGTCTGCTCCGAGGCCTGGGCCACGCCGGCGATGTTGCCGGTGACCTGCTGCGTCCCGGCCGTGGCCTGGCCGACGTTGCGCACGATCTCCTGCGTCGCCGCCCCCTGCTGCTCCACCGCCGCCGCGATCGTCGCCGCGACGGCGTTGATCTCGCGGATGCGGCCGGTGATCGTACCGATCGCCCCCACCGTCTCGCCCGTCGCGCCCTGGATCTGTGCCATCTGGCCGGCGATCTCCTCCGTCGCCTTGGCGGTCTGGCCCGCCAGGTCCTTCACCTCGGCGGCCACCACCGCGAAGCCTCGCCCGGCCTCGCCGGCGCGCGCCGCCTCGATCGTGGCGTTGAGCGCCAGCAGGTTGGTCTGGGCCGCGATGCTCGAGATCAACTGCACCACGTCGCCCACCCGGGTGGCCGCCTCGCTCAGGGCGGAGACCAGCGCCGCGGTCTGATCGGCCTCGCCGACGGCCCGCCGGGCGAGGTCGGTCGAGCCCGTCACCTGCCGGCTGATCTCTTGGATGGAGCTGCCGAGTTCCTCGGTGGCCGCCGCCACCGTGTTGACGTTGACGGCGGCCTGCTCGGCCGCCGCCGCCACGGCCGTGGACTGGCTGGCGGCTGCCTGGGCGCTGGCCGACATCCGGCGGGCGGTATCCTGCAGGGTGGCGGCCGCGTTCGAGACCATACCGACGATGCCGGCGACCGTCTGCTCGAAAGTGTCGGCCAGGTCCATCATGGAGCGCTTGCGCTCCGCGGCGGCGGCAAGCTCGTCCGCGTGCCGCCGCTCCACCGCCTCGGCCGCCTTGCGGGCGACCATGGCCCTGATGTCCTCGACGGCGCGGCCGACCGCGCCGATCTCGTCCCGGCGCTCCGCTTCCAGGAGCGTGACGTCGCTCGCGCCGCCCGCCATGCGCTGGAGGGCGGCGACGAGCCTGTCGAGGGGGCGCGTGATGCCGAACACGGCAATTCCGCCCGCGACGCTCAGCGCCGCGAGCAGCCCCGCCACGGCCGTGACAATCAGGACCGTCGTCGCGCGCTCCACGTCGCGCTGCGTCTCCTGCTTCCTGTCGGCGATCTGCCGGTCCACCTGCCGGAGGCTGTCCTGCATGGCCGCGTGGAACGCCTTGCGGCCCGCGCCCGCCTCCTGGAACGCGAGCCGTAGCGCCGCCTCCCGGTCGCCCGCCAGGGCCGCCGCGTTGCTGCGCGCGACAATGTCGAACAGCGGAACGACGATCGTGCGGATCGCCTCGACCTTCGCCCGGTCCTCCTCGGATCGCGACGCGGCGATGAGGCGATCGAGGGTGCCCAGCATGGCCTCGACGGCCGCGTCGTAGCGGGTCTTGTAGGTGGGAAGATCGGCCCTGGGTTCGCCGATGAGAAGGTTGCGGTTCATCACCGCGGCGTCGTCGAGGCTGATCCGGGCGTTCTGCAATCCCGCCAGCCGGACCGTGAAATAATCAGCGATGAGGCTGCTGCGTTCCTGGACCGAATGCAGGGTCCGGATCGCGGAATATGCGGTGATGGCGCTGACCAGGGTCGTGATCAGCAGAGGAATGACGATTTTGGTGAGAATTTTGATCCGAAATAAAATCGCCATCGAAATGTTCGCCCGCAATACGCCACATCAGAAACAGTCACCACACGACCTGCCGCGCAGTCCTGTTCGGTGCCGATTGTTCATTCGGCAAGCGGCGCTTTATCATACCGTAATTCAGTGTTCAACGATTAAGATTCCACGCCCGATCGATGGTGTTTTCGCGATACGCAGCCGAGGAAAGCAAGACCTGTAATTGAAAATCGAGATTGATGATTTTCCAGATGATTGCCGCACATAATGTTTTTGAACGCGGGATCGATTCTCGATCGTCGGCACGGTGCGTCGTCGATGCATGTCCTGTCTGTCGAGCGAGCCCGGCGCCATCGATGACGGCGCCGGGCTCGGCGCTCAGGCGGCCTTCTTGCCCTTCTTCGCCGGCTCGGCATCCTCGGGGGTGCCGTCCGTGTTGATCGCCTCGGCGATCTTGGAGAGGAGTGCGTCGGCCTTCTTCTCCTCCTGCAGGGTCTCGTCGAGGAGCGTGGCGGCCTCCGCGTAGCCGAGCTGGCTCGCCCAGGTCTTCAGGGTGCCGTAGCGGGCGATCTCGTAATGCTCCACCGCCTGGGCGCAGGCGGCCAGCACCGCGTCGGCGGCCGGGCTTCCCTCGAACTCCTCCAGATCCTCCTCCATCTCGGAGACGATGCCCTGCATCGCCTCGCAGGTCTTGGCCCGGGCGGGCTTGCCGATGATCTCGAACACCTGGGTCAGGCGCTCGACCTGCTGGGCGCTCTCTTCGGCATGGGTCTCGAACGCCTCGCGCAGCTCCGCGTGCTCCGCCGCCTTGGCGGACTTCTTGAGCGCTTTCACGGATTGCTTCTCGGCGTAGTAGACGTCCTTCAGGGTCTCGTAGAAGGCGTCGTGCAGCGTCTTCTGCTTGGCCATGGCGGTCTGTCTCCGTTCAGGGACGCCGCGGACGGGTGTGCGGCATCCGGACGGGGAACGCCGGTGCCGCCGGGCGTATCCGACCGATCTTTTCCGATCTCTCGGCCCTGGTGAGGAACTTTTTCGAGCGCCGGCCTGTGGGGCCGGCGGCCTGTGATCCCGTGATCCAGGGTCTGCGGGATCACGGGTTGGACGGATCCTGGGTTAGAAGGATCCTGGATCGCCGTGATCCCTGGATCACGGGATCCCGTCAGGGCGTGGGGGTCGACCCCCCGGCCGATCCTCCGGCACGGCGGAAGGGCCAGTCGATCAGCCCGCCGGCCCAGAGCGCCGCCCAGACGAAGACCGGCTGAAAGGCGAGCCGCGGCCCGTGATACCACCAGGAATCCGGAATGCCGTCGATGTGGATCTGCTCGAAGGCGTGCTTGAGGTTCGCCGGGTAGACGCAGACCGCGTAGAGGGCAAGGCCGATCGCGGCGGCGCGGCGGAACCGGCCCGTCAGCAGGCCGATCGCGCCGGCGAGCTCGCATAGGCCGGTGGCCTGGATGACGAGGCGGGGCTCGGGCACCCAGTCGGGCATGAGCGGCAGCATCGCGTCGGTCGCCACGAGGTGGACCACGCCGATGAACAGGTAGATGGCCGCGAGCCCGTAGCGCAACCGGCGGCGGCCGGTCTCGATGGCTTGGTCGGTCACGCTACCACCTCCTCCGCCACGCCGCAGGCGCGGGCCACCCGGGCGCGCAGCGCCGGCATCAGGCTCGCGACCGCCGGATGCGCGGCACCCGGAAAGGCCCTGTCGCCGATGGCGGTCACGGGGGCGAGGAGCCGCAGGGAGTTGGTCAGGAACACGGCCTCGGCGCCCAGGAACGCCGGCAGGCCGAGCGACCGTTCCTCGGCCTGCAGTCCACATCCGGCGGCCAGATCCAGAATTTCCGCCCGCACGATGCCGGCGAGCACGCCGTCGTCGAGTGGCGGCGTGACCAGGGTTGCGCCGAACAGGGCGAAGAGATTGCCGGTGCCCGCGCAGGCGACGCAGCCCCGCGTGTTGCGGAACAGGGCCTCGTCGAAGCCGGCGGCGGCGGCCTCCCGGGCGGCCAGCACCGCGTCGAGATAGCCCAGGGTCTTCAGCCGGGCGGCGGGCGACGTGTCGTTGCGCGCGATGGCGGTCGGCCAGAGGCGCAAGGGCGTGAAGGCAGCGGACTTCGCACCCGGCGCCGCGGTGACGAACAGCGTCGGCCGTGGATCCGCCGGGGGCCTCAACCCCCGCGGGCCGGAGCCGCGGGTGAGGGTGGTGCGGAGCGCGAGCCGCTCGCCCTGGACGGCGACCGCCCGCATGGCGGCGCGGATCCGCTCTGCCTCGGCCGGGATCCCGAGGATCGCCGCGGCGGCCACCAGCCGGGCGATGTGGGCGTCCGCGAAGGCCACGCGGCCGCCGAGCGCGAGCGCGGTGTCGAACAGGCCGTCGCCGAGCGTCAGGCCGCGGTCGGTGTGGTCGAGGGGGGCCGTGGTCCCGGCCGTGAGCGCCCCGTCACGCCACAGCATCGCGGCGTCCCTCCGGCCGTTCCCGCCACGCGCGGGCGAGGTCCAGAAAATTGGCGAACAGGGCGTGGCCGCCCTCGGTCAGGACCGATTCCGGGTGGAACTGGATGCCGTAGGTCGGGTGGGTCCGGTGCGAGAGCGCCATCACCTCCCCCTCCCGCGAGACGGCGTCGACGGTGAGATGCCGGTCCATGTCGGGGCCGGGATTCACCACCAGCGAGTGGTAGCGCCCGACCGGCATCGGGGCCGGCAGCCCGGAGAACAGCCGCGCGCCGGTATGGGCGATCGGCGTCGCCTGCCCGTGCAGGGGACGCTGCGCCCGCGCGACCGTGCCGCCGAAGGCCGCGCCGATCGCCTGATGGCCGAGGCAGACGCCGAGGATCGGCACGGTGCCGGAGAGGTCGCGGATCGCCGGCAGCGAGATCCCGGCCTCTGCCGGGGTGCAGGGGCCGGGCGAGACCACCAGGGCCTCCGGCGCCAGCGCCCGGATGCCGGGCACGTCCAGCGCGTCGTTGCGCACGACCCGGACCGTCTCGCCCAGTTCCTCCAGGTAGCGGACCACGTTGAAGACGAACGAGTCGTAATTGTCGAGGACGAGGATCATGCGAAGGCCTCGAACACGCGGGCAGCCTTGGCCAGGGTCTCGTCGTATTCCGGGCCCGGCTCCGACAGCAGGGTCACCCCGCCCCCGGCCTGCAGGACCGCCTGCCGGTCGTCCATGAACACGGTGCGGATCGCGATCGAGGTGTCCATCGCCCCGTCGAAGCCGATCCGGCCGATGGCGCCGCAATAGAGTTCGCGCGCGTCCCCCTCGATCTCCGTGATGATGTCCATGGCGCGGATTTTCGGGGCGCCCGTGATCGAGCCGCCCGGAAAGGTCCCTTCCAGAAGGTCGAGGGCGTCGAGCCCGTCGCGGAGGTCTCCGGTCACCACCGACACCAGATGGTGGACGTTGGCGTAGGTCTCCAGCCCGCAGAGCGTCGGCACGGCGACGCTGCCCGGTCGGCAGACCCGCGACAGGTCGTTGCGCAGCAGGTCGACGATCATGACGTTCTCGGCCCGCTCCTTGACGTCGGCCTGGAGCGCGTCGGCCACCGCCCGGTCGGCCTCCGGGTCCTCGAGGCGGCGGGCGGTGCCCTTGATCGGGCGCGTCTCCACGCGCCGTCCGTCGAGGCGGATGAACCGCTCGGGCGAGGACGAGGCGACCGTCAGCCCGTCCCATTCCAGGTAGGCCCCGAAGGTCGCCGGGTTGGTGGCGCGCAGGCGCCGGTAGAGAGCGAACGGGTCGAAATCCGCCGGCAGGTCGGCGGTGAAGCGCTGGGCGATGTTGGCTTGGTAGATGTCGCCGGCCCGGATGTAGGCGCGAACCTTTTCGACTGCCATCTCATAGCTTTGGCGATCGAAGTTCGAGTGCCACACGAGCGGGTCCGCCGGTTCGGCCGCGGCCTCGACCGGAGCCCCGGCGCCGAGCCGGTCGGCGAAGCGGGCGAGCCGCGCCGCCGCGCGGGTCCGCCGGGCCTCCGGTTCGGTTTCCGGGAAGCCGGTGGCGACGAGCCGGCCGGTGCCGGCGGCGTGGTCGATCACCAGGGCGGTGTCGTAGAGGTTCAAGGCGATGTCGTCGGTGAGCCCCGCCCGCCGGGCCGGCGCCGCGACCCGCTCCAGCGCCGCACCGAGATCGTAGGCGAAGTAGCCGATCGCCCCGCCCGGAAACGGGATGTCGGGGCTGGGCGCGATCCGGTAGGGCGCGAGGCAGGCGCGCAGGGCCGTGAAGGGCCCGCCCGGCACCGGCGCGCCATCCAGGGTCGCCTGACCCGCGCGAAAACGGAAGCGCGCGAACGGATCGGCGGCCACGATCGAGTGGCGGCCGAGCGGATCGTGCCGCATGGCGCTGTCGAGGAAGGCGACCCCCGGCAGGGACCGCAGCCGGGCGGCGGCCGCGACGGGATCGATGTAGGGGATCTCTCGGGTCCACATGACCGGGTTCGGGGCCGTATCCTCTGGCTGTGCGTCACCGCTGCCGTCGCACAGGCGATGCCGCGGGGGAAGCGGCAGTTCCACGCAGGCACCGCCGCTCGGCGCGGCCGGGACGTGTCTGCAGCGCAGGGCAAGGGCGCCAGAACCTCATGTGTGGGCTCAGGATCGGCGCGCAAAGGGCCTCCATGACGGCAATTTTTCGATGCTCGGTAGCCTCGCACCCGGGACCGGCCACCCCTGCGGCGGCCGGTCTCGCGCGGGCGGGCTGGAACCGCTATAGGGACGCGACCCCGAATTCTCGTCCCCGCGCCCCGTGTGGCTGTCCCACCGGCCACACGCGGGCGGCGTCCGATCCGTCGAATGCGCCCATGACCGCCACCGCTACGCCCGCCGCCAAGACCGCGGCCCCCAAAATCTCGTTCGTGTCGCTGGGCTGCCCTAAGGCGCTGGTCGATTCCGAGCGGATCCTCACGCATCTGCGCGCCGAGGGCTACGAGCTGGCCCGCCGGCACGACGGGGCCGACGTGGTGATCGTCAACACCTGCGGTTTCCTCGATTCCGCCAAGGCGGAGTCGCTCGCGGCGATCGGCGAGGCCATGGCGGAGAACGGCCGGGTCATCGTCACCGGCTGCATGGGCGCGCAGCCGGAGGAGATCCGCGAGAAATACCCCGATCTCCTGGCGGTGACCGGGCCCCAGGCCTACGAGTCCGTGGTGGCGGCCGTCCATCAGGCGGTGCCGCCGGCCCACGACCCGTTCCTCGACCTCGTGCCGCCGCAGGGGATCAAGCTCACCCCGCGCCACTACGCCTACCTGAAGATCTCGGAGGGGTGCAGCAACCGCTGCAGCTTCTGCATCATCCCGTCGCTCCGCGGGAACCTCGTAAGCCGCCCCGCCGCCGACGTGCTGCGCGAGGCGGAAAAACTGGTCACCGCCGGCGTGAAGGAGTTGCTGGTCGTCAGCCAGGATACCAGCGCCTACGGGATCGATATCCGCTACGCCGAGAGCCCGTGGCGCGACCGGAGCGTGCGGGCGAAGTTCTACGATCTCACCAAGGAGCTCGGCGCGCTCGGGGCCTGGGTGCGGCTGCACTACGTCTACCCCTACCCGCACGTGGACGAGGTCATCCCGCTGATGGCCGAGGGCACGGTGCTCCCCTACCTCGACATGCCGCTCCAGCACGCGAGCCCGTCGGTGCTCAAGCGCATGCGCCGCCCGGGAAACCAGGAGCGCCAGCTCGACCGGATCCGGAGCTGGCGGCAGACCTGCCCGGATCTCGCGATCCGCTCGACCTTCATCGTCGGCTTCCCCGGCGAGACCGAGGCGGAGTTCGAGGAGCTGCTGGCGTGGCTGCAGGAGGCCAAGCTCGATCGGGTCGGCTGCTTCGCGTACGAGCCGGTGGCCGGCGCCACCGCCAACGCGCTGGGCGATCTCGTGCCGTCCGAGGTGAAGGCCGAGCGCAAGCGCCGGTTCATGGAGACCCAGAACGGCATCGCGCTCCGGCTCCAGCGGACCAAGGTGGGCAAGCGGCTGCCCATCATCGTCGATGCCGTCGAGGGCGGGGTCGCGCGGGGTCGGTCCAAGGCCGACGCGCCGGAGATCGACGGCACCGTCCACGCGGCGTTCCGGCGGCCGGTGCGGGTCGGCGACATCGTCACCGTGAAGGTCGATCGGGCCGAGGCGTACGACCTCTACGGCAGCGTCGCCTGAGGTAGCCCTTTGAAGGCGTCAGCCCGGTCGATCGAACAACCTCCCGACAAACCCTTCATCCGGTGGTGCCGAAGCGCAGCGCAGGCCTCGAAGAAGCTCTTCCGAGGCCTCTGCAATCCCTCGAGCTCCAGACTGAGGAGGTCAGGTGGAATGGCCCTGTCCTCAATGCGCGCGCTGGCTGAGCCAGAGCGCGCCGAGGGCCAGCACCCCGCCGCCAAATGGCGCCGCGAGCCGGAGAAGGAACTGGGCTGTCGTCAAGGGCGAAGGGTCCGCGGTGCGTTCCACACACCCCAATGACGGCACGATCCATAGCCCGGCCAAGCCCCGTGATGAAGCGCACCGGGTCAAGCGTCCCCTCCGTCATCACGAGCGCAGCGAAGTGACCCAAGGACAGCGCGCGACTGGCCGGTGTTGCGCAACATTGGGTTGCTTCGCTCCGCGCGCAAAGACGGTGGCAACGAAATCGTCGAGCAGCGCCGAATCACACCTGCTTTACAGCCGCCTCATCCGCCGCCCAGAGGTGCTGCGCCGCGTAGGCCCGGTACGGCCGCCATGCCTCGGCCTGGGCCAGAAGCTCGGCCGCGCTCGGACGCCCGGTGGCGGTCGCGAGCGCCCGCAGCAGGCCGACATCGCCCACCGGCAGGGCGTCCGGCAGCTTGAGCACCCGCATGGCGATGTACTGCGCCGTCCAGGGACCGATGCCGCGGATCGCCGTGAAGCGCAGCACCGCCGCTTCCAGGGATTCGGCTGGGGCGAACAGGTCTGGATCTGCCAGCGCCGCCGCGGCCAGCGCCCGGATCGCCGCGCCGCGGGCCCGCGGCATGTTGAGCGCCAGGGCGACATCCGCCTCGATCAGATCGGCCGGTGCGGGAAAGACGTGGGTCAGGCCGCCGAACGGCTCCGCGAGGGGCGTCCCGAACGCCGCCACCAGCTTCCCGGCGAGCCCGATCGCGGCGGCCACCGAGACCTGCTGGCCGAGGATCGCCCGGCAGCCGGTCTCGAACGGGTCCCAGGCGCCGGGCAGCCGTAAGCCGGGCCGTGCCGCCACGAGCGGCGCCAGCACCGGATCCCCGGCGAGGCATTCCGCGATGGCGGCGGGATCCGCGTCGCAGTCGAACAGGCGGCGCAGGCGTCCCGTGATCGTCGGAGCGTCGCTCGCCTCAATGCCGCGGAGCGTCGCGCACAGGCCGTCGACGCCGGGCTCGACCGTCACGAGGCCGTGCCTCCCCGCGACGCTGACCGTGCGCGCGTAGGCCGCCGCGGGGTCCGTCGCCTCGACCCCGGGGATCGCCCGCTTGGCCAGGAAGGCGCGGATCGCCGCCCAATCGTAGGGCGGGCGATAGGCCAGGCGGAGATCCGCCGGCCCCGCAAACGCGAAGGGCGGCCTCCCGGCCGCCCCCCTGATCATCGTCCGGGCCAGGTCCCGCCTCAGCCGCGCTGGTCCACCGCCACGTAGTCGCGCTGGGCCGGGCCGACGTAGAGCTGGCGCGGACGACCGATCTTCTGCGACGGGTCCTCGATCATCTCGGCCCACTGGGCGATCCAGCCGACCGTGCGCGCCACCGCGAACAGCACCGTGAACATGTCGGTCGGGAAGCCCATCGCCTTGAGGGTGATGCCCGAATAGAAATCGATGTTCGGATAGAGCTTCTTCTCGATGAAGTAATCGTCCTTGAGGGCGATCTGCTCCAGCTCCATGGCGACGTGGAGCAGCGGGTCGTCCGAGTGGCCGAGTTCCTTCAGCACCTGGTGCGTGGTGTTCTGCATGATCCGGGCGCGGGGATCATAGTTCTTGTAGACCCGGTGGCCGAAGCCCATCAGGCGGAACGGATCGTTCTTGTCCTTGGCCTTGGCGACGTACTTGCTGACGTTCTCCGGCGTGCCGATCTCCATCAGCATCTTCAGCGCCGCCTCGTTGGCGCCGCCATGGGCCGGGCCCCACAGGCAGGCGACGCCGGCCGCGATGCAGGCGAAGGGGTTGGCGCCCGAGGAGCCGGCGAGCCGCACCGTCGAGGTCGAAGCGTTCTGCTCGTGGTCCGCGTGCAGGATGAAGATCTTGTCGAGCGCCTTGGCGAAGACCGGATTCACAACGTAATCCTCGCACGGCACCGCGTAGCACATGCGCAGGAAGTTCGAGGTGTAGTCGAGGTCGTTCTTCGGGTACACGAAGGGCTGGCCGATCGAGTACTTGTAGGCCATCGCGGCCAGCGTCGGCATCTTGGCGATCATGCGGATGGAGGCGATCATCCGCTGGCTCTCGTCCGTGATGTCGGTCGAGTCGTGGTAGAAGGCCGAGAGCGCGCCGACCGAGGCCACCATCACGGCCATCGGGTGCGCATCGCGCCGGAAGCCGGTGAAGAACCGGTTCATCTGGTCGTGCACCATGGTGTGGCGCGTGACCCGGTAGTCGAAATCGGCCTTCTGGGCGGCGGTCGGCAGGGCGCCGAACAGCATCAGGTAGCAGGTTTCGAGGAAGTCGCCCTGCTCGGCGAGCTGCTCGATCGGGTAGCCGCGGTAGAGCAGCACGCCCTCGTCGCCGTCGATGTAGGTGATCTTCGATTCGCAGGAGGCCGTCGAGGTGAAGCCCGGGTCGAAGGTGAAGGCTCCGGTCTGGGCGTAGAGCTTGCCGATGTCGATGACGTCCGGCCCGATCGTACCGGATTTCACCGGCAATTCGATCGTCTTGCCGTCCACGGTGATGGTGCTGGGTGCGCTCATGGATCGTGGACCCTTCTCTGGCGACGTGGCGGATGCCGGCCTCGGGCTCCCCCGGGCGGTCCCGGGGGCATGAGCACCGCGCCACATGCTGCGGGTGCTCACAGACCTGCGTTACCCAAACCGCACTGCAGCAGCAACGGGGTCCGTGACAACCGGACCCCGACGCCAAGCAAATTCGTGACCCGGATGCCACCAAGCGAAATCCGGGCCGGAATCCGCCGTTCCCGGCCCTGCGGGCGGCTTCAGCCCTGCGACACCTGATCGCCGAGGCGGGCCAAGGTCTCGTCCCGGCCGAGCACCGCCATCACGTCGAACAGGGGCGGGGAGGTTGTCCGGCCGGTGAGCGCGGCCCGCAGGGGCTGGGCCACCTGCCCGAGCTTGCAGCCGGCCTCCTCGGCGTAGTGGCGCACCGCGCCCTCGGTCGAGGCCGCGCCCCACTCCGGCAGGGCTTCGAGCGCCGGCTTCACGCCGGCGAGGCGCCCGCGGCCCTCGTCGGACAGGAGGGCGCGGGCCTTGTCGTCGAGTTCGAGCGGGCGCCGGGCGTAGAGGTAGTAGGCGCTGTCGAGAAGTTCGATCAGGGTCTTGGCCCGCTCCTTGAGGCCCGGCATGGCCTCAGTGAGCTTGGCCTTGAGGTCCGGCGGCAGCGGCGCCGACAGGCCGCGCTGGGGTCCGACGCCCGGTAGGATGGTCTCGATCGCCGCCACGAGGTCGGCATCGGCGCTGCCGCGGATGTAGAGGCCGTTGAGGTTGGCGAGCTTGGCGAAGTCGAACCGCGCCGCCGAGCGCCCGACCGAGCCGAGATCGAAGGCCGCAATCATCTCCTCGGTGGAAAACACCTCTTGGTCGCCGTGGCTCCAGCCGAGCCGCACGAGGTAGTTGCGGAGCGCCGCCGGCAGGTAGCCGAGGTCGCGATAGGCCTCGACGCCGAGCGCCCCGTGCCGCTTCGAGAGCTTCGCCCCGTCGGCCCCATGGATCAGCGGGATGTGGGCCATCCGCGGGACGTCCCAGCCGAGCGCGGCGAAGATCTGGCTCTGGCGGGCCGCGTTGGTGAGGTGGTCGTCGCCGCGGATGATCTGCGTGACGCCCATGTCGTGGTCGTCCACCACCACGGCGAGCATGTAGGTCGGCGTGCCGTCCGAGCGAAGCAGGACGAGGTCGTCGAGGTCCCTGTTGGCCCAAGTCACCCGGCCCTGGACGGCGTCCTCGACCACGGTCTCGCCCTCCAGGGGCGCGCGCAGGCGGATCACCGGCTTGGCTCCGGCGGGCGCCTCGGACGGGTCGCGGTCGCGCCAGCGGCCATCGTAGCGAGGGGCGCGCCCCTCGGCGCGGGCGGTCTCGCGCATCTGCACGAGTTCCTCGGCGGTGGCGTAGCAATGATAGGCGCGGCCGGCGGCCAGCAGTTCCTCGGCCACCGCACGGTGGCGCTCGGCCCGGGCGAACTGGAACACCACGTCGCCGTCCCAATCGAGGCCAAGCCACGACAGACCGTCGAGGATCGCGTCGATCGCCCCCTTGGTCGAGCGCTCGCGGTCGGTATCCTCGATGCGCAGCAGCATCCGCCCCCCGGTGTGGCGGGCGTAGAGCCAGTTGAACAGGGCCGTCCGGGCGCCGCCGATATGGAGGTAGCCGGTGGGCGAGGGGGCGAAGCGCGTGACGACGGCTGAGGACATCGGTCCGGTAGGTTCGGGGCGAGATGGGGAGCACGGAGCGGCGGGCTCGATGAGGGCGCCCGTAGCACGAAGCGCCGCCCGTAGCACGGGCCCACGGATGCGATAAGAATCGGCCGGGGAATCGCCCGGCCGCCGACGACAGGTCGCGCGGATCGGGGCAGGGGCAATGCGGCGGATCGGCGCGAGGCTGACGGGGGGTGCCTTCGCGCTCGCCGGCCCGCGCGTGCCCGCGCTTCCGGCCGTTCGAAACTGGCTGGTCGAAGGCCTTGCCCGGGAGGCCGAGCAGCGCCGCCTGTTCCCCTGGCTCGCGGTGGCGTTCGGGGCCGGAATTCTCGTCTATTTCGGAGCCGCGGACGGCACGCCACTCCTGGCCGCCCCGCTGATCGGGGCGACCCTCGCCCTGGCGCCGGTGCCGTTCCTGGGAGCGCGGCCGGTCGCGATGGCGCTGGCGCTGGCGGTCGGCTTCGCGTTCCTCGGCTTCGCGGCGGCGACGTGGCGGGTCTCGCAGGTCGCCGCGCCGATCCTGGCCCGGACCACCATCGGGCCGCTCATCGGCATGGTGGAGGCCTTGGACGAGCGCGAGGTCGGCGCCCGGCTGGTGATCCGCGTGGAGAGCTTCGCCGGACTCAGGCCCGAGGCGCGGCCGTCCCGGGTGCGGGTCTCGTTCCGCAAGGCGCCGATCCCGCGGCCCGGCGAGACCATCGCGGCGACGGCCCGTCTGCTGCCGCCCCCGGAGGCGGCCCGGCCGGGCGGCTACGACTTCGCCCGGGACGCGTATTTCCAGGGAATCGGCGCGGTCGGCTCGCTCCTCGGCGCGGTCACGGTCCGGGCGCCCGCGGAGCCGCCGCCCCTGCGGCTACGCCTCGCCGCGACGCTGGACCAGGCCCGCAACGCCCTGACTCGCCGGATCGCCGAGGCCGAAGGCGGCCAAGCGGGCGCGGTGGCGGCGGCCCTGGTGACCGGCAAGCGCGGGCTGATCGGCCCGGCCACCAACGACGCTTTGCGCGCCGCCGGCATCTACCACGTGGTCTCGATCTCGGGCCTCCACATGGTGCTGGCCGCCGGCGTGGTGTTCTGGCTGGTGCGGGCGCTGCTCGCGCTGATCCCCCACTGCGCCCTGTTCTGGCCGATCAAGAAGATCGCGGCCGGCTTCGCCATGGTGGGGGTGAGCGCCTACTGCGCCTTCTCGGGCTGGGACATCGCCGCCGAGCGCTCGCTGATCATGACGCTGATCATGCTGGGCGCGATCCTCGTCGACCGGCCGGCCCTGTCGATGCGCAACCTCGCGCTGGCCGCCCTGATCGCGCTGGCCCGCGAGCCGGAGGGCCTGCTGGGGCCGAGCTTCCAGATGTCGTTCGGCGCGGTGGCCGGGCTGATCGCCTGCGCCCGGCTGATCGACGGGCGCCTGTTCGTGCGGCCGGGGGCCGGGCGGATCGGCCGTCTCGTCGGGACCGGCCTGTCGGCGGTCACCGGTACCCTGGCCACGACCCTGGTGGCGCAGATCGCGACCGCGCCCTTCGCCACCTACCACTTCCAGACGATCCAGCCCTTCGGCCTCGTCGGCAACGCCCTGACGCTGCCCCTCGTCTCGCTGGTGGTGATGCCCTCGGCCGTGATCGGGTGCCTCGCCTATCCCTTCGCCCTCGACCGGCCGGTCTGGTGGCTGATGGGGCAGGCAGTGGGCGGCATGCTGGCGATCTCGAACTGGATCGCCGGGTTCGAGCGGGCGAGCCTAGTGGTGCCGGCCTTCGGCCCCGGGGCCCTCGCCGCCCTGACGGCGGCCCTGCTGCTGGCGACACTGCCGGCCTCGCGGCTGCGCTGGCTCGCCCTGCCGCCCGTCCTGCTCGGGATCGGCCTGCTCGTCCAGCCGGAGCGCCGCGACCTCTACGTCGACCGGCAGGGCTCAGGGGCCGCGGTGCGCGGGCCGGACGGCCGCCTCGCGGTCCTCGGCAGCCCTTCGGGCTTCGTGCTGGAGCAATGGCTCAAAGCGGACGGCGACGGGCGGCGACCTGATCGCGGATCCGGCGCGGCCCCGGGCGGGCGCTGCGACCGTCTCGGCTGCATCGCGCTCCTGCCGGACGGCAGGCCGGTCGCCTTGGTCCGCGACCGGCGCGCCTTCCAGGAGGATTGCGCCCGGGCCGCCGTGCTGATCACGAGCCTCACGGCGCCGCCGACCTGCACGGGACCGCTCGTGATCGACCGCCGCGTGCTGGCCACGCGCGGAGCCATCGCCCTGCGGGCGGACGAGACTGGCTTCACGATGCGCGCGGCCCAGGGCGATGGCCGGTCCGCCCCCTGGCGTCCGCGGCCGGCACCCGCTCCGCTCGAGCAAGGGGCGGATCCCCCCGCGGGGACGGACGGCGGCATGGCCTCGACCGAAGCGCCTCAGATCCCCGCGGAGGCCCCCACCGAACCGCTTCAGTAGCGACGTACGAGGCTGACGAGCCGGCCCTGGATCTGGACCCGGTCGGGACCCAGGACGCGGGTTTCGTAGGCCGGGTTGGCGGCCTCCAGGGCGATCGAGGAGCCGCGGCGGCGCAGGCGCTTGAGCGTCGCCTCCTCGTCGTCGATCAGCGCCACGATGATGTCGCCGGTATTGGCCGTGTCCTGCTTGCGGATCACCACGAGGTCGCCGTCGAGGATCCCGGCCTCGACCATCGAATCACCGCGCACCTCCAGGGCGTAGTGCTCGCCGCCTGCGAGGAAGTCCGGCGACAGCGTGATGGCGTGGCTCTGGTTCTGGATCGCCGAGACCGGCGTACCGGCCGCGATCCGGCCCATGACGGGGATCGAGACCGCCCGGCCTGATTCGTCGATCATCCTGGCGCTCGCCGGCATCGGTGGCGCTGCCGCCGGCTGCCGGGACTTGCCGCCCTCCACCACGCTCGGGGTGAAGCGGCGGGGCTCGGGGGCGGGCGAGGCCGCCTGCGCCAGACTCTCGGGGATGCGGATCACCTCGATGGCGCGCGCCCGATTCGGCAGGCGGCGCAGGAAGCCGCGCTCCTCCAGGGCCGTGATCAGCCGGTGGATGCCCGATTTCGACTTGAGGTCGAGCGCGTCCTTCATCTCATCGAAGGAGGGGGGAACGCCGCATTCCTGCATGCGGCTCTGGATGAACCGCAGAAGGTCCAGCTGCTTGCGCGTGAGCATCGAAGAGGGCCTCGCGGCTTGGCGGACCGCCCCGGGCGGCCGCAGAAACAAATCGCGAACAGGTTAAACGTTCCGCAAGTGTTCCGCAAGAGCGATATGGCCACGCTGTCAGGTCGCGGAGCCGCCGGCACATCCCCAGGGGCGGCCCGGGACGAGCCGGCACCTCGCCCCGGCCCGCCGGACGGGGTGCGGCGACCGCGTGGTGGCGGGGCCCCGAGCCCACACAGGAGGACCGGTTCAACGCGCGGCTGCTAGCCGCCTACGCCGTGTTCCTGCGCCAGACCCCGTGGTACCGCTACCCCTTCGACCAGGACCTGTCCCGGCTCCGGCACGCGGCGCCGTTCGTGCCGTCCCTGCGGGCGGTCGAGCGGCGCGGGGCGCTCCCGCTGCAATGTGGGGTGAAGGGGCTGTACACGCGCGGGATCGCGTGGCTCGCCGGGATGGACCCGGCCGTGCTCACGATCCGCAGCGTCGTGGCAGGTCTCGATGCCGCCGACGCGGCCGCCGACCCGCGCATCACCCTCCTCGGCCCGGTTCCGAACGACGCGCACGGGCCGGCCGCCCCGATGGAGACGCCGCGCTACCAGGCCTTCACGGCGATCGTCCGGGGGCTCGGCGCCCGCGGCCGGACCGTGCTGGAGATCGCCGGCAATCGCCGGATCCTCACCTCCGTCCTCTTGCCGGCGGGCCGGTCGGTCGCCCTCGGCGGGGCCGAGCCGCTGTTCGCGATGCCGATCCAGTCCGAGCCGGGCTGGCGGCGGGTCGGCTACGACACCGCGGTGGAGCAGCTCGCGGCGGAGATCCGCGCCGTGGAAGACGAGGGGGCCGCTTCGAGCAGGCCTACGATGACGGACCCGCGCCTGCGGCGGAGCCTGCCGGTCGCCGCCATCGCGGCCGCACTCGCCGGGGGCTCGGCGTCACGGCCCTGACGACCCTCGCGGTCCAGCCGGAGACCTTCGTGGCGTTCGGTGCTCCAGTGGCGCTCGCGGCGTCCGGTGAGGGCGCCCTGGTCTCGGCCGGCCGCGCCATCAGGTGGTGCAGCCCGCAGCGCCGGGCGCGGTCGGGCGCCTCTATGCCGGGCGCGCGTGGCTGGTCCTGCCGGCGCCCGGGACGGGCTGTCTCGGGGGGCGCTGACGGGCCGGATCACCAGCCGCGGCCGGCTCGATCCCCGGCGACCCGGCAGCCCGTGGTCCGCACCCGAGCCGACTCCGTCCACGGCGAGCCTTTCCTGCGCCGCGGCATCGACGATGCGGCAGAGGGCCTTGTCGATGTCCTGGCCGGACTGACCCGCCTGCACCATGGACAGCGCGTCGATCCGGCTGCCCTTGCCGGCCTTGCGAACCACGACCCGCAGGGTCCGCGGCCGGCCCGAACCGGAGGTCTGCTGCTGGGCCGTCAGCGTACCGAGTTCCTTCTCGGCGTTCACGTCTACGAAGCCCTCAACCAGGACCGCCTGCGTCGCGCGGTCGAACGCGGCTTTGGGATTGACGTTCGGGCAGACCATCCAAGTCTTGTCGGCGAGGGCGTTGAACATCAGGACGCCCTCCATCCCGTAATTCTCGGCACAACTCTTCGTCGACGCCGCCGATAGGCACAATATTGCTAGACCGATCCCTCAGAGAACCCCATTCGCCATCGAATCCTCGGCTTTGTTCGCGGAAACAACCAAAGATGCGCGGGATAAGTCACCGCCGCTGGCTGCGCCGTCAACGCGCACACATGGAGGGGTGGCGTCTCGCGGGATTGCAGGCCGCGATCGAGCACGACCACGCTCGCGAAACGGTTCGGAGCGGTTCTGCCCCCCTTTATCCGGAACGCCGCGAAGACCCCGGACCGCGTGGGATCACACAGGAGACACCGGTCTCGAACCCCGTCGGGTGCCGTGGGGCGCAATGCTCCCACGGCCGGAGGCGAACGCGCGGGTGGTTCCACACGCCCTCGGCGGGCCCCGTTCCGGGATCGATGCGGGCATCCCGGGTCTTACGGATCCGGCCCCGGATCGGCCCGCACCGCCGCGATGCCGGCCCCGGCCGCCCAGGCTTCCAGATCGTCCTTGCGGATCGCCGCCGCCATCATGTCGGGGAACAGGTCGGGCGTGCAGGCGAAAGCCGGGACGCCCAAAGCGGCCAGCCGGGCCGCGAGCGCCCGGTCGTAGGCCGGAGCGCCGGAATCCGACAGGGCGAGCAGCGCCACGAACTGCACACCGGCCGCGACGAGGCGCTGGGCATGGCCGAGCAGCCCCGCCGTCACGCCGCCCTCGTAGAGGTCGGAGATCAGCACGAGGATCGTGTCCTCGGGCCGGGTGATGCGCGACGCGCAGTAGCCCACCGCCCGGTTGATGTCGGTGCCGCCGCCGAGCTGCACCGAGAACAGCACCTCGACCGGATCGTCGAGGGTGTCGGAGAGGTCGACCACTTCGGTGTCGAACACCACGAGCCGGGTCGAGACTGCCGGCAGCGAGGCCATCACGGCCCCGAAGATGCTGGCATAGACCACGGAGGCGGCCATCGAGCCGGACTGGTCGATGCACAGCACCACGTCCTTCAGGGAGCCGCGGCCCCGGCGCCCGTGGCCGAGCCGGATCTCCGGGATGATGGTTTTGTAGTCGGCTTGGTAATGGCGCAGGTTCGCCCGGATGGTGCGATTCCAGTCGATCTCGGCGTGGCGCGGGCGCCGGTTCACCCGGGACCGGTCGATCGCGCCGTTCACCGCCTGCCGCTCCGGCTCCTCGAGCTTGCACATCAGCGCCTCGACCACCCGGCGCACCACCAGCCGGGCGGTCTCCCTGGTCCGGCCGCCGAGCAGGCTGCGCATGGAAATCAGCGTCGAGACCAGGGCCACGTCGGGCACCACGGCCTCCAGCATTTCGGGCTCGGTGAGCATGCGCTTGAGGTCGAGCCGCTCGAACGCGTCGCGCTGCATCACCTGCACCACGGAGGCCGGGAAGTAGTCGCGGATGTCGCCGAGCCAGCGCGGCACGGAGGGCGCGGAGGCGCCGAGCCCGCCCGTGCGGTCGGAATCGTAGAGCGCGCCGAGCGCCCGGTCGATCCGCAGGTCGCGCTCGGACAGGCCGCAGCCGGTTCCTTCGGCCGGGCCTCCGCCAGGGCGACGGGTTGCGGGGCTCGCCTGATCGACCCGGTCCGGCGGTCGGCGGCGGACCGGATCCTCCGCGCAGACCCGGACGGGACGCCTGACCGCACCCCGATCATCGACTCGACGAGCACGGCTCAACATAAATGAAGGTGACGATGTCCCCTCTGCAGAACGAGCAGGACGAACCCTTCGATACTGAGAAGGCGCAGGCCGTGGTCCGCATCGTCATGATCAGCAGCACGATCCTCCATTATCTACTATTGACTTTTGTCAATATTATTCGCCAGAGGGGTACATCATCCCCAATATTATGGTTTTCAGTCTGTTTTTATCTTTCATTTAATACGATTGGATCAGACGGCGGCCGGGCAACATGCTCCTGCGGCGCGTCATCACGATCAGCAACGACATGGGCTCGATGACCTGGACCATGGCGGTGGGCGGCGCTCCGATGATGCCGATCTACGCCATCCTGATGTGGATCACGGTGGGAAACGGCCTGCGCTTCGGGACGACCGATCTGAAGATCACGGCCGCGGTGGCGCTGGCGTCGATCGTCGTGACGGCCACCTGCAACGCGTATTGGCGGGACAATCCCTTCCTGGTGCTGACGCTGGCCTGCACCCCGATCCTCGTGCCGGCCTACATCCACGCGCTGCTGCAGCGCCTGCACACGGCCTACGCCCGCGCGCAGGAGGCGAATCTGTCCAAGTCCCGCTTCCTGGCGCAGGCGAGCCACGACCTGCGCCAGCCGACCCACGCGATCAGCCTGTTCACCGCGCGCCTGCGGAGCGCCGAGCTCGGCCCGGAGGAACTGCGGATGGTCGAGATCATCGACCGGTCGCTGCAGCGCGTCTCGCGCCTGTTCAAGTCACTCCTGGACATCTCGACCCTCGACAGCGGCAAGGTGGAACCGCGCTTCGCGGCCGTCGCGATCGGCGACATCCTCGAGGACGTGCGGCGCCGGAACGCCGAGGCGGCCCAGCGCGACGGGACGGCGCTGCGCATCCGCGCCTGCGCGGTGATCGTGCGCGCCGACCGGGCAATGCTGACCACGATGCTGCGGAACATCGTCAACAACGCGATCAAATACGCGCCCGGCCGGCCGATCCTGATCGCCTGCCGTCGGCGGGGCGGTCGGCTCGCCATGCAGGTCTACGATCGCGGCCCCGGCATCCCGGTCGAGGATCAGGCGAAGGTGTTCGACGAGTTCTACCGGGTCCACCACCGCGGCGACCGGGACATCGAGGGCGTCGGCCTCGGCCTGCCGATCCTCCGGCGCCTCGGCGGGCTGCTCGGCCTGGAGGTGACGCTGCGCTCCGCGCCGGGGTACGGGACCTTTGTGGGCATCGGCAACCTCCCGGTCGTCCAAGCGCAGGCGCTCGCGGCTCCGCCGCGCACGCTCGATCCGCCGTCGACCCTCGGCGGCCTGCGGGTGCTGCTGGTCGTGGATGATGAGGCCGTGCTGCGGGCCACGGCCAGCCTGCTGGAGTTATGGGGCTGCCGGGTTCAGGCCGAACCCGCGATCCCCGCTTCCGTCGCCGAGATCGACCTTCTCATCACCGACTTCGAACTCGGCAACGGCGTCACGGGAACGGATTGCATCGCGGCGGTCCGCCGCCGCGCCGGACAGGCCCTGCCGGCGGTGGTGATGACCGGCCACGACGAGGGGCGCGTGCACGAGGATCTCGGCACGGCGGACGTCCCGATCCTGTCGAAACCGATCCGGCCGGCGCAACTGCGCTCCGTCCTCGCCGCCGCAAGCATCGGAATGCGACCCCGACCGGTGCGGTCGGGTGACGGTGCGGGAGCGGGTCTCCCGCGGGCCGTATGTCCGCCGGATCTCGCGAGGGTCCGATTTGTCCGATTGTCGGCCGATCCCGGCAACGCCGCCCCGGCGCCGCTGGCGACGACACCCATCGGCGGGACGCGGAGGATGCCGGTTACAAACGCATTGACGGCGCAAGCGCAGCCGTTTCAATGCACACCGGTGTCCCGCCGGAGCGCGCGGCGGATCGGTTTCGGGCTGGGGATGACGAGGATGCGACAGCGCGCGGCCCTGAGGCCCTTCCGGCTCGCCCCAGCCGCCGTCTTCCTGGGCTCGGCGCTCGCCGGCTGCACCGCCACCGGATTTTCCTACATCTCGCGGAACTATGTGGCGCTCACGCCGCAGGTGGTCACGATCGGCTGCAAGGAGCCCTACGAGGTTTACGACAACCGGCAATTGCGCCGGATGCTGATCGTCTCCAACGCCCTGCGCGAATATGCCGGCTGCAATCTCAGCGAGGTCCGCATCGATCCGGAGCCGGCGGCGACCCGGGTGACGCGCTTCCGCACGGCCGCCCGCGCCTATCTCGACGAGACCGTGCGGGAGGATTGCCGGATCACTGGCGAGACCGTGTTCGACCCGCAGAAGTCTGAGTTCGCCTATGCCTGCGATGCGCCGGTCGAGCGGCGCGGCACGGTGGTGCCGCGCCTGCCGGGCCGCAACCCCGGTCCTGCCCTGCGCTGAGGCGGATTCACGTCCGCGGCTTCGGGAATGTGCGCTCGGCGGCGTCGCCCGCCGCCGCTAGCAGCGCGCGCGCGAAGGCGCGGGCCTCGGCCCGGTCCAGCACGATCACGGCGGTGACCGGCCCACCGCCGAGGTCCGACAGGGCGAGTTCCAGCCGCACCCCCTCCGGTACGGCGCTCGCCTGAAGGCTCCAGCCGAGCCCCCGCTCCGCGCTCTCCGCCATCGCTGTCCCCTCCCGCGCCCGGGAAAACGCCGCAGGCTCCCGCCGGAACCGCCCCAGTCCGGGACTGTTCCCGAGCCGTGCCCAGCGCTTCCCTGCCCCGCCTCGCCACGTTCCTCAAGACCGCGGGTCCCGGACTCGTCGTGATGCTGGCCGACACGGATGTCGGCAGCCTGATCACGGCGGCCCAGAGCGGCGCCCGGTGGGGCTATTCGCTGCTGCTCCTGCAGATCCTGCTGGTGCCGATCCTCTACGTCGTCCAAGAGCTGACGGTGCGGCTCGGCACCGCCACCGGTCGCGGCCACGGCGAGCTGATCCGGGCGCATTACGGGCCGGTCTGGGCCTGGATCTCCTACGGCGGCCTCGTGGTCGCCGGAATCGGCGCCATCGTCACCGAATTCTCCGGCATCGCCGGCATCGGCGACCTGTTCGGCGTGCCGCGCCTCGTGAGCCTCGGTCTGCCGGCGCTCCTGCTGCTCGGGCTGGTGTTCACGGGGAGCTACCGGCGCGTCGAGATGGTGGCGATTGCGGTCGGCCTGTTCGAACTGGTCTTCATCGGCCTCGCGATCGCGGCACGGCCGAATCCCTCGGAGATCGTGGCGTCCTTCGCCCACATGCCGCTGGGCGACGGCCAGTTCCGGGTGCTGATCGCCGCCAATATCGGCGCTGTGATCATGCCGTGGATGATTTTCTACCAACAATCGGCGATCGTCGACAAAGGCCTCGGCTGGGACCACGCGCGGAGCTCGCGGCTCGACACGTTCGTGGGCGCTGTGATCTCGCAATGCGTGATGGGGGCGATCCTGATCGCGGCCGCCGCCACGATCGGCAAGGCCGGGCAGGGCACGAAGGAGGGTCTTCAGACCGTGGGCGACCTCGCGGGGGCCTTCACCCCGGCCCTCGGGCCCTGGCTCGGGCAGGCAGTGTTCGGGGTCGGGATCATCGCGGCGGCCTTCGTGGCGCTGAACGTCGTGGCGCTGGCGCTGGCCTGGGGTTTTGGCGACGTGACGGGCAAGCCGCATTCCCTGGAGCAGTCGCCCCGGGAGGCGCCGGCCTTCTACGGCGCCTTCGCGCTGGTGGTCGCCGCGGGGGCCGTGGCCGTGCAGCTCGTGCCGAATCTCGTGGCCCTCAATATCGCCGTCGAGGTGATGAACGCGCTGCTCCTGCCCCTGGCGCTCGGCCTGCTGATCCTGCTCGCCACCCGGGCCCTGCCGGAGGACAAGCGCGTCACCGGCGCCTACAAATGGGTGGTCTACGTCATCTCGGGCATCACGATCGCCTTCGCGCTGGTCGGCGTGCTCGACGGGGTCGGCCTGCTCTGAGCAATTGACGCGGGCGGCGCGATGATGTCTCCCGCGGGCTCCGATCAGGTGGAGTCGACATATGCAAGAGATCTGGTTCCGCACGGGCGAGGCCACGGTGCTGGCGGCCGAGGGCCAGTACACCGACGCGATGCCGGAGGTGCTGATCGGCTCCGTGCGCGGGCCGGTGGGTCAGGCCTTCGCGTCGATGATGGGGCAGGTGCAGGGCCATACCCGGATGTTCGTGGTCCGCGACCTCAACCAGCTGGTGCGCCCGGCCACGATGATGACCACCAAGGTCACGATCCACACGGCCGAGTATGCTGAGCTCCTCGGCGGCGTGGTCCAGGCGGCCACCGGCGACGCGATCGTGGACTGCATCATCGAGGGCATCCTGCCCAAGGACGGCCTCGACGAGCTGTGCATGATCATCATGATCTGGCTCGATCAGCGTTGCGCCGAGGACGACGACCTCGACCAGAAGGACCTGTACCGGACCAACTACGAGGCGACGAAGCTCGCCATCGCCCGCGCCCTCAAGGGCGAGCCGACGGTCGACGAGCTGATCGCCAACCGCAAGACCGTGAAGCACTACGCGCTCGATGGCGTGATCGAGTACTGATCAGCGCCGCGCCCGCACGAGGGGCGTGCGGGCATAGAGATCGGCCACCGCGCAATCGAGACCGAAGCCGGGGAGGACCAGACGGTCGTCCCCGGTCAGGCGGAACAAAACCTCCAAGCTGTCGTGTCTTGCGGCCTCGGCTGCGTAGGCCCATCGTCATGTCTTGATCGCAACAGGATCTAAGCGTGACCGCCTCAGAAGCTCACTCCGGTCTGATAGCCCCTCATCCCTATGAGCGGCAGGTCCTGGCTAATGTCGGCAACCGCTACGTGGTGTTCGGATCGAAGGTCCGGATGCACGGACCTCGCCTGCTCGGGCCGGACGACGTAAGGGCGCGCTTCACCGAGCGCGTTGGGGACGAGACGGACTTCCCTCCCGAGCGCCTGATTAGGAGCATCCAGATCAAGGATGCCGAGGTGTGCCACGAGTTCTCGGAGGGGCCACCCGCGTCGAACCTGAGAATCGTCTTCCCGGATAGTGTGGTTGTGACCGCTGCTGTGAGCGTGGGCACGCGCGACTTCAAAGGCACAGAGCTGGAGCGGTGCTGGAAAGAGCTGTTCGAGCTGTCGCGCGGACCGGGGCCCCAGCACGAGGTCTGGAACTTCAACGTCGAGCGCCTAAGGCTGTCGATCTTGTATTTCGATGGCAACGTGCCCCATCACTGCGACTTAGATCCGCTCTACGTTTGGGAATTCAACGACGACGGCAGCGTCTTCGATAGGACTGACTTGGACATGCGCTTGGACGATTGGCAGCAGCGTATCGCGGCCATCTACGCCCAAGCAGAAGCGTGGGGGGCCCGTGAAGGCCTTACTGCGGACCGCTCGCGAACGATCCTCATGTCCGAAGATCTGATGCAGAAGTTCGCTATTCCCGATCGCGAACTGGCCATCCTCGACCTCAGCAGGGGCGAGTCGCCAGTCATGAGCATCGTGCCAGCTGGGCTTTGGGTCATCGGCTCCAATGGCCGCATCGACATTATCACGCATGAACGGAGCGCTATCCTTCTCGACACTTCGCGCGACATCAGCATCACGCGTTGGGTCTACATCATCCGGGGCGAGCGGCGGGAAGCGCGGCCATGGGATGAAACAGCCTTCCGTGACCTAATCGGCGTGGAAGTCCACGCGTGAGCAAACTGACTGACACGAAACGTGCCTACGACCGGGTCAGGGCGCTTCTGGACAAGCAACTCTTGGAGCGGCGGGGCGACGCCCAACAGATCCGCGATGCACAGGAAGCTGTTGACGTAGCGTTCTATCTCCTGGGATGGGCGCAGTTCGAGTACGTTACCCGGAAGGAAGCAGAGAAGCGTATCGAGGGAGAGGCTGCCGCCAAGACCGTCCAGGGGACGGCTTGGCGCTACGTTCTTGAGAACATCAAGGCATTCTCGCTGAGGCGGAAGCTGGAAGTGATCTTTCAAGCGGATCCGGCCACCCTGGCGACTCTCAACAAGGACTATGATGTCAGAAACGAGGCAGCCCACAACTACAAGCGTCTTCCAGCCGAGGCTCGCGATGTCTCGGCTTGGTTGGAAAGTCTGGAGCGGCTCGTTGATCACTACTGATGGCGAGCACCGAACAGGCTGCTAAAAAATTCTCCGGCAGCTTGGCTGCAGAGATGACTCGTTCTGCTGGAGGCATTGACGAGGTTCGAGCGCTGCGCGGGCGTAAGGCTTTGTCGGACAACCTCCGTATCAATAATAGCTATGTCTCACGGCATCGCATCGACCGGATCAGCGCGAGCCCTATCCCGGCGGGATGCGTCCCACCGAGCACAGGGTGCGCATCGTGCTGCTGCCCGGGTCGGTGTAGCAGGAGGCCGACCAGCCATTCTGCTGGATGAAGGACTTGCGCCGCTCCGACAGCGATGTCCGGTAGGCGTTGGCGATGATCGGCTCGACGGCGGAAGCCGATTCGCCAATCAGGATTTCGGAGGCCACCGACAGGTCGCGGAAGAAGGTCGCCGAGGGGGCGGGCTCGGCCGAGGTCGCCTGCACGATCGGCTCGGCCCGGCAGGTCACATCGAACTTGATCGGCCCGGCGAGACGGATGTCGATGCTGGGGCCGGCGCGCTTGCCGACCTTGCCGCCGATCGCCCCCGCGATCTGGCGGGCGAGGTCGTCGCAGGTATCGGCCCGGGCGGCCGCGCCCAGGAACGGCAGGCAGACAACGAGGGTCAGAAGGCGTACTACGGTCAAGCTCGGCATGGCGTTACTTTAGTTGCGGCGCGGCCCCTGTCGAGGGGGCGGCCCGGCCCGCATCCGGGCGAAGCTCGCGAGCCAGGCCGGGGCGACGCGCATCCCCGACGGCACCAGCTCGGCCGGGGGCGGCCGGCGTACGCAATCCAGAAGATAGGCCAGGGATTCCTCCAGCACCGAGCCGGTGAAGGGTTTGGCAATCACCGCCGTGGCGCCGGCCATATCCTCGCTGAGCGCCCGGGCGTTGGCGGTCATGAACGCGGCCGTGATACCGCCGAGCTGGCGCACCGCGTGCGCCACGTCGACGCCTGAGGAGCCGTCGCCGAGGCGCAAGTCGATCAGGACCAGTTCGGGTCGGGTCTCGTGGACGAGGGCGATGGCCTCCCGGGAGGTCATGGCCGTTCCCACCACGCAGTGGCCGGCCTCCTCCAGCATCATCTCGATCTGCATCAGGATGAGGGCTTCATCCTCGACGACGAGGATCCTGAGCGGCTCGGTCATGAGGACTCCAGACCGCCGGCCATCTCACGCGGCAAGCGTATGCTGACGATCGTGCCGGGATCGTTGGCCATCCAGGCGATGCTGGCACTGAGCTGGCGGCAGAGCGTGCCGATCAGGCGCTTCCCGAAGGAGCGCTGTTCCATCACCTGGACGGGCATGCCGACGCCGTCATCGGCGATCTTGATGGTGAAATAGCCCGCGTCCGGCGCAACCGTCACGGAGAGCCGGCCGGGGCGGTCGTCCGGGAAGGCGTGCTTGAGGGCGTTGGTGATCAGCTCGTTCATCATCAGCGCCACGGGGGGGGCCTTGGCGACCGGGATCTCCACGGCCTCCAGGTCCAGGTGCAGGCGGATCCGGTCGCCGGAGCCGCGGACGAGGTCGGTGGCGAGGTCGCGGGCGAACTCGGCCACGTCGAACCGCTCGACGTTGTTGGACTGGTAGAGCCGGCGATGGACCGTGCCCAGGGCCTCGACCCGGGTCAGCATCGCCTCCATGGCATTGCGCGCCGCCGGATCGGTGATCGCCCGGGTCTGCATGGCGAGCAGCGCCGCGATCATCTGGAGGTTGTTCTTGACCCGGTGATCGACCTCGTGGACCAGCATGGTCTGGGTGGCGAGCGCCTCGGTCAGGTCGCGGGTGCGGTTGGCGACCTCGGTCTCGAACCGGTCCTTCTCCTGCTGGACCCGCAGGTGCGCGTCCACCCGGTCGCTGACGTCGAGCTGCGAGGCGAAGAAGAACAGAACCTCGCCCCCCTCGTTGACGACGGGGCTGAGATAGAGGGCGTTCCAGAACGGCATCCCGTCCTTGCGGTAGTTCAGGATGTCGATCGCGATGTCGGTGCGGGCCTGGACCGCATCGCGGATCAGCGCGACGGCGCCGCGATCCGTGTCCTTGCCCTGGAGGAACCGGCAGTTGCGGCCCAGCACCTCGTCGCGGCCGTAACCGGTCATGCGCAGGAAGGCATCGTTGGCGTAGACGATCGGGTTGTCGGGGATCCGCGGATTGGTGATGATCATCGGCATCCGCGTGGCGCGGACCGCGGCGGCGAACGGATCGCCCTTGCCCTGCTCGGCGTCGAGCCGGTCTGTCTGATGCCAAGCGTCGGGCTGTTCCATCGAACCTGCTCTCTCCTGCCCGGCGTTCGTCACCTCCGGCAATCGAATCCTGGCCGCGCTGCGGCAGCCTACGACCCTAACGGGTCAGGTGCGGCAAGAGTTCGGGACTGACACGCTTTCATTTCGAACTTAGCTAGACAGAACGCCGCACCGCCCGCAATTTCAGGTTATTATCGAGACTCATACCGACGGCCGGGTGCTTCGACGCGTCCGGCCTCGTCCGCCGGCAGGCGCGACTGCGCGTTGCCGCAGGCAAGGCTGTGCTGCGAACACTTGGCAGCTTGTGGCGGAACACCCTCGAGGCGCCAGCCGCAAGGGCTATTGGGATCAGTGGAAATCCCGGCTGCGATACACGCGCCGATCCTGTGCGACACCGAAATCCGTGGTCTCGGGGGGCAACCGCATCCCGGCCTCGCGCAGGTCGCGTAAAGAGGCGGTGAGATCGCGAAACCCCTCGGCCACGAGGTGGACGACGCCGCCCGCCCGCTGGATCCGGCCGCGCACGGCGAGGAACCGGGCCTGCATGGCGGCCCGGCGGTTGGCCTCGAACATCGACTTCCAGACGATCACGTTGGCGATGCCGGTCTCGTCCTCCAGGGTCAGGAAGACCACGCCCTTGGCGGTGCCCGGTCGCTGGCGGATCAGCACGAGCCCCGCCACCGTGACCCGCGCCCCCTGGGGCAGGGCCGGATCGAGATGAGCCCGGGCCGAGATCGCGCCGATCCGGGCGAGCCGCCCCCGGAAGAAGGCGACCGGGTGCCCCTGCAGCGACAGGCCGGTGGCGGCGTAATCCTCGGCCACCGCCTCGGATGGGGCGAGGGACGGCAGCTCCACCGCCGGCTCGTGGCGGAACAGGCCGTCATCGGCGTGCCAGGCGAAGAGCGGCAGAGGCGCGTCGAGGAGATGGGCGCGGCGCTCAGAGCCGTCGACCCTGGCGGCCTTGCGGGACGACGTCCCTTCCAGGGTGCGGACCATCCAGAGGGCGGCGCGCCGGTCGAGGCCGAGCGAGCGGAACGCATCCGCCTCGGCCAGACGCTCCAGGGCGTTGCGGGGCAGGGCGAGGGACGCCTGCAGGCCCTCGATGCTCGCATAGCCGTTGGCCCGCAGCCGCACGAGCCGGCGCATCGCGGCCTCGGGCAGGCCGCGCACGACGCGCAGGCCGATCCGCACGGCGTGCCTCTTCGGATCCCCGGCCGGCTCCAGGGTGCAGTCCCAGTCGCTGGCGTTGACGCACACGCCCCGCACCTCGACCCCGTGGACGCGGGCGTCGCGCACGAGCTGAGCCGGCTGGTAGAAGCCCATCGGCTGGGCGTTGAGGATCGCAGCCAGGAAGACGTCGGGGTGCCGGCACTTCATCCAGGCCGAGGCGTAGACGAGCAGCGCGAAGCTCGCCGCGTGGCTCTCCGGGAAGCCGTAGGTCGAGAAGCCGCGGATCTGCGCGAAGCAGCGTTCGGCGAAATCCTTCGGGTAGCCCCGGCGGGTCATGCCGCCCACGAATTTTTCTTCAAATCCGCCGATCGAGCCGACATGGCGGAAGGTCGCCATCGCCCGGCGCAACCCGTCGGCCTCGGCCGGGGTGAAGCCCGCCGCCGTGATGGCGATCTGCATGGCGTGCTCCTGGAAGAGCGGCACGCCGTAGGTTTTTTTCAGGACGTCCTTCAATTCGTCAGGGTCGCCGTGAGCTGAATCGGGTGAGGGATAGATTACTGGCTCCTCCCCCGAGCGCCGCCGCAGGTAGGGATGGACCATGTCGCCCTGGATCGGGCCGGGGCGCACGATCGCGACCTGCACCACGAGGTCGTAGAATTCCTTCGGCTTCAGGCGCGGCAGCATCGACATCTGCGCCCGGCTCTCGACCTGGAACACGCCGACGGAATCGGCCTTCGCCAACATGGCGTAGGTCTCGGGATCGTCCTGGGGCAGGTCGGCGAGCGTCGCGTAATAATCGCCGTGATCCCGTTCCAAGAAATCGAGGCCGCGCTTGAGGCAGGTCAGCATGCCGAGCGCCAGCACGTCGACCTTCATCAGGCCGATCGTGTCGATGTCGTCCTTGTCCCACTCGATGAAGGTGCGGTCCGCCATGGCGCCGTTGCCCACCGGCACGGTCTCGTCGAGGCGGCCCCGGGTCAGCACGAAGCCGCCGACATGCTGCGACAGGTGGCGGGGGAAGCCGATCAGCTGGTGGGCGAGGTCGAGCGCCTGCCGGATCGCCGGGTTGGCGGGGTCGAGGCCGGCCTCGCGCACGTGCTGGTCCGGCATGCCGGTGCCCCAGGAGCCCCAGACCGTGTCGGCGATCGCAGCGGTCACGTCCTCGGTCAGGCCCAGGACCTTGCCGACCTCGCGGATCGCCATGCGCGGGCGGTAGTGGATCACCGTGGCGCAGAGGGCGGCCCGCTCCCGCCCGTAGCGGGCGTAGAGGTGCTGGATCACCTCCTCCCGGCGCTCGTGCTCGAAATCGACGTCGATGTCGGGGGGCTCGCCCCGGTTCTCCGAGATGAAGCGGGCGAAGAGCAGCCGGTGCTTCGACGGATCCACCGCGGTGATGCCGAGGCAGAAGCACACGGCGGAATTGGCCGCCGAGCCCCGGCCCTGGCAGAGGATGCCCTTGCTGCGGGCGAATTCGACCACGTCGAACAGGGTCAGGAAGTAGCGGGCGTAGTTCATCTTGGCGATGAGCCGCAGCTCCTCGTGGAGCGTCGCCTCGACGGAGTGCGGAATATCCCCGGCATAGCGCCAGCGCGCCCGCTCCCAGGTGATCTCCTCCAGATAGGCCTGCGGCGTGCGGCCGGGGGGCACCGGCTCATCGGGATACTCGTAGTGCAGCTCCGACAGGCTGAAGTCGCAGGCCTCGGCGATCTCGATGGTGCGGGCGAGCGCCGCCGGGTGGTCGGCGAACAGCCGCGCCATCTCGGCGGGTGGCTTGAGGTGGCGCTCGGCATTGGCCTCCAGGCGGTAGCCGGCCTCCCCGATCCGGCAGCCCGCACGGATGCAGGTGACAACGTCCTGCAGCGGGCGCCGCTCGGGATGGTGATGAAGCGCATCCGAGACCGCGACCATCGGGGCGCCGGCGGCCGCGCCCAGTTCGGCGAGCAGCCCGAGGCGGCGCCGCTCGTCGCCCCGGCGGGCGTGGCTCGCCCCGAGGAAGGTCCGGCCCGGCGCCGCGGCGGCGAGCGCCTCCAGCCGCGCCCGGAACCCCTCCGGCAGGCGCCGGGCGGGGGGCATGGCGATGAACATCTGCCCCTCGGCGGACTCCAGCATCTCGGCGAAAGTGAAGCGGCATTCCCCCTTGCGGACGCGGCGGTTGCCCAGGGTCAGCAGCCGGCAGAGGCGGCCCCAGGCGGCCCGGTCCATCGGGTAGGTGACGGCCTCGAACCCCTCCTCGGTGACGAGGCGCACCCCCGGCAGGATCCGGATCGGGGCGCCCTCCAGCGCCCGCACCGCCGCGTGGGCCCGCACCACGCCGGCCACGGTGTTGCGGTCGGCGATCCCGATCGCCGTCAGACCGTAGGCCGCTGCCTGCACGACGAATTCCTGCGGGTGCGAGGCGCCGTGCAGGAAGGAGAAGTTCGTGGTGACGGCGAGTTCGGCGTAGGGGATTTTGGGGAGGAGTTCGGGGCCGCTCACGCGAACAGCCCGTGGACGTACCACGCGGCCGGGCGATCGGGGGCGTGCGGCCCGTCGCGGTAGAGCCAGAGCCGGTGCCCGGCCTCGCACTCGACGCGGTAGTAGTCGCGGGGCTCGCCGGGTTCGCGCCACCACTCGGCAGCGATCCGCTCCGGACCCTCGACATGGGCGACCCGATGAATCTGCGCGCGCCAGCGGAAGCGCCGGGGCGGCCCCTCGGGCACGGTCGAGAGCACGTCGCAGGCGGCCTCGCCCCGGGGGAACAGCACAAGGGGGCGGGGCGGGAGGTGATCGGGCCAGGGGGAGGCGAGGGAGCTATCGGACCCGCGCATCTCCCTCCCCCCTCTGCGGGGGAGGGTACCCTGCGCAGCAGGGGGGGAGAGGGGAGCGACGGTGCAGGACGGAGCGCCGGCCTTCATGAGGGTCACGCTACATCCGGAAACGTCGCTCCCCTCTCCCGACCCCCTTCGGGGGCCACCCTCCCCCTCAGAGGGGGGAGGGAGACGCGCCCGTAACCGGCCGATGCCTTGATCGGCTGACGATCCAGGCCCCTCTCCGGCCACCCAAAGAACACCACGCTCACCCCGCTCCGGCAGGTGGCTCGCCCGCGGTTCGAGCCGCAGCAGCGCCCGCCCGAGCCGCTGCGCCAGGGCGTCGGCCAGGAACCCGACCCCGTCGCCCCCGACCCCGTCGCCCCCGGAATTCGCCCCGAGATCCGTCTGCCGGGCCGGCATGGCCCCCGTCACCGTCACGGCGAGCGCCACCGTCTCGAAGCCGAAGCCGGCATCGAGGCCACTGCCCAGCCGGTCGAGGCGCAGCGACACCAGGGCGGCGACCCGCTCAGGGCAGCGCTCGGGGCGGGACAGGCCGAGATCGAGGGTCCGCACCGCCCCGTCGACCCGGTGGAGGGCGAGGCGCAGCGCGCAGGCGCCGAGTCCGTCCCGCTCCAGCCGGGGGGCGAGGTCCGCCATCAGGTCCCGGGCGGTCCGGACGATGTCCGATTGGCGGCCGATCGGGTCGAGGAAGCCGCGGGCGGCGGCGTGGTCGGCCGCCTCCGTCAGGGGCGCCAGCGGCTCGGGCCGCCGCGCCAGGGCCTGATCGAGCCGCAGCAGCAGCGCTTCGCCGAACCGGCGGGCCAGCGGGCCGCGGGGGAGGGCGTCGAGCGCGCCGATCCCGCGCAGGCCGAGCCGCTTCAGGCCCGCGACCGCGCCGGGATCGAGCCGCAGGGCCTCCACGGGCAATCCCCGCAGCGCCTCGGCGGCCCCGCCCGGCGGCACGACGATCCGGTCGGCCCCGCCGTGGCGGGCCAGCGCGAAGGCCCCGCCGGGGGTGTCGGCGAGCGCGATCCGCGCCGGGATGTTGCCCCGCGCCAGACGGGCCGCCAGATCGTCGACGAGCTTCGCCTCACCGCCGCGCAGGTGGCTCGCCCCGGCGACGTCGATGTAGAGCCCGTCCGTGGCCTCGGCCGGCCCGAACGGTGCAACCAGCGGCGCGTAGCCCCCTGCCCAGCGGCAGAGCCGCAGCAGGGAATCCCGGTCGGCCGCCGGGTCGGCGGGATGGACCCGGAGCGGCACGCCGATCCGCGCCCGGACCCGGCCCAGCGGCTCGCCGGGCCGCAGGCCCAGCGCGAGGGCCTCCGGGTCGAGGGCGACGAGCCGCAGGCCGCCCGGCCCTTCGGCCGCAACCGCCATCGGGCCGCCCTCAGGCGCGAGACCGGCTCGGCGCAGCCGCGTCACCGGCCAGTGGCTCAGGCAGATGCAGACGATGCGCGGCATGGTCCCACTCCAGAAGCCAGTCGCCCCCGCGCCCGTTGCGGCAGCGTTCGAGCCGCGCCCGCCAGCGCGGCCTGTCGAGGGTGCCGAACCGGTCCCGGGAGGCCGGCGCGGCGGCGATCCGCCAGCGGGTGGCAGCGCCGTTGGGCATCCCGGCCTGCGCGGGCCGCAGCAGCAGCAGGAGCGGCGGGTCGGGGCCTTCCGCGGCGATCTGCAGGCGCCGGCCCGGCTTCAGCGGCAGCCCGTCCCGCAGGAGGCCGACGAGAGCCGCGAGGGCGCGGGCGTGCAGGGCCGCCTCGAGGGCGCGAAAAACCTCCGCGTCGCTGCCGGCCTCCAGGAGCAGCAGGCGGCCGGGATCGAGGCCGAGGCTGGCCAGCCCGTGGCCGTAGGGCAGGGGCTCGCCGGGGGCGGCGGCGATCAGCGCCTCCCCGGAGACCCGGGACAGGTGCAGGGCGCAGAGCGCCAGGGCGAAGCCGAGGGCCGCGACTCCGTCCGCAGGCCCGGCCGGCGCGATCTCGTGCGGCGGCCCGAGGACGAGGCCGCCGCCTGGCAGATGGGCGTCGAGGGCGGGCAGGCCGAGCGGCAGGACCGGGCGCGGGGCCCGGCCGTCCACCGGCGGCGCGAGCTGAGCCCGCAGCGCTGCCAGCCGCATCCGAGGATCGCCCGGCGCGGGCGTCCGCTCGGTCTCGTCCGCAGGGTCCAGCCCCATCTCCGTCGGCTCCGGTCATGGCGGACGATAAGAACATAACAGGAACACGATCAAACGGTTTCCGCGGGGCCTTGGAAACGCGCGTCCGTGCAGCAGCTTGGCCTGTGGATGGGTGTGGACGCCTGTGGAATCAGCGGCAGCCGCCGGTTTCAACGGTTACGGTTGACCGCAATCGCAGGGTGGGCCCACACGTCGGCTGCCGCGTGCCGGACGCGGCCCAGACGGACCGCGCATGCGCTCGACCCTCGCTCTCCCGCTCCTGCTCGCCTTGTCGGGGGCGGCGCTGGCCCAGCAACCGGCGGATCCGGGTGGGGCGGCCCCATCTGTCCCGGGACGCCCGGCCCGGGCGCAGGCCCGGCCTCCGCAGCAGCCGAACCAGCCGATCATGGTCTACGACGCCCGCATCGAGGCCGGCGACCTGCGGATCTCGGGCTCGGTGCGCAAGCCCGGCGCCATCGTGGTGCTGGACGACGACATCTCGATCCAGGCCGACCGGCGCGGCCGGTTCGTCTTCCGCGTGCCCTACCGGCCCGCGACCTGCGTGGTGACGCTGAAATCCGAGCCGGACGAGCGCGAGGCGGTGGTGGCGAACTGCGCCCCCGAGGGGCCTCCGGGTCCGCCCGGCCCTCAGGGCGCCGCAGGACCGCCCGGTGAGACGGGGGCCAAGGGGGATGTTGGGGCCAAGGGGGATCAAGGTCCGCGGGGTGAAGCGGGACCCAAGGGCGAAGCGGGGCTCCAGGGTCCGGCCGGTCCGCAGGGCGCACCCGGCCCGAAGGGCGAGCCGGGCGAGAAGGGGAGTCCGGGCCTCCAGGGCCCTCCGGGACCGCGGGGTCAGGCCGGAACGCCGGGCGGGACGGGCGCGCGGGGGGAGGCCGGCCCATCCGCCGCCCTGAGGCCGGTGCGCAAGTCCGACTGCGCGGGCGGCTGCACCGTGACCTGCGAGGCCGGGGAAACGCTGGTCACCGCCCGTTGCCTCAAGGCCGGCACCCCGACCTACGACGGGGAGGGCGCCGCTTGCCCGACGGAAGCCGCGGGGATCCTCGGCTTGTGCACGCGGCCTTAGGGCCTGAACACACTGCGCTGGATCGTGATTGGCAGCTCTCGACCCGTTGCGGACCCTCGGAAGGCCCGCTTCATGGCTGTCGTCGAGACCAAGATGTATCGACGTTGATCAGCGCTTTCCGTGGATGCATGCTAGACCGAGAGTTCAGAAGGAGCTCAAGCTTGTCGGTCGTTCTACGGCACAACGTGAGGCAGGCCGGTGCCGATGGGACCGCCATGGTCTTCGCCCATGGCTTCGGCTGCGACCAGAACATGTGGCGTTTCGTGGCGCCCGCGTTCGAGGACCGCTACCGCACGGTGCTGTTCGACCATATCGGCGCCGGCGGCTCGGACCTGTCGGCCTACGACGCCGGGAAGTACGCCTCGCTGGACGGCTACGCCGACGACGTGGTGGAACTCTGCCGTGCCCTGGACGTCCGCGGCGGGATTTTCATAGGCCATTCCGTCAGCGCCATGATCGGTGTCCTGGCCTCGAAGAAGGCCCCGGAACTGTTCGCGAGCCTCGTCCTGGTCTGCCCTTCGCCGCGCTACCTCGACGACGACGGCTACGTCGGCGGCTTCAGTTTTCAGCAGATCGAGGAACTGCTCGACTTCCTCGATACGAACCACATGGGTTGGTCCCAAACGATGGCGCCGGCGATCATGGGGAACGCCGACCGCCCCGAACTCGGCGATGAACTGATAAATAGCTTCTGCCGCACAGACCCAGACATCGCCAAGCGGTTCGCCCGAACCACCTTCCTAGCCGATAACCGCGCCGATCTCGCGGGCGTGACGGCGCGCTGCCTCGTCCTGCAAAGCTCGGAGGACGTGATCGCGCCTCGTGAAGTTGGGGAATACGTCCACCATCACCTGCCAAACAGCGCGTTCGTCCTGCTCGACGCGACAGGCCATTGCCCGAACCTGAGCGCGCCCGACGTGACCATCGCAGCCATCGAGGGGTTCCTGCGGGAAGCGGGGCTTGAATGAGGCGACGCCCGATCCCCGGGCGCAAGATGCTGACGACCTCGAGGATCTGTTCGAGAACGCGCCCTGCGGCTACGCCTCGGCGCTCCCGAACGGGCGCATCTCCAAGGTCAATCGCACGCTCGCGACGTGGCTCGGCCACACCAACGAGCATCTCGTCGGCCGCCGTTTCCTCGACCTGCTGAACATCGCCGGCAAAATCTACTACGAGACTCACTTCGCGCCGCTTCTACGCATGCAGGGCTTCTTCAACGAGGTGGCTCTGGACCTCGTGCGCGTGGATGGCACGACACTGCCGGTCCTAGTCAACGCTGTGGTGCGCCGGGACGAGGAAAGCGAGATACGGTTCATCCGGATCACCGTGTTCAACGCTTCCGACCGCCGGCGCTACGAGCGCGAGATGCTGGAGGCGCGACGGTCTGCGGAGCGGGCTACGGCCGCACTGCAGGACCTGAATGCCACCCTCGAAACCCGGGTCGCGGATCGTGTCCGCGCCCTGGAGCAAGCTTGGCGGCTGTCACCGGATCTACTGGCTATCGCCGATGGGCAGGGGACGTTCCTCGCCGTCAACGCGGCCTGGAAGGTCTTACTCGGCTGGGAGGTCTCCGACCTCGTCGGGCAAAGCTTCGTCGGATTCACGCACCCGGACGACTTGGAGGGGACACAGGCTGCCCTCGGCCGCATCATGACGGCCCCGATGGTCGCGCCCTACGAGTACCGCCTCAAGCACGCGGACGGCACCTATCGCCGGTTCTCCTGGACGGGCGTTTTCGAGGGCGGCCAAATCTACGCGACCGGACGGAACACGACCGTCGAGCACGAGCAGGCGGCCGCCCTGAGCCGCGCGGAGGAGGCCCTGCGCCAGTCGCAGAAGCTGGAGGCCGTGGGTCAGTTGACCGGGGGCGTCGCGCACGACTTCAACAATCTGCTGACCATCATCCGCTCATCGGTCGATTTTCTGAGGCGTCCGGACCTGCCCGAGGAGCGGCGGGCCCGCTACATGGACGCCGTTTCCGACACGGTCGACCGCGCCGCCAAGCTCACCAGCCAACTCCTCGCATTCGCCCGGCGGCAGGCGTTGAAGCCCGAGGTGTTCGACGTCGGGGACCGCCTTCGTCGGATCGCCGACATGCTCAACACCGTGACCGGTGCCCGCATCCATGTCGTCACCGAGATCTCGGATATGCCGTGCTTCGTGAAAGCCGACGTGAGCCAATTTGAGACGGCACTCGTCAACATGGCGGTGAACGCGCGAGACGCCATGGATGGCGCGGGCACGCTGACCCTTCGGCTCGACGACACGGGCAACCTGCCACCCATCCGCGGGCATGCCGCCGCATCCGGCCAATTCGCGTCCATCTCTCTGACGGATACCGGCGCCGGGATCGTACCAGAACAAATCGATCGGATCTTCGAGCCCTTCTTCACCACCAAAGAGGTCGGCAAGGGTACCGGGCTCGGCCTCAGTCAAGTCTTCGGCTTTGCCAAGCAGTCGGGTGGCGACGTCGAGGTCCAGAGCGCGCTCGGCCAGGGCACCACCTTCACGCTTTATCTGCCGATGATCGCAGCGGAGGCGTCCGCGCAGCCAGCGCCCGTTGGCGACGGCGAGGATTTCCCGATCGGTGATGGTCAGTGCGTTCTCGTTGTCGAGGACAACGTCGAGGTCGGCCGGTTCGCTACCCAAATCCTGGAGGATATTGGTTACAGGACAACGTGGGCCTCCAACGCCGAGGAGGCTCTGGAGAAGCTTGGGGTGGACGGCAGCGGCTTCGACGCGGTTTTCGTCGACGTGGTCATGCCGGGCATGGGCGGGATCGAGCTGGCCAAGATCCTGCAGCTCCGGATGCCGGACCTGCCTCTCCTGCTGACGTCGGGCTACAGCCATGTGTTGGCTCAAGACGGTCTCGACGGCTTGCAGCTCGTGCATAAGCCTTACTCGGCAGACCAGCTCGGGCGTATGCTCGGAAAGTTGGTGCCACGGCGGCCCTGAGCGGTCGGCCGAATTGCTGGATCGCTGGACTAGGGCGGCGGTTACTTGTCCGCTTTGGAGCAAAAGACCAGGGCCTGCGCTCACCTATTCCGTTGAGGAACCCGGGGCCGGGTCGATGCAGTCCCGCGGACCGCTTCAGCCGTAGACGGTCCTGCCATCGCGTTGTTTTGGAATTCGCTCCGGTGGTGGGACGGCATCGGCCATTTAAGAACAGTCTTCAAAAATAATGCTTCAAACGCCGCCTCAAGTGCTGCCTCCGCGTTTTTCTAACAACAACGACCCATTGCGGATGCTACCGGGCGCCAGGTGGACAACTTGGCCCTGGCTTCGACCTGCTCGAGCAGCCGTTGTACCCCAGTCACGTGCCACCGTCCGCCGCACTCTGAAGGAATCCTGGCCTGCCCCCATCTGGCAGTAGGCCACAGGTGCCTGGCGAGGATCTTCACTGAAGCGGTGTAAAGGAGGCCTTGCGGACGCGAGGATCGCGTTAAATACGTCGCTACAAATGACTCAGCTGAAAGATTTCAACGATTTAACCACGTGGATGGACAGATATTTTATAACAAGACGTTTACGTTCCGTTAAGCATCCCTCCTGATGGTGATGCGACCTCGGAAGGACACGTGATGAAGCCGAGTGGCTTGATTCGGAAGCCGGATGCTCTGGTAAGCAAGATCCTGGACAAGGCCACAGCGCATCACTCAGCTGGACGCCTGCAAGATGCCGCTTGCCAATACAGGCGTTGTCTAGACCTTGAGCCGGGACATGCGGCCGCGCATTACAATCTCGGCGTGATCGCTACGCTGTTGCGCGACCATGCACGTGCGGTTTTTCATCACACCGAGGCGCTTCGCGCCGCTCCGGACATGCCCGCACGCTGGGTAGCCCTCGCAGGAGCGCTTCTCGCCTCCGACAGGGTGAACGATGCTCGGGCAATCCTCGAACGCTTCCTGACGTACGGCTTCCCGAAAGAGATCGTGTCCCGGGAATGCCGGCCGCTCGTGATGATGCTCGGCGCCAATGCCCGCATTGCCTTCGACTCAAAGCAGTTTGAGGAGACCGAGCGCCTGCTCGAACTCCTCATCCTACTCGACGCGGATAATGCCGCGGCCGTGCATCTCGCCGGCCTGGTCGCCCTGCGCACTGGGCGCGTGCAGCACGCTGTCGACCTGCTCACCATCGCGGTCTATCGTGACGGCACCAACGCCACTTACTTTGCCGATCTCGGGCTCGCCTTCCGGGACAGCGGCAACCTCGTGGCCGCAGGCTCGGCCTTCGAGAAGGCCCTCGAACTTGACTCGGCGTTGGACAAAACCCGCGTCGATCTGGCCGATCTCTACCAAGTCACAGGACGCCTTCAGAACGCCGCAGCCTGCTGGCTTGAGCTAATCGCCCGGGTTCCGGGTTCAGCCGAGATGCACAACAACCTCGGAGCGGTATTGCACAGGCTCGGGCGCACCGAGGCGGCCGTCGCCGCCTTCGAGAAAGCGCTGGCGCTCAATCCCGCTGCCGCCTTCGCGCATGGCAACCTTGTTTATACGCGGCTCTATGTCGAATGTGGTTCGGCGGAGGACTTCGCGGAGATGGCCAAGTCCTATGGCCGCCGCCACGCCGACGCGTTACGGCGCCTGCGGCCTTTCGCCAATGACCCCAGCCCAGATCGGCGGCTGAACATCGGCTTTGTCTCAGCGGACTTCCGCGATCACCCGGTGGTACGGTTTCTTGAACCCTTTCTCATTCATGCCGACCGGGAACGCTTCGACTTCTTCGCCTATAGCAATGCCAGCTGCGACGACGCGGTGACCGAGACGCTGAAAGCCCACTTTAAGACTTGGCGTCCGATTGACCGACTCGACGACGAGGCCGCAGCGGACCTGATTGAGTCCGATCGCATCGACATCTTGGTAGACTTATCCGGCCATAGCGGCGGCAACCGCTTGTCGGTCTTCGCGCGCAAGCCTGCACCAGTTCAGGTGACCTGGATCGGCCTGCCGGCCACCACGGGGCTGGCAGCCATCGACTACCGCCTCACCGACGCGATCTACGACCCGGTTGGAGAGACAGAGCACCTGCATTCCGAAATGCTCTGGCGGATTGCCGGCACCGGTATCTGCTATCAGCCGTTCCTGCCAGCGCCGGATGTCGCCGAGACTGCACCCTTCGTAGAAAACCGCTACGTTACTTTCGGTTGCTTCAATCGCTTCGAGAAGCTGACGGACGACGCGCTCACGGCCTGGGGCGCCATCCTCGCTGCGGTTCCTGACGCGCGGCTGATGCTGATCATCGCCGATATCGACGATCCCAGGACGCGTGGGGACGCGGAAGCACGTCTTACCACCTGCGGACTACCGCTGGATCGGATCGCCTTCGCACCCCGCAATACAACCAACCGCTATGCGATGCATCGCAGCGTCGACATCGCGCTGGACCCGTTCCCGTTTAACGGCAACACCACCACCTTCGACACGCTCTACATGGGCGTACCTGTCGTAACGCTCGCCGGCCCACGGACGGTCGCGCGTGTCGGCGCCGCCATTCTCGGGCTCATCGGCCTGTCGGAACTGATCGCGCGCGACGTCGACGGCTACGTCGCAATCGCCCGCCGTCTCGCCGGTGATCCAGACCAACTTTTGCGCATGCGCAGCGGCTTACGCGAACGACTGATCGCCAGTCCCCACATGGACCACGTCGGTCACGCACGGGAAGTTGGAACGGCCCTCACCGGGATGTGGCGACTTTGGTGTGCCGAGTCCACGTCGCGCGAGGTGTTTGCCGGCATGCATGAAGACGCACAGTCGGCCGATTGATCGGGATGGGCGCACCGCTGCCAGTTTGGCAGCATACCGAGCGCACTTCCGGTGGCCGCGTGACAAGTTCGTACGGAAGACAGGCCGAGAGCAGACCGTCTGTCTACCACCCCGAGCCGAATTTGCTTGTCGGCCTGATCGGCCCCCTCTCGGACATCGTCACGGCCAAGCTGATCGGGTTCGGACCCTGAAAACCTCAGCCGCCGGTCTCGGCCAGCCAGTCGAGCATCCCGGCGGCGGCCGCCCGGCCGCCCGCGATGGCGCCCTGGAGCAGGTAGCCGCCGGTCGGGGCTTCCCAGTCGAGCATCTCGCCGGCCAGGAACAGGCCGGGACGGTCGCGCACCATCGACCGCCCGTCGAGGGCGTCGAGCCGGACCCCGCCCGCCGTCGAGATCGCCCGCTCGATCGGCGCCGGGGCGGTGAGGGTGAGCGGTGCGGCCTTGATCAGCCCGGCGAGCGCCCCGGGATCGGCCGGGAGGGCCGAGCCGGCCGCCTCGCGCAGGAGGCCCGCCGCCACGGGCGGGAGCCCCGCGGCCTTGCGCAGCCGGGTCGCGGCCGAGTCGCCGGGCCGGGCGCCGGACAGGCGGCGGGCGAGGGCGTCGCGGCTGAGATCGGGGCGCAGATCGAGGACGAGTTCGGCGCTGCCACGGGCTACGATCGCCTCGCGCAGGATGCGCGACAGGGCGTAGACCGCCCCGCCTTCGAGGCCGTCTCGCGTGACCACGGCCTCGCCCCGCGCCGCGGCGCCGTCGCAGGCGAGCGCGATCCGCTTCAGCGGCGTGCCGGCGAAGCGCGTCCGGAACACGGCCGACCACGCCACCGCGAACCCCACATTGGCCGGGCGCAGGGGCGCCACCGCCACGCCGAGCCCTTCGAGGAGCGGCACCCAGCGTCCGTCCGAGCCGAGCCGCGGCCAGCTCGCCCCGCCGAGCGCCAGGAGGGTCGCCCGGGGCCGGAATGCGAGGGGGCCGTCCGGGGCCTCGATCGTCAGCCCCGCGCCGAGCGCCGTGAGCCGGTGCCGGGTCCGGATCCGGACGCCGAGGCGGTCGAGCCGCGCGAGCCACCCCCGCAGCAGGGGCGAGGCCTTGAAGCTCCGGGGGAAGACGCGCCCGCTCGATCCCACGAAGGTCGGCTCGCCGAGCTCCGCGCACCAGTCCCGCAGGGCCTCGGGCGGGAAGGCCGCGATGGCGGCGTCGAGGGAGCCGAGCGGGTGGTAACGGGCGAGGAAGTCGGCCCGCGCCTCGCTGTGGGTGATGTTGAGGCCGCCCCGCCCGGCGATCAGCAGCTTGCGCGCGACCGACGGCATCCGCTCGTAGACCGTGACCGCGCGGCCGGCCTCGCCCAGCACCTCGGCGGCGGCGAGCCCGGCCGGCCCGCCACCCACGATGGCGATCTCGTCCCTGTCCTGCGGCATGTGCCCGGAGAGCGGCAGGCAGCCCTTCCTGTCAAGGGCGGGCCCGTGGTGAGCTGGCTGAAGTCGGGCCGCTTCGCGGCAAATCCCGTGCTGGCTCCCGGGTCGCATTCCGCTGGCGCTGCATGCGCCCGGGAAAGGGAAGCGATTCTTTCTGCACTGACCCTTTCCCGGGCAGGTGCAGCGCAGCGGAACCTGATCCGGGAGCCAGCACGGGACTCGCCGCGAAGCGGCTCCGCACCACCGGAACCCGGACCCGCAGAACAAAATTCCCCTTCGTCCCCGAAGCTGCCGTGATCGACGCGCCAGGCTCGGCCGCGCCCACCCCGAACCGCAGAGGCTCAGACACGTGGCCAGCCCCGTCGCCATCACCGGGACCCCGAGCATCCCCGCCCCGCAGGCCCAGCTCGGCCCGCTCGAGATCCGCGCGATCGTCTACGGCCTGATGACCGCGATGCTGCTCGCGGCCCTCGACCAGACCATCGTGGCAACCGCGATGCCGACCATCGGGCTGGCGCTGGGGGACGCGGCCAACCTCCCCTGGATCGTCACCGCCTACCTCCTGGCCTCTACGGCGGTGACGCCGCTCTACGGCAAGCTCTCCGACATTCACGGCCGGCGGATCATGCTGCTGATCGCCATCACGACCTTCGTGCTCGGGTCGGTCGCCTGCGCCCTCGCCCCCACGATGGTGGCCCTCGCGCTGGCCCGGGGCCTCCAGGGGATCGGCGGCGGCGGGCTGATCGCGCTGTCGCAGACCATCCTCGCCGACATCATGTCGCCCAAGGAACGGGCGCGCTACCAGGTGGTGATCGCGGGGGTGTTCGTGGCGGCCTCGGTGGCGGGGCCGCTGCTCGGGGGGTTCTTCGCCCAGCACCTGCACTGGTCGCTGATCTTCTGGATCAACCTGCCGATCGGAATCCTCGCCTTCCTGCTGACCAACGCCAACCTGAAGCGCCTGCCGCGCCACGAGCGCCGCCACCGGCTGGACTGGCCCGGGGCCGCCCTGATGGTCTCCGGTTCGATCGCCCTGCTGCTCGCCCTGAGCTGGGGCGGCGTGCGCTATCCCTGGGGCTCGGCGCCGGTGCTCGGCCTCCTCGCCCTGGCCCTCGTGCTCGGCGGCGGCTTCGCGGCGCGCCTCGCCACGGCGCCCGAGCCGCTGATCCCCACCGAGGTGCTGCGCAACCAAGTGGTCTACAGCGCGACGCTCGCCGCCTGCTTCGCCATGGGCACCTTCATCGGGCTCACCATCTACGTGCCGATCTTCCTCGAAGGGGTGATCGGCCTCTCGGCGAGCGAGTCCGGCGTGGCGCTGGTGCCGCTGATGGTCGGCACCGTCACGGGCGCGACCCTGTCGGGCCGGTCGATGATCTACTTCCGGCACTACAAGCGCGTGCCGCTCGCCATGATGAGCCTCAGCATCGCCTGCTGCGCCGTCATCGCGTGGCAGGGCCGGGCGCTGCCGTTCTGGCTGATGGAGGTGTTGTTCGCCCTGCTCTCCATGGGGATCGGGACGATCCTGCCGCTCTCGACCATCGCGATCCAGAACGCGGTGGCGCGCCACCAGCTCGGCATCGCCACCGCGGCGATGAATTTTTTTCGGTCCCTCGGAGGCGCCCTGATCGTGGCGGCGTTCGGTACGATCGTGCTCGGCGGCGCCGCGGGTGGGGCAGGGGGTCATGGGACAGGGGGGCACGACATCGAGAGCCTGATCCGCGGCGCCGACCCGGCGCAGCTCGCCCTGACCTTCCGGTACGTGTTCGCGGCGGCGTGCCTCGGCCTGCTGGCGGCCTTCGCGTTCCTGGCTCTGTTGGAGGAGCGGCCGTTGGGTGGGCGCCCGGCGCCGAAGATGAGCGGCGCGCCGGAGACGCCGCAAGGGTGATCCGGGCTTCAGCGGAACGAGGCCGCGCGCCTGCCCTTGATTCGCCCGGATCACCGCTTACCTCGGCACCATCGGCTGCGGGCCCCTCTGGCGGGCGCTGTCCAGCGCCCGTGATGTCGGAGCCGATGCTTTCCATTCGGAATCAGCATCAGGTCCCCGCATGATGGACGTCCTCACCGTCGTATGGCTCGGCAAGCCGTTGTGGATGTGGCTCGGCTTCCACGTCCTGATCGCATGCCTGCTCGCCTTCGACCTCGGCCTCCTGCACCGGGACAAGGAGCACGAGATCGGCGTGCGGGAGAGCCTCCTGCTCACCGGCTTCTACCTCGCCCTCGGTCTCGCCTTCGGCGGCTGGGTCTGGTGGTATCTCGGGGGCCAGGCCGGCCAGGAATACGTCGCCGGCCTCGTGGTCGAGAAGTCGCTGTCCATGGACAACGTCTTCGTCATCGCCATGATCCTCACGGCGCTCGGCGTGCCGCGGGCCGCCCAGCACCGGGTCCTGCTCTGGGGCATCCTGGCGGCCGTGCTGCTGCGCGGTTTGATGATCGGGCTCGGCGCCGCGCTGGTGCATCAGGTGCACTGGGTGCTGTCGCTGTTTGCCGCCTTCCTGATCTATGCCGGCCTGAAGATCCTACTCTCGGGCGACGAGGAGGCGGGCGACTTCCAGAACAGCGCCGTGGTGCGCTGGTTCAAGAGAACCTTCCGGGTCACGCCCGACCTGCACGGCCAGCGCTTCGCGATCCGCAGGACCGACCCGAAGACCGGCAAGGTCGCCCTGTGGTTCACGCCGCTGGCGCTCGCCCTGGTGCTGGTCAACGGTGCCGACGTGATCTTCGCGGTCGACAGCGTGCCGGCCATCTTCGCGATCACCACCGACACCTTCGTGGTCTACACCTCCAACATCTTCGCGATCTTGGGGCTGCGCGCCCTCTACTTCGCACTCGCCGCGATGGTGGACCGCTTCGCGTATCTCAAGACGGCGCTCGCCTTCATCCTGATCTTCATCGGCGCCAAGATCGTGGTCGCCGACACGTTCGAGCTCGTCGCAGTGCCGCCCTGGGTTTCGCTGGTGGTGACGCTGGCCTTCCTGGCGGCGGGCGTCGCCTACAGCCTGTGGCGGACCCGCACCGATGCGCCGGCTCCGGTCTCGGAGGAGCCAGGGCACCCGCACACGGCGCGGGCGCACAGGGCCTGAAGGCCGGCTCGTTCCGGCCCCGAACAGAGATCCGACGCCGTCGCGGGGACCCGCGAAGGAGCCGTCCGGATCATCCGAGGACCGCTTATGTCGTGCGGGTTCCCTCAGGTCCCGCCGGCGCTCCACCTGCCCGGAACAGGCGCGCCCGGGATCTCCGGGCCGGCACCCTGGAAAGGCCACCCTACGGGCATTGGGTATGACAGCTTCAGCTCACGCGGCCCGCGCCTCGGGGGTGGACCGGGAGACCAGCGCCACGGCTTCCCGCAGGGTGGCGAGATCGGCGTCGGGCCGCATGGCGTGGGTCGAGAGGTGGCGCCGGTAGGCCCGAGCGCCGGGCCGGCCGTTGAACAACCCGAGCATGTGGCGGGTCACCGCGTGCAGGCGCTCGCCCTGGGCGAGGACCCCGGCGATGTAGGGCTCGAACGCCGCGACGGCCGCGAAGGCGTCGGGGGCCGGCGCGGGCACGCCGAACAGGTCGGGATCGACGCCGAGCAGCAACGCCGGTTCGGCATAGGCGGCGCGGCCGACCATCACGCCGTCGACCTCGGCGAGCCGCGCCTGCACGGCCTCGAGGTCGCGCAGACCGCCGTTGACCGCGATCGGCAGGCCGGGCAGCCTCCGCTTCAGCCGCGCGGCCCGGCCGTAGTCGAGGGGCGGCACGTCGCGGTTCTCCTTGGGCGAGAGGCCCTGGAGCCAAGCCTTGCGGGCATGGACGATCAGCCCGTCGACACCGGCGGCCACCACCGCGTCGGCCAGGGCATCGAGGGCCGCCTCGGGGTCCTGATCGTCGACGCCGATGCGGCACTTCACCGTCACCGGCACGGCGACCGCGGCCTTCATGGCGGCGACGCACGCGGCCACCAGGGCCGGCTCGCGCATCAGGCAGGCGCCGAAGCGGCCCTCCTGCACGCGATCGGACGGGCAGCCGACGTTGAGGTTCACCTCGTCGTAGCCGAACGCCGCGGCGATTCGCGCCGCCTGCGCCAGCTCCGCCGGGTCCGACCCGCCGAGCTGGACGGCGACCGGGTGCTCCACCGCCGAGAACGCCAGCAGGCGCTCGCGCGGCCCGTGCAGCACGGCGCCGGTGGTCACCATCTCGGTGTAGAGCCGCGCGCGGGCGGAGAGCGTCCGGTGGAACGCCCGGCAATGTCGATCCGTCCATTGCATCATCGGGGCGACGGAAAAGCGCCATCCGTTGAGCGGCTCAAAGATATCGTCGCGATTGGTCATGTGAGGTTGTTCTGGCGCGCTCCGCTGCGCGCTGCCGCCGAGACCGGAGGAACCGGCCGGCACGTGCTCGAAAGAGAGGGTCGTCGAGGATACCATGCGCGGGGCGCGGTCCCAAACGACTGCGCCCCGCGCATGCTCCGGCATGACGCTGTCCCGCGCGGCGGTCCGGGCACCTGCCGGGCAGGAAGACTTGGTCACAGCGGGCCACCCATATCACAGGTCCTCGGCCGCCCTTCGCGGCCATCGCATCCCTAGAATGTCGGTCCGCGAGACACATCTTCTGGTATTATAGACTTTTCTTGGAAAATCATATGTGATGAACCTGATATCTTTCGACGGCATGACATAAGATTGCGGAATACTGCAATTTTGACGGCATCTTTTTTCAGAAACATACTTGTCATGACGATCGGAAGAAAGATATTTTGTATTTTATCAGGCTGTCTACTGGTGTTCACCGCGATCATCGTTCTACAGTTGCTTTCCGTGGAACGGGTCATGTTGGACGGCCGCAAGGCTGCGATCCGCTATCAAGTCGAAGCAGCGCGCGGTATCGTCGCCGCCATGGCCAAGCAGGCGGAGGCCGGGACGATCTCCGCAGACGAGGCCAAGCGCAGGGCGGGCGACGCGCTGCGGGCGATGCGCTTCAACGGGGCGGATTACGTCTTCGCCTACAGCGCGGCGCCGGGCGATCTCGGGCGCAACGTGGTGCATCCGGACCCCAAGATCGAGGGCACCAAGTCCCGCGACGACGCCGCGATGATGAAGACGTTCGTGGGTGCGATGATCACGCGCGCCAGCGAGGGCGGGGGCTTCACCGAATACCGGTGGCCGCATTCCGGGCAGACCGAGCCCGCGCCCAAGGTCGCCTACTCGCTGGCCTTCGAGCCCTGGCAATGGGTCATCAACACCGCACTCTTCGTGGACGACGTCGAGGCCATGGGCCGGGCGCAACTGGTCGACACGCTGCTCTGGCTGGTTCCGCTCTGCCTCGTCGTCGCGGTGGCCGGGATCCTGCTGGTCCGCAGCATCGCCAGGCCGCTCGCCGCCTTCACGGACGCCCTGCGCCGGCTCGCGGCCGGCGAGATGGGCATCGTCATCCCCGGCGTTCGTCGGCGCGACGAGATCGGACACATGGCCCAGGCCGCCGGCGTGTTCCGGGACAGCATGATCCAGGCACAGACGCTCTCGGCGGAGCAGCGCGCCGAGCAGGCCAAGCGCGAGGAGCGCGGTCGCTGGATCGAGGATCTGGCCCGCAGCTTCGATCAGAGCGTCAGCGCGCTCCTGAAGGAGGTCGACACCGCGGCGACCGGGATGCGGCAGGCCTGTCAAGCCATGTCGCAGACCGCCGTCCAGACCGCTGCGGAGGCCGGCACGGCGGCGCAATCGGTTCAGCAGGCCTCGGCCAACGTGCAGACCGTGGCGGCCGCCACCGAGGAATTGACCACCTCGATCGCTGAGATCGGCAGGCAGGCGATCCGGTCGGCGGAGATCGCCGGGCAGGCGGTCTCGGAGGCCGGGCGCACGGATCGGCAGATCCAGGGCCTCGCCACCACGGCCGAGCGGATCGGCGAAGTCGTGCGGATCATCTCGATGATCGCCGGGCAGACCAACCTGCTGGCCTTGAACGCCACCATCGAGGCGGCGCGCGCCGGCGAGGCCGGCCGGGGTTTCGCCGTCGTGGCCGCGGAGGTGAAGGGCTTGGCCGAGCAGACCGCCAAGGCGACCGAGGAGATCACCGCACAGATCGGCGCCATCCAGCACGAGACCGCTGTGGCGGTCGAGGCGGTTCAGTCGATCGGCCAGACCGTCGGCACGATGAACACGATCGCGACGGCCATCGCCGCGGCGGTGGAGCAGCAGCGCGCCGCCACCGGCGAGATCTCCCGCAACATCGAGGAAGCGTCCCGGGGGACCGACGCGGTGAGCGGGACCGTGGTCTCGACGGCGGCGGCGGCGGACGAGACGCGGCGCGTGGCCCAGGATGTCGGCGACGCGGCCGGCGGGGTAAGCCAGGGCGCGGAGGCCCTGCGCGCCGAGGTGGTGCGCTTCCTCGCCGACATGCGCGCCGCCTGAGTGGCGCCGGGCGGTCTCAGAACACCGGCATCGCCCCCGCCACCGTGACGAGCGCGCCCGACGTGTAGCTGCTCTCGTCCGAGGCCAGCATCACATAGGCCGAGGCGAGCTCGGCCGGCTGGCCCGGGCGGCCGAACGGCACCTGGCTGCCGAACGACGTCACTGCGTCCTGGCTCATCCCGGCCGGGATGAACGGGGTCCAGATCGGCCCCGGCAGCACGCCGTTCACGCGTATCCCCTTCTCGGCCAGCAATTGCGCGAGGCTCAGCACCATGTTGCTCAGGGCGCCCTTGGTGGCGCTGTAGGCCATCAGTGTCGGCATCGGGTGCTTCGAATTCACCGACGAGGTGAAGATCACCGAGGCGCCGGGCTTCAGGTGGGGCAGCGCCGCCTTGGTCACGTAGAACGGCCCGAACACGTTCGTGCGGAAGTGGTCCTCGAAGATGGCATCCTCGATGGCGCCGAGATCCCGGTTCGGCTGCTGGAACGCGCCGTTGTTGACCAGCACGTCGAGACGCCCGAACGCCTCGACGGTCCGGGCGACGATCTGAGGCCCGTAGGCGGCATCCTTGAGGTCGCCGGGCAGGAGCAGGGCGCGCCGGCCCGCCTTCTCGATCCACTGGCCCACCGCCTCGGCGTCCGCCTGTTCCTCCGGCAGGTACGAGATCGCGACGTCCGCCCCCTCCCGGGCGAACGCGATGGCGACGGCGCGGCCGATGCCGCTGTCGCCGCCGGTGATCAGCGCCGCCCGCCCGGTGAGCTTGCCCGAGCCCGCATAGCTCGCCTCGCCATGATCGGGCTCCGGCTCCATGCGGCCGGTCCTGCCGGGGAACCCCTGCGGCTGAGCCGGGAAGGGCGGGCGGGGATACTTGTGCAGCGGATCCGTGGTCACGCGTCGTCTCCGGTTGGGATGCCGGTCCAACGGTGAGGTCTCCGGGGTGTTCCCCGCCGCGTCGCCGTGCCCGATCCGGCGGATCGCGGGTCCGATTCCGTGCCGGAGCGGGGCCGGACCGGGCCCGACGCCGACACAGCTCAGCAACAGGCGCGCATCAGTCTCGGCACCGAGGAGGCGCCACCATGATTGAATATCAACCCGACGATCGGGCGGCCCGCGTGATCGACCGCGTCCTGCTCTGCGCCGCGATGCTCTCGCTCACCTTCGGTCTCGCCACCGGCCTCTGGGGCCTGCTGCAGTGAATCCGCCGCTGAAGGCGGTCGCGGGTCGCGACCGGTGATCCGGATCGGCCGCCCGGGGCGGCGCGGATCCGACGGGACCGCCGGTGCGCTGATCGGTGTGGGGCTCGTGCTGCTCGTTCTGGCGCTCCTGTTCGCGGGCTTCCCGTGAACGGACGCTTCGAGCCGTGGCCCGGCGATGGCGATCGGTCGCGATGCTGAACCGGGTTTTGCTCGTGGCCACCCTGCTCGCGGTCGCCGCCTTCCTCATCTATCTGGCAAGCCTCGCCCGCGACGCGCTCTCGCCGAACGAGACCTACGCCTCCAGCATCGGGCTGACCCTCGACCAGTGCGTCTCGGCGCAGGACGGCCTCAAGCCGGAGGAGGCCCGCGGCTATTGTCGGCGTCCCGTGCCGAAGCGCCTGTGAACGGGCGCCGAGGCTGATCCACAATGCGGACCGCCCTCGGGGGCGCGCGCCGGGGCGTTCTCCAAGTCCGGCGCGCCGTCGCTTGGAGGCGCGCCCGATCGCATCACCACAGTACATGAGAACGATGCACCGACAGGCTTGGCCTGCGCGACGGCTCCCTCTCCCGCCCGGGAGAGGGGACCGGCGCCGCGTTCGGCGGGGATGGCGTGAAAGTCGTCGACCGTGCGCGTTACAGCCGCGCGCGGCACCCAGCCGATGTTGTCACGCGCGCTCTTGCGCCGAACCGGTGTCCACTTCGGCGGAGAGCGCCCTAGCTGCCGAACTTGTAGTTCAGCCCCACGCGGCCCAGCACGCCCTCGTTCTGGAAGCGCGTGACGTAGGCACCCTGGCCGCGGCCGATCGCCGGCAGCGGAAGCGTGCTGCGGCCGAGGTCGTAGTACAGCGCCTCGGCCTTCACCGTCACCGCGTTGGAATGAAAGACGTTCAGGAACGAGTCGGTCGGCATGGCGAATTCGATGCCGCCGCCAGCCGCGTAGCCCGTCTCGAAGCGCGAACGGGTACCGGAGAAGACGGGTTCGCCCCACGGCGTCTGGAAGGTGGCCCGCTCCCTGTCGGCCGCGTAGGCGAAGCCGCCGGTTCCGTAGACCAAAACGCGATCGAAGGCGTAGCCGACGCGGCCACGCACCGTGCCGAGGAAGTCTCCTGTCTGCCGGTAGGTGCTGATGCCGCCCTGTCGGCCAACGACCCTGCGGGTGCGGTTCAGGTCCGTATAGCTCGCATCGGCCTCGAGGCCGACCACGAAGCCAGAGCCCGGGGTGAACTGATAAGTGTAGCCGAGCTGCCCCCCGACGGTGAACCCGTCCTGCGGCAGCGGCAGGGCGCCCGGGCGATTTCGGGTCCGGACGCCGTTATTGCCCGGGTAAACGCCCGCCGACTGCACCGTGTCCTTGGTCGTCGTGATGTAACCGGCGTTGACGCCGAAATACGCGCCCGTCCAGCTGAAGATCGGGACGGGGATCGGCGCAGGCGGGAGCGCGCGGCGGGGCAGATCGGCGGCCGAAGCGGCGGCCGTCAAGGCTGCGAAGGCTGCGGCGAAGACAAAAACCCTGCTCATGTGGACCGTTCCAAGATTAAGACCCTGGATCGGATGTAGCGACGGATCGGCCTGGAGGCTGTGATCGAGCTGCAACAGTGCACCCCGTAGCATATTGCCGAATTATTCATGAAAAATATATGATTTCTAGCGCTGTATCGTAGTGTAAATCTATCCTCTGCGCGCAATCCGTGCTTTCCCAAGGCAATATAACCAGATTCGATATTGAAATGTGGGCCGGCAATCATCCGCAATTCAGACCGCGCGCGGGCTCTCGAAGGGGCCGCTAAACACGGGCGGCTCCCGATCGGGTCGCGATCGGGAGCCGCTTCGATCCGGGACTTCCCCGCCCGGACCACGAACAGGTCGCTCAGTCCGCTTCGAGGGCGTGCTCAAAGCCGGTGTTCTGAGGCGCCCCCGGCGCCGGATCGGCGGCGACCTCCGCGGAGAGCATTCTAGTGATCGTGGCTGCAGCCCGGGCCGTGTTCGTGGCCGTGGTGGTGATGGTCGTGGTCATGGTCGTGGTCATGGCCGTGATGATCGTGTCCATGATCATGCTCACGGTGATCGTGTCCGTGATCGTGGCCGCAGGTGCTGTGATCGTGCGCCGCATGCTCGGGCCGGAAGGGCCGCGAGACCGGGCTCGCGAGGCAGCCCTGGCCGCGCACCAGCTCGGCCGCGGCGGCGGTCGCCGGGACGTAGAGCGCGTCCGCGGCGATCTCGGCGGGCATGTGGCTGCTGCCGAGCTGCCACGCCAGGCGCATCAGCCGAGCCGGCTTCTCGGCGCGCACCTCGTACAGATCCTGCGCGGCCGCCCGCACCGCGACGAGCCGACCGTCGTCGAGGCGCAGCGCATCGCCGTCATCCAGGGCCGCGGACTTGGCGAGCGACACCGTGAAACCGAGCCCGCCCTCGGCCACCAGGGTTTCGGGGAGCGCGGACCGGCCTTCATGGTCGAGGCTCACCGCGTCGACGACGCGGTCCGCCCGCACCGCGGCCCGGCGGACGATCGTGGTGGCTGTCGGCATGGCCGTCGGCTCGGGCGTCGACATGCGTGGAATCCTCGGACTTGGCGCCGCGGCCCCCGGCCGGGGGCCGCCTCAGGGGGCGAGGCATAGGGCGAGACGGGAACCGGGCGCAACTCCGGTCTCGCTCCGATGGAACCTTAGCCGTAGGGTCGCCATTGCATTGCTGCTAAGCTCGGGCCGATCCGCCACGATCACGGCCATCGGCCGGCCGGATGCACAAGGGAGATCTGGGGACCATGAAGAAGCTGACTGCCGCCGCCCTCGCCACCATCGCCGCCCTGTCGCTCGGCGCCTGCAACACCCCCGAGGACCGGGCGCTCGGCGGAGCCGGCCTCGGCGCGCTCACCGGCGCGGCGATCGGCGCGGCCGCGACGGGCCGTGCGGGCGGCGCCCTGGCCGGCGCCGCGATCGGCGGCGCGGGCGGTGCCATCGTGGGCGCCTCCACCGCGCCGCAATGCCCCTACGGCACCTACCGCGACGCCTACGGCAACATCTACTGCCGTTGATCCCGACGCGGGTGGGGCCGGGTGCGTCCCGGCCCTTCCGCGGGGCTTGCAGAGCGGCTATCCCGGCGCTCGGCCGGGGCGTCCCGGTGTCGGACCCAAGCCGCCCGCGATGATCGCACCGCGTCGTCCACGTTTCGCCCCGGAACCGGGCCGCCCATGACGTCGGCGGCCGAGTCCCAGGGCGTTTGGGGCAAGATCGGCGGGGCCGGGCTCGGCCTCGCGATCGGCGGTCCCCTCGGGGCGCTGATCGGCGGCGTCGCGGGCCATTTCTTGCTGGATCGGGTCGGCGCGCCCTTCGGCCGGACGCCCCGCGACGTGGTGTTCACCACCGGCCTCGTGGCGCTCGCCGCCAAGATGGCCAAATCCGACGGCGTCGTGCTGCCCTCCGAGGTCGAGGCCTTTGGCCGGGTCGTGCAGGTGGAGCCCGCCGCGCGGCCGGGGGTCGAGCGGCTGTTCGATCTGGCCAAGAAGACCACGAACGGGTTCGAGGCCTACGCGCGCCAGCTCGCCACGACCTTCGGCGACGAGCCGGCCCTGCTCGAGGACGTGCTCGACGGCCTGTTCCAGATCGCGGGCGCCGACGGGGCGCTCCACGAGGCGGAGGAGCGCTACCTCCGATCCGTGTCCGGGATCTTCGGCTTCGACGAGGCCGCGTTCCGGCGCATCGCCGCCCGGCATGTGCGGCTGCCGGACGATCCCTACGCCGTCCTCGGCCTCGACCGGGACGCCGATGAGGCTGCCCTGAAGGCCCGTCATCGGGAATTGGTGGCCGAACATCATCCGGATCGGGCGCTGGCGCGCGGCCTGCCCACGGAGGCGGTGGCGATCGCGACCCGGCGCCTCGCCGCGATCAACGCCGCCCATGATCGGATCGTGGAGGAGCGCAGCCTGCGGTGAGCCCGCCTCGCGCCGTTGGATCCGAGCAGCTCGGAGCCTGTTCGACCCGGGATCCCGGGTTTCCAAAGGGCTTCGCCCTTTGGCGGGTGCTCAGGGCGGAGCTCTGAGATGTTCTCCAGGACTCCGCCCTGGACCCGCGAAAGGTCGCGACCTTTCGAAACCGGGACTTGATCGGTTCGCGTGACGGGGAAGAGCTCCAGTCAGAGAAGGCTCTCAGGACGCGCAAGCCTTGCATGGCGCGGAGGGGCTTCGCAGCTCCGCGCCGCCAGCAGGTCCGGCGGCAGCGTGTCGAAATCGGGTGCCATGGGGATCCGGTCGCGGAGCGCGCCGGGTTTGCGGGCGGCGCGGGGAACCTGTGCGGTCGGCCGGATCTCGGCCAGGACCTCCCCCCGCCCGGTCACGAGGAACGAGGTACCCGCCGGGGGCTCCCGAAGGCGGGCGTCGAGATTCCCGCGGAACGCGCGTACGCCGCGGTGTCTTTATCGTTGGTCTTTGAATCGGCCATCGGCGATGTCCGCTCGTACTCCAGATGTGGGTGCATCGTCCAAACGCCGCCAACGGCCGATGCGCGCGATCCGGTGCGTCGCGGCCCCAACCATGGCACAAGCCCGGCATGACGCTGAAACCGGACAGCCCCCTCGCCCGCCGCGTCGCCCCATCGCCGAATCACGGCGCACGCCAGGGGGATCGGCCCGACATGCTGATCCTGCACTACACCGGCATGGAGAGCGGGGCCGCCGCCCTGGCGCGGCTGCGCGACCCGCTCAGCGAGGTCTCGGCCCATTACCTGGTGTTCGAGGATGGCGGCGTCGTCCAGATGGTGCCGGAGGCGCGCCGGGCGTGGCACGCGGGCGCGGGCGCCTGGAAGGGCGAGACCGACGTCAACTCCCGCTCCATCGGGATCGAGATCGTCCATCCAGGCCATGCGGGCGGGCTGCCGCCCTATCCGGAGGCGCAGGTCGATGCGATGATCGCGCTGGCCCGGGACATCCTCGGCCGCTGGCCGATCCCGCCGGAGCGGGTGCTTGCCCATTCCGACATCGCCCCTGATCGCAAGGAGGATCCGGGCGAGATCTTCCCGTGGGAGCGTCTCGCGGCGGCGGGCATCGGCCACCATGTGCCGCCCGCCCGCCTGCGGGACGGCCGCTTCTTCGCCCAGGGCGATGCCGGCCAGCCCGTGGAGGCCCTTCAGGCGATGTTCGCGCTCTACGGCTACGACCTGCCGGTCACCGGGACGTTCGATGCGCGCACGCAGGCCGTGGTCACCGCGTTCCAGCGCCACTTCCGGCAGGCGCGGGTGGACGGTGTGGCCGACGCCTCGACCATCACCACCCTGCGCGACCTGATCGCGGCCCTGCCGGCGCAGGGCTGACGGGCCTTCGGTATCACGGCGGGCTCAGGATCAGGCGGTCTCCCCGGACCTCGTAACCCGAGAGCCGGGCCAGGAATGTCTGGCCGAGGAGATTGGCCGAGAGCGCCCCGGGCTTGGCCACCATGGCGTTCACACGCCGCTCGGTGATCGTTCCGACGCTGAGCGAGTCGAGCTGAACCGGGGCCGCGTAGGTGATGCCGTTGGCGGTGGAGACGCGGGCCGTGAAGTCGGACGCTGCGGGGGTGAGCCCGAGGGCGGCGGCGTTCCCGGCGGTCAGGACGACGCTGCTTGCGCCCGTGTCGAACAGGAACGGCTGCGCCCGTCCGTTGACCTCGGCCTCGAGCCGAAAGTCGCCGTCGGCCCGCCGGACGATCGTGACGGCGCCGTCGGCGCGCGTGGTCGCGGTTCCGGGCCGCACCGCGCCGAGCACCTGGGAGCTGACGCCCTGGATCCGGTCGCGCTCGCTGTAGCCGATCACGAGGGCGAGGCCGAGGAGCGCCCAGGCGAGCAGCGCCCGCAGGTTCGCGCCGAGGCGCGCCGTGAACTGCCGCCAGAACCCCGCCACCACCAGGATCAGGATCATCCCCGTCCAGGCGAGGCTCGCGAGCTGATCGGGCCCGATCACGTCGCCGACGCTGCCGCTGCCGTCGCTGACGACCAGGGCGACGAGGACCAGCGCGATCGCGGCGAGCCCGAGGTAGATCATGACGGCAGGGCCCCCTCCGGCGGGATCAGGTGAGCCGCGCGCATCCGGGCTTCCAGCCCGGCCATGATGATGCGGCGCTCGACCTCCGACATCGTGCCCCAGGCGGCGATCTCGTCGCGGGTCCGGCCGCAGCCGCAGCAGAGGCCGGTCGGGGCGTCGAGCACGCAGACCTTGGTGCAGGGCGAGGAGGGTTTTTGCACGGGCGGCATCGGGGAACCTTGGCCGGCGGATCGTGGCCGGGTGATGACCGTCACCGGTGCGTTAATCCGTTACCGCCGCCACCAAAACCACCAGCGCGGCGATCTCGGCCACCTGCTGGCAGGCGCCGATCACGTCCCCGGTCTGGCCGCCGATCTTGTGCCGCGCCAGCCGGGTCAGGCCCAGGGCCGAAAGTCCGGCGCCCAGGATCATCAGCGCGACGCCGCCGAGCGGCAGGCCGCAGAGACACGCAACCAGCGCCAGCGCCAGACCGAGCCCGAGCGCGGTGGCGAGGCTCGCCCGGTCGGGCCGCCCGACCGAGGCGGAGAGCCCGCCCGGACGCGCCGGCTTCAGCAGAACCATCGGCGCGAGGGCGGCGACCCGCGACAGCGCGGCGGCCAGGATCAGGGCGGTGACGGCGGCGTAGCCGGTGCGGTCGAGGAGCGTCGCCAAGGCGCCGATGCGCAGGGCGAGCGACAGGACCAGGGCCGCCCCGCCATAGGCGCCGATGCGGCTGTCGCGCATGATCTCCAGGCGGCGCTCCCGGGTGGCGCCGCCACCGAAACCGTCGGCTACGTCGGCGAGCCCGTCCTCGTGCAGCGCGCCGGTCGCCACCACCAGGGTCGCGACCGCCAGCGTCGCGGCCAGGAACGGCCCGAGCCCGATCCACCACGCCGCCGCCAGCACCAGGGCGGCCGGCAGGGCGAGGAGGAGGCCGGCCAGCGGCAGCATCCGGGGGAGGGTGGTGAAGTCGGGGCTGCGATGCGGGTCCGGCTCGCCGGGCAGTTGCGGCACCGGCAGGCGGGAATAGAAACGCAGGCACCCGGCGAGGTCGTAGAGGGCGGCGCGCCCGGGCCAGTCGGCCTCGCCGCCGGTCTGCCTGTCCATCGCGGTCTCCGGCCTCGCTCGTCTCGGGCGAGCCGGTCCAGTATACGCGGCCTGTTCCCGCTCCGTCTCCCCGCCGGCTTGCACCCACAGGAAATCATCGCCCATGCCTGATCCAGGCCCGTTCGACGACATCCGCAACCTGCTGAAGGCCATGCCCGGCCCCGACCGGGAGGCGGAGGAAGCCGTCGCGGCCCGGGACGCGACCCTGACCAAGCCCGCGGGCGCCCTCGGGCGGCTCGAAAGCCTCGTGACCTGGCTCGCGGGCTGGCAGGGCAAGGCGCCCCCGAGCTTCGACCGGCCGCTGGTCTGCGTCTTCGCCGGCAGCCACGGGGTGACCCGCCGGGGCGTCTCGGCCTTCCCGGATGCGGTCAACCGGCAGATGCTCGACAATTTCGCGGCGGGCGGGGCGGCGATCAATCAGATCTGCGCGGCCTACGGGCTCGGCTTCAAGGTGTTCGACCTCGCCCTCGACATGCCGACCGGCGACATCGCGGAAGGGCCGGCCCTCGACGAGCGCGCGACGGTCGCCACCATGGCGTTCGGCATGGAGGCGGTGGCCGCGGGCACCGACTGCCTCGGCATCGGCGAGATGGGGATCGGCAACACCACCGTAGCGGCGGCCCTCTACGCCGCCCTGTTCGGCGGCGATCCGGCCCACTGGGTCGGGCAGGGCACGGGCGTCGACCGGGAAGGCTTAAGCCGGAAGGTCGCGGCCGTGGAGGCGGCGCTGGCCCACCATGCCGGGCATCTCGGCGACCCGCTCCAGGTGCTGGCCCGCCTCGGCGGCCGGGAGATCGCCGCCATGGCGGGGGCGATCCTGGCCGCGCGGCTGCAGCGGATTCCAGTGGTGATTGACGGCTACGTGGCCACCGCCGCGGCGGCCGTGCTGCACGCCGCCGACCCGTCCGCCCTCGACCATTGCCTGGCCGGCCACGTCTCGGCCGAGGGTGTCCACGCGGAGGTGCTGGAGCGGCTCGGCCTCGTGCCGCTGCTGGCGCTCGGCATGCGCCTCGGCGAGTCCTCGGGTGCCGCCATGGCGATGGGTGTGCTCAAGGGGGCGCTGGCCTGCCACACCGGCATGGCGACCTTCGCGCAGGCGGGGGTTTCCGGGAAGGGAGCGGCGCCCACGGCCTGACGCGTCGGGGCGGGTTACCTCGGAACGTCGAAGTCCCGATTTCCAAACGTCCGCGACCCAGCCCATTCGAGGTGCCGAGGGATCTCATGGGAGGCACCGCCCCTTTCCCGGGCGCATGCAGCGCCAGCGGAATGCGACCCGGGACCTAGCGCAAGACGTCGCGAAGCGTCCGCCTAAACCAGACTGTGCCGCTGCGGCGGTGCTCTTTCGGGCTGGATCCCGGATCACCTTCCACTGCGTTCCAGGCGTCCGGGAAAGGGCGCGTGCTGAGGAAACGTCAGGCGTCGTCGCAAACGTTCGCGAGGCCAACACCTCGAAAGCGCTGATCCGGGACCTTTCGCGGGTGCAGGGCAGAGCCCTGCGGTACGTGTCCTCGCCCCCCTCCAAGGGGGCAGAGGACACGTTCGTCGGGGTTTCACCCCGATACCCCACCAAAGGGACTCGTCCCTTTGGAATCCCCCGATCAGCCGGTCTTCTCGATGTTCCAGAAGAACTGGACCGGGGCCATGACCATGCCCTTGAGCTTCGTGCTGATCGCCATCGGCTGCTGCACGAGACCGGCCGGGGCGTAGGGCACGACCGAGAAGGCCCGCTCCTCGATCTGCGCGGCCAGCGCCTTCTGGCGCGCCTCGTCGCCCGTCGCGATCCATTCGCTCCGCAGCGCCTCCAGCGTCGGGTCGTCCGGCCAGCCGAACCACGCGGCCGGGCCGTTGGCCCGGATCAGCGGATGCAGGGCCGGGTTCAGCACGTCGGCGCCCGACCAGAGCGTGTGGAAGACCGACCAGCCGCCGGCATCGACCGGCCCGCGATTGCCGCGGCGGGCGATGAAGCTGCCCCAGTCGGTCGAGACCAGATCGACGTTCATCCCGAGCTGCTTCAGCAGGTCCTGTGTCACCAGCGACTGGTTGTAGGCGATCGGCTGGTCGGCCGGGGCCAGCAGCACGACTGTCTCGCCCTTGTAGCCGGCCTTGGCCAGCATCGCCTTGGCCTTGGCGAGGTCCGCCTGCATGGCGGCGGCCCCGCCGGCGCCGGTCGACATCGGCGAGCCCGGCGTGAAGAAGGTCTTGGCCTCCCGGTAGTATTCGGGGTCGCCGACCACCGCCTGCATGTAGTCGTCCTGCTTCATGGCCATCATCACGGCCCGGCGGATCTCGGGATTGTTGAACGGCGGCTGCGTGTGGTTGAACCGCATCAGCAGGATCAGCCCGAGCGGGACGTTGCGGATCTCGATCCCCGGCTTGCCCTTGAGCACGGGGATCAGGTCGATCGCCGGCTGCTCGTACCAGTCGACCGCCCCCTGGATCATCGCGCCGACCGCCGCCGATGCCTCGGTGATGGCGAGCCACTCGATCCGGTCGACCTTCGCGACCTTGCCGCCGGCCGCCCAGGACGGCGCCTCCTCGCGCGGGCGGTAGCCGGCGTGGCGGGTGTAGATCGCGTTCTGGCCCGGGATCCATTCCCGCGCCGCGAAGCGCCAGGGCCCGGATCCCGTGGCGTCGGCGATCGGCTTGGAGGCGTCCTGCAGGGCGATGCGCTCCGGCATGATGAAGGGCACGTTGGACGACAGCTTGCCCAACGCCGCCGGCAGGAGGGGGAACGGCTGCTTCAGGCTGATGGTGAAGGTCCGCGCGTCCTTGCGGCCGTATTCCGCCACGAAGCCCGCGAGCGTCTGGCCGAACGCGTCCCGCTTGGACCAGCGCGCTATCGACGCGGTGCAGTCCCTGGCCTCGACGGGCGTGCCGTCGTGGAAGCTGAGGCCGTCGCGGAGGTGGAAGGTCCAGCGCAGGCCGTCGGGCGCGGTCTGCCAGTCGCTCACCATCTGCGGCTGGATCCGGAAATTCTCGTCCGTGGCGAACAACGTGTCGTAGACGAGGTAGCCGTGGTTGCGGATGACGTAGCTCGTGGCGACGATCGGATCGAGGGAGGGCAGGGGCGTCGACGGGATGAAGCGCAGCACACTGCCGCCGGGCTGGGCCCGGGCGCGGTACGGGCGGCCGATGCCGGCGGCGGCGCAGGCGGTCCCGGCCAGGAGCTGGCGGCGGTCGAGCGTCATCGCGGGCACCCCTTCGTGATCGGGCGCGTTGCCCGAATGATTTTATACAATTTCAACACCGGAGCACCGCCGTCAAGGGTCCTGCGGCGCGGCCGGGACCGATCGGGAGCGCGACGATGAAGAACCGGACCATGGCGGGCTCGATCGGGGCCGAGATCCGGCAGCGCATCCTCGACGGCCACTATCCCGCCGGGTCGCAGCTCCGTCAGGACGGCCTCGCCGCGGAGTTCGGGGCCAGCCGGATCCCGGTCCGCGAGGCCCTGTTCCAGCTCGAGGCCGAGGGCCTGGTGCGGATCCACCCCCATCGCGGGGCCATGGTGGCGCCGCTCTCGCCGGCGGAGGCCGCCGAGGCCCTGGAACTGCGCGGCGCCCTCGAACCGCGCCTGCTGGCCCTCTCGGCGCCCAGGCTGACCGCCGATGACTTCGCCCGGGCCGACACCCTGCTGGACGAGTACGCCGCGGCGCTGCGGGCCGGGGCCACGGCGCGCTGGGGCGCCCTCAATACGGACCTGCACCTCCTCCTCTACAGCCGGGCCGAGCGGCCCCGCGCCCTCGGCCTCGTCGGCTCCCTCCTGGCCGAATGCGATCGCTACACGCGCCTGCAGCTCTCGACGGACGGGGCGGAGCTGGAGCGGGCCGACCGCGAGCACCGCGAGATCGTCCGGCTGTGCCGGAACGGTCATGTCTCGGCCGCCTGCGCCCTGCTGGTCGACCATATCGCCCACGTCGCCGCCGCGCTGATGGCCTTCCTCGGCGACGGGCCCGGCTCGACCAAATCGGCCCGGATTGTATAAAGTTCTTGCCAGACGCACGCGGCTTTGGCATGGAGAGTCGCGCTGCCCCGCGAGGCCCCAGGCCGGCCGGGACGCTCCCCCTTCCTGCAGACGAGCCGGCGATGGCCTCCGACCGACAGATCTTCTCCGGCACGATCCCAGCGCTGATGACGCCCTGCCGGCCGGACCGCACGCCGGATCTCGACGCCCTCGCCCGGAAGGGGCGGGAGCTCGTCGATGCCGGGATGTCGGCGGTGGTCTATTGCGGCTCGATGGGCGATTGGCCGCTGCTGACCGACGAAGAGCGGATGGCGGGCGTCGAGCGGCTGCTGGCGGCCGGCGTCCCGGTGATCGTGGGGACCGGCGCGCAGAACCCGAAGGCGGCGGCGGCGCTCGCGGCGCACGCCAAGGCGGCCGGGGCGCAGGGCCTGATGATTATCCCGCGGGTCCTGTCGCGCGGCAGCTCGGCGGCGGCGCAGGAGGCCCATTTCGCCGGCATCCTGGAGGCGGCCATCGACCTCCCGTCGGTGATCTACAACAGCCCCTATTACGGCTTCGAGACCCGGGCGGAGCTGTTCTTCCGCCTGCGCGACCGGTTCCCGCACCTCGTCGGGTTCAAGGAGTTCGGCGGCGCGCAGGCGCTGACCTACGCGGCGGAGCACATCACCGGCCAGTCGCCCGACATCACCCTGATGGTCGGGGTCGATACCCAGGTGGTGCACGGCTACGTCAATTGCGGCGCCCGCGGCGCCATCACGGGCATCGGCAACGTCCTGCCGCGGGAGGTCCTGCACCTCGTCGCCCTGTGCGAGAAGGCCGCCACGGGCGACGTCCTGGCCCGCCGGCGGGCGGAGGAACTCGACGCCGCGCTGGCGATCCTGTCGAGCTTCGACGAGGGCCCCGACCTCGTCCTGTACTACAAGCACCTGATGGTGCTGGAGGGGAACCCGGAATACGCGCTCCACTTCAACGCCAGTGACGAACTAAGCGCCGGCCAGCGCCATTACGCGGAGACGCAGCTGCGGCTGTTCAAGGCGTGGTATGCGCAATGGTCGGAGGAGACTGCCGGGGCCTGACCCTTCCCGGCGGCCTCGGGACACCCCGCCTTTGCGCGGGACGGCCGGTCGGCGCTATGGCGGGGGCGAGATCGGTCACAGCCCGCGACGAAGCCCGCCCATGAAGATCACCCAAGCTTTCACCTTCGAGGCGGCCCACCGGCTGCCGAACGTGCCCGCGACCCACCGCTGCCACCGGATGCACGGCCATTCCTACCGGGTCGAATTGACGGTGGGCGGCCCCGTCGATCCCCACACCGGCTGGGTGATCGACTTCTACGACATCGAAACCATCTTCGGGCCGCTGCTCGCCCGGCTCGACCACCATTGCCTCAACGAGATCGAGGGGCTGGAGAACCCGACCGCCGAGAACATTGCGGCCTGGATCTGGCATCGGCTGCGGCCGGACCTGCCGGGGCTCGCCCGCGTGCGGGTGGCCGAGACCCCGATGTCCTGGGCGGAATACGATGGCGACTGAGTCTGCGGGCGATCGTTCGGCGCTGGTCCTGTTCTCCGGCGGCCAGGATTCGGCGACCTGCCTCGCCTGGGCGCTCGACCGGTTCGACCATGTCGAGACGCTGGGCTTCGATTACGGCCAGCGCCACCGGGTCGAGCTCGACCGCCGCGCCGCCCTGCGCGCGGGCACGACCCGCATCAACCCAGCCTGGGCCGGGCGGCTCGGCGACGACCACACGGTCGCGCTCGACGCATTGGGAAAAATCTCCGAGACGGCGCTCACCCGGGAGGCGGCGATCGGCTACGAGGCCTCGGGCCTGCCCAACACCTTCGTGCCGGGGCGCAACATCGTGTTCCTGACCTTCGCGGCGGCGCTCGCCTACCGGCGCGGGATCCGCCACGTGGTCGGCGGCATGTGCGAGACCGACTATTCCGGCTACCCCGATTGCCGCGACGACACCATCAAGGCGCTGCAGGTGGCGCTGAACCTCGGCATGGAGCGCCGCTTCGTGCTGCACACGCCCCTGATGTGGCTCGACAAGGCGCAGACCTGGGGGCTGGCCGAGACCCTGGGCGGCCGGGCGCTGGTCGACCTGATCGTCGAGGAGAGCCACACCTGCTACCTCGGCGAGCGCGGGCAGCGCCATGACTGGGGCTACGGCTGCGGCACCTGCCCGGCCTGCCGCCTGCGGGCGGACGGGTTCGCGCGGTACGGCGCCGGGCGGATGAGAGCGCTCTCCGCCGAAGTGGACACCGGTTCGGCGTAAGAGGGCGCGTCCCGACCAGAGCTTCGAGCCGCGCACGATTGCAACGCGCACGGTACACGACAGCACCTCGTTGCAGGGCCATCCATTGATCCCACCCAACCCCCTCATCCTGAGGTGACCGCGTCAGCGGGCCTCGAAGGAGGGCTCCAGGGATCGCGCGGCTGGCTGGAGGGCTCCTTCGAGGCCTGCGCTGCGCGCCGGCACCTCAGGATGAGGCGTTAGATTGGACAGCCGCCTCGAAACCTTCCTGGTCTTGTGTCGTGAACCGTGTGCAACGCGATCGGGCACGGCTCGAGCGGCTCCGCACGTTTGCCTCCGTCCGGCGAAACTTTCCCGCCGCCGGCCCCGTAAGGGGGTCCGCTGCCCCGCTCTTCGGGGTCGGACGGAAGGAAACACGATGCTCACCAGGAACATGGGTCGACGCACGGCCAAGGCCCTCGCCCTGACCCTCGCGCTCGGCCTCGGGGCGAGCGGCGCCGCCTACGCCAAGAACCCGATGGTCGGGGGTGCGCCGATGTACGCGCAGAAGACCATCGTGGAGAACGCGGTCAACTCGAAGGACCACACCACCCTGGTCGCCGCCGTGAAGGCGGCGGGCCTCGTCGACACGCTGAACGGTCCGGGCCCATTCACGGTGTTCGCGCCCACGAACGCCGCCTTCGCCAAGCTGCCGCCGGGCACGGTGGAGAACCTCGTGCAGCCGCAGAACAAGGCGACGCTGACGAAGATCCTGACCTACCACGTGGTCCCCGGCGTCTATACCGCCCAAGAGCTGATGGCGCTGGCCAAGAAGCCCAGCGGGCAGAACCAGCTGACCACCGTCGAGGGCGAGCCGCTCGCCGTCTCGACCCAGGGCAAGAAGGTCTACATCACCGACGTGAAGGGCGACACCGTCGCGGTGACCATCCCGAACGTGATGCAGTCGAACGGCGTCATCCACGTCGTCAACGGCGTGCTGATGCCCTGATCGACCCGAGCGATGCGGCACCCGCAGCCCCAACGCGGCTGCGGGTGCCGCATCGTCAATCGTCGCGACCGGCGAATTCCCATCATTCCGCGATGAGCTTGCCGGTATAGACCACCGGCCCCGTGGGCTGACCCGTGGGCGAGCCCCCGGGCGGCTCCACCGAGACGGCGATCACGCCATCCGGAGCCGTCCCTGCCGGCAGCCGCACCTGGCTCGCGCCGGCGCCGACGAGGCCGAGCGGCCGCGGCCCCTGGGCGCCGACATACCAGAGCTCCAAACTGCGATCCGCGGGCGCCTCGGCGCCGACGGGTCTGACCTGCGCGAGGCCGGTGCGCATGTCCACCTGCACGATCAGCGCCGGGAGCGTGCCGCCCCCCTGTACCACGGCGAGATAGCGGCCACCGGACGGCGCGGGCGACGGACCGACCGCCAGGAACAGCGCGAGCCCGGCGGCCAGCAATCCGGCGCCCCCGGCGGCGATCCGCCAGCGCCGGAGCCGGACGCGCAGATCATCGATCTCGCGCGCGTCCGCGGACCCCGGATTCGGCAAGGCCCGCAGCAGAGCGGCGCGCACGCGGGGCGGCGGCATCTGGGCGCCGACGGTCTCCGCCAAAGGGTTGAGCCGCTGTTCCCAGGCCCGGATCCGCGCCTGAACGACCGGATCGCGGGCCGCCTCGCCCTCGACCACCGCACGCTCGCGGGCGTCGAGCGTCCCGAGGACGTACTCGGCCGCCCGGAGGTCGGAGTCGTCGGCGTCAGGCTCGCCCGTCCCAGTCACGACGCGGTCTCCAGGCAGGTCTTCAGACCCGCAAGAGCCCGATGGAGCCAGGTCTTGATCGTGTTGACGGGCCGGTCGAAGTGGCTTGCCAGCTCTTCGCGCGACCGGCCTTCGCAATAGGCCAGCACGACGCAATCTCGGTGCAGCGGTTCGAGCCGACCGAGGCAGGCCACGAGGGCCTCGCGATTCTGGAATGCCGCCGCCTCGTCACGCGGATCGATCAGCCGTGCCACCCAATCCTCGCCGCTCTCGAGTTCCGGTCCCTGCACCTCGGTCTTCCGGCGCACGCTGTCGATGGCGCGATGGCGTGCGATCGTGACCAGCCAGGGCATCGGCGGTCCGGCCTCCGGCCTGTAGGCGCCCGCGGCCTGCCAGATCCGCATGTAGACATCCTGGAGCACGTCCTCGGCCAAGCTCCGGTCGCGCTGGATACGCAGGATCAGCCCGTAAAGTTTCGGGCTCGTGAGATCGTAGAGTTCGGCAAGCCGGTCCGCCTCACCGCGGCCGATCCCGGCCAGCAGCCGGCGCAGCGTGGCATCGTCGGCCAAGTCAGCTCCCCGTACAGTCCGAGGCGCCTTCGATCGGACGCCCCTCCGGATGCTGCTTTAGACCAAGCTTCGTTACGATGACGAGACCTGCCGTGAAAGCGCGCGGGTCGCGGCTTCGAAAGATCGAACGTCCGGCCTGCGGCTCTGCCGGCGAGAGGCGCACCAGCCGCAAACCACCTGTTCCGGAGACCCTCCCGGGGAACCGATCGCGTTCGGACCCGGGCGCGGGCCGGGGGGAGGGGCCATCGCCTCCGCCGCCCTATGACGGCCTGAGCCCGTCGACCAGCACCGCCAGCGTTCCCCGGAAGGCAGGCGGGCTCGCGAACAGGCGCTCCATCAGCAGCGCCCCCTCCAAAGTCGCAATGACGTAGCGGGCGAGCGCCGCCGGATCCGCCCCGTCGCGGACGCTGCCATCCGCCTGGCCCGCGCGCAGGACCGTCTCCAGCCACGCGAGGTGATCCGCGAAGAAGGCCGCGATGTCCCGGCGCAACCGCTCGGGCAGCGCCTCCCCCTCGATGGCCAGCGCGGCGCACAGGCAGCCGAGCCCCTGCTCGACCCCGCCGAGATAGAGCCGGCCATAGGCCTCGATCCGCCCAGGCCCGTCCGCCACCTCCGTGCGGATCGCCTCCAGGGCGGCGGCGTAGCGGGCCGCGTAGGCCGCCACCAGGGCGGCGCCGAGATCGACCTTGCCGGGGAAATGGTGGTGGATGCTGGCCTTGCGGATGCCCACCGCCGCCGCAAGATCGGCGTAGCTGAAGCCGGCATAGCCCCGCCCCCGGACCAAGGTCTCGGCCTGGATCAGCAGTTCGGCGCGGGTGTCCCTCATCGCAGCCTCATCCGGGGTGCCGCTCACGCGAACGTGCAGACTGGCCCACACCTCCCCTTATCTGCCACTTGACGGACCGAAAATCTACCTACCTAATGGTAGACAAGAACAACAGGAGGATTCGGCATGACGGCCCCCGCCGTCCAACCGAGGGCGTTTCCGGGGCAGCGTGCCCTGTCGCGGCGCGGCGTGCTGTTCGGCGGCCTGTGCCTGTGCTGCCTGCCGACCCTCGGCCGCGCCGCCGAATTCTTCACGACGGAGGAGGTCGGGCCCGGCATCTTCGTGCGCAAGGGCCTGATCGTTGACGCCACCGCCGACAATGCCGACGCCATCGCCAATATCGGTTTCATCGTCGGCAAGACCGGCGTGCTGGTGACGGAATCCGGCGGCAGCCTCGCGGACGGCCAGTGGCTGCGCGCCGAGATCGCCAAGCGCACGCAGAAGCCGATCACCCACGTGGTGCTGACCCATGTCCATCCGGATCACGTGTTCGGGGCGGGCGCCTTCGAGCAGGACAAGCCGGTCTTCATCGGCCACGCCAAGCTCACCGAGGCGCTGTCCGCCCGGGGCGAATTCTACCGCAAGCGCCTGATCGACCTGCTCGGCGAGGCCCGCACCGGCCCGGTGGTCTACCCGACGATGACCGTCGCCGACACGGCCGAGGTCGATCTGGGGGACCGCCGCCTGACCTTCACGGCGCACGGTCCGGCGCACACCACGTCCGATCTGTCGATGATCGATTCGGGCAGCGGCCTGCTGTTTCCCGCCGACCTTCTGTTCGTGAACCGGATCCCGTCCCTCGACGGCAGCCTGAAGGGCTGGCTCACGGAAGCCGCGCGCCTGAAGGCCATGGGGCCCAGCCGCGCCGTGCCGGGCCACGGGCCGGTGACTGTGGACCTCGCCCCGGCGCTCGCCGACCTCACCGGCTACCTGACCGCGCTGCGCGACGGCACCCGCGCGGCGATCGCCAAGGACGTGTCGATCGAGAAGGCGGTCGACACCGTCGCCCGGGACCAGCGGGACAAATGGGCCCTGTTCGACACCTATAACGGCCGCAACGTCACCGTGGCCTACCAGGAACTCGAGTGGGAATGATTTTTTTAGGATACCCATATCCAAGACAATCGGGAGATACGCCATGACGTTCAGGATCGGGAAGACCCTCTCCAGCCTCGCCCTCGGCCTCGCCCTGGCGACGACGGCGCTCACCCCCGTGGCGTGGGCCGCGGGCGCCTCCGACACCGATCAGGAGCGGGCCGCCCGCTGGCATGAGATCGCCACATCGATCTTCGGCGATCGCCCGATCGCGCAGACCGACAGCCTCGTGAAGATCGACGCGCCGGTGCGCGCCCTCGATGCCGCCCTGGTGCCGATCACCCTGACCATGCCCAATGACGGGCAGATCAAGGCGGTCTCGCTGATCATCGACGACAATCCGGCGCCCTACGCGGCCAAGTTCGAGTTCGGCCCGGCCGCCGACCCGGCGGAGCTGAAACTGCGCGTGCGGGTCAACAACTACACCGACATGCACGCCGTGGTGGAGACGCAGGACGGCAAGCTCTACGAGGCCAAGCAGTTCGTGAAGGCGTCCGGCGGCTGCTCGGCCCCGATGGGCATGAGCGACGAGGAGGCCATGAAGGGCATGGGCGACATGCGCATGAAGTTCGCCGAGAGCCAGCCCGGCAAGCCGGTCGAGGCGACGCTCATGGTCCGCCACCCGAATTTTTCGGGCATGCAGATGAATCAGGTGACCCGGGACTACACGCCGGCGCGCTACATCGACAAGCTCACCGTCTCGGCCGGCAACCAGAAGGTCTTCACCCTGACGGGCGACATCTCGATCGCCTCCAACCCGGTGATCAATTTCGCCTTCAAGCCGGACGGCAAGCCGATCCAGGTGGCGGCGTCCGACAATCAGGGCGGCCACTGGCAGCACAGCTTCACCCCGCCGAGCCCGACGAACTGAGCGATGGGTCGAGGACGCATGACCGGTCGGATCGCGGCGGCCTGCGCCGCGCTCCTGTGCCTCGCGGCCGCGCCGGCTGATTCTCCGGTCAACGTGGCCGAGCCGGAGGGTCTCTACGCCGGACCGCCGCACGGCTACACGCCGCCGACCCTGAAAGGCGCCGCGGTCGTCGATGCCGCTTCGGTTGCGGCCCTCAGGGCGGGGCCGGACAAGCCGGTGCTGATCGACGTGGCGGCGCCGGACCGCAAGCCCTCGAACTTTCCAACCGGCCGCCTCTGGCTGCCGGTGCATCCCTCGATCCCCGGCGCGGTCTGGATGCCGGAGGCCGGGGCCGAGCCCCTGGCGCCCGAGCGTGAGGCCCTGTTCTACGATCGCGTCGCCGCGCTGACCGGGGGCGACAAGGCCAAGCCCGTCGTGGTGTTCTGCCATGTGGAGTGCTGGGGCAGCTGGAACGCCGCCAAGCGGCTGGTGCTGAAGGGCTATACCGGCATCCGCTGGTTCCCCGAGGGCGTCGAGGGCTGGCAGGAGACGCACGAGACCGCGGCCTTGCGGGTCGATCCGGCCTGGCAGGCGGCGGGCGAGCGCCAAGCGGGGCGCTGACCCGGGACGACGGGCGGTGTAAGAAGCGCGTGAGGCATGACACGTGCCTCTCCCTCCCCCCTCTGCGGGGGAGGG
>NZ_JAKSYM010000380.1 GCF_022829545.1 Methylobacterium sp. J-030 | reverse complement strand
CGCCAAGGCGAGGGTGCGGGCCATGATCTCGGGATCGCCCGCGTGCAGGCCGCAGGCGACGTTGGCGGAGGTAATGATGCCTAGGCTCGCCGCGTCGTCGCTGCAGGCATAGGCGCCGTAGCCATCGCCGCGGTCCGAGTTCAGGTCCTCGCGGGTCACCACACGTCCTTCCGTCTCGCCATGTGCCGGTTCTTCCGGCACGCGACGCTCTCGAACTCCGACGTAGCGCCGGCCCACCTCCGGGTCCTCTACACCGTTCGCCGCCCGCCCGGACACGATGACCGGCCGCCTTCGGGGCGCC
>NZ_JAKSYM010000321.1 GCF_022829545.1 Methylobacterium sp. J-030 | reverse complement strand
AACTACCGGCCGCAGTTCTACTTCCGCACGACCGACGTGACCGGGATCTGCACGCTGCCGGAGGGCACCGAGATGGTGATGCCGGGCGACAACGTGACCATGGACGTGGCGCTGATCGTGCCGGTGGCCATGGAGGAGAAGCTGCGCTTCGCCATCCGCGAGGGCGGCCGCACGGTGGGCGCCGGCGTCGTCGCCGCCATCAACGACTGAGCTCGGGCAAGCATCCTTAGCAGGGCGCGGCGGGGTGAAAGCCTCGCGTACCCCGCCGTCCCTCTCAAGGTTCCAGGAACATGAACGGTCAGAACATCCGTATCCGCCTGAAGGCGTTCGATCACCGCATCCTCGATGCGTCGACCAAGGAGATCGTCTCCACGGCCCGGCGCACCGGCGCGACCATCCGGGGCCCGATCCCGCTCCCGACGCATATCGAGAAGTTCACCGTGAACCGCTCGCCGCACATCGATAAGAAGTCGCGCGAGCAGTTCGAGATGCGCACGCACAAGCGTGTGCTCGATATCGTCGATCCGACGCCGCAGACCGTGGACGCGCTGATGAAGCTCGACCTCGCTGCCGGCGTGGACGTGGAGATCAAGCTCTGAGTCCGCTGAGGACTTAGAGCTTACCGTTTCATCGCGCGAGGGAGAGAACCTATGCGCTCAGGCGTCATCGCACAGAAGGTCGGCATGACCCGCGTCTTTACGGACGCGGGGGAACATGTCCCCGTCACCGTGCTCAAGATCGATCAGTGCCAGGTGGTGGCCCACCGCACCGTCGAGAAGAACGGCTACGTCGCGCTGCAGGTCGGCGTCGGCAAGGCCAAGGTCAAGAACGTGTCTCGCGCCGAGCGCGGCCGCTTCGCGGTCGCCAAGGTCGAGCCTAAGAAGAAGCTTGCCGAGTTCCGCGTGTCGGAGGACGCGCTGATCCCGGTCGGCGCCGAGATCACCGCGGACCACTTCATCCCGGGCCAGTTCGTGGATGTCACCGGCACCACGACCGGCAAGGGTTTCGCGGGCGGTATCAAGCGCTGGAACTTCGGCGGTCTGCGCGCCACCCACGGCGTGTCGATCTCGCACCGTTCGATCGGTTCGACCGGCGGCCGTCAGGACCCGGGCAAGACCTTCAAGAACAAGAAGATGCCGGGCCATCTCGGCGTCGAGCGGGTCACGACCCAGAACCTGCGCGTGGTGCGCACCGATCCCGAGCGCGGCCTGATCCTGGTCGAGGGCGCGGTGCCGGGCGTCGCCGGCGGCTGGATCCAGATCCGCGACGCGGTGAAGCGCAAGCTCCCCGCCGACGTTCCGCTGCCGGGCAAGTTCCGTGAGAACGGCGCTGCCCCTGAGTCCGCCCAGACTGCCCCCGAGGCCCCTGCGGCTGAGGAGACCGCCTGATGAAGCTCGATGTCAAAACCCTCGACGGTGCCGGTGCCGGCTCGGTCGAGCTGAACGAAGAGATCTTCGGCCTGGAGCCCCGCGCCGACCTGCTGCAGCGCATGGTCCGCTGGCAGCTCGCCAAGCGGCGCGCCGGCACCCACGCCGTGCAGAACCGCTCGGACGTGAACCGGACCCGCAAGAAGCTCTACAAGCAGAAGGGCACCGGTAACGCCCGCCACGGCGCGGCCTCCGGGCCGCAGTTCCGCGGCGGCGGCCGGGCCTTCGGTCCGGTGGTGCGCGATCACAGCCACGACCTGCCCAAGAAGGTCCGGGCTTTGGCCCTACGCCACGCCCTCTCGGCCAAGGCCAAGGCCTCGACCCTGATCGTCGTCGACGACATCAGGATCGAGGATCACAAGACCAAGGGTCTCGTCGAGCGCTTCGGCAAGATGGGCCTCTCGAACGCGCTGATCATCGGCGGTGCCGAGGTCGACGTGAATTTCGGCCGGGCCGCCCGCGCCATCCCGCAGATCGACGTGCTGCCCGTGCAGGGCATCAACGTCTACGACATCCTGCGCCGCGACACGCTCGTCCTGACGAAGGCTGCCGTCGACGCGCTGGAGGAGCGTTTCAAATGAGTGCCGATCCGCGCCACTACGACATCGTCGTCTCCCCGGTGATCACCGAGAAGGCGACGAACCTGACCGAGCAGAACAAGGTCGTTTTCCGGGTCGCCCCCAAGGCGACCAAGCCTCAGATCAAGGAGGCGGTGGAGAAGCTGTTCGACGTGAAGGTCACGGCCGTGAACACCCTTGTCACCAAGGGAAAGAAGAAGATTTTCCGCGGCCTCCGCGGACAGCGCTCCGACGTGAAGAAGGCGATCGTGACCCTGGCCGAGGGCCACTCGATCGACGTCACGACCGGGCTCTGAGGACGGGTTACAGGGATCCAAGCCGATGGCCTTGAAGACATTCAAACCGGTCACGCCGAGCCTGCGCCAGCTCGTGCTCGTCGACCGCCGTGAGCTCTACAAGGGCAAGCCGGTAAAGGCGCTGACGGAGGGCAAGTCGTCCTCCGGCGGCCGGAACAACCTGGGCCGCATCACCGTCCGCTTCCGCGGCGGCGGCCACAAGCGGGTGCTGCGCAACGTCGACTTCAAGCGTCGCGAGCAGCTCGGCGTCGCCGCGACCGTGGAGCGGATCGAGTATGATCCGAACCGCACGGCCTTCATCGCGCTGATCAACTTCCCCGACGGGAAGCAGAGCTACATCCTGGCCCCCCAGCGCCTGCAGCCGGGCGACAAGGTGGTGGCCGGCGAGTCTGTCGACGTCAAGCCGGGCAATGCCGGTCCGGTCGGCTCGATGCCGGTGGGCACGATCGTCCACAATGTCGAGCTGAAGATCGGTAAGGGCGGCGCGATCGCGCGCTCGGCCGGCAACTACGCGCAGATCGTGGGCCGCGACCAGGGCTACGTCACGCTCCGCCTGAATTCGGGCGAGCAGCGCCTGGTCCACGGCCAGTGCTTCGCCAGCGTCGGCGCGGTCTCGAACCCGGACCACATGAACATCTCGCTCGGCAAGGCCGGGCGCAACCGTTGGCTCGGCAAACGCCCGCACAACCGCGGCGTGGCGATGAACCCGGTCGACCATCCGCACGGCGGCGGCGAGGGTCGCACCTCGGGCGGCCGCAATCCGGTCACGCCCTGGGGCGTGCCCACCAAGGGGAAGAAGACCCGGTCCAACAAGCGGACCGACGTGTTCATCCTGTCCAGCCGCCACAACCGCAAGAAGTAATCGCTATGGCACGCTCTCTCTGGAAGGGGCCGTTCGTCGACGGCTACCTCTTCAAGAAGGCCGAGGCGGCGCGGGGCTCCTCGCGCTCCGAGGTCATCAAGATCTGGAGCCGCCGCTCCACGATCCTCCCGCAGTTCGTCGGGCTCACCTTCGGTGTGCACAACGGGCAGAAGCACATCCCGGTCTACGTCACCGAGGAGATGGTCGGGCACAAGTTCGGCGAGTTCTCGCCGACCCGCACCTTCCCGGGCCACGCGGCCGACAAGAAGGCGAAGAGGCGCTGAGATGGGCAAGCAAGCCACCCCCCGCGCGCTCCCTGAGAACGAGGCGAAGGCCGTCGCGCGCATGCTGCGCGTCAGCCCGCAGAAGCTCAACCTCGTGGCGCAGATGATCCGCGGCAAGAAGGTCGACACGGCGCTCGCCGAGCTGCAGTTCTCGCGCAAGCGGATCTCCACCGAGGTCAAGAAGTGCCTCGAGAGCGCGATCGCCAACGCCGAGAACAACCATGACCTGGACGTGGACGACCTCGTCGTGTCCCAGGCCTTCGTGGGCAAGGCGCTGGTTCTCAAGCGCTTTCACGCCCGCGCCCGCGGCCGCGGCGCGCGTATCCTGAAGCCCTTCTCGAACCTCACCATCGTGGTTCGCGAAGTCCGCCAGGCCGAAGCGGCCTGAGGAGGATCCAATGGGCCAGAAAGTCAATCCGATCGGTCTCCGGCTCGGCATCAACCGGACCTGGGACTCCCGCTGGTTCGCCAACAAGGGCGACTACGCGAAGCTCATGCACGAGGACGTCGCGATCCGCGCCGCCCTCATGAAGCAGCTCAAGCAGGCGGCGGTCTCCAAGATCGTCATCGAGCGCCCGCACCGGAAGTGCCGCGTCACCATCCACTCGGGCCGCCCGGGCGTGGTGATCGGCAAGAAGGGTGCGGATATCGAGAAGCTGCGCAAGCTCGTCGGCACCATGACCAAGGCCGACGTGACCATCAACATCGTCGAGGTGCGCAAGCCCGAGATCGACGCCACCCTGGTGGCCGACTCGATCGCCCAGCAGCTCGAGCGCCGCGTCGCCTTCCGGCGCGCCATGAAGCGGGCCGTGCAATCGGCCATGCGTCTGGGCGCCGAGGGCATCCGGATCAACTGCTCGGGCCGCCTCGGCGGCGCCGAGATCGCCCGCCAGGAATGGTACCGCGAGGGCCGCGTCCCGCTGCATACGCTGCGAGCCGATGTCGACTACGGGACCGCCACGGCGTTCACGACCTACGGAACCTGCGGTATCAAGGTGTGGGTGTTCAAGGGCGAGATCCTTGAGCACGACCCGATGGCTCAGGACAAGAAAGCCCAGGAAGAGGGCGGCCGCTCCGGCGGGCGCCGTGAGCGCGATGGCGAGGGCGGCCGCGAGCGCGGACGCCGCGAGCGCGAGCACGCGTAAGGTAGGAAGCCATGCTGCAACCGAAAAAGACCCGCTTCCGCAAGCAGTTCAAGGGCCGCATCCACGGTGCGGCCAAGGGCGGCTTCGAGCTGAACTTCGGCCAGTTCGGCCTGAAGGCGGTGGAGCCCGAGCGCGTCACCGCCCGCCAGATCGAGGCGGCCCGCCGCGCGATCACCCGCGAGATGAAGCGCCAGGGCCGCGTCTGGATCCGGGTGTTCCCGGACGTGCCGGTCTCCTCGAAGCCGACCGAGGTCCGCATGGGCTCCGGCAAGGGCGCCCCGGATTACTGGGCGGCCCGGGTCCATCCCGGCCGGATCATGTTCGAGGTCGACGGCGTTGCCGAGGCCATCGCCAAGGAGGCGCTCCGCCTCGGCGCCGCGAAGCTCCCGATCCGCACGCGGGTCGTCCAGCGCATCGCCGACTGAACGGAGGATATCGTGAAGTCGACCCAACGAGTGTCTGATCTCAAGGCGTTGTCGCCGGATCAGCTGAATGACGAGTTGATCAACCTCAAGAAGGAGCAGTTCAACCTGCGCTTCCAGGGGGCCACCGGCCAGCTCGAGAACGTCGCCCGCGTCCGTGAGGTCCGCCGCGACATCGCCCGTGTCCGGACTCTGCAGCGTTCCAAGACGCTGCAGCAGGCCAAGGGCTGAGGCGGGTTTTAGGAGACAACCATGCCGAAGCGCATCCTGCAGGGCACCGTCGTCAGCGACAAGGGTGAGAAGACCATCGTGGTGAAGGTGGAGCGCCGCTTCACGCACCCGGTGATGAAGAAGACCGTTCGCCGGTCGAAGAACTACCACGCGCACGACGAGGCGAATGTCGCCAAGGTCGGGCAGACGGTGTTCATTGAGGAGTGCCGTCCGTTCTCGAAGACCAAAACCTGGAAGCTGGTCGAGGGCGACGCGGCGGTTCAGGCCGAGGCCGGCGAGGCCGCCTGAGCGTTCGCCATTCTGGACGGCCGCGGACTCATCCGCGTCCGTTCATGACGGCAGCCGCTTCTGCGCGGTGTGCCGAATCGTGATGACGGTCACGATCTGCTCCGCTTCAGTGATGTTGTCGTACATCGAATACGGGAGCTTGGGCACTGCCAAGACGCCGACGCCCGGCTGCACGCTTCGACCGGCTGAAGGGTAGCACTCAAGGCGTGCAATCGTATCCCGGATCACGCGCTCCACGTTGCCCGCTGCCGCCGGATTCCGCGCGCGGATGAAATCGGCGATTTCAGCGAGACGCCGGACGGCCCGACGCGCGTAGACGAGCTTCACGCCTCGAAACGGCGGAATGCGGCCTCGACCTCTTCAGGCGTCGCGATATCGCCACGCACGATCTCTTCGAGCCCCGCCAGCACGTCAGCTAGATGGTCATGATTGCTATCGCCTGGGGTTCCGATCCCCGCCATGTCGAGCATGGCGCGGGCGATTGCGTTCTGTGCGTCGGGCGGCATCCGCCTGACCGTCTCGACGGCTAACTCCAGAAGTTCGGTGACGGTCTGGCCTACCCCTGATGACCAACGGCCCCGACGAGGGACTCGCCGGGGCCGCCTATTGTCCGTGGCAGGTGGCTGCGCGGCAAGTTCGTCGCCGCGCGTTACGCCTCGCCCTCGTCCAGATCGTCCGGCGTCGGCGCGGCGTTCTCCAGGATCTTCTCGGCGACGAGCCCCGAGTTCTGCCGGATGGAGCCCTCGATCTCGGCGGCGATCTTCGGGTTGTCGCGCAGAAAACCCTTCGAGTTCTCGCGGCCCTGGCCGAGGCGCTGGCTGTTGTACGAGAACCAGGCGCCGGACTTCTCGACGATCCCGGCCTTCACGCCGAGGTCGATCAGCTCGCCGACCTTCGACACGCCTTCGCCGAACATGATGTCGAACTCGACCTGCTTGAACGGCGGGGCGACCTTGTTCTTCACCACCTTCACGCGGACTTGGTTGCCGATCGCCTCGTCGCGGTCCTTGAGCGTCGAGATGCGGCGGATGTCGAGGCGCACCGAGGCGTAGAACTTCAGGGCGTTGCCGCCCGTGGTGGTCTCGGGGCTGCCGTACATCACGCCGATCTTCATCCGGATCTGGTTGATGAAGATGACCATGCAGTTCGAGCGCGAGATCGAGCCGGTCAGCTTGCGCAGCGCCTGGCTCATCAGGCGGGCCTGGAGGCCGGGCTGGCTCTCACCCATCTCGCCCTCGATCTCGGCGCGGGGGGTGAGCGCAGCCACCGAATCGACCACCAGCACGTCGATGGCGCCGGAGCGCACCAGGGTGTCGGTGATCTCCAGGGCCTGCTCGCCCGTGTCGGGCTGCGAGATCAGCAGATCGTCGAGGTTGACGCCGAGCTTGCGGGCGTAGACCGGATCGAGGGCGTGCTCGGCATCCACGAAGGCGCAGACACCGCCCTTCTTCTGGGCCTCGGCGATCGTGTGGAGCGCCAGCGTGGTCTTGCCGGACGATTCGGGGCCGTAGATCTCGATCACGCGGCCGCGGGGCAGGCCGCCGACGCCCAGCGCAATGTCGAGGCCGAGCGAGCCGGTGGAGATGGTCTCGACCTCCTGCACCTTGTCGTTCTTGCCGAGCCGCATGATCGAGCCCTTGCCGAAGGCGCGCTCGATCTGGGCCAGGGCGGCGTCAATGGCCTTGGACTTGTCTTTGTCCTTCTCCGCGGGGGGCATGTCGACCACTTTCAATGCGGGCTGGGCCATCTGGCGGGCTCCTTATGAAGGGGTTGGGCGTCGTTCACAACGCGCGTCAACGCCCACCTGATGTACCTGTTTTGTTCTCTTCGAGCAAGGGGCTGGGGCCCGATGACCGTGCGTTGTGCCGGTTGATCCGCGTCAGATCTGCTGTGCAAGCAAAGGCGCTCCGCTGCGCCGCATTTCCGGCGTCGATCACGAAAGGCGGGGTTTCCGGGGTACTGTCGACGCGACGCGACGGGAGGCGGGGGCGGCCGCCCCCTCCCCTCAACTCGCCATCGTCTTCTTCACGGTCTCGACGAGCTGCTTCAGGCTGAAGGGTTTTGGCAGGAAGTTGAAGGTCTCGCCCTCCGGCAGGTTCTTGCGGAAAGCGTCCTCCGCGTAGCCGGAGACGAAGATCACCTTCAGGTCAGGCTGGTGCTTGCGCACTTCCCGTAGCAGCGTCGGGCCGTCCATCTCGGGCATGACGACGTCGGACACCACGAGGTCGATCGGCTGGGCGTTCTCGCGGACGATGGCCAGCGCCTCCAGCCCCGAGGCCGCCTCCAGGACGGTGTAGCCGCGGGCCGAGAGCGCCCGGCTGTTGACCGCGCGCACCGGGTCCTCGTCCTCCACCAGCAGGATGGTGCCCTGCCCGGTATGGTCGGCGGCGGGCTTGCGCGGCGCCGGCGGCATGGCGGCGGCCGGCTCCGCGGCGCGGGTTGCGGACGTGACGGTCTCGCCGGACCGCGCCGGGCCGGCGAGCCGGGCGGCGTCGGTCCGCGGAAGGGCCGCCGTAGCGGGCGGGAGCGGCACCTCCTCAGGCTCCGCCACGGGGATGTGCCGCGGCAGATAGATCCGGAAGGCGGTGCCCTCCCCGATCGTCGACTGTACGTCGATCGTGCCGCCGGACTGCTTGACGATGCCGAACACCGTCGAGAGCCCGAGGCCCGTCCCCTTGCCGATCTCCTTGGTGGTGAAGAACGGCTCGAAGATCTTCTCCATCAGCTCGGGTGGGATGCCCTGGCCGGTGTCACGGACCTCGATCAGCACGTGGTCGCCCGCCGGTGCCCCGCCCCGCCCCTCAGCGGCCGCCGCCGGGCCGGGATCGGTGACGTTCTCGGTCCGGATCACCAGCTTGCCGCCCTCCGGCATGGCATCGCGGGCGTTGACCGCCAAGTTCACGATCACCTGCTCGAACTGGTTGACGTCGGCCTTCACGGGCCAGACCTCGCGGCCGTGCTTCAGCTCCAGGGCGACGCGCTCGCCGAGGAGCCGCTTCAGCAGCAGGGTCAGTTCGGAGAGCGCCTCCCCGACATTCATCACCTCCGGCCGCAGGGTCTGCCGTCGGGAGAACGCCAGGAGCTGGCGGACGAGGCCCGCCGCCCGGTTGGCGTTCTGCTTGATCTGCATGATGTCCTGGAAGGCCGGATCGGTCGGCCGATGACTCGCCAGCAGCAGGTCGGAATAGCCGATGATCGCCTGGAGCACGTTGTTGAAGTCGTGCGCGATGCCGCCGGCGAGCTGGCCCACGGCATTCATCTTCTGGGCCTGGGCGACCTGCTGCTCCAGCTGGCGCTGCGCCGTCGTATCGAGGGCGTACAGGATGACGCGCTCGGCCTCGTCGGTCTGCTGACCGGTATCGCCGCCGTCGGCGGGGCTCAGCCAGACCCGCGCCGAGCGCCCGCCGGGACCGTTGAGCTGGACCTCGATCGGCTCGGGATCGGTCCGGCCGCTCGCCGCGCGGAGGAGCCCGGCTTCGAGACTGGTGCGGTCGGTCACTGAATCGCCGACGTTGGGCTCGGCCCGGTGCGTACCGTCCCCGTCGATGGCGCCGTCCTCGGCCTGTCGCGGCACCGTGCCGAACAGCCGGGTGAAGGACGCGTTGGCCCGGGCGATCCGCCCCGTGCTGTCGAGGGTCGCGATGGCGATGGGCGAGTTGTTGAGGAACCGCGCGAGGCGGACCTCGGCGGCGCGCTGCGGCTCGTCGGTCTCGGCTCCGGCCGAGCGGTTGATCACGAAGGTCCGCGAGGAGCCGGGCTTGCCGTCCTTGCCGAAGGCGATCCGGTGGTAGAGCCGCACCGGCAGGGTGTGGCCGTTGCGGCGGCGCAGGTCGAGGTCGAAGCGGTCGGTGCGGACCTCGCCGGGCATCCCGGCGGTGCGCACGAGGACATCGGCCTCGGGGGCGATCTCGGTGAGGTGCGGGCCGCCGGGGCCGACGCTGGCGAGGTCGTAGCCGAGCCAGGCCGCCAGCGTGGCGTTCATGTACACGATGGCGCCGGCCGGATCGATCGACAGGAAGCCCGCCGGGGCGTGGTCGAGATAGTCGATCGCGTGCTGGAGTTCCTGGAAGACGTTCTCCTGCCGCTCGCGCTCGGCGGTGATGTCGGCCACCGTCCAGAGGGCGGCGGCCCGGCGCGGGCGGGCCAGCGGCCGGACCGAGACCCGGTACCAACCGAAGCTGCGCTCGCCCGCCACGGGCCCGAGCGGCGGTGACACCCGTACCTCCTCGGTGTGGGCGCGGCCGTCGCGCGAGGCCTGCGACAGGCGGTAGACCGCCTCCGATACCTCCGGCGGCCCGACCAGGATGCGTTCCACCGGCACGAGGTTCGAGAAGGTGTCGCCGCCCGCGATCCGCAGATAGGCCTCGTTGGCGTAGATCAGCCGTCCGCCATCCTCGACCACCAGCGCCCCGTCGGGGGAGGCGTCGACGATGCCCTTGGTGATGTCGTCCCGGGCGGCGCTGCCGCTGAGCTGGAGCGCGCCGATCGCCAGGGCGAATAGGAAGAACACGCCGGCCATGGCGAGCAGCGCGAGCAGCCAGACGATCAGCGACTGGGCCTGCTCGTTGGCCACGAAGGACAGGGCGATAGCGGCCCCGACCAAGAGGCCCGCCAGCACGAGCAGGAGCCCGACCCGGCCCGGCTGCTCCGAGCGGTCGATGGAGCCGGTCGCCTGCGGCGCGGCTGCCTGCGGACCCGGAAGCTGCGCGGCGACCGGCAATCCTGAATTCGGCGCGCCTGCGGCGGGGGCCGGAGGTCCAGTCACGTCGGCCATCGGCTTCATTTCCAGAACGTTCCCCCCGGTTAGGCCGGCCGGCCATATCAGGGCAAGGGCCGTGCGGCATCACGCGTGTCACGCCAAGCCTCGGTTCAACCTCGCGAAAAAAGGTGGATGAACCGTGGCTTTTCGGTCCCGTCGTGTTCTGCGGTTCTCGAGGGGGCCCGCGAGATCGTCCACACATCTCCGGCTGTCGGGCGCGCTCTGCCTCGGAATTCTCGCGGATCGGCCGTCCGGATCTCGCCTCTTGGAAATCTCAGGCCGCTTCCGTTGACCACCTTTGGCTGCAGGCCGACAATCATCCCAAGGAAAAGCCCAGGGGCCAGCCTTTGCAAGGTGTTTGGCGTGATGCGCAGCACCGGTTGGCGGTTACCCTGAGCTCATGACGTGCGCGCCCTGTCCCAGACAGGTGGAGCGATAGCGGAACCGGATCCGAGACCCAGCGCGAAATGCGCCGCGTCAGCGGCACAGGTCGCTCCAGATCGACGCTTCGCGAAGTCTTGCGCTGGATCCCGGGTCGCATTCCGCTTTCGCTGCACGCGCCCGGGGAAGGCGGGGCAGACCGGCTCGCCACCGTGTCGCGGGTCTTGGCCCGACACCTTCATAAGGACTGGCCCATGAGCGCAGCGGAGAAAAAGGGCCTCCCCACGCACGCAGAGCGGCCCGATCTCTACGATGGTTCCGATGGCCTCTCCCATGGGCCGGACCAGAAAAATCCGGTCGGCGTCCCGAGCAGGCTGCGGGCGCTGATGGTGGACCGTCAGGCGAAGGCAGAGCCCAAAAGGGCATCGCGTCCGAAAATCTGATCCTCTCCCCGCTAAGCCGCCCGCCGCCGCAACCGCAGCACGAACCCGATCACCTCGGCCACCGCGCGGTAATGCTCGGCCGGGATCTCGCGGTCGATCTCCACGGTGGCGTGGAGCGCCCGCGCCAGCGGCGGGTTCTCGATCACCGCGACATCGTGCTCGGCCGCCACCGCGCGGATGCGCAGGGCCAGCGCGTCGACGCCCTTGGCGACGCAGATCGGCGCCGCCATGCCGGTCTCGTAGCGCAGGGCCACCGCGTAGTGGGTCGGGTTGGTCACCACCACGGTGGCGGTCGGAACCGCGGCCATCATCCGCTTCTTCACCCGGGCCATGCGCAGCTGCCGCATGCGGCCCTTCACCTCCGGGTTGCCGTCCGACTCCTTCATCTCCTGCTTCATCTCCTCCTTCGACATGCGGTGGCGCTTGCGCCAGCGGAACCGCGCGTAGAGGGCGTCGCCGAGCGTGATCGCGAGATGCACACACAGCATCCCGGCGAGCAGCCGCAGGCTCAGGGACAGGATCGCCGGCAGGGCCGCGGCGGGGTCGAGCTGGACGAACACCTCGAGCCGGTCGCGGTCGTTCCACAGCACCACGCCGCCGACCACGCCCACGGTGCAGATCTTGGCCAGCCCCTTGCCGAACTGGAACCACGCCTCGATGCCGATCAGGCGCTTCACCCCGGCCATCGGCGAGAGCCGCTCGAATTTCGGCATCAAGGTCTCGGCGGTGAAGACCAGCGGATGCTGGAGCAGCCCTGCGGCGAGCCCCGCGACGACCGCGAGGCCCACCGGCACGGCCACCGCCTGAAGCCACAACCACAGCGCGCGGACGGCCGCCGCCCGCATGGCGGTGGCGTCGTCCGGCAAGGTGTGGGCGTTGGCGAGGTAGGCCCTGAGCCCGTACAGCAGGTTCTGGGCGATGCCCGGGGCCGCGAGCATCAGCGCAAGGGTGAAGGCTCCCAGGATCGCGAAGGTGTTGATCTCGGTGCTGGTCGCGACGTCGCCGCGCTCGATCGCCTGATCCAGACGCCGTTGGGACGGCTCCTCGGTCTTGTCCTCGTCGTCCGCGCCCTCGGCCATCCCGCCTCTACCTCAGCGTCCGACCGACTCGGCGAGATACCGGCCCATATCGTCCAGGAAGACGCCCATCATCACGCCGAGGCAGCCCATCAGGACTACGACGCCCACCAGCACCGAGGCCGGAACAGCCAGGACGAAGACCTGCAGTTGCGGCATCAGCCGCGACAGCACCCCGAGCCCGAGGTTGAACAGGATTCCGAAGGCGATGAACGGCCCGGAGATCTGCATCGCCAGGGTGAAGCCGCGGGCCAGCGCCCGGGTCGCCAGCGTCAGCGCGTCCGAGAAGGCCGGGACGCCGTCGGGCGGCAGCACCGCGTAGCTCCGAGCCAGGCCCTCGATCGCGAGGTGGTGCAGGTCGGTGGCGAAGATCAGCGTGATGCCCAGCAGCGACAGGAAGTTGCCGATCGCCACCTGCTGGCCGCCCTGACTCGGATCCACGGTCATCGCGTAGGACAGGCCGAGCTGCGCCGAGATGATCACCCCGGCGGTCTGGAGGGCGGCGAGCACCATCCGCACCGCGAGGCCGAGCACCAGCCCGACGATCGTCTCCCCGAACAGGAGCCCGATCAGCCGCGGCCCGGCGAGGCCCTCCGTGCCGCCGAGCAGCGGGCGCACGGTCGGGAACAGGACCAGGGTGGTGAGCACCGCGAAGGCCAGCCGCAGGCGCGGCGAGACCGACTGCTCGCCGATTCCGGGCATCAGCATGATCAGCGTGCCGACCCGCGCGAAGGTGATCAGGAAGGCCGAGGCGATCCCGGGCAGGAGCAGGTTCATCGCCGCCACCCAGAGACGCGGAATGCGCCGGTGTCGTGGCCGGGCCGGGTCTCACCCGCCCGCCGCGATGCGGGCGGCGATGCGGGTCATGTAGCCCGCCATGGCGTCGCCGATGAACGGCAGCATCAAGAGCAGCACGGCGAACACCGCCACCACCTTGGGCACGTAGATGAGGGTCTGTTCCTGGATCTGGGTCAGGGCCTGGACCAGCGAGACCGCGAGCCCGACCGCGAGGGAGACGAGCATCAGCGGTCCGGCGATCTTCAGGAACACGAAGATCCCGTCGCGGGCGACGTCGAGGATGGCAAGTCCGGTCATGGTGGGGGCCGCTGTGTGAACCAGAAAACAGTGCGATGGCCGGGGCTCCAGCCGCGCGGTGCGAAGCGTCCGGACGTTTGCCCAATCCATCCCCCTCATCCTGAGGTGCGAGCGCAGCGAGCCTCGAAGGAGGGCTCCAGAAGTCGCGCGGCCGGCTGGGGGGCTCCTTCGAGGCCTCCGCTGCGCTCCGGCACCTCAGGATGCGGGGATGGGTTGCATATCCCGCGGTACAATCCGCCTTTCGGTGACCGCGTGACGCTCTGCCGGTGAGTCCCCAGCATCAGATCTGCATCCGCATGATCTCCTCGTAGGCGGAGATCATGCGGTCGCGCACGGCGACCATGGTCTGGAGGGCGGTCTCGCTCTCGGCGACCGCGGTGACCACGTCCACCACGTTGGCCTTACCCGAAGCGGCCGAGACCGCCTGCGCGTCGGCCCGGCGGCCGGCGTCGCCGACGCTTTCCAGCGTCTTGCCGAGGAACTGCATGAAGTCGGTGCCGGTCTCGGCGGTCGACGCCACCTTGGGCACGGGCCGCCCGGAGGCGAGGCCCTGGACGGCCGCGTAGGCGCCCGCCGCGAAGTTGCTCGAAGCCATCGCTACACGTCCTCTCGTGCGATCGTCCCGATCACTTCAGGATGCCGAGGGTCTGGGACAGCATCTTGCGCGTGGCGGTAATCATGTTGAGGTTCGCCTCGTAGGAGCGCTGGGCCTCGCGCAGGTCCATGTTCTCGATCAGCGCGTTGACGTTGGGCATCTGCACCTCGCCCCTCGCGTTGGCCGCGGGGTTGCCGGGCTCGAACTTGGTCCGGAAGGCGGACGGGTCGCGCCGGATGCGGCCGGCCTCCACGAGCCGGGCGCCGGTCTCGTCGTCGAGATGGCTGGTGAAGCTCGGGATCTTGCGCCGGTAGGGCTCCGCCCCGGCCGAGGCCGGCGCGGAATCGGCGTTGGCGATGTTCTCGGCGATGATCCGCATCCGGCCCGACTGGGCCTTCAGCCCGGCCGCCGCCACCGCCATCGACTTGCTGAATTCCATGGCTCAAGACCCTCCGCCGGCTGCGTCCGTCAGCTCTTGCCGATGGCGATCTTCAGGGTTGTCAGGCTGTGCTGGTAGAGCGAGGCCGCGAGCTGATAATCCGACTGGTTGTCGCCGGCCTTCATCATCTCGTCTTCGAGATTGACCCCGTTGCCGCTGGGGCGGATTTCGAAACCCTTGGCGCGCTTGGCCTCGGTCCCGCCGCCCTGCCCCGCGGGTGCCAGATGGGCCGGGCTCGTCAGCGCGAGGCTGGTCGAGCCTGTGGCCAGGGCGCCGCTCGCCCGGTCGAAGCGCGGCTCCGCAAGGTCGCGGGGCTTGAAGCCGGGCATGTCGGCGTTGGCCACGTTCTCCGAGATCAGGCCCTGGCGTGCCTGAGCCCATTGCATCCGGGTGCGCAGCATGCCGAGCACGGGCAGGTCGGTGAGGGCCAAGGTCGCCTCCGGTCAGGCATCGCCGTGCCGGAGCGGACCGGCTGGGCAAAAACTGCCGTGCGCATGGTTAATAGCCCGTTAAGCCGGCGCCGTTCGTCCGTCTGGACCAGTCCAAAGCCGGGTCGGCCTCGATACAGCGGGCGGTGAACCAGCCGGAGACAGTGTCGGATGCGGGGGTGAACCCGCGCGGTCTCCGGGCCGATGTCGCGCGCTATCGTCGGCCCCGGCCGGCGTTGGGCGATAGGGCGATCGTCCCCGCCACGGCGCGGCTCGCGGGTGAACCGACTTCCGGAGGATGGCCCCGCGGCGCAGCCTTCCCATGTCGGATATGCCGATGCCGCCCCGTTTCACGCGCTATTGTCTTGTTCGCGTTGGTTGAAAAGGTTTGTTAACGCTTTCTTAACGTCGTTTGCCCCGCGGCCCCTTCGGCGTGATATGGACAGGCCTCTGCCGGGCGCGGACCAGCGGCGGCCGGAACGTGCGAGTGCGTAACCTTGCGATGGCTGCAATCCGTGTTCGGCTCTGACGGCTCCCCCATCGTTCAATATGTCGTGATCTTCGCCGTCATCTTCACGGCGCTGGCGGCCATCGTGTTCACGGTGCGGCGGCTCACCGGCCGCACCCCGGCCCTGCCTAGTCGGAACGGCAGCCGCGGGCGGCAGCCGCGGCTTGGCATCGTCGACGTCTACGAGCTCGATCGCGCCCGGCAGCTGATCCTGCTGCGCCGGGACAATGTCGAGCACCTGCTCCTCGTCGGCGGGCCCAACGACGTCGTGGTCGAGCGCAACATCCAGCGCGGCCAGCGCCCGCTGACCGAGGCATCCCTAAGGGCGGATGCCGCGCCCGACGCCCTCGACGAGCCGCTGCCGGATCCCCTGGTCCAGGGCGGCCGCCTGCCCGAACCGCCGCGCGCCCTGCCCGAGATGGCCGGGCTGCGCACCGAGCCCCTGTTCGATCCGGGGTTCGAGATGCCCGTGATCGTGCCGTCGCCCATCCCGCGTTCCGGGGGCGGCCCGTCCGTGAGCCTGCCGCTCGATCCCACACTGCTCGGCGGCGACGAGCCGGGGCAGGATATCTCCGCGCCCCTGTCGCCTCCGCCCGCGCCGAAAACCACCGCGCCGGTCCGCGAGCCGGTCGCCCCGCGCCGGGTCCTGAGCCGGACCGCACCGCCGCTGATTGATCCACGACCCGAGCCGGCCTCGGAGCGCGCCCCCGATCCAGCGCCCGCCGCGGACCAAACGGCACGACAGGCACCGAGCCTCACGGTCCCGGTCGAGCGCAGGACCGTCGATCCGGCGATCCTCTCCGACATGGCCCGCCAGCTGCAGGCGGCCCTGTCCCGTCCGACATCCGCGGTCACTCCGGCCCCATCGCCCGCGGCGTCCCCTGTCCCCGCTGAGGGGGGCGATCCGGTGGCCGCCGCCCCGCCGGCACCTGTGACGCAAGCCGAGCCGGTGCCGCCATCCCCTGCCCCGACCATCGAGGCAGCCGTACGGCCGACCGCGCCGGTCGCGCCCCCCTTTGTCCAGCCGGCGCCGCCGTATCCGGAGGCCCCCCGAGCTTCTCATTCGCCAGCGCCGCCAGCGCCGAAAGCGCTGCCTGCGTTTCGGCCCCCGCCGCCCGAGCCGTCATCCGCGGCGCGCTCTGATGCCAAGTCTACGGGGAATCCCTTCTCCGTGGAGGAGATCGAAGCCGAGTTCGCCCGCCTCCTCGGCCGTCCGCTCGACAAGCGGAGCTGAGGCGAACCGGGACCTGACATCCGGCAACCGCAGAAGTGCAGCGCTGACGCTGGCGCGCTTCCCGCCGAGGGGGACACCGGTTCGGCGTCAGAAAGCGCGTCGCAACGAGGGCCTAGGGCTGCGCATGATTGCCGTGCGCCCGGTCCACGACACCACACTGTGGCAGATTGATCGTGTGATCCCCATAAACCCCCCCCATTCTAAGGGGAATGCGAAGCCGGCCTCGAAGGAGGTCTCCAGGGATCGCTGTGGCTTCTTGAGGTCTCCTATGGGGTCTGCGCTGCGCTCCGGCACCTCAAAATGAGGAGGTCGGATGGGATGTTCGGCTTGCGGCGTCGCAGTCTCGTGTCGTGTATCGCGGGCACCGCGATCGGACACGGCCCTAGGTCAGAGGCTGCCCCAATACGTTATTCGGCTTTCCGTAAGTCAGCATATTTTGCCGCATAAATTCTTCTTCGGGAACAAATCATCTCTCACGGTCAAGATAGGGGCGCTTTTGACGTCTGAGATCTTTACGTACCGATTCTTTGTTCCGGAATTTGATTTCATAGTCTGTGTCGTTAGAAGGATAATCATCGCATCAGTCCAGTCGCGAAGGATGAACGTATGAGTGCCGGAAAGATGCAGCTCGTCAAAAATGCTCGACTTGGCTTGTATTTCTACGAGTGTCTTTTTGGGAACCGGTATCACGATAGTGATCAGGAAGACGTTCCGGACGAAGACTGGCTGCTGCTTCGTGATGAATGCTACGAACAAAATTTCGCACTTCCGGTGAGCGGCAAGCGCGTCGCTCTGGTCGGCAACGGTGTCGTGCGTGGGCGCGGTCGTCATATCGATGAGCATGACGTCGTGATCCGAGTGAATTTCCCTTATTCTTGGGCTCAAGATCCCAAAGAGGACGGCCGTCGCTTCACTCATTGGGTTGGACTGGCCAAAAACGAGGTGCTCTTTCCCGACAATTTTCTCAATCCGGCTCCCGATATGAAGTTATCGGATCTCAGCGATCGGTTCTCCAGCCTTGAAGGCTTACACTGTATCTCCCATCATCACCTGCAAGTCGGTTTCTGGCGTCGCGCCAAACAGTTAGGTCTCGTCGAGCGGACATACATCCATTGGGCCGCTCCTGTCGTATTCGAGTTTCTCGAACGGAATTCCCTGGGGCGCGTCAACGGCTTGCTCTCCGCAGTCACGGCGCGGAATTACCATGAGAACGGATGGGGCGGCTGGTACACGTGGGACACCCTGCTGACGGGTGTGCGGGCAGCGATCTGTGCCCTATCCGGAAATCCTGCGACTCTGCATTTATACGGGCTGAATTTCTACGCCGAGAGCCAGCGCCGCCCTTGGGACTTGCACAATCTGGCCTTGAATCGAGCCATCCTCGATCATGCCATGGTCGATGCGCGTGCCCGTGGGATCGAAGTCGCTTTGATCGACAATGTCTCGTGATGGCTGCCCAGGCCCGTCCCCGTTCCATGGCCGATAGCGAGCGACCGCCAGGAGAGACGACGACGCCATCCGTCGTGCGGCCCGTGTCCTGACGGCGCCAAAGAAGGCCGGCTGTATCCCGGAGAACGAGAGCCGAAAGCACGCCGTTGCGCAGGATGCGCTCGTATGCGTTCCGGACAGTCGAAACGCATTGTTAACCCTCTGCTGGAACGCTCGTGTCCGGAGGATGATTCGATGCTCGCTCTGAATGCCGAGACCGCCCGTCGCAGCCGCGCCTATCGCGCGTTCAAGCTCGACCGGGCCGGACGCGTCGCCTCGGCCGAGATCGTTGCGGCCGAGGATGATGGCCATGCGCGCCGCCAGGTCCGCGCCATGGTGCAGCGCAACACGATCGAGCTGTGGGAGCGGACGCGGTTCCTGGGCCGCTTCGAGCCTGCGGCGCCCGGGCGCGCTTAACGCCCCGCCGTCTCCGGCATCGCCAGCACGGCGAGGAAGCTGAGGATCGCGGCGACTGCCAGGTAGAAGCCGACGAAGCCTATTCCACCTAGGGCTACGAGTTCCTGCGCGATGTAGGGCGCCCCGGACGCCCCCAGGATCCCCGCCAGATTGTAGGTGACCGAGGCGCCCGTGTAGCGGACCCGGGTCGGGAATAATTCCGGCAGGACGGCGCCCATCGGCCCGAACACCCAGCCCATGGACAGGAGGCTGAGGCACAGGAAGCCCAACACCGGCGGCCATGTCCCGGTGCCGGCGGCGTGGCCCAACATGGGGCCCATCAGGAAGCCCAGCCCGAACACCGCGGCCATCCCGGACAGCAGCACCGGCCGGCGGCCGAACCGGTCCGCGGCGGCACCCGACACCACGGTGCCGAGCGCCATGAAGCAGACCGCGATGCACTCGAACAGCAGGAAGGTCGGCCGCGCGTAGCCGAGCGTGCCGGTGCCGTAGCCCAGGGCGAAGACCGTCGAGAGGTAGAACACTGCGTAGACCGCCACCATCGCGAAGGTCCCCATGAGGACTGCCCGCCCGTGCTGCGTCAGCATGGTGGCGAAGGGCACGCGCTCCGGTCGCGCCTCGGTCAGCGCGGCCCGGAATGCCGGCGTCTCGGTGAGCTTCAGGCGGACATAGAGCCCGACGCCCACGAGCGCCGCGGAGCCGAGAAACGGCAGGCGCCAGCCCCAGCTCTGGAAGCTCTCGGGCGACAGGCCGAAGCTCAGCGCCAGGAAGCCGAGATTGGCCAGGATGAACCCAACCGGCGCGCCGAGCTGCGGGAAGATCCCGTACCACGCCCGCCGGCCCGGCGGCGCGTTCTCGACCGCGAGCAGCGCCGCCCCGCCCCATTCGCCGCCGAACCCGATGCCCTGGCCACAGCGCAGGATGCAGAGCGCCGCCGGCGCCCACCAGCCGATCGACGCGTAGGTCGGCAGGCAGCCGATCAGGACGGTGGAGAGGCCCATGATCAGCAGCGAGGCCACAAGCGTCGCCTTGCGGCCGACCCGATCGCCGAAATGCCCGAACAGCGCCGCGCCCACCGGACGCGCCGCGAAGGCGATCGCGAAGGTCGCGAAGGCGCTGAGCTGCTGCACCCCGGGAGCGCCCGTCGGGAAGAAGACCGGGCCAATCACCAAGGCGGTGGCCGTGGCGTAGATGTAGAAATCAAAGAACTCGATCGCCGTGCCGACGAAGCTTGCGGCCAGGATCCGCCCGGCGCTCGGCGGTGTGCGTTCCGCGTAGGCGGGGTCGACAGTTTGGAGCATGGCGGCGGCGCGTTTGTATCGGCGGCAAACGGGATGCGGCGCTTTCGCACGGTGCGGCGCGCGCGGGAACCCCGAAAACACGTCCGGTGCCTGTCGCCTGTGCGATGCACCAGCCCCGGCCTTGCGTTCGCCGGCCCCCTTCGCCAAGCTGATCGGCCCTAATCCGCGCGGGACGCCGGCCGCCGCGCCGTCCCTACCAGTCGAGTATTGCGATGAGAGTCACTGTCGAGCGCGCGGCCCTGCTCAGGTCGCTCGGCCACGTGCACCGGGTCGTCGAGCGCCGCAACACGATCCCGATCCTGTCGAACGTGCTGCTGCGCGCGGAGGGGTCCGGGCTCCAGCTGCGGGCGACCGACCTCGACATCGAGGTGACCGAGAGCGTCCCGGCGGACGTGTCGGATGCCGGCGCCACCACGGTGCCGGCCCACGTGATCTACGACATCGTCCGGAAGCTCCCCGACGGCGCGCAGGTCTCGCTGGAGACCGGCGGCGAATCCGGCCAGATGACGATCCGCTCCGGCCGTTCGCGCTTCGCGCTCGGCGCCCTGCCGGAGGGCGACTTCCCGGATCTGGCCGCCGGCGAGATGCCCCACGGGTTCGAGATCGCGGCCGCCGATCTCAAGCGCCTGATCGACAAGACGCAGTTCGCGATCTCCACCGAGGAGACGCGCTACTATCTGAACGGCATCTACCTGCACACGCTGGAGACCGAGTCCGGCCCGGTGATGCGGGCGGTGGCGACCGATGGACACCGGCTCGCCCGGGTCGAGATCCCCGCCCCCCAGGGCAGCGTCGGCATGCCCGGCGTGATCGTACCCCGCAAGGCGGTGGCCGAGATCCAGAAGCTCCTCGACGACGGCGGCGAGTCCGTCGCGGTCGACCTGTCGCCCGCCAAGATACGCCTGCGCTTCGCGGGCGGGCTGACGCTGATCTCGAAGCTGATCGACGGCACGTTCCCGGATTACCAGCGGGTGATCCCGGCCAACAACGACAAGCGGCTCACCGTCGAGCGCGACGCCTTCGCCAAGGCGGTGGACCGGGTCTCGACGATCTCGTCCGAGCGCGGGCGCGCCGTGAAGCTCGGGCTCGCGGAAGGGCGCCTCGCCCTGTCGGTGAACAACCCGGATTCGGGCAGCGCCACCGAGGAGCTCGACGTCGATTACGAGGCGGCCAACCTCGATATCGGCTTCAACGCCCGCTACCTGCTCGACATCACGGCCCAGCTCGAAGGTGACACCGCCCTGTTCCGGCTGGCCGATCCGGGCTCCCCGACGCTGATCCAGGACCGCGAGGGCGCGCCGGCGCTCTACGTGCTGATGCCGATGCGGGTCTAGGCTCGTCAAGGGACGTCCCGCTCTCGCCCTCATCCTGAGGTGCCGGAGCGAAGCGGAGGCCTCGAAGGAGGCCTCCCGTTCAAGCAGTTGGTTCTGGAGGCCTCCTTCGAGGCCTGCTGGCGCGGGCACCTCAGGATGAGGTGATTGGATGGGATGGCGGAAGAAGAGAGGCGGTTGAGCGCGGATGCTCCCATCCTGCGGATTGATCGATGAGCATTGACCTCGATCCGTGGATCGAGCCTGAAGGACGAGATTTGCGCGTCACCCGTCTGATCGCCCGTGATTTCCGCAACCATGCCGACCTCGAACTGAACCCCGCGGCCCGGTTCGTGGCGCTGGTCGGGGAAAACGGGGCGGGCAAGACGAACCTGCTCGAAGCGCTCTCGCTGTTCGTGCCGGGCCGGGGCCTGCGCCGGGCCGAGTTCGCCACCATGGCGCGTGCCGGCGGCCCGGGGGGCTTCGCCGTGTCCGTCACCCTCGACCGGGACGGCGCCGAGCACCGGCTCGGCACCGGCCTGGAGCCGCCGGGCCCGGACGGGCGCACGAGCCGGCTCTGCCGGATTGACGGCGCCTCCGCCCCCTCCCCGGTGGCGTTCAGCGAGTTCCTGCGGGTGGTGTGGCTGACGCCGGACCTCGACGGCCTGTTCCGCGGCGCCGCGGGCGATCGGCGCCGGTTCCTCGATCGCCTCGTGCTGGCGGTGGATGCCGGCCACGGGGCGCGGGTCTCCGCGATGGAACGGGCCCTGCGCTCGCGCAACCGCCTGCTGGAGGACAGGGCCGACGACGACCGCTGGCTCGATGCGGTGGAGCGGGAGGTGGCCGAACTCGGCGTCGCCGTGGCGTTGGCCCGCCGGGAGACCGCGGAGCGCCTCGACCGGCTGATCGCCGAGACCCGCGACGACGCCCAGCCGTTCCCCTGGGCCTCGATCCGCCTGGAGGGCGACCTCGACGATCTCGTCGCGGTCTGGCCTGCGATCGAGGCGGAGGACCGGTTCCGCCTCGCCCTGCGCAACGGCCGCCACCGGGACCGGGCGGCGGGCCGCACGCTGATCGGGCCGCAGACCAGCGACCTCGTGGTCCGCCACGGCCCCAAGGACGTGCCGGCGGGCACCGCCTCGACCGGCGAGCAGAAGGCCCTGCTGATCGGCCTCGTCCTGGCTCATGCGCGCCTCGTGCGCGCCATGAGCGGCATCGCCCCCGTGATCCTCCTCGACGAGGTGGCGGCGCATCTCGATCCGCGCCGCCGTGCCGGCCTGTTCGACGCCCTGGAAGCCCTGCCGGGCCAGGTCTGGATGACCGGCGCCGACCCGGATGCCTTCGCGCAGGCCGGCGACCGGACCGAGGTGCTGCGGATCGGCGCCTGATCCTCAGGCAGCCCGGATCGTGCTCAGGAAGCGGGAGACTTCCGCTCCGAGCTGCTCGGATTGGCGCGACAGCTCGCCGGCGGCACCGAGCACCTGGGTCGCGGCCGCGCCCGTCGTTTCCGAGGCCTGGGACACCCCGACGATGTTGCTCGTCACCTGATCCGTCCCGGTGGCCGCCTGGGCGACGTTGCGGACGATCTCCTGGGTCGCCGCGCCCTGCTGCTCGACCGCGGCCGCGATCGTGGTGGCGACTCCGTTGATCTCGCGGATCCGCGCGGCGATCGTGTCGATCGCCGAGACCGCCTGCCCGGTCACACCCTGGATCTGGCCGATCTGCTGGCTGATCTCGTCCGTCGCCTTGGCGGTCTGCGCGGCGAGTTCCTTCACCTCGGCGGCGACCACCGCGAAACCCCGCCCCGCCTCTCCGGCGCGGGCGGCCTCAATCGTAGCGTTGAGCGCCAGCAGGTTGGTCTGACCGGCGATGTTCGAGATCAGCCCGACCATGTCGCCGATCCGGGTCGCCGCAAGGCTCAGGGCCTGCACGAGGTGCTGGGTCTCGTCCGCCTCCCCGACCGCCGTCTGCGCGAGGTTGGCCGACCCGAGCACCTGCCGGCCGATCTCCTGCACGGACGAGCCCAGCTCCTCGGCGGCCGCAGCCACGGTCTGGACGTTGGCGGAGGCCTGCTCGGCCGCCGCTGCCACGGTGGTGGACTGGCTGGCCGTCTCGGTGGCGCTCGACGTCATGCTCTGGGCGGTGACCTGCAGCTCCGTGGCCGAGGACGAGACCATCCCGACGATCCCACCCACCGCCCGCTCGAACCCGTCCGCCAGCTCCAGCATGGTGCGCTTGCGCTCGGTCGCCGCAGCCTCGTCGGCGCGGCGTTTGATCTCGGTCTCCTCGGAGGCCTTGCGGGCGACCATCGCCTTGATGCCCTCGACCGCCTTGCCCACGGTGCCGATCTCGTCGCGGCGTGCCGCCTCCTTGATATCTGCGTCGATCTCGCCCTGCGCCATCCGCTGCAGGACCGACACGAGACGATTGAGCGGACGCGTGATGCCGATGACGGCGACGAGGACAGCCGCTACCAGGCCGACCAACATGCCCAGCGCGCTGAAGATCATCAGGTTGTACCGGGTCGCGTTCGTCTGATCGGTCAGGTCGTCCGACGCCTTCTGTGTGTAATTGCTGATGTCTTCGGCGAGCTTGGCGCCGTCGGCCAGCAGGGCCGCGAAGATCGGATCGATCGCCGAATGGATAAGGGCGATGGCCTGGTCGTTCTGGTTGGCCGAGCCGAGCCGGCGCACCTCGCTCACGTCTCGGACGTAGCGCTCCACCCGGGCACTCTGATCGTCGATGCGCGCCGCGAAGGTCGGCGCATGCGAACGCAGGCTGGGCAACAGGGCCTTCACCTTGGGCACCGTCGATTCGAAGCCGGTATTGGCTTCCCGCATCTGCGCCGGTTCAGTCTCCGCGATGACGCGATAGACCCAGTAGTTGAGTTCCGTGACCAGGCGATTGAGCTGACGGGTCTCGGCGACGGCCGCGGTCTCGTTGACGATGAAGCTACTGTAGGCGTCGTCGATCGCCGTCATGCGCGACTGTGCGTACCAGACGCAGCCGCCGACGACCAAGCCGATCAGGGCAACGATGGCTGCCAGTTTGGGAAGAACTTTGATGTTGGACAAGCGCAGCACGGTTTCATCCCCCGAAGTCAGATTGCCGTCCGGAGAAGAACGGTCTTCTACCTCGACCTTCGTCGGCGACCATCGTCGTCAAATGTAAAAAATACGCTAATTGATCGACTTGTCAATCCATGTCGGATCATGTCTATTCTGAACGGCATGATATTATCAATGTTTATGCTAGATATCAATCAGAAACGCCATCAACATGACTGGAGGCGTTATATTTAGTAATTTAGACGTCGAAATGTACTATACAAGATTTCGGCCCCATGATCGGGGCTTTGCGGATATCGGGTTCAGGTTTCGGGTTCGCAGATGCGGCCAGGCGGCGGCTTCGGCCCGCGAGGCCGCCGCGCATCCGGCCTTTTCAGCGCGCGAGCGGATGCCACATAGGAGGGCGGCACGCCGTCGGCGTGGTCACGGAACAGAGAGCACATGTCCAAGCCCGTCCACGCCATGATCCGCGTCCTCGATGAGGCGCGCGCACGCGACTACTACGCCCGGGCCTTCGGGCTCGAAGTCTCCGGCCGCTTCGACTTCCCGGATTTCACTCTCATCTACATGCGGGACCCGACCTCGCCGTTCGAACTGGAGCTCACGGTCAACAAAGGCCGCGACAAGCCCTACGATCTCGGCGACGGCTACGGGCACATCGCCTTCGTGGTCGACGACGTCGAGGCCGAGCACGCCCGGCACGAGCGCGAAGGCTTCAGCGCGACCGACGTGAAGTCGCTCAAGCACGGCGAGGACGTGCTGGCGCGGTTCTTCTTCGCCACGGATCCGGACGGCTACAAGATCGAGGTCATCCAGCGCGGCGGCCGCTTCGCCTGACCGTTCCGGCCTACCCCTCCGTCCTGACACCGCAGCCGAGATCCATGCCGGACAAGACCCGCATCATCTGTATCCGCCATGGGCAATCCACGTTCAATGCCGCCCACACGCACGGAGGCGGCGATCCCGGTCTCCTCGACGCGCGCCTGACCGAGGCGGGGCACGCCCAGGCCCGGGCCGCGCGGGACCGGCTGCGCGCGATCCCGTTCGACCTCGTGGTGGTCTCGCCGCTCACCCGGGCGATCGAGACCGCCGCGATCCTGTTCGGCGACCATCCGAGGCGGCCCCACGTGCTGGTCGAGGTGCTGCATCGGGAATGCCAGGAGAGCAGTTGCGATGTCGGCCGGGCGGCCTCCGAGCTCGCGGCCGAGTTCCCGCATCTCGATGTCGGGCATATCCCCGAGATCTGGTGGCATGCGGAGCCGGGCTGCGAGGTCGGCGGCTATCCGGTGGAGCCGCGCCCCCTGTTCGACGCCCGGGTCGCCGCGTTTCGCGCGTGGTTGCGGGCGCGGCCCGAGCGCACCATCGCGGTCGTCGGGCACGGCACGTTCTTCTATCACCTCACCGGCACGTTCCTGGAGAATTGCGGCTTCGTCGAGCTCGATCTCGACGCCGCGCCGGCCGCAGCCTGATCAGGCCGACACCAGCGCCCGCACCGCGTCCAGGCGCTGGCGGGCGCCGACGACGGCGATGTCGGGCGCCTGCCGGCCGATCGCGAGGGCCGCGTCAAGGATCGTGCAGGCCTCGATCCACGTGCCCGGCACGAAGGGAGCGGCGCCCTCGGCGACCTCTGCGGCGCAGCGTGCGTCCGCCCCGGCCCGTTGCGCGGCCGTGGCGGTGCGGGAGACGGCCGCGGTCAGGGCGCCTTCGCGCCAGCGCCGGGCTCGGGATGCCGCCTGCGAGAGCGCCCCGCCCCGCCACGCGGCCGAGCGCGCCGCCGCCAGCGCCGTGGGCCAGTCCGGCGCGCCGGCGCAGGCCTCGGCATCCTCCGCCATCCCGGCGAGCGCGCAAAGCGGCGCGAGGATGCGCCGCACGCTCTCAATCGCCAGCCTGCGCGTCCGGGCGGCCTCGACCTCCGGGCTGTCGGCGCTGCCGGAGAGGCGCAGCACGAAGGCCATCAGCCGTGATCGCACCGCGTCCGACATGGCATCGTTCAACCCGAGGGCGTAGGCGGCGATCGGCCGCGAGAAGCAGGGCGGGCAATCCGCGCTGGAGCGGATCGCCCGATAGGGCAGGCCCGCGGCCACGGCCGCAGCCTCGTTGATGCAGGTCCCGCCGTCGGGGCCCGGGAAGGGATGCGATCCGGCGAGCAGGCGCCAGTTCAGGATCGTCGCGAAGTCGGGATGCATCGGCGCGCCCTCCGTCTCGGGCGCGCAGCGTCGCACGCCGCGGCCCGATTGGCGAGGCCCCGCTTCGATGTGCTTACCCGGCCAGGCCCGGCGCGAGGCCGGAGAGCATCGCGCACCCAAGCACCAGCACGAAGGCGGCGGCAATCAGTTCGAGGCCGCCGAGCGCCAGCAGCCCGGTCCGGCCGCGCCCGCCCGCGAGGCGCAGGGCCGCGCGCTTGGCGAAGACCGCGAGGCCGGCGAGCGCCGTGGTGGTCAGCGCCGTGCCGAGCGCCATGGCGAGCACCGCCAGCACGCCCGCCCCCGGCACCCCCTGCGACACCGCGAAGAGCAGCACCAGGACCGCCCCCGCGCAGGGCCGCGAGCCGGCGGCCAGGACCACGCCGGCCCGCTCGCGCCACGTATCCATCGTCTCGAGGGCCTGTGGCCCGGGCAGGTGGCTGCAGCCAGGTCCGCACGTCGCGTCGAGCTGCACGAGGCGCCCGGCCTTGCGCCAGGTCAGCACCAGACCGATCAGGGCGACCAGGGCGAAACTGACGGTCTCGATCAGGGTGCCGGCCCGGGTGATGCTCGCCGCGGTGGCGTTCAGGATCAGGCTGCCGATCGCCACGATCGCGCCGGCCACGCCGGCCTGGAGCAGGGCGGCGCAGAGGCTCAGCGCGCAGCCCCGCCGGAACGCCCGCTCGCCCGCCAGAATGTAGCCGGCGATCACCGCCTTGCCATGTCCCGGTCCGGCAGCGTGGAACACGCCGTACGCGGTGGCGAGGCCGATCAGCGGGCGCCAGTCCCCGCCGCCCCGGAGCGCGCTCACCGCGGCATTGAGGCTGCGCGAAAAGCTCGCCTGCAGGGCCAGGATGATCCCGCCGAGACCGGTCGCCGCCGGCGCGGCTTCGCGAAACCCGATACCGAAGGGCGAGCGTGGCGGCGCGGCGATGCTGGGTGCCACCAGCCACGCGAGCCCGGCGGCCAGAACGGCGGCCACGGCGACCGCGAGGGCCATGAGCCCGAGCCTCAACCCGAGCCGCCCGGATCCCGCCGGGGCGGCGATACCGATCCCTACGGACATGCGACCAGAACCCGGCTGGCGAACTGCACGCCGTAGGTGGAGGCGGCGGTCAGGGCTTCGAAGAACGCCTCGGTCATGCCCGGTGACCCGGCCTCCGCGGTCTTGGGCTGTTCGGTCTTCGGGCGGGTGACGGTCGCGGCGCAGCCCTGCGGCGCGCCGGCCAGCGTCGCAGCCTCAGGGCCCTCCGCGAACGAGAAGGCGACGAAATAGGTCGGGTCGTAGACCTCCAGAGCGGCGACCCCCCGCCCCTGCTGGACCGGCGTCTTGAGCGGCAACAGGAAGGTCATGACCAGGGCCTTGTCCTCCATATGGGCTGCCGGCTCCTTCGGATCGGAAAAAGCCTGCTCCCTGCCGCCGACCTTCAGCTTCGTGAAGTAGCCGAATTCGGCAAGGCCGGCGGTGTTCTCGGCCGCGAGCCCGGCAAGCTCGCCGGGGCTCAGCGTTCCGTCCTTGTCGGTGTCGAGGCCTTGCGTGACGAAGGCCGTGTATTCGGGGTCGAAGCTCCAGGTGTTGCGCACGCCTGCGAGCTTGCCGCCGTCGTAGACGAGCTGCACCTTGGCGGTGATCCAGACATGGGGGTGGGCGGAGGCGGCCGAAGCGGCACAGGCGAGAAGGACGCTGAAGCCTGCGGCGCGAAGGTTCGGGCAATGCGCGACGATCGTCATGGGCAGGAGGCGCGCTCGCGACGGGAGGGGACCAGTCGCCCCTCCTCGCGCCCCGGTTGGGCGAAAGCGAGGCGCCCCCTACTCGCCGACGTCGAGCCCCATGAGCTGGAAACTCACCCGCAGGTCGTTCGACATCGGGATGTCGAGGCGCTCGCCGTTGGGCAGGCGCTTCAGGAACCAGCGCTCGTAGGTCCAGCGCAGGGCCCGCGACTCGGCGAGCCGTGTGAAGGTCTGCTGCACGATCCCGGCAAATTCCGGATCGTCCTTGCGGAACATGATGCCGTAGGGCTCGTAGGACAGCTTGTCGGGCAGCACCGTATAGCTGGGCCCCTCCTTGGCATCGGTGGCGATGAGCCCGTAGAGCAGCACGTCGTCGGTCGCGAAGGCGTCGGCCTTGCCGGCCTTCACCATCGCGTAGGAGGCGGCGTGGTCGGGGGCGGTCACCACCTGCGCGTCGATCTTCAGGCGGGTCAGCAGGTCGCGCACGGCCTTCTCGTTGGTGGTGCCGGCGGTGACCACCACGATCTTGCCGCCGAGGTCGCGGTAGGACGTGATGCCCGCGCCCCGCTTCACCAGGAGCTGCGTGGCGCTGATGTAGTCCACGGGCGAGAAGGCGACCTGCTTGCGCCGCTCGGCATTGGCGGTGGTCGAGCCGCATTCGAGGTCGATCTTGCCGGAGGCCACCGCCTCGATCCGGGTCTCGGCGGTGACGGGCGCGTATCGGATCCTCAGCGGCCGGCCGATCGCCGCCTGGACGTCGTCGGCGATCTCGCCGCAGAGGTCGAGGGCGTAGCCGACCGCCCGGGGCGTGCCGTCCGGGCGCTTGCCCTCCAGGAAGGAGAACGGCACCGAGCTTTCCCGGTAGCCGAGCACGATCTCGCCGCGTTCGGCGACACTCTTGAGCGTACCGGTGAGCACCTCGACGGCGCGGGCCGGGGTCGCGCCCGCCAGCGCCAGGACCAGAAAAGCTACGGACAGCCTTGCCATCACCCGCCCTCCGAGGCGCACCGTATCGCGACACCGCATTCGAGAGCGCCCGGCGCCCGGGCACTCCGATCCATCCCGCTCATCCCGAGGGGCCGCGGCGTAAAGGAGCCCTCCAGCCGGCGCCGTGATCCCTGCAGCCCTGCTTCGCGGCCCGCTGCGCGGTCACCGCAGGGCGAGGAGGGTGCGGAGGATGGCCGCTCCGCGCCGCGCGCTTCCGCGTGCACGGATCCCCGAACCCTGCCTGATCGCTACTCCGCCGGCGAGGGTACGGTGCCGACATGGTCGAGCCTCTGGTCGATGGCGGTGAGTTGCCCCTCCCACTTGGCCACCGCCACGGTGGCGACGCTGTTGCCGAGCACGTTGGTGGCCGAGCGGCCCATGTCGAGGAACTGATCGATGCCGATGATCAGCAGCAGCCCGGCCTCCGGGATGTTGAACTGGCTCAGCGTCGCCGAGATCACCACCAGCGAGGCCCGGGGCACGCCCGCCATGCCCTTCGAGGTCACCATCAGCAGGAACAGCATCGTGAGCTGCTGCCCCCAGGTCAGCGGGATGTTGTAGGCCTGTGCGATGAACATCACCGCGAAGGTGCAGTACATCATCGAGCCGTCGAGGTTGAACGAGTAGCCCATCGGCAGCACGAACGAGGTGATGCGGTTGGGCACGCCGAACTGCTCGAGGTTCGTCAGCATCTTCGGGTAGGCCGCCTCGCTCGATGCGGTCGAGAAGGCGAGCACGAACGGCTCCTTGATCAGGTTGAACAGGCGCATGATGCCCGCGCCCCCGAGCATTAGGAAGCCGACCCCCATCAGCAGGGACCACAGCACGCCGAGGCCGATGTAGAACTCGACGAGGAACTTGCCGTAGGTGACAAGCACGCCGATCCCCTGCGTGGTGATGGTCGCCGCGATCGCCGCGAACACCGCCACGGGGGCGAACATCATCACGTAGCCCGTCACCTTCAGCATGACGTCGGCCAGACCCTCGATGCCCTTCGTGAGCAGGTGGCCCTTTTCGCCGAGCGCCGCGAGGGCGACGCCGAAGAAGATCGAGAACACGACGATCTGCAGGATCTCGTTGTTGGCCATCGCCTCGACGGCGCTCTTGGGCACGAGGTGGGTGACGAATTCCTTGAGCGAGAGCGAGGCCGCCTTGAGGCCCGTGCCGGCGCCGACATCGGGCAGCGGCAGGTTCAGGTTATGGCCGGGCTGCATCAGGTTGACCATGATGAGGCCCAGCATCAGCGAGCAGAACGAGGCGCCGACGAACCACAGTAGGGCCTTGCCGCCGACCCGACCGACTGCGGCGGTGTCGCCAAGATGAGCAATGCCCACCACGAGTGTCGAAAAAACGAGCGGGGCGATGATCATCTTGATCAGCCGCAGGAAGACGTCGGAGACCAGCGCGATGTAGCCGGCGATCTCCTTGGCGGTCTGTGGATCGGGCCACGTGATGCTGCAGGCATAGCCCACCGCGATCCCGAGGAGCATGCCGATGAAGATCATGGTCGTGAGCCGCGAACCGGTCATCGGCACTACTCCCCACTCTGGCCCGGATGATCGAGCCTTATAGCGCGTGAACGTGAAGCACGAACTACGCCATACGCAAGCCCGCCAGGGGCTGTTACTGTGATAGTCGACTGTTTTCAGGCGACGCTTGGGCGGAGATGAAACCAGTGGCCGAACGGCCACGCTTGCGGTACGAGACTTGCGGCGACAATCTGCCTGCGCGTGGCGCGGGGGGCACAAGAAACCAACGCGCGGGAGCTCATGGACGTCTTCGTACAGCAGTTGATCAACGGGCTGACGCTCGGCTCGATCTACGGCCTGATCGCCATCGGCTACACGATGGTGTTCGGCATCATCGGGATGGTGAACTTCGCCCACGGCGATGTCTTCATGGTTTCCTGCTTCATTGCACTGATCACGTTCCTACTGCTGACGGTCTGGCTCGGAATCAGCTCCATCGCGCTGGCCTTCCTCGTGGTGCTGGTGGTGGCCATGGTGCTCACCGCCCTGTGGGGCTGGGCGATCGAGCGCGTGGCCTACCGGCCGCTGCGCGGTTCGTTCCGGCTGGCGCCCCTGATCTCGGCGATCGGCGTCTCGATCTTCCTGTCGAACTTCGTGCAGGTGGTGCAGGGTGCGCGCAACAAGCCGACCCCGCCGATGTTCTCGGGTGGCATCACCCTGTTCGAGCGCGACGGCTACGCGGTGTTCCTCGCCTGGAAACAGGTGCTGATCATGGTGGTGACCGCCGTGCTGCTCACCGGCTTCTGGTATCTCGTACAGCGCACGCCCTTCGGACGGGCGCAACGCGCCTGCGAGCAGGACCGCAAGATGGCGGCGCTCCTCGGGATCGACGTCGATCGCACGATCTCGCTGACCTTCGTGCTCGGCGCCGCGCTGGCGGCGGTCGCGGGCGTCCTCTACCTGATGTATTACGGCGTGGTGTCGTTCTCGGACGGGTTCGTGCCCGGCGTGAAGGCGTTCACGGCGGCGGTGCTGGGCGGCATCGGCTCCCTGCCGGGCGCGGTGCTTGGCGGCCTGATCATCGGGCTGATCGAGACGTTCTGGTCCGCCTACTTCTCCATCGAGTACAAGGACGTCGCCGCCTTCTCGATCCTGGCGATCGTGCTGATCTTCATGCCTTCGGGTATCCTGGGCCGGCCCGAGGTCGAGAAAGTCTGATGGCCGCCTCCCAGGACGCGCTCCCCGGCTCCGCGATGGCCGGCATCCTGCGCGACGCCGCCCTCTACGCACTGGTCGCCTTCGGCCTGTGCGTGCCGATCATCGCCTACCGCACCGATCCCGGGCCCGGGACCGAGCTGGTGCTCGTGCCGCGCTGGGGGCTGGTGGCCTCGCTCTGCGCGGCGATCTTCGTCGCTCGCCTGATCCAACGGCTCGTGCTGCTGCGCCGGGACGCGCGGCGGGCGCTCACCCCCGCGCCTGCCCAGGCCACCGAGGCGGTCCACGGCGAGCCGGACGCCGGCCAGAAGACCTCGAAGGTCGGGCTCTACCTCTTCATCGTCGTCGCGTTGACCCTGCCGATGATCGCGGCGCTCGCCACCGGCGGCCTGTCCTCGGCCCGCTACTGGATCGACCTCGGCATCCTGATCCTGACCTACGTGATGCTCGGCTGGGGCCTGAACATCGTGGTCGGCCTCGCGGGGCTGCTCGATCTCGGCTACGTCGCCTTCTACGCCGTCGGCGCCTATTCCTACGCCCTGCTGTCGACCACCTTCGGCCTGTCCTTCTGGGTCTGCCTGCCGCTCGCCGGCCTGTTCGCCGGCCTGTGGGGCATGATCCTGGGCTTTCCGGTGCTGCGCCTGCGGGGCGACTATCTCGCCATCGTGACGCTGGCCTTCGGCGAGATCATCCGCCTCGTGCTGATCAACTGGACCGACGTGACCGGGGGTGGCGCGGGTATCTCGTCGATCCCGCGGGCGACCTTCTTCGGGATCCCGTTCACGGCGGGCGATGACGGGTTCGCTGCGACCTTCGGCATCCCGTACGATTCGATGCACCGGCTGGTTTTCCTCTATTACGTGATCCTCGGGCTCGCGCTGATCACCAATTTCGTGACCCTGCGCCTGCGCCGCCTGCCGATCGGCCGGGCCTGGGAGGCCCTGCGCGAGGACGAGATCGCCTGCCGATCGCTCGGCATCAACACGACGACGACGAAGCTGACCGCCTTTGCCCTGGGCGCGGCCTTCGGCGGCTTTGCCGGGTCGTTCTTCGCCGTGCGCCAGGGTTTCATCAGCCCGGAGAGCTTCAACTTCCTGGAGAGCGCCATCATCCTGGCGATCGTCGTGCTGGGCGGCATGGGCAGCCAGGTCGGCGTCGCCATCGCCGCGGTGGCAATGGTCGGCGGCCCGGAGATGCTGCGCAACCTCGGCTTCCTGAAGGCCGTCTTCGGCGAGGGTTTCGACCCCAACGAGTACCGCCTGCTGCTGTTCGGGCTCGCCATGGTGGCCATGATGGTCTGGCGGCCCCGCGGGCTGATCTCGGTGCGCCTGCCCTCGGTCTCGCTCGGCGAGCGCCGGGCCGTCTCGGGCGCCCATGTCAGCGAGGGGCACGGCTGATGGCGGCGCATTCCGACAATCAGGCGCCCGTGCTCGCCGTCGAGCATCTGACCATGCGGTTCGGCGGGCTCGTCGCAGTCTCCGACCTGTCCTTCGTGGCACGGCGCGGCGACATCACCGCGCTGATCGGCCCGAACGGGGCCGGCAAGACCACGGTGTTCAACTGCATCACCGGCTTCTACAAGCCGACCGAGGGCATGCTCACCCTGGCCCACGCGGACGGCGCAACGCATCTGTTGGAGCGGCTGCCGAACCACGAGGTGAACCGCACCGCCCGGGTGGCGCGCACCTTCCAGAACATCCGCCTGTTCCAGGGCATGACGGTGCTGGAGAACCTGCTGGTCGCCCAGCACAAGCCGCTGATGCGCGCCTCCGGCTACACGATCCTCGGTCTCCTCGGCCTCAAGGGCTTTCGCGATGCGCAGGAGGCGGCGATCGAGCGCGCCAAGGCGTGGCTGACGCGCATCGACCTGATGAAGCGGGCCGACGATCCGGCCGGCGCCCTGCCCTACGGGGCGCAGCGTCGCCTGGAGATCGCCCGGGCGATGTGCACCGATCCGGTGCTGCTCTGCCTCGACGAGCCGGCGGCCGGCCTCAACCCGCGGGAATCGGCGGAGCTTAACGTCCTGCTGCGCCACATCCGCGATGAACACGACACCTCGGTGCTGCTGATCGAGCACGACATGTCGGTGGTGATGGAGATCTCCGACCACGTGGTGGTGCTCGATTACGGCCAGAAGATCGCGGACGGTACGCCGGCCGAGGTCCGCAGCGATCCGAAGGTGATCGCCGCCTATCTCGGGGTCGAGGACGAGGAGGTGGAGGCCGTGGAGGCCGAAGTCGGGATCAGCGTGCCGCACGGCGGCGATGTGCATACGGGAGCCCCCGCGTGAGCGTCGCCGGCATCAACGTCCTGGTCGAGGAGACGCGGGCGATCCAGGCGGGTCGCAAGCCGCCGCTGCTGACGGTGCGTGACGTCTCGACCTTTTACGGCAGCGTCGCCGCCCTGCGGGGCGTCGATCTCGACGTGGCCGAGGGCGAGATCGTCACGCTGATTGGGGCCAACGGCGCCGGCAAGTCGACCCTGATGATGACGATCTTCGGCAGCCCCCAGGCGCGCTCCGGAACGATCACCTATGACGGGCGCGACATCACCCGCCTGCCGACCCATGCCATCGCCCGGCTGGGCATCGCCCAATCGCCGGAGGGCCGCCGGGTCTTCCCGCGGATGAGCGTCTACGAGAATCTCCAGATGGGCGCGGCGCTCCACGATGGGCGCTTCTTCGCCGAGGATCTGGAGAAGGTCTGCGTCCTGTTCCCGCGGGTGAAGGAGCGCCTGAACCAGCGCGCTGGCACCATGTCGGGGGGCGAGCAGCAGATGCTGGCGATCGCCCGGGCGCTGATGAGCCGCCCGCGCCTGCTGCTGCTCGATGAGCCGTCGCTCGGCCTCGCCCCATTGGTGGTGAAGGGCATCTTCGACGCGATCCGGGTGCTGAACCGGACCGAGGGCATGACGATCTTCCTCGTGGAACAGAACGCCTATCACGCCCTGAAGCTCGCCCATCGCGGCTACGTGCTGGTCAACGGCCGCGTCACGATGAGCGGTACCGGGCGCGCGCTGCTCGACGATCCGAACGTCCAGGCCGCCTATCTGGAGGGGGGCCATGCCGGCCCGGTCGGCGCATGAGCATGCTGCAGGGACTGCTCTTCGAGGAAGACTCGGCCTGGCTGTTCCTGCTCGTCACCGTGGTGATGGGCGGCTGGGCCGGCTGGATGGCAGCCCGCGGCGTCGCCCGGGGCTGGCGGCCGTTCTGGCAATGCGCCCTGGCGCTGCTCCTCGTGGCGGCCGCCGTGCGCTTCATCCACTACGCCCTGTTTTCGGGCACGCTGCTGTCGCTGCACTACTATGCGGTCGACGCCGTCGTGGTCATGATCATCGGCGCGGCGGGATTCCGCTACACGCGGACGCGCCAGATGACGAGCCAGTACCGCTGGCTCTACGAGAAGACCTCCCCGCTGACGTGGCGCGAACGGGCGCCGGAAGCGGGCGGGGTCCGATGAGTGCGGCCGGATCCGCACGTGCGGTCCTGACGATAAGGGGAAGTACGCGATGAGATCGATTCTGCTGGCCGGGCTCGCCCTCGGCGCCATGATGGCCGGGGCACAGGCCGCCGAGGTCAAGCTCGGCATCGCCGCGCCGATCACCGGCAACAGCGCCGCCATCGGCGCGCAGCTCAAGAACGGCGCCAGTCAGGCGGCGGAGGACCTGAACAAGGCCGGTACCCTCAAGGGCACGACGCTGAGTGTGACGGTCGGCGACGACGCGTCCGATCCGAAGCAGGGCGTCTCGGTGGCCAACAAGTTCGCCAGCGACGGCGTGAAGATGGTCGTCGGCGACTATAATTCCGGCGTCTCGATCCCGGCCTCCGACGTCTATCTCGACGCCGGCATCATCCAGGTCACCCCCGCCTCCACGAACGTCAAGTTCACCGAGCGCGGTATGTGGAACACCTTCCGCACCTGCGGTCGCGACGACCAGCAGGGCGCGGTGGCCGGCGCCTACCTCGCCGACCACTTCAAGGGAAAGAAGATCGCCTTCGTCCACGACAAGACCCCCTACGGCAAGGGCCTCGCGGATGAGACCCTGAAGGCGCTCAAGGCCAAGGGCGGCAAGGACGTGATGTACGAGGGCATCAACCCCGGCGAGAAGGACTACTCCGCCCTCGTGTCCAAGCTGAAGTCGGCCAACGTCGATGTGGTCTATTTCGGCGGCTACTACACCGAGGCCGGGCTGATCCTGCGCCAGATGCGCGACCAGGGCCTGAAGGCGCCGATGATGGGCGGCGACGGCATGGTCGACCGCGAGCTCGTGGCGATCGCCGGCCCGGCCGCCGAGGGCACGCTAACCACCTTCCCGCCGGACGCCCGCAAGAACCCGAACGCCAAGGCGGCGCTCGCGGCCTTCAAGGCGAAGAACATCGACCCCGAGGGCTACACCCTCTACTCCTACGCGGCCGTTCAGGTGCTGGCCAAGGCCATGGCCGAGACCAACTCCAGCGACGGCAAGAAGCTCGCCGACTGGCTGCACCAGGGCAAGCCGGTGGACACCGTGGTCGGCCCGATCGCCTACGACAAGAAGGGCGACATCACCCGGCCCGACTACGTCATGTACGAGTGGAAGAAGGGTGCGGATGGCAAGATCGATTACACCGGCAACGAGCTGACGAAGTAACGTCCGCCGGCTTTCCCGTCGCGCCGTCCGGCGCCGCTCCGCATCACCCTGCGGGGCGGCGTCGTCGTTTGGGACGCGGTAAATTCGTGCGTCTGTATGCGGATACGTCCTCCAGACCCCGTGCGTACGCCTAAGAAGTGTGCATGATGCCGCCGGCGCGAGCGGGAGGCCGGCTCGGCGCCTGGGAGACGGCCATGGGGACGGCAGGGATCGCGTCCGCGCGTATCCACATGAGCTTGGCCGCGCCCTGTCCGTATTCAGCCGCGTTCGCGCGCGGCCTCTTGACCAGTCTCCCGGCACCATCATTGCAATGGCGTCGCCCGAGCGGGCGGGCCCGCAGGCCCAGCCGCCAGCCGACGCCGTTCGGCCCGATTCAGGAGTTCCGTACCGATGCAGTCTGATATCGCTCGCCGCGGCGTTGCCGCGGCGCTGGGTCTGACCCTCGCCCTCGCCCCCATGAGCCTCCGGGCGCAGGAGCTGACCGGCACCCTCAAGAAGGTGAAGGACACCAACGCCATCGTCATCGGCTACCGCGATGCCTCCGTGCCCTTCTCGTATCTCGGCGGCGACGAGAAGCCGATCGGTTACGCGATGGACATCTGCTACAAGATCGCCGACGCCGTGAAGGCCAAGCTCAACCTCCCGAACCTCCAGGTGAAGCTGAACCCGGTCACCTCCGCCACCCGCATCCCGCTGATGGCGAACGGCACGATCGACCTCGAATGCGGTTCGACCACCAACAACGCCGACCGCGAGAAGCAGGTGTGGTTCACCAACTCGCACTTCCTGACCGCGACCCGCTTCGTCTCGAAGAAGTCGGCGAACCTGCACACGATCGATGACCTGAAGGGCAAGACCGTCGTGTCGACCTCGGGCACCACGAACATCCGGCAGATCAACGAGGCCAACACGGAGCGCAAGCTCGGCCTAACGATCCTCCCCGCCAAGGACCACGCCGAGGCGTTCCTGATGGTCGAGACCGGGCGCGCCGCCGCCTTCGTGATGGACGACGTGCTGCTTGCCTCGCTCGCCGCCTCCTCGAAGGATCCCTCGGCCTACGAGATCTCCACCGAAGCCCTGTCGAAGCCCGAGCCCTACGGCATCATGCTGCGCAAGGACGACGTGGAGTTCAAGAAGGTCGCGGACGATGCCACCGCCAAGCTCTACACGAGCCCCGAGGGCAAGGCGCTCTACGATAAGTGGTTCACGCAAGCCATCCCGCCGCGCAACATCAACCTCAACCTGCCGATGAGCGCGGAGATGAAGAAGCAGTTCACCAACCCGATCGCCAGCCCCGATCCGGCTGCCTACTGAGGACGGTTCACGATGAGGCGCACCGCGGGCAAGGGCCTGCGGTGCGTCGCGATGTTGAATAACCCGTTTGAACGTCCGGTCCCGGAGTTTGCGGCTTTCCTACCCTCACCCTCATCCTGAGGTGCCGAAGCGCAGCGGAGGCCTCGAAGGAGCCCTCCAGGGATCGCAGCGCCTTCTGGAGCCCTCTTTCGAGGCCCGCTTCGCGGATACCTCAGGATGAGGGTGAGGGTGGGACAGGCCGAGCCAGCAGCATCTCTCTCAGAAGCAGCGCGATGAACTACAACTGGAACTGGCGGATCTTCTTCGACGCCTCGCCGGAGGGCAACGGTACGTATCTCGACATGCTGCTCTCCGGGCTCATGTGGACGATCGCCACCGCGCTCTGCGCCTGGGTCATCGCGTTCTTCCTCGGATCGCTGATCGGCGTGCTGCGCACCCTGCCGTCGAAGACCGCCAATGCGATCGGCACGACCTACGTCGAGATCTTCCGCAACGTGCCGCTGCTGGTGCAGATGTTCCTCTGGTACTTCGTGCTGCCGGAGCTGGTTCCGACCCGGCTCGGCGACGCGATCAAGCAGATGCCGGACGCGCCGTTCTACACGGCGGTGGTGTGCCTCGGCTTCTTCACCGCCTCGCGCGTGGCCGAGCAGGTCCGCGCCGGCATCCAGTCGCTGCCCCGGGGCCAGCGCATGGCCGGCACCGCGATGGGCTTCACCACCTACCAGACCTACCGCTACGTCCTGCTGCCGAACGCCTACCGGATCATCCTGCCGCCGATGACCTCGGAATTCCTCAACAACCTGAAGAATACGTCTGTGGCGCTGACCATCGGCCTCCTGGAGCTGACCGCCCGGGCGCGTTCGATGCAGGAATTCTCCTTCCAGGTCTTCGAGGCGTTCACGGCGGCCACGATCCTCTACGTGATCGTCAACCTCGTGGTCGTCACGGCGGCGACCTTCCTGGAGAAGGCGGTCGCCATCCCCGGCCAGCGCTGACGAACGTCGCCTCCGACCACCCGCCCGACGGCCACCGCAAACAGGCGCCGATGCTCTCGAATTTCGATTTCTCCGTCATCGTCTCGTCCCTGCCTTACCTGTTCGGGCAGGGCATGGTCTTCACCGTGACGCTCACCGCCATGGCGGCGGCGGGCGGCGTCGTGATCGGGACGCTGCTGGCCATGGCCCGGCTCTCGGGCGTGCCGGGCCTCGCCCAGATCGCCAAGGGCTATGTCGAGCTGTGCCGCTCGCTGCCGCTGGTGTTGGTGATCTTCTGGTTCTACTTCCTCGTGCCGTATATCGGCGCCTACGTGACCGGGGCATCGACGCCGATCCAGGTCGGCGCCTTCCCGTCGGCGCTGATCACCTTCATGGCGTTCGAGGCGGCCTACTTCTCGGAGATCATGCGGGCGGGCATCCAGTCGATCGCCAAGGGCCAGACCGCCGCCGCGCAGGCGCTCGGCATGAACTACTGGCAGACGATGGGCAACGTCGTCCTGCCCCAGGCCTTCCGCAACATGCTGCCGCTGCTGTTGACCCAGACGATCGTGCTGTTCCAGGACACGTCGCTGGTCTACGTGCTCTCGCTGACAGACTTCATGGGCGCCGCCTCGAAGGTCGCTCAGCGCGACGGCCGCCTCGTCGAGATGTATATCTTCGCGGCGGTCGTCTACTTCGTGATCTGCTTCTCGGCCTCGTTCCTGGTGCGCCGCCTGCAGCGCCGCGTGGCCATCATCCGCTGACCGACACTGGAGACCGCGTATGACCTCGTCCCCGATGCCGGCCCCGCAAGCCGCCGAGCCCGCCGTCGACGCCGCCCATGCCCCGGCGGATGTCGGGCTGCAGCCGGGCGGACTCGTTTCCGGCGTTCCCGCGGCGGCGCCCGGCGAGACGATGATCGCCATCGACAACATCAGCAAATGGTACGGCGACTTCCAGGTACTGACGAATTGTACCACCAAGGTCGCCAAGGGCGAGGTCGTGGTGGTCTGCGGCCCCTCGGGCTCGGGCAAGTCGACCTTGATCAAGTGCGTCAACGCGCTGGAGCCGTTCCAGAAGGGCCAGGTCACGGTGGCGGGCACCAAGGTGGCCGACAAGGCGACCAACCTGCCAAAACTCCGCTCGCGGGTCGGCATGGTGTTCCAGCATTTCGAGCTGTTCCCGCACCTGTCGATCACCGACAATCTCACCATCGCCCAGCGCAAGGTGCTCGGCCGCAGCGCCGAGGATGCCAAGAAGCGCGGGCTCGACCTGCTCGCCCGGGTCGGCCTCGGGGCGCATGCCACCAAGTTCCCCGGCCAGCTCTCGGGCGGCCAGCAGCAGCGCGTGGCGATCGCCCGGGCGCTCGCCATGAATCCGGTGGTGATGCTGTTCGACGAGCCGACCTCGGCGCTCGACCCCGAGATGGTCGGCGAGGTGCTCGACGTGATGGTGGAACTCGCGCGTGAGGGCATGACCATGATGGTCGTGACCCACGAGATGGGTTTCGCCCGCAAGGTCGCCGACCGGGTGATCTTCATGGATCGCGGCGAGATCGTCGAGGATGCGAAGAAGGAGGACTTCTTCGGCAGCCCCCGGTCGGAGCGCGCGCAGACCTTCCTGTCGAAGATCCTGCAGCACTAGCCAGGGCGCCTAACCCAAAGCCTCCTGCGCGGCCCGATACTCCCGCCCGTGCCGGCAATAGCCCTCGACGATGCGGATCATCGTGGCGCGTTTCCCGGCATCCAGCGGCGCGAGGATCCGCGCCGGGCGACCGCCCCAGAGATAGCCGGCTTCGAGGATCTGGCCCGGATCCGTGGTAGCGCCGGCCGCCAGCATCACGTCATCGGCGATCAGGGTGCCGGGCGCGATCGCCGCGCCGATCCCGATGAGCGAGCGGGCGCCGATCCGGCTGTCGGCGATCCGCACGTTGTGGGCGATCGTGGTATCGCGCCCGATCACCACGCCCTCGCCGCGGGTGCGGATGACGGTGTTGTCCTGGATGTTGGTGTCGGCGCCGACCACGATCGGCCCGGCCTCGGCGTTGAGATCGCAGCAGAACAGCACGGTCGAGCCTGCGCCCAGGCTTACGCGCCCGCGCACGGTCGCGGTGCGGGCCACGAACACGCTGGCCTCGACGTCCGGTGGCTCTGCGGCGGGCGGCGTGGGACCTTCGCCCATCCGCTCGCGCAGGCGCTCGGCGCGTTCGGCGACGTCGTCGGCGCCGATGGGCTGCTTCGGCCGCGCCGGGCTGCCGGCATAGGCGTAGCCGCCGGGGAGTTGCGTCCGCGGGAAGACGGTGGATCCGGCCTCAATCACCGCGCCGTCGCCGATCTCCGCCCCGTCGAGGATCACTACGTCGTCCTCGATCACGACATCCGAGCCGACCGTGCAGGCATGCACGACGCTGTTGCGCCCGACGGTCACGCGGTCACCGACCTGCGTGCCCCGCGCCAGGGTGGCGATGTGGACGGTCGAGCGCGGGCCGAGCCAGAACCGGTCGCCGAGGACGATGCTCTGCCCGTCCGCCCGGATCACGGCGTCGTCGCCGATCCAGGCCTGGGCGCCGATGCGGGCCGCGCCGATCACCGTGCTGGCGCGTCCGCACCAGACGGGCCGGCTCGCGAAGTCCGGCTGGACGCCGTGGTAGGGCAAGATCAGGTCGGGGGTCACGCGGATATCCTTCTCCGCCGCCGGACCAGGATCACGTCCCGGGGCCGGCGGGGCGCGGCAGAAAGTGTCATATAGCGACACGACTTGATGTGACAGGCCGGGGCTGGCCGCAGCCGTCCGCGCTTCGTATGGATCGGAGTATGAGCGAAACCGTCCCGAGCATCGATATCCAGGCTGAGCCCTTCGACACCGCGGCCGAGATCGCCCGCGTCAGTGCCGATCTCGGCGGCCGGGCCGGTGCCGTCGTCACCTTCTCAGGCCTGTGCCGGGACGAGGACGGGCGCTTGGCGGCCCTGGAACTCGAACATTACGCCGGCATGGCCGAGGCGGAGCTATTTCGGGTTGCCGAAACGGCCGCGTCGCGCTGGCCGCTTCAGGCCGTGCGGGTGATTCACCGTTACGGGCGCGTCCGCCCGGGCGACGGCATCGTGCTTGTGATCACCGCCGCGAGCCACCGGGTCGCCGCCTTCGAGGCGGCGAGCTTCCTGATGGACTATCTCAAGACCCGCGCGCCGTTCTGGAAGCGCGAGCACCTCGCCGACGGCACCATCGGCGCCTGGGTCGAGGCGACCGCGCAGGACGATGCCGCGGCCCGTCGATGGCGGTGAGCCGGGCTACACGATCAGCGCGTTGAGCAGCACCGCGAGCGCCCCTCCGGCGATGGCGATGCCCATCAGGATCACGCTGCTGAGCTGATCGCCGGAATCGACCGTGCGGCCGGGACCGAGGGATTGGACCGGCGTCTCGCCGTAATGGTCGCTCATCGCGTGTCTCCTGCAGGGGCCGGCGCCTGATCGGCTGAACGGCCGCAACCAACGCGCGAAAGGTCCTGCGGTCCCATGCAGAATGCGGTTGCGCATCGTGGACCGTGCGGAAACGGCCGGGCTCCATGCGCATATCCCGGGCCGCACGCACTTGACCGCGGTGGCCCCGCAGCGTTCGTGGGGCGGCAGTGCGGGAGCGACGATGTTGGACAGGAAGCTTCAGGATTTCGAGGGGCCGGTCGGCCCCTGGCGCGGCGCCGCGCCGCTCGCGGCCTCGGGCATCGCGGTCGTTTGCTTCGCGGCGGCGCTGGCGCTGGCCTGGATGTCGGTGGGCACGCTGCTCCTGATCTTCGCCGGCGTGCTGCTCGGCGTGTTCCTGGACGGGCTGACGCGCGGGATCGGCCACGTCCTGCCTCTGCCCCGGGCCGTGCGGCTGACCATCGCCAGCCTCGCCGTAGCGATCGCGGCGGTCGGCTTCGGCAGCTACGGCGGCGCCACGATCGTGCAACAGGGGCGCGACCTCGGCACCACGATCAAGGATCAGGCCGGCACCGTCACAAATTGGCTGTCCGAGCGCGGCATCGATGTGCCGAGCCTCGCGCCGCAGGGCGGCGGAAAGGACGGCTCGACGGAAGCCGGGCAGCGGGAGGGCGGCCTCGGCGGCCTCGCCAACGGGCTCCTGAAGGGCAGCAGTTCCATCGTCTCCGATGCCGGCAGCGTCCTCGGCCCGGCAGCCGCCGTGATCCTCGGGCTGTTCGACGCGCTGGGTAACCTGCTGGTCATCGCCTTCCTGGGACTCGCCTTCGCGGCCGACCCGAAGGCTTACCGCGACGGCGTGGTCCGGTTCGTGCCGCCGCAGAAGCGCTGGCGGGCCACTCAGGTCTTGGACGGGGCCGGCGAGACCCTGCGCCACTGGCTGTTCGGCCAACTCATCATCATGGCGGTGATCTTCCTGTGCACCTGGGCGGGGCTGTCCTTCCTGGGTATCGGCGGCGCGCTGATCCTGGGCCTCCAGGCGGGTCTGCTCGCCTTCGTGCCGACGGTCGGCCCCTTGGTGGCGGGGCTCGTGATCGTATTGGCCGCCCTCGCCTCGGGCGCCAAGGCGGTGATCGGCGCGGTGGGCGTCTACCTCGCCGTGCAGTGCCTGGAGAGCTACGGCCTGACGCCCTTCATCCAGAAGCGCGCCCTGGACATCCCCCCGGCCACGATCTTCGCCGGGCAGTTGATCCTCGGCGTGATCTTCGGGCTCTGGGGCATCGCGCTGGCGCTGCCGCTGATGGCGGTGATCAAGGTCCTGCTGGAACAGCTCTACGTCGAGGACACACTCCACGAGCAGCCGAGCACCTGAAAGTCCCGGTTCCGAAATCCCGCGCCTTTTCGTGGGTGCCCGGCGAGGCCCTGCCGGGTGCGGGCGAAGCCCGCTTGTCGCGCTTCGCCCGATTGTCGGGGCTCTGCCCCGCCACCCCGCCACAGGGCTGATGCAAGGTGCGGTGATCCCGACCCATAATCGGGATCACCACGCCCGGCGGACGTCCGCCGCCGCGCCTTCGCGCGGACGAACCGCGATGAGACAGGCGCATCAGGGTTCGGATGAGCCCTTCGGGAAGCCGGGGCGGCGCTGTCAGGCGCGCAGGGCGTCCTCGATCATCCGGGCCACCGCCAGCGCCCGGCCGTCGTCGCCGAAGCGGCCGATCACCTGGACGCCGACCGGGAGCCGATCGCCCGGGACCGGCACGTTCACGCAGGGCACGCCCATCAGCGTCCAGAGCTGGTTGAAGCGCGGGTCGCCCGTCGCGGCGAGCGTCGCGGGGGCTGGTCCCGGCGCAGAGAACGTCAGGATCGCATCATAATCGACGAACAGGTCCTTGAGGACCCGCCGGGCCCGGTGGGCGTGGCGGCGGGCATCGTCGTACGCGGCCGGCTCGATAGCCGCACCCGCATCGAGATGCGCGCGGACGAGGGGCGGCAGCGATTCGGCCTGCGTATCGTATTCCCAGCCGAGCGCGAGCCGTCCCTCGTAATTCTGGATGATCCGGTGGCGCTCCCAGGCCTGCCCCAACGCAGACGGCAGCGCGAGATCGGTCACCTGCGCGCCGGCGCGCTCGGCCGCCTGCCGCGCGCGTTCCAGGGCCGCCTCGGCCTCCGGCTCCGGCGCTTCGGCGAAGTCCTGCCGGACGAGGCCGATGCGCGGCGCGGATCCCGTCTCCGCCCCCTCGATCTGCGGCCGGCCGGTCACCAGCGCCAGCGCGTGGGCGACGTCCGCGACACCGGCGGCGAACAGGCCGACCGTGTCGAGTGCCCAGGAATAGGCCTTCACCCCGACGGTCGGGATCAGCCGGAAGGACGGCTTCACCGCGGCGCAGCCACAATAACTCGCGGGCCGGATCACCGAGCCCGCCGTCTGCGTGCCCAGCGCCAGCGGCAGCATCCCGGCTCCAACCGCCGCGGCCGAGCCCGCCGACGAGCCGCCGGGCGTGTGTCCGGGATCGTGCGGGTTGACCGTCGCGGTCGGATCGCTGCTCGCGAAGGCCGTGGTGGTGGTCTTGGCCAGCGCCACAGCGCCGAGGCCCTTCAGTTGCGCCACCACGGCGGCGTCCCCCCGCGGGTGCCAGCCCGCGTAGATCGACGAGCCCATCTGGGTCGGCATCCCGGCGCTGTCGATGATGTCTTTCACGCCCACCGCGATCCCGGCGAGCGGCCCGGTCTCCGGGATCGCAGGTGCCGCGTCGAGCGTCACGAAGGCGCGCAGCTCCGGTTCGCGGGCGGTGATCGCTGCCCGGCAGAGATCGATCGCGCCCGCGGGCGTGAGGGTGCCGGCTTCGATGCGGGCGCGGAGGTTGAGGAGCGAGAGCATTTTGTATTCAGGGCTCCGGATGGCGGATCTGTCAACAGAGCCACAGGGCGCCGCATTCCGGAAACGCCGTTGACGAACGCTTTACGGGACCGTGCGCATCGTCCGTGTTATGTGGCGTGGCGTATCCCTGTTATCGGCCCTGGCGCTGTTCGGCGCGGGGCTCACCGCGTGCTCGATCAACCATTTCGAGCGGCGCGAGCCGTGGCGCGATCAGGCGGAGCAGGTCTGCCTGGCCAAGAAGCTGGTGGAGCCCACCGAGTTCATCACGCCGGTGGCGGCGATGGACGGCCCGGGCCCCTGCGGCATGCAGCAGCCGTTCCGGGTGACGCGGCTCGGCGGCGGCTCCGTCCTGCTGAAGCAGCGGATGACGCTCGGCTGCCCGGCGCTCGCCGAGGCCGAGGCCTGGCTCGCCGATACGATCCAGCCCGCCGCCAACCTCTATTTCGGCGTGCCGGTGGTTGAGATCAACGCGGGCTCCTATTCCTGCCGGGGCCGCAACAACCAGCCGGGCGCGAAGCTCTCCGAGCACGGCTTCGGCAACGCCGTCGATCTCATGTCGGTGAAGCTCGCCGACGGGCACGTGATCACCGTGAAGGGCGGCTGGCGCGGCACGGAGGCCGAACAGGGTTTTCTGCGCGAGATCTTCTTAGGGGCCTGCCAGCGCTTCACCACGGTTCTGGCCCCGGGCTCGAACGTGTTCCACTACGACCACATCCACGTGGACCTCGCCCGGCACGATCCGCGCGGCCTGCGGCGGATCTGTCAGCCGCTGATCAAGTTCACGCCGCAGCTCGGCACCGGCGTCGAGCGGCCCCTGTCGCGCCCGGTGCCGCCGCCGCGCCAGCCCGCCGCCCCGCAGGCCCCGGTGGATATCGAGGAGGACGATCCCTACGGCGTCTCGCCGATGTCGAAGGCGGCGAGCCCGACGCAGGTCGCCCGCGCCCCGGCGCGTATGCCCACGGCCACGGCCTACACGTCTGCGGCGCCGGCGCGGCCGGCGCCGCACGTCGCGACCGCCCTCCCGGTCGAGCCCCTCCCGAGCGACGACGAGCCGCTCCAGCTCGGCGCGCCGTCGCCCGACACCGGGCCGATCTACTGAGTGGGTCGCGTCAGCCTGGGGACCATCGGTCCGCCCGGCGGATCACTGTAGCGGCCGCGCCGCACCGGCCGTCAAAACCGCCGCGGGAGCGCGGCATGAGCTTGACTGGCGGCGCAGCCGGGCCATCGTCCCAGGATGCTGGACCGTTCATCCGCCGAGGCCCGCGCCATGCGTTCGATCCGTCACGGCCTCGCCCTCGGGCTGGCCCTCGTCGCCCTGGCGCAGCCGGCCCTGGCCCGCTCGGCGCGGGAGGATATCGAGCCCGCCGAGGAGCGGGAATTCCCCTTCGATGCGCAGATTCCCGGCTGCCAGGACCCGTCGGTGCTGGAGCGGGTCTCGACCAACTTCGCAGAGAAGGAGGCGAAGTTCTGGAATTCGTCGATGACGATTCTGTCCTTCGACACGATCGAGCGCACGGCCTGGCGCCCCTGGGGGCTCGACACCTACCCGCGCCGGTTCTGCACCGCGACGGTCACGACCTCGGATGGCGTGCGCCGCAAGGTCGATTACTCGGTCCGCGAGAGCCTCGGCTTCATCGGGGCGACCTGGGGGGTCGAGTTCTGCGTCCACGGTCTCGACCGCGACCTGGCCTACGCCTACGCCACGGCCTGCCGGATGGCGCGCCCCTGATCATGCGCTTCACGGCCGCCTGCCTCGCCGCCCTGCTGCTGGCCGGGCCGGCCGCCGCCCAGGATTACGGCGGCTTCGCCCGTCGCGGCACCCCCGGCGAGTTCGACTTCTATGTGCTGGCCCTGTCGTGGTCGCCGAGCTACTGCGCCGGGGCGGGCGAGCGCCGGAACGACAACCAGTGCGCGCCGGGCCGCGGGCTCGGCTTCGTGGTCCACGGGTTGTGGCCGCAATACAGCCGGGGCTACCCCGAGAACTGCTCCGCCGTGGTGCGCGCGCCGACCCGGCAGGCGATCGCGGTGGCCGGGCAGGTCTATCCGAGCGAGGGCCTCGCCCGGTACGAGTGGCGCAAGCACGGCACCTGCTCGGGCCTCGATCCGGCAGCCTATTTCGCGGCCGCCCGGGACGCCCGGTTGGCCGTGACGATCCCGGATACCCTCAAGGGCGGCGGACCGCCGCAGACGCTGGCGCCCATCGAGATCGCCCGGCAGTTCGCCGCCGCCAATCGCGGCCTGCGCCCCGACATGATGGCGGTCACCTGGGCACGGGGACAGCTTCAGGAAGTCCGGATCTGCTTCGACAAGGACGTGAAGGGCTTTGCCCCCTGCCCCGAGGTCGCCCGCGGCAATTGCCGCGCCCCCAAGATCACCCTCGACGCCGCGCGCTGATCTTTTCGGCCGCCGAGGCTGGACCCGGGCCGTCGGATCCGCTTCACGACCCTCATGAATTATCGGCACGCCTTCCACGCCGGCAACCATGCCGACGTGCTCAAGCACTTCGTGCTGGCGCGGGTGCTCGACCACCTGCGCCTCAAGGACAAGCCGTTCCGGGCGCTCGATGCCTTCGCGGGCCTCGGCATCTACGACCTCGCCGCCGACGAGGCCTCCCGCACGGGCGAGTGGCGGGACGGCTGGGGCCGCATCGGCGCGCCCTTCGCGCCGCCCGTCGAGGCGCTGCTCGCACCCTACCGGGCCGCGGTGGCCGCGGTGCAGACCCGCTACGGCGCGACGGCCTATCCCGGCTCGCCCGCCGTGATTCGCGAGGCCCTGAGGCCCGGCGACAAGGGCGTGTTCGTCGAGCTGCACCCGGCCGATGCCGCCACGCTGCGAGGGCGCTACGAGCGCGATCCGCGCACGAAGGTCCTGAGCCTCGACGGCTGGACAGCGGTCAACGCCCAGATCCCGCCGCCCGAGCGGCGCGGCCTTGTGCTGATCGATCCGCCCTACGAGGTGCCCGGCGAGATCGAGCGGCTCGGCGCCCACCTCACCCGGGCCGTGGCGAAGTGGCCGACGGGGGTGTTCCTCGCCTGGTACCCGATCAAGGACGCGGCCGCCCTCGACCGCATGATCCGGGATCTCGATGCCGCCCTGCCCCGTCCGGCGCTCCGCCTCGACCTGCTGATCGACCGCCCGGACGATCCGACGCGCCTAACCGGCAGCGGGCTGATCGTCGTCAACCCGCCCTGGCGCCTCGCCGACGAGGCCCTGCTGGTCCTCCCGGCCCTCGCCGAACGCTTGGCCCGGCAGGACTTCGGAGGGTTTCGCTGCGACCCGATCGGCGTCGTGCCGTGACCGGGCAGCATTGGCCCACCCCGCAGAAGCTATTAACCAAAGGTTGAAAGCAGAAGGGAAAGTCCCCCATGCACTTGTTGCCACAAAGATACATTTGATGCGGGACCGATCGCGCGGATGTGAAAATGCCCAAAAACTATGCAATTGCCGTATGTTTGCTTTTGTATCAAACGCAGCCTGATGTCAGCTTGGCCGCAGATGGACTTCAACGAGCGGTGAACCGATGCTGACGCGATCCACCCTGGCCGGCTTCACCGCTGTCCTCCTATCCTCGACCAGCCTCCTGGCGGCCGATCTGGCGGCCCCCGCCCCGGCCCCCGTGCCGCCCCCGGCCGAGCCCTGCAAGGCGACGCTGCTCGGCCCGACCTATGGCGGCGTGATCAAGGCCAACCCGAGCCCGACCTGCTTCGCCGCCGGCCCGCTCGGCGACCTGTATGTCGGCGGTGCGGTGACCGGTTACGGTTACGTGCAGACCAACCCGTTCAGCAATTTCGCGACGCCGGCCGCTCCCAATGAGCGCGATCGCGCAGCCCGGTTCGACTTCTCGAACATCCAGGGCATCATCCAGAAGCCGGAAGGTGGCTTCCAGTTCTACATTCAGGCGGGCGGCTACTCGATCCCGCAGCTCGGCTTCCCGACCATCGGCACCTTCGCGCAGACGGACCTGCTGTTCGGCCCAGTTCCGGTCGCCTTCGGCAAGATCCAGCTCAACGACGAGTGGTCGGTCCAGGGCGGCCGGATGTTCACCCTGATCGGCAGCGAGCTGCTGTTCACCTATCAGAACCTGAACATCAACCGCGGCCTGCTGTTCGTGCAGGAGAACTTCATCAACCAGGGCGTTCAGGTGAACTACGCGAGCGGCCCGCTCTCGGTCTCGCTCGCCGGCACGGACGGGTTCTTCTCCAACGAGATCACGTGGTTCACCGGCAACGTCGCCTACAAGCTCGACGATTACAACACGATCGGCGTGAACGGCGGCCTGAACCTCGGCCGCACCAACGCCTTCGCCCGGAGCCCGCGCTACCAGTTCGCGACGCCCGGGTTCCAGCAGAACAGCGGTATCTTCGACATCAACTACACCTACGCGAACGGTCCGTGGATCATCTCGCCTTACTTCCAGTTCACGAATGTCGAGCGGGATCCCCGCGTGGGCATCAATGCCTCCGCGTCGACCTATGGCGGCGCGCTCCTGGCGGCCTACTCGTTCACCGACAACTTCTCCCTGGCCGGACGCATCGAGTACACCGAGCAGACCGGCGTGCGGGGCGGAGCGACCCCGAACCTTCTCGGGTTCGGCTCGGGCAGCAATGCCTTCTCGGTCACCGTGACGCCGACCTTCACGTTCGACCGCTACTTCTTCCGGGTCGAGTACGCGCATGTCGAACTCGGCAACATCACCCGGGGTAACCTTGCGGAGGGGACCTTGGGCTCCGGCTTCGGCCGGACCGGCAATCGCACCACGCAGGACCGCTATATGGTCGAGACCGGCATCACCTTCTGAACCAGTCCAATCCCGGCCGCTCAGGCGGCCGCGCGAAGCCCCCGGGTGCAAACCGGGGGCTTTTTTTGTTTCGTCGCGCATCATGCCCGGTCGTTCTCTTTTCTTCGTAATTAATTTCTCTTTTATATCGATTCGAAGTATTGATTGTGAGTGCGATATCTATTTATGTGAAGTGGTATTCGAGATATAGTGCGGATCATCGGCCGCCCCTTGAAACGTCATGGCGATGTCATGTAGATCTCGACCCGTTCCTGCTTCGGCTGGATTGGAGATCAAGGAATGACTTCGATGGAAGCTTTGTCGGCGACCCTGTGGAGCTTGGCAGAGCCGGGCATGACGCCGAAGGCGCTGCGGGCCGCACTCCGCGCGAAGCATCCCGAGGCGTCCAAGAAGGACATCGTGCGCGCGGCGTTCTACGCGTTGATCGAGGCCCGGTCCCAGGATGGACAGGCCCTCGACGCCCTGCACCGATTCGCGCTCGCCGAGCGCATCCCCTCGGATGACCCGCCCATGACGATTGGCAAGCGGCGAAAGAAGAAGCAGGATCGAGGCGCCGAGGTGATCGTAGCCACGGCCGCCGAGGCGGCCTGAACGGCGTGCGGGGAGCTGCGACGGGGCGTCAGCTCCGCCGAAGCAGTCGCCGTCCCGGACGGTGGCCCTCCTCGCCCGTGTCGCGAAATCCGAGCTTCTTCAGGAGCTCCCACGACGCGATGTTGGCGGGCCGGCACTCCGCCACGATGGTTCGGCTCGGGAAGCGTCCGGCCAAGTGGCCGATGATGGCCGAGACCGCCTCGAACGCGAAGCCGCGCCCGCGTGCGGCACCGCCGATCCAGTAGCCGATCTCGATCGCGCCCGCCCCGCGCAGGTGTGTGCCCACGACACCGATGAGTTCACCGCCGGGGGACTCGTCGGCGGCAGCGCCGCGCGTCCATGCGCCGAGGAAGCGGTCCTGCCCCCGCCGGCCGGACTGGATCAGGTCCTCGGCGTCCTGCAGCGTGAAGGGGGCTGGGAGAAAATCGACGGCGGCGGTGATCGCCGGGTCGTCCGTGAGCCGGCGCAGGGCGTCCGCATCCTCGAGGCGCAGAGATGCGATCGACAGGCGCGGCGTCTCGATCCCGGGCAGGTCGCAGAGGCTGGCGCGGACGGCACGGATGGTAAACATCCCTTCGAGATGGGGTGCCGGACGGTGCGGAAAAAGCACGGCCACGGCCCCCGCGATCATCCCGCGCAGACCGCGAAAACGCGGTGTCGCTCTTCGCGCAGGGGGCGCAGCGACGACGGACGGGAACGGTTGCTTAACCTGAATCCGTCTTCATTGGGGCATCAAGTTGCGTCAGGCAAACGGGTGCGTCGATGCGGGTGCGCGGTAAGGGTCGGATGTTGCGGACGCTGTCGCGGGTCGCCCTCATCGGCATCATCGGCGGAGCGGCGGCTGCCTGCTCGTCGGACGCGTCGCGGCTGAGCAACCCGTTCTCGAATCCGTTCGATTCGGAGCCCTCGGCCACCGGAAGCCTGCCGGATGGCAGCCTCAAGCCCGCCCCCGCGATCCGCACCGGCCGGATCCAGTCGGAGGCGCTGAGCCCGCCCGCGCCGCCGCGGGCGGTCAGCGCTGCGGCTCCGGCCCAGACCCATGCCGCCGCGCCCGCCACCCGCGTCGCGTCGACCGGGCAGGTCGGCTGGAGCGCCCAGGGCGGCACCCAGATCACCGTGTCGCAGAACGACAGCCTGAACCAGATGTCGACGCGCTATGGGGTTCCCGCCTCGGCGATCCTGGCGGCCAACGGCCTGTCCAGCGCCAACCAGATCACCCCCGGGCGCCAGATCGTGATCCCGGTCTACAACGCCTCCGGCATGAACCCGGCCGCCGCCCCGATGACCGCCCGCCCGGCCCGGGCCGCGGAGGAGAAGCGCGAGGACGCCAAGCAGGTCGAGGGCAAGCTGGCCGCCAAGCGCGAGGAAACCGCCAAGGAAGCCAAGCGCGAGGAGGCCAAGCGCGAAGAGGCGAAGGAAGCCGCGAAGGAGGCGGCCAAGGAAGCCACCAAGGAAGCCGCCAAGCGGGCCGCCGACAAGGAGGCGGAGCGCAAGGAAGCGCTGGCCCGCGATGCCGCCGCCCGCAAAGTCGCCGACGCGAAGTCCCGCAAGGAGACCGTGAAGGAGGCCGCTAAGGCCGATTCGAAGGCGGACGACAAGCCGCGGCACGTCCGCCCCGGGCAGGTCGCCAAGATCGACGAGAAGAAGCCGGATCCCAAGGCCGAGGCGAAGGCCAAGGCCGACGCGAAGGCGATGGAGGCCAAGGCTGAGGCCAAGGCCGCCGCGAAGGCCGAGGCCACTCAAAAGCTCGCCGAGGCCAAGGCCGCCAAGGAAGCCGCGCAGAAGGCGGCCGCCGCCGAGAAGGTCGCCGCCAGGGAAGCGCCCAAGCCGGTCGCACCCGCGGCTCCGGCGAAGCCCGAGCCCGCCGCCACCGGTTCGGTCGCCGACGCCGCAGCCTCCGAGAGCTTCCGCTGGCCCGCCAAGGGTCGGGTGATCTCGGGCTACGGCAGCTCCGGCAACGAGGGCATCAACATCGCTGTGCCGGAGGGCACGCCCGTCAAGGCCGCCGAGGAGGGCACCGTCGCGTATGCCGGCTCCGACGTGAAGGGCTACGGCAAGCTCGTGCTGGTGCGCCACGCCAACGGCTACGTCTCGGCCTACGCCCATAACGGCGAGCTCGACGTGAAGCCCGGCGACAAGGTCAAGCGCGGTCAGGTCATCGCCAAGTCGGGCGCCTCGGGCAACGTGACCTCGCCGCAGCTGCACTTCGAGATCCGCAAGGGCGGCGCCCCGGTGGACCCGATGTCCCAGTTGGCCAGCAACTGACCGGCCCATCCGGTTCGGAGCGCGCGACGGTCCCGCGAGGGGCCGTTCTCGTTTCCGGGCCTCAGGGTTTCGGCACCTGCAGCGTCCCATCGGGGCTGTGGTGGTCCACCGCCTCCGGGAGCGCCTGGGCGAGGGTCGGAAACAACTGATCCACCGGGACGCCGAGCTTCTGCGCCATCTGGCGCACCTGCTCGTTGTCCAGGACCTTGCGCAGGTCGTCCGCGGTGATCGGCTCGTTCGGGCCGCGGCCGAGCCAGGAATTCACCTGGCTCTCGTAGCCGGAGCGGCGGAGCTGATCGAGCAGTGCGTTGAGGCCGCCGGGCAACACCTGCTGGATGAGGCCCGGCAGGGCCTTCAGCGCCATCTGCCCGAGCGATCCGCCCAGTGAGTCGAACAAGCTCATGGTGTTCCCCCGTCGACCGATCCGTCCGCGATCAGTCTAAGCTGATTTGCGTCGGCAGGCCAACGCGTCATCCGCTTAGGTCGTTGGTGGACCGCAGGTTTTCGTCGCAGAACCGGCGGCTGATTTCGTGAAACCCGCATGGGCGCGTCACCGGCAGGGGGGACACCGGAACCGCGTGAACGGCAATTTAATCGACAGCGGGGCCGCCGTGGCTCGGTATGCCGGTCTGACTTCCGTTTTCCGGTCGCGCGGCGATGAGACTCCCGGCCCTGTCCCTGCTGCTCGCGGTCTGGGCCGGTGTGACCCTGTCCGCGCACGCCGAGGTCGTGCGGCCGGCGCCGGATGAGCGCACCTTGACGGATGCGGTGTTCGTCCGGCCGCTCTACGGTGCCTACCGCCATTGCGGCGGTGCCTGCCTCAAGAGCGGCTCCCTGACGTGGTACTGCTTCCAGAAGCAGAGCTGCTACCTGAGCTGCGCGACCGCGCCGCCCCAGATGAAGTGCGCCATCCCGTAGCGCTCTGATGGGTCAGCGGACCTGCGTGCTGAAGTTCGGCTGCGGCTTCAGCGCGCCGTTCTCACTCTCCGCGGCCACAGCGGCCGGCAGGAACTCGGCGAGCGCCGTGGCAACCCGCCCGTCCGGGATACCGAGATCGTAGGCCAAGCGCTCCGTGACCGCCTCGGGCAGGCACGACGCGATGGCGGAGGCCGGGACGGCCTGCCACTGGTCCGGCTGCGTCTGCGCCGAGAGCCAGGACTCCACCGCGCCGCCATGGCCGGTCTCGCGCAGACGGTCGAGGAAGGCCGGGAGGCCGCCGGGGTAGAACTTCGCCAGCGCCAGGGCGAGCTTGCCGCTGCCGGTCACCTCCAGGGCGCGATCCGCCGCGGCCGCGATATCGCCGATCAGGTTCTTCGCACCGTCGAGCAGGCCCATGGTTCTCCCCCATCACGCTTGAGTTCCGGCAGAAAGGTCGGGCGCGAAGCGTTGCCGGCAAGCACGTGCGGCAATTCCGCGGTGGATCGCGTAAGCTCTCTGCCGCGAAGTTGCGGGAGCCGTCATGAAGAGCGTGCGCGCCGGCGTGCTGGAGATCGCCTACCGGGAGGCCGGTCCGCCGGACGGTCCGCCGGCCGTGCTGCTCCATGGGTTTCCCTACGATATCCACGCCTATGACGGCGTGGCCGAGCGGCTCGCCGCCGCGGGGGTGCGCTGCCTGATCCCGTACCTGCGCGGCTACGGGCCGACGCGGTTCCTCGATCCCGCCACGCCGCGTTCCGGTGAGCAGGCCGCGCTCGGGGCCGACCTGCTGGCCTTCCTCGACGCCCTCGGCATCGGGCGCGCCGTGCTCGCCGGCTACGACTGGGGCGGCCGCGCGGCCTGCGTGGTCGCGGCCCTCTGGCCGGAGCGGGCGCAGGGGCTCGTGAGCTGCGGCGTCGGCTACAACATCCAGAACATCCCGGCCGCCGGGCAGCCCGCCCCGCCGGAGGCCGAGCATCGGCTCTGGTATCAGTACTACCTCCACGGCGAGCGCGGCCGTGCAGGATTGGAGGCTAACCGGGACGCCTTCTGCCACCTGCTCTGGCAGCTCTGGTCGCCGACCTGGGCCTTCGACGCCGAGACCTTCGCGCAGACGGCCCGATCCTTCGACAATCCCGATTTCGTCGATGTCGTCGTGCATTCCTACCGCCATCGCTTCGGCCTCGTGTCGAGCGATCCGGCTCTGGTCGAGATCGAGGCGCGCTTGGCGGAGCAGCCGAACGTCGCCGTGCCGTCGATCGTGCTGCTCGGCGCCGACGACGGCGTCGGCCCACCGTCGGAGACCGACACGGAGGCCCGTCACTTCACAGGCCCCTACCGGCGTGAGATCGTCGCGGGGGTGGGCCACAACTTCCCACAGGAGGCGCCTGACGCCTTCGCGGCGGCAGTGCGGACCCTTTTGTGAGGCCAAGACGGGCGCGGCGCGCTTCGGCGTTGCTTTCGGGAAGCCCCTGGCTATAGTCCGCGCGCTTTTCGACAGGTCTGCCCACGCTGAGTACCGGCGGCAGGCCCGCGCGCCATTTGCAGGAGACGCTCGTTGATCACCCCCGCCTTCGCGCAAGGGGCCGGTACGGCCGCTGGCGGAGCGGAGATCGCCTTTCAGGTGATCCCGTTCGTTCTGATCTTCGTGATCATGTACTTCCTGATCCTGCGGCCGCAGCAGAAGCGGGTCAAGGATCACCAGACCCTGCTCAAGTCCGTGCGCCGGGACGATACGGTCGTCACCAATGGCGGCCTCGTTGGGCGCGTGACCAAGGCGGCGGACGACCAGCCCGAGATCGAGGTCGAGATCGCCCCGAACGTCCGCGTGCGGGTCGTCCGGACGATGATCTCCGAGGTCCGCGCCAAGGGCACCGTGAAGGCCGCCTGAACCGCTGGTTGAAACGGCCGGCTTAACGCGCCGGCCCACAAGAGAAAAAGACGGCCGATGCTGCGCTTCTCCCGTGCGAAGATTTTCGCCACGCTGGGCCTGATCCTGGTGGGGCTGATGCTCGCCGTGCCGAGCTTCTTCTCGCCCGAGCAGCGCAAGGGCTTCGTCGCAAGCCTGCCCGCGTGGTTCCCGAGCTGGGTCGTGCCGACCCGGGCCATCGTGCTCGGCCTCGATCTCCAGGGCGGCTCGCAACTGCTGCTCGAAGTCGACCAGAACGAGCTGATCGCCTCCCAGGCCAAGGCCCTGCGCGACGACGTGCGCCGGGTGCTTCAGCAGGAGAACGTCCGGACCGACGGCGGCATCGGTCTGCTCCAGCGCGGCGTGCAGGTTAAGATCGCGGACGACGCGGCCCGGGCCAAGGTGCTGCCGAAGCTTCAGGAACTGGCGCTGCCGACCACCACCTCGCTCGGCCAGACCGCGGCCCGAACCCTCGACGTCTCCGAGCAGCCGGGCGGCCTTGTCCGCCTGACCCTCACCGATGCCGGCATCACCGACCGGACCCGGCGCGCCGTGAGCCAGGGTATCGAGGTCATCCGGCGGCGGCTCGACTCCACCGGCACCACCGAGCCCTCGATCCAGCAGCAGGGCGCCGACCGGATCCTGATCCAGGTGCCGGGCGAGCAGAACCCCGAGCGCCTGGAAAAGCTCCTCGGCTCCACCGCCAAGCTCGAGTTCCGCATGCTCGCCGACAGCCCCTCGGGCGACGTCGACATGCTGCCCTCCAAGGACGAGAAGGGCGCCAAGGTGCCGGTCGAGCGCCGGGTCATGGCCGATGGCGGCGAGTTGACCGACGCGCAGCCCGCCTTCGACCAGCAATCCCATGAGCCGATGGTGAGCTTCAAGTTCAACCTGCGCGGGGCGCAACGCTTCGGCCAGGCGACCTCGGAGAATGTCGGCCGGCGCATGGCGATCGTGCTCGACAACGAGGTGGTGTCGGCGCCCGTGATCCGTTCGGCGATCACCGGCGGGTCGGGCCAGATCACCGGCAATTTCACCGTGCAGCAGGCCAACGATCTGTCCGTGCTGCTACGGGCCGGCGCCCTGCCCGCGAAATTCACCGTGGTCGAGCGCCGCGTGGTCGGCCCCGGCCTCGGCCGCGACTCGATCGAGGCCGGCAAGCTCGCGACCCTGGTGGCGGCGGGCCTCGTAGTCTGCTTCATGTTCGCGACCTACGGGACCTTCGGCTTCATCGCCAACATCGCCCTCATGGTCCATGTCGGGCTGATCCTGGGCCTGATGTCGGTGCTCGAAGCCACCATGACGCTGCCCGGCATCGCCGGCATCGTGCTCACCATCGGCACCGCGGTGGATTCGAACGTGCTGATCTACGAGCGCATGCGCGAGGAGCAGAGGGCCGGCCGCTCGCTGATCTCGGCGCTCCAGGCGGGCTTCGACCGGGCATTCGCCACCATCATCGACTCGAACTCGACCATGGCGATCGCCGCCCTGATCCTGTTCTTCCTCGGCTCGGGCCCGGTGAAGGGGTTCGCCGTGGTCTTCATCCTGGGCATCCTCACCACGGTCATCACGGCAGTGACGCTGACCCGGATGATGATCGCGGTGTGGTACAAGACCTTCCGACCGAAGGCCCTGCCGTTCTGAACGCGTTCATTTTCGGGAGATCGATCACCGCCGGCAAAGGCCGCTGCAAACCACGCCCTCATCCTGAGGTGCCCGCGCCAGCGGGCCTCGAAGGAGCCCTCCAGCCGGCGCCGTGAGTTCTGGAGGCCTCCTTCGAGGCCTTCGCTGCGCTCCGGAACCTCAGGATGAGGGTAAGGATGGGATGAGCGGGTCGGCGCTGTGACTCCCCAAACGTTAGGTCCGAAACAATGCGCCTGCTCCGCCTCTGGCCCGATGAATCGCATTTCGACTTCATGCGATTCCGGCGCTTCACCTTCCCACTCTCGGCGCTGCTCTCGCTCGCCACGGTGGTGCTGTTCCTGACCGTCGGGCTGAATTACGGCATCGACTTCAAGGGCGGCACCCTGGTCGAGCTGCAGGCGAAGTCCGGCACCGCGGATGTCGCGGCGATCCGCCATACGGCCGCCGGCTTCGGCTACGGCGAGCCGGAGGTGCAGGAACTCGGCAACCAGGGCACCGTGCTGGTCCGCCTGCCGCTCCAGCCCGGCGAGCAGGGTCAGACCGCGGTCATGAACAAGGCCCACGCCGCCTTCGATCAGGATTACGATTTCCGCCGCACCGAGACCGTCGGCCCCCGCGTCTCGGGCGAGCTGGTCCAGTCCGGCACGCTCGGCGTCGTGCTCTCGGTCGTCGCCGTGCTGCTCTACCTCTGGTTCCGGTTCGAGCGGGAGCTGGCGCTCGGCGCCATCGTGGGCACGCTCCACGACATCGTGCTCACCGTCGGCGTGTTCATCATCAGCCGGATCGAGTTCAACATGACCTCGATCGCGGCGATCCTCACCATCGTCGGCTACTCGCTCAACGAGACGGTCGTGGTGTTCGACCGCACCCGCGAGCTGATGCGCCGCTACAAGACCATCCCCACCGTCGACCTTCTCAACCTGTCGATCAACTCGACCATGTCGCGGACGGTGATGACCTCGATCTCGTCCGGCCTGTCGCTGCTGGCGCTGGTGCTGTTCGGCGGCGAGGCGATCAAGGGCTTCGCCACCGTGATGCTCTGCGGCGTCCTGATCTGCACCTACTCGGCGATCTTCATCTCGACGCCGGTGTTGATCTATCTGGGGCTGATGCTCTCCGGCGCCCGCGCGGCGGCGGAGCGGTCCGGCGTCCCGCAACCGGCGGAGTAGTCTTTTTCCAGAGATGGCCGATCAGCCAAGTCCGAAGAGCTTCGAATCCGGCTTCGTGCCGGGGCGCCACATCATCGACACCTACGGCAACGGCGGCTTCCGCTTCGCCGGGATGTCGCATCGCGGCTCGATCCTGATGCTGCCCTCGGGCGTGCGCGCCTGGGAGGTGACGGAGCCCCGGGCGATCGACCGGACGGCGCTCCGTCCGGTCCAGGCCGAGGCGGCGGGGATCGAGCTGCTGCTCGTGGGCACCGGTCTCGATATCGCGGCGATCGATCCGGTGCTGCGGGGCTGGCTGAAGGATTTCGGCGTCGGTCTCGACGTGATGCAGACCGGGGCCGCGGCCCGCACCTACAACATCCTGGTGGCCGAGAACCGTAAGGTTGCGGCCGCCCTGATCGCGGTCGCCTGATGCCGGAGGTGGACGGCCAGAGCAGCGAGACCGGACTCGCCTTTGCCCAGTCTCATTGCGAGGGCCTCGTGCGGGCCGGCGATCCGGATCGCTACTACGCGACTCTGTTCGCTCCGGCCGCCGCCCGCCCGCACCTCTTCGCGCTCTACGCCTTCTCGTTGACCGTCGCGCGGGTGCGCGAGGCGGCCTCGAACCCGATGGCCGGCGAGATCCGCCTGCAATGGTGGCGCGACGCACTCCAGGGCGAGGCGAGGGGCGATGTCCGCGCCAACCCGGTGGCGGCGGCCCTGGAGGAGGCGATCCGGGTGAACCGCCTCGGCCGCCAGCCCTTCGTCGACCTGATCGATGCGCGGGTGTTCGACCTCTATGAGGATCCGATGCCCCGGGTGAACGACCTGGAGGGCTATTGCGGCGAGACCGCCTCGGCCCTGTTCCGGCTGGCGAGCCTCGTGATCGGCAACGGCGCGGAGCCGGGCGGAGCGGGGGCGGCCGGGCATGCCGGGGTCGCCTACGGGATCACCGGGCTGCTGCGGGCCCTGCCCTGGCACGCCCGCTCGGGGCAGGTCTATCTGCCGGCCGACATCCTCGCCCGCTACGGCGTCACCCGCGAGGACATCATCACCGGCCGCGGCGGGCCGGGCCTGCGCCGGGCCTGCGCCGACCTGCGCGACCTCGCCCGGCAGCACCTCAAGGCGTTCGAGGCGGCGCGCTCGACCATCGCGCCCTCGGTCGGCGCGGCCTTCCTGCCGGTGGCCCTGGTGGAGCCCTACCTCGCCGCCATGGAGCGGGCGTCCTACGACCCGCTCAACACACCCGTCGAGCTGCCCCGCTGGCGGCGGCTGTGGCGCCTGTGGCGGGGGGCGCGGCGGATCGGTTAGGTCAGAGAACCCGCGCGAGGCCCGGCACCAGCGCCGCAAGGCGCACCGGCGCGCCCGGCTCCGCTTCGGCCTCCGGCGCGGCCAATACGGCGGCCCGGCACACATCGTCGCCGCTGAGAGCTGTGACCAGCCGTCCCCCCGGTTCGAGCGCCGCGCGCCAGTGCGGCGGGATCGCCTCGACGCTGCCGTGGACGAGGATCCGGTCGAAGCCGCCGTCCGGCAGGTCCGGCGCCAGCCCGTCCGCCCGGACCACATGCGCCTCCGGGAGCGCCGCGAGCCGCCGCGTCGCCTCGACGGCGAGCGTCACAGAGCGTTCGAGGCTCAGCACCGCGCTCGCCCCGAGCCGGGCGAGCAGCGCCGTGACGTATCCCGAGCCGGTGCCGATCTCGAGCACGCGCTGGCCGGGCTCGACGCGCAGCAGCGCCAGCATCAGCGCCACCGTGGAGGGCGCCGTCATGGAGGCGCCGCAGGGCAGCGGCAGGGCGATGTCCCGCCGCGCATGCTCCCGGTACCGCGGCGGCGCGAACGCCTCCCGCGGCACCTGCTCCATCGCCCGGAGCACGCCGGTGTCCCGCAAGCCCCGGCCCCGGAGCGCCATCACGAAGGCCGCGTTCCCGGCAGCCGCCTCCAGGCTGCCCAGATCGATCACGCGTCGAACGCCTGCGCGAAGCGCGTCAGGGTCGGCTCGTCGGTGAGGTCGAGGCGCAGCGGCGTCACCGCGATCCGCTTTTCGGCGATGGCCTTGAGATCCGAGCCGTGGCCCGGCTCGAACCGGGCCTTGGCGAAGGCCAGCCAGAAATACGGGTTGCCGCGCCCGTCGACCCGCGCATCGATCGACAGCAGCGCCTGATTGCGAAAGCCCTGGGCCGCCACCGCGACGCCCTGCACGTCGGCCGGCTCGCAATCCGGGAAATTCACGTTGATCAGGATGCCGGGCTCTATTCCGGTCTCCAGGATTTTTTTGATCAACGTTGCCCCATGGGTCCGCGCGCAGTCCCACTTGAGCGCCCCGCGCCCGCCCGCCCCGTAGGCCTGGCTCAGGGCGATCGAGCGGATGCCCAGGATCGTCCCTTCCATGGCGGCCGCGATCGTGCCCGAATAGGTCACGTCCTCGGCGACGTTCTGGCCACGGTTCACCCCCGACAGGACGAGATCGGGCCCGTGATCGGCGAGGATGTGGCGCACGCCGAGGATCACGCAGTCCGACGGCGTGCCCTTCACGGCGAAGCGCTGCTCCGAGACCTGCCGCAGCCGCAGCGGATCGTTGAGCGAGAGCGAGTGCGACACGCCGGACTGGTCGCTCTCCGGCGCCACCACCCAGACGTCGTCCGACAAGGCACGCGCGATCTCCTCCAGGGTACTGAGCCCCGGCGCGTGGATGCCGTCGTCGTTGGTGACCAGGATGCGCATCAGCGGGCCCCTTCGATCCGGTTGAGCTCGCCCATGTAGGGGTGGAGCACCGACGGGATCGTGATGCTCCCGTCCGGGTTCTGGTAATTTTCCATCACGGCGATGAGCGCGCGGCCGACCGCGACGCCCGAGCCGTTGAGGGTGTGGACATAGGCGGGCTTGCCGTCCTTGCCCCGGTAGCGGGCGTTCATCCGCCGGGCCTGGAACTCGCCGCAGACCGAGCAGGACGAGATCTCGCGGTGGGTGCGCTGGCCCGGCACCCAGACTTCGATGTCGTAGGTTTTTTGGCTCGCGAAGCCCATGTCGCCGGTGCACAGCGTCATCACCCGGTAGGGCAGATCCAGTTTTTTGAGGACCGCTTCCGCGCAGGTGAGCATCCGCTCGTGCTCGTTGGCGGATTCTTCGGGCGTCGTGATCGAGACCAGCTCGACCTTGTTGAACTGGTGCTGGCGCAGCATGCCGCGGGTGTCCCGCCCCGCCGCCCCGGCCTCGGCCCGGAAACACGGGGTGAGCGCGGTGAAGCGCAGGGGGAGTTCTTCCTCGCGGAGGATCGATTCGCGGACGAGGTTGGTGAGCGGCACCTCGGCGGTGGGGATGAGCCAAGCGCCCGTCAATTTCCGCCGAATTTGCTCGCGAACAACGTATCCTTCAACCGTTGGTTCGCTAACAGGATGACCGAGAAATTCATCGTCAGTTTGACGAGAAAGTGGTGCTCCTCCCGCCGCGTCAATCTCCCGTTCTTTATCAAAAAGATGCTGGTAGAATAGTTCCTCTTCCTCCTCGTCAAGATTTCTCATGACGGCGAACTGATCGTCACGAAATTTTGGTAGTTGTGCCGTTCCAAACATCGCTTCATCGCGAACGAGGATCGGGGGTGCTACCTCCAGATACCCATGCTCCTGCGTGTGCAGGTCGACCATGAACTGGCCGAGTGCCCGCTCAAGCCGGGCGAGCTGACCCTTCAGCACCACGAAGCGCGAGCCCGACATCTTGGCCGCGGCCTCGAAATCCATCAGGCCGGCGGCCTCGCCGAGTTCAAAGTGCTCCTTCCCCTCGGTCAGCCGCTCACGGGTGGCGGCGTGGCCGCGGTAGAGGACGTTGCCGTGCTCGTCGGCGCCCTCCGGCACGTCGGCCTTCGGCCGGTTCGGGATCGCGGCAAGTTTTTCCGTTAGCGCCGTGTCGGCCCGATCCTGCGCGGCCTTCAGCTCCGGCTCGGCCGCCTTCAGCTGTGCGACCTCCGCCATCAGGGCGGCGGCGCGGTCCTCGTCCTTGGCCTTCTTGGCGCCGCCGATCTCCTTGGCCAGCGCGTTGCGCCGCTCCTGATTGGCCTGCGCGGCCGAAACCGACGCCTTTCGCGCCTCGTCGAGGGCGATCAGCGCGGCCGAGAGCGGCGCGAGGCCCCGGCGCTGGAGATCGCGGTCGAAGGCGTCCGGGTTGTCCCGGATGGCGCGGATGTCGTGCATCGAGTCGGCTCGGGTCTTTCGCGCGGCGTCGGCGCGCGGGCCCCGCTTTGCCGCATCGCGCCCGGTGGGACAAGCGCGCCGGTCAGGCCTTCGGCGGTGCGAGCTTGAGCTGGTCGATCACCCAGAGCCACGTCCCGTCCGGCTGCTCACGGGCGACCTCCACCGAGAAGGCACCGTTGGGCAGACGGGCGAAGGTCATGGCCAACGCTCCGGTGCGCAGGGGCGGCAGGGTCTCAGGTGCCGGGAAGTCGGATCTGCGCGCCAGCAGGTCTGTGTAGAAGCTGCGGATCTCGGAATGGCCGGTCGCCACCACGCGGCCGGCCGCCAGCACGGCGCCGGGCTCGTACAGGGCAACGAGCCCCTCGACGTCGCCCGCATTGGCGCGCCGGTTGAAGAGGGCGGCCAGCGCTTCGGGTGCCTCGGCGGTCTCACGGGTCTCATCCGGCATGGCGTCTCCTCCACCGGTTCGCGTTGCGAGAATGCGCCGGGCGGCGGATCTTTCCGCGGGTGAGCTCATGTCAGTTGGGTTCCGTCGCGATCCGTCACCGAGACGAAGACCGGGATCCCGGCCTTCACGCTCTCCGAGACGGTGCAGAACCGCTCGAACTGCTCCAGCACCCGGTCGATCCGCGGCATCTCGACGGCGGCGGCGCCCAAGCCGATCCGGACCTCGATGCCCGTGATGCGCAGCCGCCCCTCGGCGTTGCGCTCCACCCGGCATTGCGCCTCGGCGGCGACGCCCCGCGCGTCCTGCCGGAACTTACCGAGCGCGAAGACCAGGCTGGCGCAGAGGCAGTTCGCGACGCCGGCGATCAGGATCTGCTCGGGGAACGGCCCGGCTCCGCCGCCGATCGGCGGCGCCTCGTCGGTAACCAGCGCCGGCAGGGCGGCGCCGAAATCAACGGTGAAGACGAAAGCGTCGACCTGGGTGATCCGGATCGTCGGTCCTGCGTCCATTCGAGCCCCCCAGCGGAACGCATGCCTTCACCCGCTGAAGGATCCAACGCCCGATCCGTGCGCCTGTTCGGAGAGTCGCGTCATGCAATCGGAAGCGGGTGCTTTCCGCTCGTCTTCCCCGTAGAACCGGCCCCCTGCCCGCCCCGAACCCCCCGATCCGATGACCAGCGCCCCCACCCTCGAGACCCTGATGCCGCTGCTGGAGCGCATCGCCACCGCGCTGGAGCGGGCCACGCCCCCGACCCCGCCGGCCTTCGATCCGGACGCCGCCGACGCCTTCCTGTGGGGGCCCGAGCGCCGGCTTACCCCGGTGCCGCAGGTCGCTCGTGTCGAGATGGGGCTGCTCACCGGGATCGACCGGGCGCGCGACACCCTGATGGAGAACACCGAGCGCTTTGCCCGTGGCCTGCCGGCCAACAACGCCCTGTTGTGGGGCGCCCGCGGCATGGGCAAGTCCTCCCTGGTGAAGGCGGCCCATGCCGAGATCAACGCCCGCCGGCCTGCCGGATCGCGGCCGATGAAGCTCGTGGAGATCCACCGCGAGGATATCGAGGCCCTGCCCGACCTGATGGCCCTGCTGCGCCCGGACCCGCACCGCTGGCTCGTCTACTGCGACGACCTCTCGTTCGATGCCGACGACACCTCGTACAAGTCGCTCAAGACGGCGCTCGACGGCGGCATCGAGGGCCGGCCTGGGAACGTGCTGTTCTACGCGACCTCGAACCGCCGCCATCTGCTCGCCCGCGACATGGTGGAGAACGAGCGCTCGACCGCGATCAACCCCGGCGAGGCGGTCGAGGAAAAGGTCTCGCTCTCGGACCGGTTCGGCTTGTGGCTCGGCTTCCACAAGTGCAGCCAGGACGAGTATCTGGCGATGATCCGTGCCTATGCCGAGCGCTACGGGCTCGCCGTGCCGCCGGAGCGGCTGCGGGCGGAAGCCCTCGAATGGGCCACCACCCGCGGCTCCCGTTCGGGCCGCACCGCGTTTCAGTTCATCCAGGATTTGGCAGGGCAGCTCGGCAAGACGCTGGACTGAGCGCGCGTTCGACGCATCCGGGACCACATGACGTGGCTCCGTTCCAGGCCGCTATCCTTCGGTGGCCGAAAGCGCATTACAACACAGGCTCGGAGCCGTTCCGCTCGAAGCCCCACGGTCTACGACATCGCGATGGAGCGGATTGCTCGGATGATTCCAGCCGACCCGAAGCGTTCTGACTTGTGTCGTGTACCGTGATGTAACGCGATCGGGAACGGTTTCAGCGCCTCTAACAAAACCGGTTGCTGGGCGTTGAGATGGGATGGCGAGACCGCTCCCTCCCGATGGCCGCGTATCAGGAAAATTGGTCAAGCCAACGTAAAAGACTTTGATTTGATACAAATCCGGTACAAAGATTGTATAAGTTCGAATTATTAAATTGGAATAATCGTCTAATAGACCAAAATCTGCCATCTTGTTGCAGTGATTACTTATCTAACACAAAATGTGCGACGCGTTGTGCGGGGTGGTCATCGTTCCGACATCGCGCCCTGTGTCAGGTCATCGCCGTCCGGTCTCGGATCACGGCAGGACGGACAGATCCGTGCAGATGCGGGTCCGCGCGTGCGGGGCTGGCAGCGCCGCCGCGTCCGGTGCGCTTGGACGGCGGATCAGCGTCCGCTCGACCCGAAACCGCCCGCGCCCCGGGCCGATTCCGGGACGGCCTCGCCCTCCAGCACGGTCAGGACCGGCCTAGCGATGCGGGTGAAGACCAGCTGGGCGATGCGCTCGCCGGGCACGATCCGGATCGAGGCGACGGCGTCGCGGTTCCAGGCGGAGACCATCAGCGGCCCCTGGTAATCCGCGTCGATGACCCCCGTGCCGTTGCCCAGCACCAGCCCCTCCCGGTGGCCGCGGCCGGATCGCGGGAAGATCAGCCCACACCATGCGGGATCCCGGATCAGCACCATGAACCCGGCCGGGATCAGGGACGGCGCGCCCTGGGGCGGCAGGTCCATCGGGCCCTCCAGGCAGGCGTGCAGATCGAGGCCTGCGGCCGAGGCCGAGCCCCAGCGCGGAAACCCCCAGCCCGGCAGCCGCGGGTCGAGGAGGTGCAGGCCGACGTCCGGCAGATCGCTCACGCGCCGAGCCGTTCGATCGCCTCGGCGAGCGCCAGCGTCCGCCGGGCCGCCTCGACGTGGAGGCGCTCGAGCATCTTCCCGTCCAGGGCGATCACGCCGCGCCCGCTGGCCTCTGGCGCCGCGAAGACCTCGACCAGGCGGCGGGCCTGCGCCACCGCCGCGGTGCTCGGCCCGAAGGCGGCGTTGGCCGGGCCGATCTGGCTCGGATGGATCAGCATCTTGCCGTCGAAGCCGAGGTCGCGGCCCTGCGCGCATTCGGTCTCGAAGCCGGCTGCATCGGTCATGTCAGTGAAGACGCCGTCGATCGCCTCGATCTCGTAGGCCCGCGCGGCGGCCAGCACCGTCATCAGCCAGGGTACGAGGGCGGCGCGACCCGGTGGCGGGATCCGGGCCGCCTTCAGGAGATCGTTCGGGCCAATCACCAGGGCGGAGAGCCGCCCATCGACGTCCCGCGACGCTCCGGCGATCTCGGCGGCGTTCAACACCGCCATCGGCGTCTCGATCATCGCCCAGACCCGGGTCGCCGCCGGCGCGCCGAGGCGGCGCATGCGCGAGCCGACGGCGATCAGCGTATCGGAGGTGCGGACCTTCGGAACCAGGATGGCGTCCGGCGCGGCGGCGGCGAGGGCCACGAGGTCCGCCTCGCCGTCCTCGGTCTCGGGCGAGTTGATCCGCACCACGACCTCGCGCCGACCGAAGCCCCGGGCGGCGACCGCCGCAGCGACCCGTTCGCGGGCCGCCCCCTTGGCCTCCGGAGCAGTCCCGTCCTCCAGATCGATCAGGATCACGTCGGCGGGGAGCGTCTGCGCCTTTTCGAGCGCCCGCGCGTTGGAGCCGGGCATCGCCAGGACGCTGCGTCGGGGACGGATCTCGCTCATCACGCTGCTCCCGATTCGGTGCGTCGGCGCGATGCGATAGCTGTCCGCGCGAGCCCGGACAAGGACGCAGCGCGGACCCGGTTCCGCACGGGGGAGGATCGCGATGGCGCGGTGGATCGCGGGACTCGACGGATGCCGGGGTGCCTGGGCGGGCGCCCTGCTCGACCTCGATGATCCCGACCGGCACCGCTGCGCCCTGTTCCCGGATCTCGCCGCGCTCCTCGACGCGCCGGAACGACCGCTCGTGGTCGGGATCGACGTGCCGATCGGCCTGCCCGACCGGATCCTCGGCGGAGGCCGCGCGGCCGATCTGGCGGCGCGCGCCAAGCTCGGTCCAGCGCGGTCGTCGGTCTTCCCGATGCCGCCGCGGGCCGCCATCTACGCGGCCGATTACGAGGCCGCCAAGGCAGCCTCCCGGGCCGACAGCGACCCACCCTTCGCGCCCTCGATTCAGGGCTACAACATCTTCCGCTACGTCCGCGCGGTCGATGCCCTGCTGCGGGAGCGGCCTGAACTGCGCGACCGGGTTCACGAGGTCCACCCGGAGGTGGCGTTCCACGCCCTCAACGGCGACCGGCCCCTCGGCCTGCCGAAGAAAGGGCGCGCGGCCCGCCTGGGGCTCGATCGCCGACGCGCTCTTCTGTCCGCGGCGGGCCTGCCGGCGGCGCTGCTCGATGCCCGTGCCAAGGGCATCCCGGAGGACGACCACCTCGATGCGCTGGCCGCCCTGGTCGTGGCGCGCGACATCCTGGCGGGCCGCGCCCGGCCGCTCCCCGACCCGCCGGCACAGGACGGTCACGGTCTGCCGGTGGTGATCTGGGCACCGGCCGTGCAGGAACCGCCGGCGCTCCGGGGCGAATGATGATTTATCCGCCGGGCGCCCGCTTTTTGTGCACTGCACGAGGCGACCTCGCGGCGGACAGGCGCCTGCGACCGGATCGCATTTCGTCTGTTCGCTCCGGCCCCTAGCGCCAAGCGGCCGATCTGGCACGGAAGCTGCTTAATAAGCTCCGTCCGTCAACGGCGACGGACAGCGCCGTCAGCGAGGCCGCTGATCCGGTTCTCCTGGGGCTCGAAGCGTGCCCGGGGTCACCGGCAGCGGCTTTTTCGTGGGCGGTCCGCCAACGATCCTGCAATCGAGGTTCCAGACGCAAGCGAACGATGGCGACATCCCCTATCGACACACGGAGACACGACGCGCGTAGCCAGACCGGCCTGCCGCGCGAGAGACTCGTCGTCGTCGGCAACGGCATGGCCTCGCTGCGCTTCCTGGAGCGCCTGACCGAGGGGTCTCCCGGCCGCTTCGACGTCACCTGCGTCGGCGCCGAGCCCCAGGCCGCCTATAACCGGGTGCTGCTTTCCTCGCTGCTCGGCGGCGAGGTCGACGAGGCGGCCTGCGCGTTCCGCGGCCTCGACTGGTACGAGACCCACGGCATCCGCCTGATCACCGGCGCGCCGGTCACGCAGATCGACCGGGAGAACGGGCTGGTCCTCGTGGGCGAGACCCACGTCCTGCCGTTCGACAAGCTGGTTCTCGCGGTTGGGTCGCTGCCGATCCGCCTGCCGAAGCCCGGCATGGATCTGCCCGGCGTCATCACGTTTCGCGATCTCGCCGACGTGGCGGCGATCCGCCGGGCGGCCGTCCAGCATGCACGGGCGATCGTCATCGGCGGCGGCCTGCTGGGCCTCGAAGCTGCGGTCGGGCTCGCGCGGCTCGGGATCGACACGACCCTGCTCCACGTCATGGACCGCCTGATGGAGCGCCAGCTCGACCACCACGCCGCCGGGCTGGTGAAGCGCGCCATGGAGGCCCGCGGCGTGAAGGTCCTCCTCAGCGCCGACACCGCCCGCGTCGAGGGCGATGGCCGGGTCGAGCGTCTCACGCTGGCGGACGGCACGGTGCTGCCGGCGGATCTCGTGGTGATGTCGGTGGGCGTGCGCCCCTCGCTGGCGCTGGCGCAGGCCGCGGGGCTCGCGACCGGCCGCGGCATCACGGTCGATGATCGGATGACGACCTCAGACGCGCGCATCTTCGCGTTGGGCGAATGCGCCGAGCATCGCGGGATGGTCTACGGCCTCGTCGAGCCCGCCTACGAGCACGCCGACACGCTGGCCCGCCACCTCGCCGGCGAGGCCGCCGCTTACCGGGGCACGGCCCTGTCGACGAGCCTCAAGGTTTCCGGCCTGCCGGTCTTCTCGGCCGGCATCGTGGATACGCCGGACGACGCCGAGGCGATCGTGCTCTCCGATCCCGGCGCCGGACTCTACCGCAAGCTGCTGGTTCGAGAGGGCAAGCTGATCGGCGCCGTGTTCGTGGGCGACATCGCCGAGCAGGCGGCGTGCAAGCGCCTGATTCGCACGGGCGATCCGATCGAGAACGTGGACGACTTGATGTTCGGGTGCCCCGCGCCCGAGCCGCTGGCCGCTTAGGGAGGCACGGAATGGCCGAGACCCTCACCCAGACTGCACCGCAGGCTGCACCGAACCCGTTCGACGCCGAGCAGCAGCGCTACCTCGAAGGGTTCGCCTCCGGGATCGCCGCCGTCCGGATGACCGGCGGCCTCGCCGGCGGGGCGGGGGCGGCCGCGCCCCCCGCCGAGCCGACGGGCCCGGACGCGATTCACATCAAGGCGCAGGACAAGACCCTCAAGGACGGCGGCAAGCTCTGCGAGCAGGAGAAGTGGAAGCGCGCCGAGAATCCGTTCGAAGGCCACAACCGCCTGATTCGCGAGGCGGCGGCCGGCAAGCAGCCGAAGCCCGAGGACAATTTCCGCTGGCGCTATCACGGCCTGTTCTGGGTCGCGCCCAATCAGGTCTCGTACATGTGCCGGATGCGGATCCCGAACGGGATCCTGCACCATTGGCAGTTCGCGGGCGTCGCCGACCTCGCTGACGAGCACGGCGGCGGCTACGTCCACGTGACGACCCGGGCGAACCTGCAGGTGCGCGAGATCAGCCCGGAGCACGCCCAGCCCTTCCTCGACGGGCTCACCGATATCGGCCTCACCGCCCGGGGCTCGGGGGCCGACAACATCCGCAACGTCACCGGCTCCTCGACCGCCGGCATCGACGCCCAGGAACTCCTCGACACGCGCCCGCTCGCCAAGTCCTGGCACAATTGGATCCTCAACGACCGCTCGCTCTTCGGCCTGCCGCGCAAGTTCAATGTCGCGTTCGACGGCAGCGGCGTGATGCCGACCCTGGAGGAGACCAACGACATCGGCTTCCAGGCTGTGGAGGTACTGGACGGCGCATCCGTGCCGCCGGGCATCTACATGCGCCTCGTGCTGGGCGGCATCTCGGGCCACCGGGACCTCGCCCGGGACACCGGCATCGTGCTGAAGCCTGAGGATTGCAACGCCGTGGCGGACGCGATCATCCGGGTGTTCATCGAGAACGGCGACCGGACCAACCGCAACAAGAGCCGGATGAAGTACGTGCTCGACGCCTGGGGCTTCGACAAGTACCTCGCCGCCGTCGAGGACAAGCTCGGCCGCAAGCTCGACCGGGTCGCGTCGGAGCACGTGGCCCCGCGTAAACCCACCGACCGCTACGCCCATGTCGGCGTCCACGCCCAGAAGCAGCCGGGCCTGAACTGGATCGGCGTGGTCCTGCCGGTGGGCAAGATGACCAGCGATCAGGTCCGGGCCCTGGCGAAGATCGCGGCCGAGTGCGGCGACGGCCAGATCCGCCTTACCGTCTGGCAGAACTTCATTTTTTCCGGGATCCCGGACGCGAAGGTCGCGGAGGTCGAGTCGCGGATCGAGGCGCTCGGCCTCACCACCAAGGCTGCGGGCATCCGCTCGGGCCTCGTGGCCTGCACGGGCGCGCGGGGCTGCAAGTTCGCGGCCTCCGACACGAAGGGGCACGCCCTGATCATCGCCGACCATATCGAGACGGCCGTGCCGAACCTCGACGTGCCGGTGAACGTCCACCTCACCGGCTGCCACCATAGCTGCGCCCAGCACTACATCGGCGATATTGGGCTGATCGGCGCCAAGGTCGTCGTCTCCGAAGAGGGCGATACCGTCGAGGGCTACGACATCGTGGTCGGCGGTGGCTTCGCCGAGAACCCGAAGATCGGCACCGAGATCTGGAAGGCCGTGAAGGCCGAGGATTGTCCCTCCCGGGTCGAGGCGCTGCTGCGCGCCTACCTCGCCCGCCGCCAGGGCCCCGAGGAGAGCTTTCAGGCCTTCACCAGCCGCACCGGCGCGGAGGCGCTCCGCGACGCTGCCGAGGACCAGCCCGCCCTGAAGGCCGCCGCATGACCCAGCACGTCTCGCCCCCCCTCGTCCTGATCCCCGAATCCGCCCCGTTCAACGAAGATCAGCGCGCCTGGCTCTCGGGCTACTTCGCGGCGTTGCTCGGCCCCGCCATCGCGGGCGCCACGGCGCTCGCGCCCGGCGAAGGTCCCGCCACGGGGCCGAAACTCGCCGACAACGACGATGCGCCCTGGCACGACCCCTCCGTGCCGATCGGCGAGCGGATGGAGATGGCCAAGGACCGGCCCGAGCCGCAGAAGCTGATGGCCGCCATGGCCCAGCAGGATTGCGGCCAGTGCGGCTACAACTGCGCCGACTACGCCAACGCGATCTTCTTGAAGAACGAGGAGCGCCTGAATCTTTGCCAGCCCGGCGGCAAGGAGACGATGCGCATGCTCAAGAAGCTGGACGAGGAGTTCGGCACCTCCGGCGGCGCGCCGGCCACCCCGAAGGCGGAGGGCGACGCGCCGAAGAAGGCGGCCGATCTCGGGCCGCTGGGCTTCTGCCGGGAAAACCCGGTCGAGGCCCTGTTCCTGTCCCGCCGCCGCCTCAACGATCCGGGCGGCGAGAAGGAGACGTGGCACATCGAGATCGGGCTCGACGGCACGCCGATCCAGTACGAGGTCGGCGACTCGCTCGGCCTGTTCCCCGCCAACGCCCCGGCGCTGGTGGACGCGGTGATCGCCGAACTCGGCGCCCGGCCCGAGCGGGTGATCGGCGCCCGGACCCTGCGCGACCACCTGCTGATCAACTACGCGCTGGGCGCCGCGCCGGACAATCTCTATCAGCTCCTGTCGCTCCTGACCTCTGGGGCAGCGCGTAAAAAGGCGCAGGCGCTGGCCTCCGGCGAGGATCCGGACGGCGATGCCGCCTATCTCGACGTGCTCGGCGCGCTCCACAAGTTCCCGGGGGCCCGGCCCGACGCCGAGGTCTTCCTGGAGGCCTTGGACGAGCTGCAGCCGCGGCTCTACTCGATCTCCTCCTCGCCCAAGATGGATGTCGGCCGGGTGTCGCTGACGGTGGACGCGGTGCGCTACAACCACCGCTCGCGGCTGCGGCTCGGCGTGGCCTCGACGCATCTCGGCGAGCGCCTGCCGGAGCAGACCCGGGTGAAGGTCTATCTCCAGAAGGCGCACGGGTTCGGGTTGCCGGCGGACCTGTCGAAGGACGTGATCATGTGCGGCCCCGGCACCGGCATCGCGCCGTTCCGGGCCTTTCTGCGCGAGCGCGCCGCCACGCAGGCGCCGGGCCGCAACTGGCTGTTCTACGGCCACCAGCGTCAGGCCTCGGACTTCTTCTACAAGGACGAGCTGACCCAGTTGAAGGACGATAAGGTCCTCACCCGCCTGTCGCTCGCGTGGTCCCGGGACGGCACCGAGAAGACCTACGTCCAGGATCGGATGCGGGAGAACGGCGCCGATCTGTGGAAGTGGCTCGAGGGCGGCGCGCATTTCTACGTCTGCGGCGACGCCAAGCGCATGGCCAAGGATGTGGAGCGGGCGATCATCGACGTCGCGGCCCAGTTCGGGGGCAAGAGCCCCGAGGATGCGGTGGCGTATCTCGCAGCGCTCAGGAAGGCCGGGCGGTATCAGGCCGACGTGTACTGAGGCGCACCGCCAACCCTCCCCCCTCTGCGGGGGAGGGTGCCCCGCGGAAGCGGGGCGGGAGAGGGGCAGCGCGACGGTGCGGGCTTCGGCTCCTGTCGCGACCTCTCCGGAAAGGGCGCTCCCCTCACCCGACCCCCTGCGGGGGCCACCCTCCCCCGCAAAGGGGGGAGGGACACGCGGCGCGAACCTTGCTGCTGCCCAAGACGAATCTTCGAGGACCCAGCCATGATCGAGCCTGTGGCGGCGCCGACGGTGCGGACCACCTGCCCCTATTGCGGGGTCGGGTGCGGCGTGCTCGCGACCCCGGATGATCAGGGCGGCGCCGCCATCGCGGGCGACACCGAGCACCCGGCCAATTACGGGCGCCTGTGCTCCAAGGGCTCGGCGCTCGGCGAGACCCTGTCGCTGGAGAACCGCCTGCTCCACCCCCACGTCGACGGCGCGCGGGTCTCGTGGGATGCGGCCCTCGACACGGTCACCGAAAAGCTCCGCGCGGTCGCCGAGGAGCACGGCCCGGACGCGATCGCCTTCTACCTGTCGGGCCAACTCCTCACCGAGGATTACTACGTCGCCAACAAGCTCGCGAAGGGCTTCATCGGCACGCCGCACGTGGACACCAACTCACGGCTGTGCATGTCGAGCGCGGTCGCGGCTCACCGCCGGGCCTTCGGCTCCGACACGGTCCCGGGCTGCTACGAGGATCTCGACGAGGCCGACCTGATCGTTCTGGTCGGCTCCAACACCGCGTGGTGCCACCCGATCCTGTTCCGCCGCATGGCCGACGCCAAGGCCCGGCGGGGCACAAAATTCGTGGTGATCGACCCGCGCCGGACCCAGACCGCGGAGGAATCCGACCTTTTTCTCGGCCTCCGGCCGGGCACCGACGTGGCGCTGTTCTCCGGGCTCCTCGTTTACCTCTCCGATAACGGGTTCCGCGACCGCGCCTTCGTGGAGGCGCACACCGCCGGCCTCGACGCCGCCCTCGACCGCGCCCGCCAGATCGCGCCCGACACGGCGGCGGTCGCCGCGACGACAGGGGTGCCGGAGGCCGACATCGCGGCCTTCTACGCCCTGTTCGCCGGCACCCGCCGGGTGGTCACCGCCTTCTCGCAAGGGGTGAACCAGTCGGCACAGGGCACCGACAAGGGCAACGGCATCATCAACTGCCACCTGATCACCGGCCGGATCGGCCAGACCGGGATGGGGCCGTTCTCGCTCACGGGCCAGCCCAACGCCATGGGCGGGCGCGAGGTCGGCGGGCTCGCCAACATGCTGGCCGCCCACATGCACTTCGCCCCCGAGGAGGTCGACCGGGTGCGCCGCTACTGGGGCGCGCCGCGGATCATCACCGGCGAGGGCATGAAGGCAGTCGCCCTGTTCGAGGCGGTCAGCCGGGGCAAGATCAAGGCCCTCTGGGTGATGGGCACCAACCCGCTGGTCTCGATGCCGCGGGCCGACGTGATCCGGGAGGCGCTGAAGGGGCTCGACCTCTACGTGGTGTCCGAGGCGGTCTCGGATTCCGACACCGCCCGGGGCGCCGGCCAGACCACCGTCCTGCTCCCAGCGCAGGGTTGGGGCGAGAAGGACGGCACCGTCACCAACTCCGAGCGCCGGATCTCCCGCCAGCGCCGGTTCCTCACGAGCCCCGGCGAGGCGCGGCCCGACTGGGCGGTGCTCGCCGAGGTCGGCCGCCGGCTGGGGCACGGCCGGGCCTTCGCGTTCGAGTCCGCCGCCGCGATCTTTCGCGAGCATGCCGGCCTCTCGGCCTACGAGAACAACGGCACCCGCGACTTCGACCTCGGCGCCCTCACCGACATCAGCGACGCCGCCTACGACTCGACCCTGCCGGTGCAGTGGCCGATCCCGAAGCGCTCCGGTCCCCGCAACGCACCGCAGGGCAAGGCGCGCCTGTTCGGCGACGGGCGGTTCTACACCTTCGACCAGCGCGCCCGCTTCGTCGCTGTGCAGCCGCCGGCCCTCGCGCTGGCGGTGTCGGAGGCCTACCCCTGGGTGCTCAACACCGGTCGGGTCCGCGACCACTGGCACACCATGACCCGCACCGGGAAGAGCCAGCGCCTCTCGGCCCACCGCGCCGTCCCGTTCGTCGAGGTGCATCCGGACGACGCGGCCGCCCACGGACTCGTCGACGGCGGCATCGCGCGGCTCACGACGGCACACGGCGAGGCCGAGCTGGAGGTGACGGTCACCGACACGGTGGTGCCGGGCAGCCTGTTCATGCCGATGCACTGGGGCGGCGCCTTCGCGTCGAAGGCCCGGGTCGGCGCCCTGGTGCGCGGGATGCCGGATCCGGTCTCGGGCCAGCCTGAGCTGAAGGCGACCCCGGCCGCGATCGCGCCCTTGGCCTACCGCGCCCGCGGCTTCCTGCTGTCCCGGGCGCAGGTGCCGCTGCCGGCGGGCTGGTGGTGGGCGCGGGCGGCGATCACCGGCGGCTGGGGCGTTCAATTCGCCACCCAGGACGGCTCCCGGGCCGTGGCGCTGATGATGCGCGGCTTGATCCAGAGCGAGGCGTTGCCCGGCTGCGACCTGGCCGAGTACGCCGACCATGCCCGCGACCGCTACCGCTGCGCCGTCTACGACGGCACGCGCCTCGTCGCCAGCCTCGCCTATGCCCCCGCCGGGGCGCGCCCGGATTGGGAGGCCGCCAAGGCCCTGTTCGCCGCCGAGGAGCCGGAGACGCCCGAGCGCTTGGCGCTCCTCTCCGGGCGGGCCGCCACGGCGTCGGCGGGCCCGGTGGTCTGCGCCTGCCACGGCGTCGGCGCCGACGTGATCGCTGCCACCATTGCGGGGGGCGCCGGCTCCGTGGAGGCGGTGGGTGCCGTCTGCAAGGCCGGGACGAATTGCGGCTCCTGCATACCGGAGATCCGCAAGATGCTGGCCGGGCAGACCGCCCGCGCCGCGTGATTATCTGGTACACTGAAGTGCGAGGACAGACCGGCCCGTCCAACCAGTTCACCTCATCCTGAGGTGCGGGCGCGCAGCGACCGCCTCGAAGGAGCCCTCCAGCCGGCCGCGCGATCCCTGGAGCCCTCCTTCGAGGCTGCTGCGCAGCACCTCAGGATGAGGGGGTGGATGGGAGAGGCCGACCGAGGACGATCAGGACCGACCCGTGACCGACACCCCCCTGCGCGCGACCCGCGCCCCCCGCGAGACCAAGGCCGCCGGGCTGGAGCCGCTGGCGGTGCTGCCCGTCTTCGTCCCCCTGCGCGGCAAGCGGGTGGTGCTCGCCGGCTCCTCCGGCGGCGCCCCCTGGAAGGTGAAGGTGCTGGCCGCAGCCGGCGCCCATGTCGATGTCTACGCCCCGGAGCCCGGCGAGGAGCTGCGCGCCGTGCCGGGTGAGATCGTCGACGGTCAGGTGCAGCTGCACGAGCGCGCCTGGAACCCGGACGACCTGTGGGGCGCGGCCTTCTGCATCGGCGCGATGGAGGACGAGGCCGAGTGCGTCGCCTTCGTGGCGGCCGCCCGCGGGGCCGGGGCCATCGTCAACGCGGTGGACCGGCCGCATCTCTGCGACGTGAAGTTCGGCGCCATCGTCAACCGGTCGCCGCTCGTCGTGGGCATTTCCACGGAGGGCGCCGCCCCGGTCTTCGGCCAGACGGTGCGCGCCCGCATCGAGGCGATGCTGCCCCGCGGGTTCAGTCGCTGGGTTGCGGCCGCCCGCGACTGGCGGGACGGCGTCACCGCGCGCTTCCACGGCTTCGCGGAGCGGCGCGTCTTCTGGGAGCGCTTCACCGACCGCGCCTTCGCGGAGCCCGACCGGGTACCGTCGGACAGGGACCTCGCCGAGCTGCTGGGCGAAACGGAGGCTGCCCCGAAGGGCGGCGCAGTGACGCTGGTCGGGGCCGGCCCCGGCGACGCGGAGCTTCTGACCCTCAAGGCGCTGCGGGCGCTGCGCAACGCCGACGTGATCCTGTACGACGATCTCGTCGCCCCCGAGATCCTGGACTACGCCCGCCGCGAGGCCCGGACCATGCTGGTCGGCAAGACCGGTCACGGCCCGTCCTGCCGCCAGGACGACATCAACGCGCTGATGGTGCAACTCGCCCGCTCGGGCAAGCAGGTGGTGCGGCTGAAATCCGGCGATCCGCTGGTCTTCGGCCGCGCCGGTGAGGAGATCAACGCCTGCCGGGCCGCCGGCATCCCGGTCACTGTCGTGCCGGGCGTCTCGGCCGCCCAGGGCGCGGCCGCCGCGCTCGGCCTGTCCCTGACGCATCGCGACGCCGCGCGCCGCCTGCAATTCGTGACCGGCCACGACCGCCGCGGCGCCCTGCCGGACGACCTGAACTGGGGGGCGCTGGCCGATCCGAGCGTCACCACCGTGGTCTACATGCCCAAGCGCACCCTGCGGGCGCTTCTGGCGCGCGCCGTGGAGGAGGGGCTGGCACCCTCGACCCCGGCGCTCCTCGTGTTCAACGCCACCCGCCTGAACCAGCAGGCCCTGCGCGGCACGGCCGCCGATCTCGCCGACCGCGTCGAAGCGGCGGGCCTCGACGGGCCGGCCCTGCTGATGGTGGGCGAGGCGTTCTCCGAGATGCGGGGGGCGGTGCCGGCCGAGGCAGTGCCGGAGCGTCGGGCGATCTGAGAACGCATGTTCCACACTGGAAGCAGTCGGAGGTTTTGCTGCGTCCGGAGATCTACGGTAGAATTACCCCATGTCGTTCGACTCGACCTACTATGCTAGAAGTTTGGGGCAAGGCGCCGCGATCCGCGAGTTGAGCCGTGTCGCGCTGAACGCTGAGCAGGAGACCGAGGAGGGGCACGTTCTACCGGCTGGGAGCGAAGGCACGATCGTCGGCACCTGGGCGCGCGGCGCAGCCTACGAAGTGGAATTCACGAGACCCTTCTCCGCCCTGGTCACGCTCGAGCCGAACCAATTTGTCGTGACGTCGAAGCCTGATTTTTGATCGGCACCCGTGTTCCGTTCAGGAATGCACTCGTCCCGCACGAGAAGATCGTTCACTACCTTCTCGATCTTCAGCACCCCGATGGGGGGTCAAAAGCAAAGTTCTTTCTCGCTTAAGGCTTCCGGCCCGACGATCCCAAGACCCTGGCCGATGCGCTGTTCGAGCATATCGTGGAGAATCCGGTCGCGAGCGTTCGGCACGGACGATATGGCGCTCAACTGGCGTTCAGAGACTTGATGTTGATGCCCAATGGCACGCGCCGGACGATCCTCGCGGTCTGGCTGCTTCAGGAGACGGGCGACGGTCTTTTCATCACCGCATACCCGCGCGAGCAGGTTTGAGCTCCCGTTCCTCTGCAATGGTCCCAAATCCGGATCCGCGACGAACTGCGTCAGGGCATGGGGGCTGGGAATCATCCCAGCCCGGTCAAGAACCACTCCATCAATGGGCGCAAAATCGTAATCATTGCGGGAGGCAAGCGATGACACGGACCTGGATCGGTGCAGCACTGGCGGTCGCGGTGCTCGGTGGCTCCGAGCCGGCGATCGCCGTCGGTCACGATCATGCCGACCTCGTGGTTCTCCCGGATGCCGCCGCGGTCGCTTACGAGCCCGGGCCCGCGAACCTGCCCAAGGGCACGCAGATCAGCCGCGTCGCCGGGGATCCGGCCAAGCCAGGCGCCTTCGTCCTGCGGCTGAAGATCCCGGCCAACACGGTGATCGCGCCCCATACCCATTCGAAGCCGGAGACGCTGACGATCCTGTCGGGCTCGATCTATCACGAGCACGGGCGCATCTTGGACAAGACCAAGGGGTCAGCGCTCAAGACTGGCGGCTTCGTCTACCTGCCGGAGGACATGCCGCACGCGCTCTGGACCACCGACGAGCCGGTGGAACTGCAGGTCAACGGCTCCGGCCCGTTCGGCCTGACCTACATCAACCCCGCCGACGATCCGAGCCGGAATGCAGGCGGGCCGGGCTGAGGCGCGGGCTCAGGTCTCCCCGGCCACGAAGGCCCGCATCAGGTAATGGGCGATCGCCATGGGTGGCGGCGCCAGGATGCCCTCGGGATGCGTCCCCGCCAGCATGGCGGCGACGTCCGCGCGGCTGAACCAGCGGGCATCCTCCAACTCGCTGGGATCGGTCACGATGGCCTCGTCCAGGGCCTCGGCGGCACAGCCCATCATCAGTGACGAGGGAAACGGCCAGGGCTGCGAGGCCCGATAGGTGACCGCGCCGACGCGAATATGCGTCTCCTCGAACACCTCGCGGCGCACCGCATCCTCGATCGTCTCGCCGGGCTCCAGGAAGCCCGCCAGGCAGGAATACATGTGCGGCCGGAAATGCGGTCCCCGGCCCAGCAGGCAGGCATCCCCCCGGCGCACCAGCATGATCACCACCGGATCAACCCGGGGGAAGTGATGCGCGGCGCAGGAGGGACACTCCCGGCGGAAGCCGCCGGCCTTCGACACGGTCGCGGTGCCGCAATTGGCGCAGAAGCCGTGGCGGGCGTGCCAGTCGAGCATCGACTTGGCGACCGCCAGCAGGCCGAGTTCCTCGGGTTCAACGGCTGAGTCCGTGGCGATGCTGCGCAGGTCGAGGGTGCGGGTCCCCTCCCCGGCATGGCGTTCCGCGGCCTCGGCGGGCGCCGCGAGGGCGAAGACCGGCCGTCCGTCCCGGTGTCCGAGGAAGATCCGCGTGCCGGTGGCGAGGTCGGCGGCCTCCCCGGGCGCGATCAGCGCGGTGGACCCGTGCAGCACGATCCGGTCGCCGCACAGGAGGACGAGACGGGCCCCGGGCGCATCGAAGGCGGGCACCGCCTCCTCCGGCTGTTCAGCCGAATGACGGTCGAGTCGGTTCCGGACGAAGCCGAGGGTGTCGCGGGGGTCGGTCATGGAAGTTCAGGCCGCGGAGAACAGGGCGCCGGCGCGCTCGATGAGCTGGGCGCGGGCATGGAGCGGATAGGGCGTGCGGGTGCCGACCCCCCAGACCGGACCGGGCCAGGCCGGGTCCGAGCGGAAGCGGCCGACGACATGGACGTGGAGCTGCGCCACGACGTTGCCGAGGGTGGCGACGTTCACCTTGTCGGGCTTTGCCAGCGCCTGCATCACACCGGTGGCGATCCGGATCTCCTGCCACAGGGCGGACGAATCCGGCTCGGGCAGGTCGGTCACTTCGGTGATCGCGGGCAGGCGCGGCACGAGGATCAGCCACGGGAACCGGGCATCGTCCATCAGCAGCACGCGGCACAGAGCGAGGTCGCCCACCTCGACGGTGTCGGCGGCCAGGTGCGGATCGAGCGTGAAGGACGATTCGGTCATCGCGATCGATGTAGCGCAGCTTCGCGCCCCGTGCGCGGTCCGGGGGCAGGAACGGTGACGCCGCGCGCGCCCGGATGCGTCAAAGGCCCGGGACGGCGCCCTGCCGGCCCACCGCGATCGTCCCGGCCGTCAGGGCGCCGTCCGCGTCCGATCGGGCGAAGACCGTCACGGCGGCCCCCGGCTGGAGTTGCGCCTTCTCGCCGGGTGAGAGCTGGGTCACCGGCGTATCGTGGGGAACCTTGAAGGTGGATTGCCCGCCGCCGTACGAGAGGGCTATCCGCAGGGGCGAGCCGCGCTGCAGGTCGGCAACCCAGCCGGCCGTCAGCGTCGCGCCTGGCGCCGTGTCCCAAGGCTGGCTTCCCGCCTCGAAGCCGCGTTCGGAGGGCGAGTACAGCATCACGGCAGTGGCGCGGCGCGGCTCCGCCCCCGCGACGCCGAGCACGCTCACATAGCTCTCAGGCTTGATCGCCCGCAGGTCCGTCTCGTTCACCGCGTACACTCTCGTCTTCGGATCCATCCGCAGGGCCAATGTGCTGCCGCTGGGCCGGCGGATCTCGATGCGGTCGGCCTCGGCCCGCTCGACCGTTCCCCGGAACCGGGCCGTGACCGGCTCGGCCCGTACGGTGGTGACGCAAGCTGCCGTCAGCAGGGCGGCAATGAGGTTGCGGTTCACAAGGCTCGTCACGGGGATCCTTTTTCGGGGCGCGCGGGAGCCGAACGCCACGCCTGCGCCGCGGTTCCCGAAGCCGTCGATGATCGGCACGGGGCGGTTTCGCTTGTGCTTCACGAGCAGGGCGAGAGACTGGCCTGAGTGCGGAGGTGATTCATGGCCGAGCCGTTTGACGATCCTATCAGACCCGTCGAGATCGAGCACAGCATCGACGCGATCTTTGTCGAGGGCCGGATGGAGCAATACTACAACTTTTTCGACTATCACTTCGAGCAGGGTGATGGCTATTGCCGTGCCCGATCCTACGCCGACGAGATGGACAAGGTCGTCGTCCACGGTCCGTTCGCGGCGCGGGATGATCTGCGGACGATCGAGAATGCCGCCTTCGAACATGCCGTTCACGCGTACCTGAAACGTCGATATCGGGCGGTCCAGAGCCGCTGACCGGGCCGTCGTGAAGGCCGGGCCCGGCCCTCGGTCGGCAACTCAATGCGCCATCAGCACCGGCATGTCGGCATAGGCCAGCACGTGGCTGGTGACGCCGCCGAAGATCATCTGGCGCAGGCGGCTCTGTGTGTAGGCACCCTTGATCAACAGGTCGCAGCCGAACGCCTTGGCCTCCGCCAGGAAGGTCTCGCCGGGCACGCGACGCCCCGCCGGCAGGGCACGGTGGGCGGCCTCCACCCCCTCGCAGGCCAGCGCCTGAGCGAGGTCCTGGGCGCTCGGGCCCGGCACCATCCCGCCCTCGACGCTCAGCACCAGCACCCGCCGGGCCTTGCGCAGGAACGGCATCGCGAAGGCGACCGCCCGGGCCGTCTCTGTCGAGCCGTTCCAGGCGATCAGGATCGCGTCGCCGAGGGTCGCGGGCGCGGTCGGCGGCGCCAGCAGGATCGGGCGGCCGCTCTCGAACAGGGCGGTCTCGAACGTCGTCATTCGCGGGGCATTGTCGGTGGTGCCCGGGCGGCCGACCACCGTGGCGGAGAACAGGCGGGCGTACTGGCCGAGGAACGCGTCGCCGGTCGGCACGTCCTGCCGCCAGCGATAGCGCGGTCCGGCGTCCGGCACCCGCTCCGGTATGCAGAGCCCGTCGCGGGCATGGCGGGGGATGCCGGCCGCGTCCATGAAGGCGACGAAGCGGCCGCCCGCCTCCTCGGCCTCGGCCCGGTCGGCCTCCTCGTCCCGTAGCCAGGTCATGCCGCCGACCATGTCGACGGGGACGTATTCGGCCAGCGCCGGGCGCAGCGACACACCCTCGATCAGGCTGCCGAAGCGGGCCGCGGCAAGCCGCACCGTCTCGAACACGGAAGGCAGGGCATCGTGCATCGCGACGGGTACGAGCAGGGTCTTCATGGCGGTGTCCTCCTCGGAGCGAGGCTAATCCGGCGCGCGTCTCTGGGGAACCGCGTCCGCTCCGGCGCGCACACGGTTCTGAGGATCGCCGGAATCGAGGATTCCGCGCAACCAGCGGGTCAGCGGCATCTCGACGAACCGGTGGACCAGGAGGGCGGCCACGACGCTCGCCGTCAGCATCAGGACCATGGCGCCATAGGGGTGCAGGACCGGCGCCGCGCCGAGCCGCAGCAGGATCTCGCGCACGAGGCGCAGCGCGAACGGATGCACGAGGTAGAGGGCGTAGGAGGCATCCCCGAGACGCACGAGGGCGCGCGTCCAGCCCGGCAGACATGCGACCTGCGCGGCATTGCGCCCTGGCCCAAGGGCGGACGCCACGAGCAAGGCCGCCGGTATACCTACGAGGAGCGGTCGCAGGATGCCGTCGGCCTCGCCGAGATCGGCGAGCCAGCGCGCCGCCAGGATCAGCCCGAGGAGCCCCAGCGCCGCGAGACCGGCGCGGACCGGCGCGGCGAGCCGAAGGCCGTCCCGATAGATGAGGGCCAGCCCTGCGCCGGCGGCGAATTCGAGCACGATCGGGTTCACCCAGAACCGCAGCGGCAGGGGCAGATCCGGCCAAGCGGCCCCGGCGGCGGCGAGGAGTCCCAGACTGGCGACGAGCCACGTGACCGCGCCCCGCAGACCGAAACCCAACCCGGCGGCGAACAGGGCATAGAAGAAGGCTTCGTAGTTCAGGGTCCAGCCCAGCCCGTAGAGGGGCTGGATCGTGCCGTCCGGCCGGGCGGCCGGCCAGAACAGGAAGCTGGACAGGAGGGCGACGGGTTCGTGGACGAGGGCGGCGGCATCCCCGACGAGATCGGGACGCGCCAGGGCGAGGCCGAGATAGAGGAGGCTCACCAGCCAGTAGAGCGGGACCACCCGGGCGATCCGGTGGGCGAGGAAGCGCGCCCGGCCGCCCGGTCTCCCGACCAGGCGTCCGCTCGCGAGGACGATGACGAGGCCGGAGATCACGAAAAACAGATCGACGCCGCCCCACCAGGGCAGGACGGTGCCGGGCTCCGGGGCCGGACCGGCACTGCGCAGGGCCAGGAGCTCCGCCTCGTGCCGGGCATGGTGCCAGACCACCATGAGGGCGGCGACGGCGCGCAGGATCTGGATCGGGACCAGGATCATCCGGTCCTCAGCGGTCGGTCCGGCCGGGTCCAGCGGCGGCCGCGATCGGCTGCGCCGAGGTGGCGGCGCTGTGGGCAAACCTCCGCCTTGCCGTCGGTCCGAACCGAAAACGGCAGGAACCATAAGTCGATGGCTCCGTTGACGCCACAATTCGCGAACGCGCGGCGTGAGGTCGTTCGATCTCCGCTCGGCGCCCCATGCCAGTTCGCGCTCTCATCTCGAAACGAGGTTCCTGATGCTCAAGAATTACGCCGCCGCCTCCGCCCTGGTCGTCGCGCTGTCGACCCCGGCGCTGGCGCAGAGTGCCAACGATTTCCGCATGCAGTCGATGCAGGCGAACGCCTTCGAGATCCAGTCCTCGCAGATCGCCCTGTCCAAGTCGCGCAATCCGCGGATCCGTTCCTACGCCCAGGAGGTGATCCGCGATCACCGTGCCGCCAACGTGGCCCTGGCCGGCGGCCAGCCCGGCGCGATGGCAGGCGGCGATCCGGGCCTCGGCGGCCTGGTGACGGCTCCGATCGCGGTGGCCGGCAGCGCCGTGGGTGCGGGCGTCGGCGCGGCGACCGGCGTGGTCGGTGGCACCCTCTCGGGCGGGCCGGTCGGCGGCCTTCAGGGCGCCGGTGCCGGCGCGGCGAACGGCGCAGCGGTCGGAGGCCGCCTCGGCGGCGGCGACATGATGGCAACGGGCGGCTCCACCATCGTGCAGCCGAATCCGCAGCAGCAGGCGATGCTGGCCGAGCTGTCGGCGACGCCGCCCGGCGCGCGTTTCGATCGCGTGTTCGCGACGCAGCAGCTTCAGGCCCATCAGATGACCATCGCGATGACCCAGGCCTACGCCCAGGGTGGCCCGAACCCGGCCCTGCGCAACTACGCCCAGCAGGCCCTGCCGGCCCTGCAGATGCACTACGACCAGGCGCAGCGTCTGCCGGGCGCGATGTAAGGCACCGGATCGCCCGGCCCGGCTTCGGCCGGGCCGTCAGGACAGGCGGCCCGAGCAAGCGGGCCGCCTTTTTTGCGTGCGGAAGATCACCGCGCGGCCTCGGCCTTACACGAGCCGACGCTGACGATGAGCTGGACCCGTCGCCAGTTGCCCGCGCGACGGCGGGCGTCCGCTGGAGGCGCCGATCCCGACCATGGGTCGGCATCGGCGCAACTTGGGTATCAGTCACACGCGATGGCGGCCACCGAACGCACCGGCAGGCCGCCCGTGTCGATCGGCGGCTTGAACGCCCCCGTCTCCGGGTCGCGCACCACCAGGGACCCGCTGGCAACGCCGAAATGCGCGCCATGGAGTTCGAGCCGGCCATTCTCGACCCGTTCCTTCACGAACGGGAAGGTCATCAGGTTCTCCAGACCCTGCGCCACCACGGCGTATTCGAGACGCGTCAGGTAGTCCGGCGCTTTGGGGTCGCCTGCCTTCGCCACGGCGGGCTCCACCAGCGAAACCCATTTGCCGATGAAATTCCCTTCGGAGAGCGGCGCGGCCTTCTGCGCGTAGGCCTTCACCCCGCCGCAAGTGGCGTGCCCGAGCACGACGATATGCTTCACCTCCAGGGCCTGGACGGCGAATTCGAGCGCCGCGGAGGTGCCGTGATAGTTTTCGTCCGGCTGGTAGGGCGGCACGAGGTTGGCGACGTTGCGGATCGTGAACAGCTCGCCCGGTCCGGCATCGAAAATCGCGCTGGGCGAGACCCGGCTGTCGCAGCAACTGATGATCAGGATCTCCGGCGTCTGGGAGGTGGCCAACTGCGCGAAGCGCCGGCGCTCGGCCGGAAAGCGCTGCTCGAGGAACGTCCGATAACCTTCGGTCAAATAAACGGGAAACATAGAAGAACCTCCAGTTGAAACATCCGCCGCGGCGCGGCTGCAATCAGCGTGTCTGCCAAGCCAGAACGCGGGGCTTCGCAGGCATAATCCCGCGGGCGAGGTCGGCCGCGAGATCGGCCAGTCCGGACGGTTCGACGCGCTCGCCGCTGGTGCGCAGCTCTTCAAGCGGCCACCAGCGGGTGCCGAGCACCGGATTGTCCTCGGTCTCCGCAAGCCGGCTGGTGTCGACCCGATCGTCGGGCAGGCGGACGAGGAAATAGCGCTCGCGGGCGTCGCGAGGCTGGCGGAACAGGTGGAACGGGCCGTCGCAGGTGGCGACCTGCGGGCCGATCGCGACGTCGGCGCGCCCGATCTCCTCATCGAGTTCCCGGCGACAGGCGGTGACGTGGTCCTCGCCGGGCTCCAGGCCGCCGCCGGGCATGAACCAGAACCGCAAGGGCGCACCGTCCGGTCCCTTCGCGTGGACGGAGGCGTAGGCGATCAGCAGGATCCGATCCTGCGGATCGAGGACGATCGCCCGGGCGATATGGCGGACGGGAAGCGCGGACGCGGTGCTCATGCAGTCTGAGCTAGGGCACGGTGGCCTAGACGGACACAAGCACCGAGCCTGCGAAACGACGTGGAGAGCCCGACAGGACTCCATCCACGCGCAGAACGTTGTGGATCACGCTCCGCAACCGGCGCACGCATCCAACGAACGCTGCGTGCGGTTTCCGGGGGAACGACCGCCGTCGCCGTAGGGGCGGCAAGGCCGGGGGGGTCGGTCAGATCAGGACTGACAGGACGGCCAACAGACCGATGGTCGGCATCGCGCCGACCATCAGCGCCCAATACCAGCCGCGGCTGACGCCGGCACGCCGGTTGTCGTTACAGGCCCGGGGAGGCCTGCCGCCACGGTAGATGTGACGACGAAGCTCGTCGCGCATCCGCGGATGCGATGAATACGAGCCAGTATCGAGTTTGCGGCATCCGGGCATGGCACAGACACAACGGGCCATTGCGCGCAACGTTCCGCTTCCACCGGCCGCCGCGGCATCGCCCGGTGACGAAAGCGTCGCGTTGTCTCCCGGCTATGAACCGACTCCCGCCGCGCCGTAGAGATCTGCCCTGTAGATGGTCGGGATCGCGTCGTCGAATGTGCTCCGATCCGGGATCTGACAGGCGGCCCGCATCTGCGCGAGGAGCCACCGGGCGTCGACCGGACGCGGTTCTTGGATGGCACCGCCGAAATCGAGGGCGGCACCGGCGATCGGCTGCTCCCCCAGTCCCCCCGGCAGGGCGCGGCCGACGATCTCCGCATCGAGATCGAGATAGGTCCGGCGGGCGAGCCGCTGGATCAGCTCCGACCGGTTCTCCGGATCGGCACACCACCGTCCGGCCCGCGCCACCGCCCGGATCAGCGGCAGGATCGCACCGTCGAGCCGTTCGGAAACGGCCAGAACCTTCTCGGGCGCATCCGGCGTCAGGGCGCTTCCGAGCACCGCGATGCGGCCGTGGCCGGCGGCGGCTGCCACATCGTTCCACGGGGCGCCCGCGCAGAAGCCGTCGACGAGGCCCCGCGCAAGAGTCTCGACGCAGTATTGCGGCGGCACCACGACGGTGCGGAACGCGGCCGGGTCGAGATCGCCGGCCTCGGCGAAGAGCCGCACTTGGTAGCTGTGGCACGAGAACGGATGGACGGTGCCGAGCGTCAGGGGCCGCCCCGTCGCGCGCCGCTCCTCGGCGATCCGGGCGAAGGCGCGCGCGACCGCGATGGGCGCCCCGCTCTCCGGAGCCATCGCGTCCCAGAGGCTCCGTGACAGCGTGATGGCGTTGCCGTTGACGCTGAGCTGCATCGGCACGATCAGGTCCGAGGGCGGGCCGGACAGGCCGAGGCGGCTCGCCAGCGCCAGCGGCGCCAGCATGTGGGCCCCGTCGAGATGGCCCAGCGCCAAGCGGTCGCGCAACGTCGCCCACGAGGGCTCGGCGGTGAGGTCGAGGTCGAGACCCTCTGCCCGGGCGAAGCCCAGCTCGTGGGCCGCGATCAGGGGTGCGGCGTCGCAGAGCGGAATGTAACCGAGCTGGAGCCTCATCCGAGCAGGTCCGCGGTGGTGACGATCGCCCGGGCGATGTCGGCGATCTTGCGCTTCTCGTTCATGGCCTTGCGGCGCAGCTGCTTGTACGCCTCGTCCTCCGACAGGCCCTTCATGCTCATCAGGATGCCTTTGGCGCGCTCGATCAGCTTGCGGTCGGCGAGTTCGCCCCGCGCCTCGGAGAGTTCGCGCTGAAGCCGTGCGAAGGCGTTGAAGCGCAGGATCGCGATGTCCAGGATCGACTTGATCCGCTCGGCCCGCAGACCATCCACCACGTAGGCCGAGATCCCCGCGTCGACGGCGGCCTGCATCATGGTGGTGTCCGAGCGGTCGACGAACATCGCCACCGGCCGCTCGACCTGCCGCGAGACCCCCGACATCTGCTCAAGGATGTCCCGGCTCGGGCTCTCCAGGTGGATCACCACCACGTCGGGCTTGAGGGCGGTCACCCGCTCCATCAGGTCGGCGGTATCGGGAATCACGACGACGCGGCCGACGCCCGACGCGCGCAGACCCTCCTCCAGAATCGCCGCGCGAGCGCGGCTCGGATCGATTACGGCGACGGTCAAGCTGGTTTCGGTCATCGGAGCCCGGTTCGGGGCGGGTCGTCTTGGTCGGGGCAGCCCGGAGGGGGCGGCGGAAGCGAAGCAAGGTATATGCCCGCCACCGGGCGATCCGGAAAAGCGGGGGGCCACGGTCGCGCGCCCACCGTTTGCGACGGGCTGCAACGGCCGCGAAAAGAAACGGTCCCGTTTCCGCCGCATTGCGGGCTGCATCCTGATCGTCTGGGAACGGTCAGGGGGATCGGTGATTCGGATGCGCAGGCCAGATCAGCCCGCTCTCACGGACGCCGGCGCCGCCCGCGTCACGATGCCGTTCCTGCCCACCCTGGCGGTGATCGCCATCCTGGGCGTGGCCTCGTTCTACTGCCCCTCGACCAACCCGATCCGGCCGTCGCATATGGATCGCGCGCAGGCGGATCCGCTCACGACGGAATCCCTGGCGGCGATGCCTCCGGTGGCGGCCACGACGGCGTTCGCGCGTCACCCCGCCAACACGGCGTCACCGGGACGTCTCCCGGCCGCCCTGATCTTCGCCGAGGCTTTTCCGCTCGACGATCTGGCGCCGAAGGCCGTCGCTCCCAGTCCGCGCATCGGGTCGGTTCGGCCGGCGCCGCGCCTCGCGATCGCGAATCGGCGGGCCTGCCCGGGCCGGCGATGCCCGGATGCTTCGCCGCGCGGCACCGATCCGTTCGCCGCCGCCTATGCGGAAGCCGCAGAGCCCGCCGCACGCACCGGAATTCCGGGCCCTGCCCTGCCCTTCGCGGATACGTTCGCCGAGACGGTGACCGATACGGTGTCGGAAACCCTCGCGCCGGCCGCCCAGGTGGTCGGCGATGCGGCCGCATTCGTCCGCGACGGCGCGGTGGCGGTTCGCGGTTCCGTTTCCCTGGCCGTGGCCGAGTGCCTGCGCTGACCGCGGGGTGCGCGCTCGGCCTGTCCGCGCCGGATCCACAGCCTCTGGATCTCCCCGCCTCATGTCCTAGGTGCATTGCAGCGGACGGTCCGGGCATCCCTCCGCGGACCGGAGCCGCTGTCGGATGGCTGCACGCATCGAGGACTACGCGCTTGTCGGGGATTGCCGCAGCGCCGCGCTGATCAGCCGACAGGGCAGCGTCGATTGGCTGTGCTGGCCGCGCTTCGACGCGGCCGCCCTGTTCACCAGCCTGCTCGGGACCGAGGCACACGGGTTCTGGAAGATCTTTCCGGAAGCGGCACATGTCGAGACGCGCTGGTCCTACCGGCCGGGCAGCCTCGTGCTCGAGACGCGCCACATCACCCGGCAGGGCGAGGTTCTGGTCACCGACTTCATGCCGGTCGGCGACGGCTCGCACCTCGTGCGGCTCGTGGACGGCATCCATGGCCGCGTCGCGATGCGGATGGAGATGGCGGTCCGGTTCGATTACGGGTCGGCGGTGCCCTGGGTCTCGCGCTCCGAACTCGGCAACCTGCGCGCCGTCTCGGGTCCCCACAAGGTCGTGCTGCGCACCGACGTGCACCTCAAGGGCTCGGACGCCCAGACCACGGTCGCCGAGTTCACCGTCCAGGCCGGGGACAAGCACCGCTTCGTCCTGAGCTACGGCCCGTCGCACGAGGACGATCCGGTGGCGATCGAGCCGCGCAGGGCGCTGGAGATCGCCGACCAGGGCTGGCGCGACTGGTCGAGCCGCTGCGCTGGCGGCACGGCCTGGGACCGGATGCTCCAGCGCTCCCTTCTGACCCTGAAGGCGCTGATCTACGAGCCCACCGGCGGCATCGTGGCCGCGCCCACCGCCTCCCTGCCGGAGGGGCTCGGCGGCGAGCGCAACTGGGATTACCGCTTCTGCTGGCTGCGCGATTCGACCCTCACGCTCATCGCCCTGATGGATGCAGGCTATATCGACGAGGCGCGCAACTGGCTCGACTGGCTGCAGCGGGCCGTAGCCGGCAACCCCGAGCAGGCGCACATCCTGTACGGGATCGGCGGCGAGCGACTGTTACCGGAGATCGAGCTCGACTGGCTGCCCGGCTACGAGAACTCGAAGCCGGTGCGGATCGGCAACGCGGCCGCAAGCCAGTTCCAGCTCGACGTCTACGGCGAGTTGTTCGACGCGCTCTACCAGGCCCATGCCCGCGGCCTGCCGGTCAGCAAGGACGGCCTCCGGGTCGGCCTCGCGATCCTCGACCACCTGGAGAAGGCGTGGCATCAGCCCGACGAGGGAATCTGGGAGGTGCGCGGGGGCCCGCGCCACTTCACCCACTCGAAGGTGATGGCCTGGGTGGCGTTCGACCGGGCGCTGCGCATGCACGAGATGCACGAATCCGGCGCCACGGAGGTGCATGCCAAGCGCTGGCGGGCGGTCCGCGACCGGATCCACGCCGAGGTTTGCGAGAAGGGTTTCGATCCCGAGCTGAACAGCTTCGTCCAGTCCTACGGCGGGAAGGCCCTGGATGCGAGCCTGCTGCTGATGGCCCATACCGGCTTCCTGCCGCAGGACGATCCCCGGGTGGTCGGCACCGTCGAGGCCATCGGCAAGGGGCTGATGCGGGACGGCTTCGTCCTCCGCTACGAGACCGAGGGCCAGTCGACCGACGGCCTCTCGGGCAACGAGGGCGCCTTCCTGCCCTGCACGTTCTGGTACGCCGACAACCTGATCGGCCTGGGCCGACGCGATGAGGCGCGGACGATCATCGAGCGCCTGATCGGCATCTGCACCGATCTCGGCCTCGTCAGCGAGGAATACGACGTGCAGGCCAAGCGCCTTGTGGGTAACTTCCCGCAGGCGTTCACCCACGTGGCGCTGGTCAACACGCTCCTCAGCTATACGCGCGGCGAAGGGCCTGCGGATCGGCAGGGTGGTAAGGGCAACGGCGCCCCTCCCGCCGTCCTGCGGCAGCGCGAGGCCGACAAGCGGCTCGCGCGAGGGCAACTGGAAGACGTAAAACCATGAGCGGCGCTGACACTCCCGCCAAGGCGGCCCTGGCTGAGATCGATACGCTCAGCATCAACACGATCCGCACGCTGGCGATCGACGCGGTGCAGAAGGCCAATTCGGGCCATGCCGGGGCGCCCATGGGCCTCGCGCCCGTGGCCTACACCCTGTGGAACCGCTACCTGCGCTACGACCCGGCGCACCCGCACTGGCCGAACCGCGACCGGTTCGTGCTGTCCTGCGGCCACGCCTCGATGCTGCTCTACGGGCTGCTGCATCTCGCCAACGTGGCCCAGAGCGACGGCGGCAACGCACCGGCCGTGGCGCTGGACGATATCAAAAAATTCCGCCAGCTCGACAGCCGGACCCCCGGCCATCCGGAATACCACTTCACCACCGGCGTCGAGACCACCACGGGGCCGCTCGGCCAGGGGGTCGCCAACTCGGTCGGCATGGCGATGGGCAGCCGCTACCTCGGCCAGCACTTGAACAGGCCGAACCTGCCGCTGTTCGACTACAATGTCTACGCGGTCTGCTCGGACGGCGACCTCATGGAGGGCGTGGCCTCCGAGGCGGCCTCCCTCGCCGGCCACCTGCGGCTCGGCAACCTCTGCTGGATCTACGACGACAACACCGTCACCATCGAGGGTCACACGGAACTCGCCTTCGGGGAGGAGGTGGCGACCCGGTTCCTGGCCTACGGCTGGCAGGTGCTGCGCGTCGCCGACGCCAACGACGTGCACGCCCTAGCGGGCTCGATCGAGACGTTCCTCGCCACGAACGACCGGCCGACGCTGATCATCGTCAAGTCGGTGATCGGATACGGCGCGCCGACCAAGCAGGGCACCTCGAAGGCCCACTCGGACGCCCTCGGTCCGGACGAGGTGAAGGGTGCCAAGCGCGCGTATGGCTGGCCGGAGGATGCCCAGTTCCTGGTGCCGGACGGCGTCCTGGAGAATTTTCGCGACGGGATCGGCAAGCGCGGCGCCGCCCTCTACGACGCGTGGCAGGGCCTCCTGACCCAGGCGAAGGAGGCCGATGCCGACCACGCCGAGGATCTGAACGCGCTGCTGGAGGGGCGTCTTCCGGAGGGCTGGGACAGGGACATCCCGGTCTTCGAGCCCGACGCCAAGGGCCTCGCCACCCGCGAATCCTCCGGCAAGGTGCTGAACGCGATCGCCCAGCACGTGCCGTTCCTGCTCGGCGGCTCGGCCGATCTGGCGCCGTCCAACAAGTCGAACCTGACCTTCGAGGGCGCCGGCTCGTTCGGCCCGTTCTCGCCGGGCGGCCGCAACCTGCATTTCGGCGTCCGCGAGCACGCCATGGGCTCGATCGTGAACGGGCTGGGGCTCTCCGGGCTCCGGGCCTACGGCGCGACCTTCCTGGTCTTCGCCGACTACATGCGCCCGCCGATCCGGCTCGCGTCCCTCATGGAGCTGCCGGTCTTCCACATTTTCACCCACGACTCGATCGGCGTGGGCGAGGACGGGCCGACCCACCAGCCGGTGGAGCAACTCCTGTCGCTGCGTTGCATCCCCGGTCTCGTGACCCTGCGCCCGGGCGACGCCAACGAGGTCGCCGAGGCCTACCGGGTGATATTCTCGTCGAAGAACCAGCCGGCGGTGCTCGCGCTCTCCCGTCAGCCGCTGCCAACACTCGATCGGACGAAATTTGGCGCGGCCTCGGGAACCGCCAAGGGCGGTTACGTGCTGGCCGATTGCGACGGGACGCCCGAAGTCATCCTGCTGGGCGCCGGATCGGAGGTCCAGCTCTGCGTCGGCGCCTACGAGGCGCTGAAGGCGGAGGGCGTGAAGGCCCGGGTGGTGTCGATGCCGTCCTGGGAGCTGTTCGAGCGGCAGGATCAGGCCTACCGCGACTCGGTGCTGCCGCCCGCCGTGAAGGCGCGGGTGGCGGTCGAGCAGGGCAGCGTGATCGGATGGGACCGCTATGCCGGCTCGGAGGGCGCGATCATCGGCATGCACACCTTCGGGGCCTCGGCGCCGATCAAGGATCTCCAGACCAAGTTCGGCTTTACCCCCGAGAAGGTGCTGGAGGCCGCCAAGGCCCAGGTGGCCAAGCACAAGCGGTAACGACTGATACGCGACGGCCCCCTCCCCCCTCAGCGGGGGAGGGAGGGCGCCCGGCAAAAAGCGGCACGCGAGACGAGGAACCGACATGAACGCGCTCAAGGCCCTGCACGACGAACAGGATCAAGCGGTCTGGCTCGATTTCGTGGCCCGCGGCTTCATTCAGAAGGGCGAGCTGAAGCAGCTTGTGGAGCGCGACGGCCTGCGGGGCGTCACCTCCAACCCGTCGATCTTCGAGAAGGCGATCGGCCACTCGGACGAGTACGACGACAGCCTCAAGGCCGTGCAGGCGAACGGCGACAGCCGCGTCATCGACCTTTACGAGGGGATGGCCATCGCCGACATCCAGGCGGCGGCCGATGTGCTCCGCCCGGTCTACGAGGCGAGCGACGGGGCGGACGGCTACGTCAGCCTGGAGGTCTCGCCCTACCTCGCCCTCGACACCGAGGAGACGCTCGCCGAGGCGCGGCGCCTGCACAAGGCGGTCTCCCGCGACAACCTGATGGTGAAGGTGCCGGCGACGCCGGAGGGCATCCCGGCGATCCGGCAGCTGACCAGTGAGGGCATCTCGATCAACGTCACCCTGCTGTTCTCGCAGGAGGCCTACGAAGCGGTAGCCCGCGCCTTCATCGACGGGCTCGATGCCCGGGCCAAGGCCGGCCACGACGTCGCACGGATCGCCAGCGTGGCGAGCTTCTTCATCAGCCGCATCGACGTGCTGGTCGACAAGCTGCTCGACGAGAAGATCGGTGAGGCCAACGACCCCGACGAGAAGATCGCCCTGGAGCAGCTCAAGGGGAAGGTGGCGATCGCCAACGCCAAGCTCGCCTATCAGCGCTACACGCGCATCTTTTCGGAGCCGAAGTGGAAGGCCCTGGCCGAGAAGGGCGCCAAGGCGCAGCGGCTGCTCTGGGCCTCCACGGGCGTGAAGAACAAAGCCTATTCCGACGTGCTCTATGTCGAGGAGCTGATCGGCCCGAACACCGTCAACACCATGCCGCCGGCCACCATGGACGCGTTCCGCGACCACGGCACCGTGCGGGCGACGATCGAGGAGGACGTGCCGGGTGCCGAGGCCGTGATGGCCCGGTTGGCCCGGACCGGTATCGACATCGAGAAGGTTGCCGAGCAACTGGTGCGGGAGGGCGTCCAGCTGTTCATCGACGCGGCCGACAATCTGCTCGGCGCGGTCGCGGGCAAGCGCGCCGCGCTTCTGGGCCATCGGCTCGACGGCCAGAGCCTCGCGCTCGACGAGACGCTGGCGAACGAGGCGAAGAAGACCGTCGAATCCTGGCGTGCGAGCGGCGCGATCCGCCGGCTCTGGGCGGGCGACGCCTCCGTCTGGTCAGGCCACGACGAGGCGAACTGGCTCGGCTGGCTGCACATCGTCGAGGAGGAGCTGGAGAAGGCCGCCGACTACGCCGCCTTCGCGGATTGGGTGAAGGCTGAAGGCTTCACCGACGCGGTGGTGCTCGGCATGGGCGGGTCGAGCCTTGGCCCGGAGGTGCTGAGCCTGACCTACGGCCAGCGCCAGGGTTTCCCGAAGCTGCAGATCCTCGACTCGACCCATCCGGATCAGGTGCGCGCCCTGGAGCAGAGCATCGATCTGGCCAGAACACTGTTCATCGTGGCGTCGAAGTCGGGCTCGACGCTGGAGCCCAACGTGTTCCGCGACTATTTTCTGGCCCGCGCCAAAGAGGTTCTCGGCGAGAAGGCCGGCGAACACTTCGTGGCGGTCACCGACCCCGGCTCCGACATGGAGCGCGTCGCCAAGGCGGATCAATTCAAAAAGATCTTCTACGGGGTGAAGCAGATCGGCGGGCGCTACTCGGTGCTCTCGGCCTTCGGGCTGGTGCCGGCGGCCGCCATGGGCCTCGACGTGAAGGCGCTCCTGGAGGCGGCGCGCATCATGGTCCGCTCCTGCGGGCCGGTCGTGCCGCCGGCGGTGAACCCGGGCGTGCTGCTCGGCACCGCTTTGGGCGCCGCGGCGCTCGCCGGTCGCGACAAGGTGACGGTGACCGCCTCGCCGGGGATCGAGAGCTTCGGCGCATGGGCCGAGCAGCTCATCGCGGAATCGACCGGCAAGCAGGGCAAGGGCCTCGTGCCGGTGGACGGGGAGCCGGTCGGCGTCCCGGCGGTCTACGGCCACGACCGGTTCTTCCTCTACCTGCGCCTGGACGGCCATGCCGAGGTGGCGCAGGACGAGGCCCTGCGCGCCCTGGAGCGCGACGGCCACCCGATCGCCCGCATCACCCTCGATTCGATCGAGCAACTGCCGCAGGAATTCTACCGTTTGGAGATGGCGACCGCGGTGGCCGGCGCGGTGATCGGCATCAACCCGTTCGACCAGCCCGATGTCGAGGCCAGCAAGGTCGAGACCAAGAAGCTGTTCGCGGAGGCCGAGGCCAGCGGCGCCCTGCCCTCCGAGACGCCGCTGTTTGCCGACGACACGATCGCGCTCTACGCCGATCCGAAGAACGCCGCGGGCTTGAGGCAGGCCTCGGACGGGCTCGACGCGGCGCTGAAGGCGCAGGTCGCCCGGTTGAAGGACGGGGATTACCTCGCCCTCCTCGCCTACGTGCCGCGTAACGCGAAGACGGCCGGCATCCTTCAGGACGCCCGGATCGCGGTGCGCGACGCCCGGAAGGTCGCGACCTGCCTGGAATTCGGGCCGCGCTTCCTGCACTCGACCGGTCAGGCCTACAAGGGTGGGCCGGATACCGGCGTATTCCTGCAGATCACCGCGGACCCGTCGGAGGATCTGCCGATCCCCGGCCGGACGCTCGGCTTCGCCACGGTGGTGGCCGCGCAGGCCCGGGGCGATTTCGCCGTGCTGGCCGAGCGCGGGCGGCGGGCGCTGCGGGTCCACATCAAGGGCGATCTCGAAGCCGGGCTGAAGCGTGTCGCCGCAGCGCTGAGGGCGGCGGTGGCGTAGGACGATGCCCAGGGTCGGCGCCCTTTCCCGGGCGCATGGAGCGCCAGCGGAATACGACCGGGGATCCAGCACAGGAAGACGCGAAATGTCCGCAGACTTCGACCTGAGCCGCTTTCGCGGCGCCTGGTGTGCTGGATCCCGGATCACCTCCCACTGACGTTCCGGGCGTCCGGGAAAGCGGTGCGTTTCGACGTCGGACGTTGGTGAAGCCGTAGACACCTGAACCTCGCTCCGCGAGGTCGATCAAAGGAAGAGCAGCGATGCAACTCGGCATGATCGGCCTCGGCCGGATGGGCGGCAACATCGTCCGCAGGCTCCTGCGGGACGGGCACAAGGCCGTGGTGTTCGACCAGAACCCGGACGCCGTGGCGGCTTTGGTCGAGGCCGGCGCGGTCGGCGCGGCGAGCCTGGAGGATCTGGTCGCCAAGCTCGAAGCGCCGCGCGCGGCCTGGGTGATGCTGCCGGCGGGTACCATCACCGAGCAGGCGGTCCAGACCCTCGGGGGCCTGATGCAGGCCGGCGACTGCATCATCGATGGCGGCAATTCGTTCTACGGCGACGATGTCCGCCGCGGCCTCGCGCTGAAGGCGAAGGGCCTGCACTACGTCGATGTCGGCACCTCGGGCGGCGTCTGGGGCCTGGAGCGCGGCTACTGCATGATGATCGGCGGCGATCACGAGACCGTCGACCGGCTCGACCCGATCTTCAAGACGCTCGCGCCCGGCATCGGTGACATCCCGCGGACCCCGAACCGCGAGGGCCGCGATCCCCGCGCCGAGCAGGGCTACATCCATGCCGGGCCGACCGGCGCGGGCCATTTCGTCAAGATGGTCCATAACGGCATCGAGTACGGCCTGATGCAGGCCTACGCCGAGGGGTTCGACATCCTCCGCCACGCGAATGCGCAGGCCCTGCCGGAGGAGCGCCGCTTCGACCTCGACATGGGCGACATCGCCGAAGTCTGGCGGCGCGGCAGCGTCGTCTCCTCCTGGCTCCTCGACCTGACCGCGCAGGCGCTCGCCGGCGACGCGCAACTCACCGAATTCTCCGGCCATGTCGATGATTCCGGCGAGGGCCGCTGGACCATCAACGCCGCCATCGAGGAGGGTGTGCCGGCGACCGTGCTGTCCGCCGCCCTCTATCGCCGCTTCCGCTCCCGCGAGCACGAGAGCTACGCCGACAAGCTGCTCTCGGCGATGCGCAAGGGCTTCGGCGGCCACCAGGAGCCGAAGAAGTAGGGCCGCACCATGAGCCTCCCCGCCGGCACCCATGTCCTGGAGGATGCGCAGGCCGTCGCCCGCGAAGCGGCCGAGCGGCTGATCGTGGCCTGCGGCGAGAACCAGTCCGAGCGGATCGCGATCTGCCTGTCGGGCGGTTCGACCCCGAAGGTGCTCTACGGCCTCCTCGCCGGCCCTGACTACGCCGCCCGGGTCCCGTGGGAGCGCGTCCACTGGTTCTTCGGTGACGACCGGGTGGTCCCCTGGGACGACGAGCGCAGCAACGTCCGCATGGTCCGGGAGGCCTTCGGGCACGGCGCGCCGATCCCGCCGACGCACCTGCATTTCATCCCCTCGGACGCGGGTGCGGAGGCGGGCGCCCGCGCCTACGAGCGCACGCTGCTGGACTTCTACGGGGCCGACGGGCTCGATCCCGCCCGGCCGCTGTTCGACCTCGTGCTGCTCGGGCTCGGCGAGGACGGGCATACGGCGTCGCTCTTCCCCGGCAAGCCGGCCGTGGACGAGGCGGAACGGCTGGTCGCCCCGGTGCCGGAGGCGGGGCTGACGCCCTTCGTGCCGCGTATCACCCTGACCTTCCCGGCGCTCGCCTCCTCCCGCCACGTGCTGTTCCTGGTAACTGGTGCGGGCAAGCGCGCGCCGCTGGCCCGCCTCGCCGCCGGCGAGGATCTGCCGGCGGGCCGCGTTACAGGCGCGGGCGCGGTCGCGTGGCTGCTCGACGCGGCGGCGGCGGGCTGAGGCCGCACCGGATCGCACGCGCGGACGCCACTCGCCACCAGCGCCGGACACACCCGATCCCCCGCGATGCCGACGGGGCTCCTGTCGGCACGGCTCCCCGCTCGAATCAGGACAGCCGTATCCAGCGAACGCGCGCACGGCGCAATCTCGTTTCGCGCGCGCGCCACATCGCGCGATAGGATTTCGCGTCGGACCGCTTCAGACGACAACAACGCAAACGCAGAGCCTCGAGAACGCGATACGATACCCAGGTCTTCGAGAAGCGCAGCGAAGGAGATCTGCGATGGCCCAGTCGATCCCGTCCGCCGACGTCGCGGCGATGATGGCGGATCTTGCCGTCTCGGCCCGCCATGCCCCGGACGCTTATCTCGCCGCCGCGCGCACGACGCTGCTGCGTCTCCTGTCCCGGCCGGAACTGCTCGACCCGGCGCGTCTCGTCGGCCGGGGTGAGGGCCTGAGCCGCAACCTGCTGTTCGGCACCGAGGCGATCAGCGTCTGGGCCATGGTGTGGGCGCCGGGCACGGTTACGCCGGTCCACGATCACCACTGCTCGTGCTGCTTCGGGCTGCTGCGCGGCACCCTGCGCGAGACATGGTATCGACCGATCAGCGACACGCACGCGGTGGCGACCCTGGATGCCGTCCGGCAGTCCGGCTTCGTCGCCTGCATGATGCCCACGGGGCCGAACCTGCACCGGATCGCCAATGAGGGGCCGGAGGCGGCGGTCTCGATTCATGTCTACGGCTACGATCACCGGACCCAGGATTCCTCGATCGACCGGACTTACGAGATCGCGGCGGGCTGAGGCGCTGCGGCGACGATCTCACGCCACGTAGAGCGTCGGGACGGCGGTCGTGTACTTCATCTCCTCCATGGCGATGGAGGAGGACAGGTTCGAGAAGTCGAGCTTTGCGATGAGCCGCTGATACACCGCATCGTAGGCCTCGATGTCGGGCACGACGATGCGCAGCAGGTAATCGATCTCGCCGGTGAGGCGCCAAGCCTCGACGATCTCCGGGAAGTCGGCGACGATCCTACGGAACGCGTCCGACCAGTCGGCGGCATGGCGCGGGGCCTTCACGGCCACGAACACCGTCGTCGGCACGTTGACCTTGCGGCGGTCGACCAGGGCGACCCGGCCGCGGATCACCCCGGAGGCTTCCAGCTTTTTCACCCGGCGCCAGCACGGCGCCGCGCTCACGCCGACCCGCTCGGCGAGTTCGGCCACGGGCAGCGTCGCGTCCTGCTGCAGGATGTCCAGGATCTTCCGGTCCACCGCGTCCATGCGATCCAGGCTCCCCGCGGGCGCTACAGGACGAAGTGCTTGGAGAGCTTGAGCCCCTGCGCCTGATAGTTCGAGCCGGCGCCGGCCCCATAGAGGGTCTCGGGTACGTCGAGCATGCGCTCGTAGACGAGGCGGCCGACGATCTGGCCATCTTCGAGCAGGAACGGCACGTCGCGCGAGCGCACCTCCAGCACGGCGCGGGCCCCCGCGCCCCCCGCCCCGGCATAGCCGAAGCCCGGATCGAAGAAGCCCGCGTAGTGGACGCGGAACTCGCCGACCAGCGGATCGAACGGCACCATCTCGGCGGCGTGGTCCGGCGGGACCTGAACCGCCTCCTTCGAGGCCAGGATGTAGAACTGGCCGGGATCGAGGATCAGGCTGCCCGATCCGTCGGCCGGGAGCGGCTCCCAGAACTCGGAGGCCTTGTGGCGCCCGGGGGCATCCACGTCCACTAGGCCGGTATGGCGCTTCGCCCGGAAGCCGATCAGCCCGTCGAAGCCCGCGAGGTCGACCGAGACCGCCACGCCCCCCTGGAAGGACGGGTTGCCCGCATCGACCAGGGCCGAGCGGGCGTGGAGCAGGCCGAGTTCGGTCTCTGTCAGCCGCGGTGTCCCCTGGCGAAAGCGGATCTGCGACAGGCGCGAGCCGGTGCGGACCAGGACCGGGAAGGTGCGCGGCGAGATCTCGGCGTAGAGCGGGCCGTCGTAGCCGGGCTCGACCTGATCGAACGCCTCGCCCCGATCGGTGATCACCCGGGTGAACACGTCGATGCGCCCGGTGGAGCTCTTCGGGTTCGCCGCCGCCGCGAGGCCGGCGGGCAGCGCCAGACTCTCCTGCAACTCGGCGATGTAGACGCAGCCGGTCTCCAGCACCGCGCCCGGTCGGAGATCGATCCGGTGCAGCGACAGGCGGTCGACGCAGGCCTGGACCGTGCGCCCGGCTCCCGGCAGGAAGCTCGTGCGCACCCTGTAGGCGGTGGCGCCGAGGCGCAGGTCGATGCTCGCCGGCTGGATCTGGTCGGGCGCGAAGGGGCGTTCGGTGCGGATCCCGCCGGCTTGCGCCAGCGCCGCAATGGCCTGGGCCGGCAGGATGCCGCTGCGGCTCCCGGCACCTGAACCGGGCCCTCCCGTGGCTGCGCCCGCTGTCATCGCGCCCGTATCTCCCTCGCGCGCCGCCGCCCGGTCCGCGTCCGCCTCCGTTTTCCTCCGGGACTGGCTAACGCGGCCTTAACCCGTTCGTCCCGCCGTCACAGCGCGGGGTGGGCCCGGATCGCTGAGCGAATCATGCCGGCGCGCCATTTGCGACCGCGCGAGGTAGTCCGCCGCAATTGACGGGGATTCCGCCGCCAACTACCACCGCGCAGGAAGCGCGTTCCATTCTGCTTCGCGAATCGTACCGTCCGCAAGAAGGGCCAAATAGGGCGATGTACAAGGCCGAGACGCGGGGGATAAGTGTAACTGTACAGTCTCGTTTCGTTGAAGAGGAATCTTCGCCGAATGAGAGCCGCTATTTCTTTGCTTATACGGTCGAGATCGTGAATAACGGCAGCGAGCAAGTCCAGCTTCGCTCGCGCCACTGGCGGATCATCGACGGGCACGGCGCCTGTCAGGAGGTGCGCGGGACCGGCGTGGTCGGCAAGCAGCCGGTGCTGGAGCCCGGCGAGTCCTTCTGCTACACCAGTGGTTGCCCGCTCAACACGCCCGACGGGTTGATGGCCGGCAGCTACACCATGGCGACGGTAGCCGGTGAGAGCTTCGAGGCCGAGATCCCCGCCTTCTCCCTCGACAGCCCGCACGTCCGCCGCAGCCTGCACTGAGGTCCTGTCACCCGGGACTTTGTCCCCGGAGGATTGCATGCCCGCGACCGGCGAGCGACTGAGCACGCTCGACATGCTGGCCCGCCTCGTGTCGTTCGACACGGAGAGCGACAAGTCCAACCTCGCGCTGATCGAGTCCGTCCGCGCCTATCTCGATGGCTGGGGCGTCCCGCACCTGTGCCTGCCGAACGCGGCGGGCGACAAGGCCGCCGTGCTCGCCACGATCGGCCCGATGGTCGCGGGCGGCGTGGTGCTGTCCGGCCATACCGACGTGGTGCCGGTGGCGGGCCAGGCCTGGAGCAGCGACCCGTTCACGCTGCGCGTCGCCGACGGACGGGCCTACGGGCGCGGCGCCGTCGACATGAAGGGGTTCGATGCTCTCGCCCTTGCCCTTGTGCCCGAGATGCTGGCGGCCGACCTGAAGCGGCCGATCCACATCCTGCTCTCCTACGACGAGGAGACCACCTGCCTCGGCTCGATGGACGGGATCGCCCGCTTCGGCGCCGACCTGCCGCGGCCCGGCGCGGTGATCGTCGGCGAGCCGACCGGCATGGAGGTGGCGGACGCGCACAAGAGCATCGTGACCTGCCTCACCACCGTGCATGGCCGCGAGGCCCATTCCGCCCGGCCGGCCCTCGGGGCGAACGCCGTAACTGCCGCCTGCGAACTGGTTGCAGGCCTCAACCGGATCGCCGACCTGATGATCGAGCGCGGCGACCCCTCCGGCCGGTTCGATCCGGCCTCCACGACGGTCCATGTCGGGACGATCCAGGGCGGCACCGCCCGGAACATCATCGCCAAGGAGTGCCGCTTCCATTGGGAGTACCGCGGCCTGCCGGACCTCGACCCGGCCGAGATCCCGCGTCTGTTCGCCGGGGAGGTGGAGCGGGTGACCCGGGTCCGGCTCAACCGCTACGGCGATTTCGGGCGGATCGAGACGCTCGAGGAGATCGATATCCCGGGCCTCGCACCCGATCTGGGTTCGGCCGCGGAGGCCCTATGCCTGCGCCTGGCCGGGCGCAACCGCACCGTGGCGGTGCCCTACGCGACCGAGGCCGGGCGGTTCCAAGTGGCGGGCCTGCCCACCGTGGTCTGCGGGCCGGGCGACATCGCGCAGGCGCACCAGCCCGACGAGTTCATCACGCTGGACGCCCTCGGCCAGGGCGAACGGTTCCTGCGTGATCTGATCGAGGCCTGCGCGGCATGAAACCGCTCACCGACGTCACCATCAAGCTGCGGCCGCTGGAGCGGGAGGATCTGCGCTTCGTCCACCAGCTCAACAACAACGACAGCATCATGCGCTACTGGTTCGAGGAGGCCTACGAGTCCTTCGCCGAACTGCAGCAGCTCTACGAGCGCAACATCCACAACCAGACGGAGCGGCGCTTCATCGTGGCCGATCCGAGTGGCGAGCCGGCCGGGCTGATCGAGCTGGTGGAGATCAATCACCTGCACCGGCGCTGCGAGTTCCAGATCGCGATCCATCCGAGCTTCCAGGGCCGGGGCTATGCGTGGCAGGCGACCCGGATCGCGATGGATTACGCGTTCAGCGTGCTGAATATCCACAAGCTCTACCTGCACGTCGACCGGGACAACGCCCGGGCGGTGCGCATCTACGAGCGCTGCGGCTTTCGGCCGGAGGGGGTGCTCAAGGACGAGTTCTTCGTGAACGGGCGCTATCGCGACGCCGTGCGGATGTGCCTGTTCCAGCCGGATTATCTCAAGGCCCGCGGCGGGGGTGGCGACATCGCCGAGCCCGTCCTGAAGGTGTGAGGGGACGGGCTGCGCTCTCAGGCGTCCTGACCGCTTTCAACCGATGATTTCGGTCTTCCGCTTGCTTTCCCTTTCCCCTGCAGGGGCGGGAGACAAGCGGTTTGCGGCGCTCGGTTTCCGCAGGAGACCCCGTCTACCGACGGGGAGGGGCCGCACGGCCCCTCCCTGGGATCACGTCGCTCAGTTGCGCCCGGCACCCGGTTCTCCGCCGCCGGTCCGGCCGCCGCCCATGGCGCCACCGCCCTTGGCGCTGCCCGGCGCGCCACTGCGCTCGCCGCCACCCATCCGGCCGCCCTCGGCGCCGGACTTCATGCCGCCCTGCCCGTTGCCGCGGTCGGACGCGTTGCGGATACCGGCCTGCTGGTTGCCGCGCATGTCGCCGTTGCGCATGCCGTCATTCCGACCGTCGCGCCCGGCATTGCGCTCCATCCCGCGGTCCATCTTGCCGGCATTGCGGCCGTTGTCGCGGTCCTCGTTGCGCGAGACGTTGCGGATTCCGTCCCGGTCGCCATGCTTGTCGAACCGGGCGCCGGCGCGCTGCTCCGCGTGGAAGCTGGCGTCGACCGTGCCGCCGCCGCTGAGGCGACGATACTCGGCGGACCCGTAACGGACCCGCTGGCCGCGGATCGTCACGAAGCGATCCTCCTGCACCGACACGAGGCGACGGTACTCGGGCGAGCCGTACAGAACGCGCTGTCCGCGGATCACCACGTAGCGCTCGCGCGGGCCGGTCTCGCGGACGCTGACGAGGCGGCGATAGTCCGGCGAGCCGTAGAGGACGCGCTGGCCACGGATCACGACGTAGCGCTCGCGCGGACCGCGGGTCTCGGTGACGATCAGCCGGCGGTACTCGGGGGAGCCGTACACAACCCGCTGCCCGCCGATGAAGACGTAGCGGCCTTCGCGCCGGAAACCGCCCTCGACCCGGTCGTGACGCGTGTCGGTCCGGCTGCTGACGTCGGTGCGGTCGCGAACGTCGACATGCTCGCCCCGGCGGTCGCCACGCTCGGCCCGGGCGCCGTCGCGGGCGTTGCGGTCGGTCGCGCGGGCATTGTCGCGGTCTTGGCGCGCGGCGCCGGCACGGTTGCCCTGGTCACGATCCTGCGCCATCCGGTCCGCGCCCCCGGCGTTCCGGTCCTGATCCGCCCGCCCAGGGCCAGCATTCCGGTCGGCGGTCGCCGGGCTGCCCTTCTGGCGACCCTGCATGCCGCCGCGCTCGCCGCCGGCCTTCATGCCCGACTCGGTGCCGTTCTGGCCACCGCGACCGGCCATCCCGGCTCCGCGCTCGGCGCCGCCTTGCTGCGCGTAGACCGAGGTGCTCATCAGCAGCGCGGCCAAACCGATCGACAATCTCCGCATGGCGTTCCTCCAATGTTGAATCGGGCACGCAACGTCGAAGATCCGGAAACAGTTCTGCTCAGACCCCTGAAAAATTCACGCAACGAATACCGATATTCCTGCGTTTCGCGAGCAAAGCTTGGCCGTGAAGCCGCGATGAGAAGCTGTCCAGCGGGTTGCTGTGTCGACTTCTACTGCTTCGGCTGCTCCGCGATCTCGGCCTCGACCGCTTCGGGATCGAGGTCATAGCGCCGCGAACAGAACTCGCAGGTGATGACGATCCGTCCGTCATCCGCCACCATGTCGCGCCGTTCCTGCGGCGTGAAGGAGCGGATCATGCCCAACACCCGCTCGCGGGAGCAGCGGCAGGTCTCATGCACGGGCTGGCGGTCGAACACCCGCACGCCGCGCTCGTGGAACAGCCGGTACAGCAGGCGCTCGCTCGACACGTTGGGATCAACCAGCTCGTGATCCTCGATCGTGGCGACGAGGGAGCGCGCCTCCACCCAGGCATCGTCCTCGGGCGCCGCGTCCGAGAGATGGGCGTGCCCCTCCGGGATGTCGCCCGGCGGAAGGTCGGCGAGGCGGGCGCGGTCGATCGACTGGGGCAGGAACTGCACGACCAAGCCACCGGCCCGCCAGTGCCCGGCCCCCTCCTCCACGGCCTCGGCGACCGCGAGGCGGACCTGCGTGGGGATCTGCTCGGACTGGCGGAAATACTGGTGCGCGGCCTCCTCCAGGCTCTGGCCTTCCAGCGCCACCACGCCCTGGTAGCGGCTGGCCGCGGGGCCCTGGTCGATGGTCATGGCGAGGTGCCCGGTGCCGATCAGGTCGGCATCCTTGAGCGGGCCGGAGCCGAGGGCGGTGACGCGCTCAGGTTCGAAGCGCGCGGTGGCGCGCAGGCGATCCGGCGCCTCGAAATCGACCACGATCATCGCCACCGGCCCGTCGGTCTTGGTCTGGAGCTGGAACCGGCCCTCGAACTTGAGGGAGGAGCCGAGCAGAACCGTGAGCGCCGCCGCCTCGCCGAGCAGCCGCGCTACCGGATCCGGATAGCCGTGCCGGCGCAGGATCGTGTCCACGGCGGGGCCGAGCCGGACGACGCGGCCGCGCACGTCCAGCGCCTCCACGGCGAAGGGCAGCACGGCGTCGTCGCCGCCCGCGTGACCGTTGCCGGCCTGCCCGGCGTCCAAGTGCGATGGGGTTCCTGAACTCATGCCCTCTCCGATCGATGCGCCAGGGACGCCGAACGGCGTGAGGGGCAAGCCTGAGCGGAGCGATCCCTCACCCCGCCCGCGCCCCGCGGGAGAACGGACGCATTGCGCCACATCCGTCGCCGGGTTGCCGCCTGTCGGCAGCCGTGATGGGGATACGGGCCGCGCATGCCGCCCGCTGTTCCCTATATGGTATGCCGAGCCCGCGGACGCGAGCCCGGATCCGCCTCGACCCGGATCCCGGGCTTCGAAGGGCCCGCCCTTCGGCGGGTCCTCAGCGCAAGGCCCTGAGGCGATCTCCAGGGCTCTGCCCTGGACCCGCGAAAGGGCCCGCCCTTTCGAAACCGCGGCCCGCGTCCTCCGCTTCCGTCGAGCCCGCTCTCAGAGTCCGCCGGCGCGCAGGCACCAGGCCAGGATGCCCTTCTGCGCGTGCAGGCGGTTCTCGGCCTCGTCGAACACCACCGAGCGCGGGCCATCCATCACGTCGGCCGTCACCTCCTCGCCGCGATGGGCCGGCAGGCAGTGCATGAAGATCGCGTCCCGGTTCGCCGCCGCCATCAGCTTGGCGTTGACCTGATACGGGCTCAGCAGGTTGTGCCGGTGGCCCTCGTCGTCGTCGCCCATCGAGACCCAGCAATCGGTCACCACCGCGTCGGCGCCCTCCACGGCCGCGAAGGCGTCGGTGGTGACGTTGACGGCCGCACCCTGCTGCTTGGCCCAGGCGAGCAGAGCCGGCGGCGGCGCGAGTTCCGGCGGGCTCGCGACGTTGAGCGTGAAGTCGAACCGCGCGGCGGCGTGGACCCAGCTCGCCAGCACGTTGTTGGCATCCCCCGACCACGCCACGGTGCGGCCCTTGATCGGCCCGCGATGCTCCTCGAAGGTCAGCACGTCCGCCATGATCTGGCACGGGTGCGAGACCTTGGTGAGCGCGTTGATCACCGGCACGGTCGCATATTCCGCAAGCTCCAGCATCTGCCCGTGATCGAGGATGCGGATCATGATCGCGTCGACGAACCGCGACAGCACCTGCGCGGTGTCGCCGATGGTCTCGCCGCGGCCGAGCTGCATCTCCGAGCCGGTGAGCATCAGCGTCTCGCCGCCGAGTTCGCGCATCGCCACGTCGAAGGAGACGCGGGTGCGGGTCGAGGGCCGGTCGAACACCATCGCCAGGGTCTTGCCCGTCAGCGGCCGGTCGGCAGCGCGCTCGCCCTTGCGTCGAGCCGCCTTGATGGCGGCGCTGGCGTCCAGGACCCGGCGCAGCTCTTCCCCGGAGAAATCCTTGAGATCGAGGAAATGACGGGGGCCGCCACCGTTCAGGTGCGGGGCCGGGGCCTTCGCCCGGCCATTCATCTGGGCTTTCATCGCGTCACAATACCTAGAGTCTGCTCAACGATCACCTGATCATGAACGACACTCTACCTCCTGGCAGGGGCATTTCCGTCCGACACGGCGTGATCGACCGTATCCGGAAACGCTTCGGGCCGCCCGCCGGGGGCGGCGGGCGGTGTTCGACGGGTCTCGGAAGCAAACCTATTCGGCCGCGCCGCGCACGGCTTCGAATCCGGATGCGGCCGCGTCGAGGCGCCGGACCGCCTCGTCGATCTCCGCTTGGCCGATGGTCAGGGGCGGCAGCAGGCGCACGATGTTGTCGCCCGCCGGAATCACGAGGAGATGTGCGTCGCGCGCGGCGGCGGCGAAGTCGGTGTTCGGCACGCCGAGCTTGAGGCCAAGCATCAGCCCCTCGCCGCGGACCTCATCGAAGACGTGCGGATGACGATCGCGCAGGGCCGCGAGCTTCTGCTTCAGGAGCAGGCCGGAGCGGGCGACCCGATCGAGGAAGCCCTCGCCCAGCACGACATCCAGCACCGCGTTGCCCACCGCCATGGCGAGCGGGTTGCCCCCGAAGGTGGTGCCGTGCGTGCCGGCCGTCATGCCCCGGGCGGCCTCGCCCGTGGCGAGGCAGGCGCCCATCGGGAAGCCGCCGCCGATGCCCTTGGCGGCGCTCATGATGTCCGGCGCGATGCCAGACCATTCGTGCGCGAACAGCTTGCCGGTGCGGCCGATGCCGGTCTGGACCTCGTCCATGATCAGGAGCAGGCCGTTGGCGTCGCAGATCTCGCGCAGGCGGCGAAGATCCGCATTGGGAATCACCCGCACGCCGCCCTCGCCCTGGATCGGCTCGATCATCAGCGCGGCCGTCTCCGGTCCGATCACGGCCTCCAGCGCCGCCCAGTCGCCGACAGCGACCTGATCGAAGCCTTCCGCCTTGGGTCCGAAGCCCTCGAGGTACTTCTGCTGGCCACCCGCGGCGAGCGTCGCCAGCGTCCGGCCGTGGAAGGCGCCCGCGAAGGTGACGATCTGGAAACGCTCCGGATGGCCATCGGCCGCGTGGTACTTGCGGGCGATCTTGATCGCCGCCTCGTTGGCTTCCGCGCCCGAGTTGCAGAAGAACACGACGTCAGCGAAGGTCGCCTCCGCCAAGCGCTGGCCGAGCCGCTCGCCGCCGGGGATCTCGAACAGGTTCGAGGTGTGCCAGATCCGATTCGCCTGCTCGGTCAGCGCCCCGACGAGGTGGGGATGGGCGTGGCCCAGCGCGTTGACCGCGATGCCGGCGCCGAAATCGAGGTATCGCTCCCCGCCCTCCGTCACGAGCCAGGCGCCTTCGCCGCGCTCGAAGGCGAGCGGCGCGCGGACATAGGTCGGCAGAAGGGCTGACGTCACGGGTCCCATCTCCGTTCTTCAGTCGATCCCGGAGCAAGCGTTAGCCGGCTCCAAATGAAAGTGCCGCCTCGGTCGGGGGCGGCACGCGCGCGATTACTATGAAAGTGCGCGGTCCTGTCAACGTTTCAATGCGCGTTGCAGCCGCGCGGCAGAGCTGCGCCCTGCTTCCGGCCCAGCGATTTCTGGCCTGCCCGCGGGCGACGCCCCTTGCGCGACGGGGGGCGGCCATGCTCCAGCTCCGGCCGTTTCGATCAGCGAGGACGCGCCCGATGAGCACGATCAAGGAACGCCTGGCATCGCTCGGCCTCAGCCTGCCCAAGGCGGCGGCGCCGGTCGCCAACTACGTGCCGTTCGTGCGAACCGGCAATCTCGTGGTGATCTCCGGCCAGGTCTGCTTCGGCCCTGACGGCGCCATCGCGGCCGAGCACACGGGCAAGGTCGGCGGCACCGTCCCGGCGGAGGCCGGCAGGGCGGCGGCCCGGCTCTGCGCCCTGAACGTCCTCGCCCAGCTCGAGGCGGCGGTGGGGGATCTCGACCGTGCGGTCGTCCAGTGCGTGCGCCTCGGCGGCTTCATCAACGCGGCGCCGGGCTTCTCGGCGGTGGCCGGCGTGATGAACGGTGCCTCCGACCTGATGGTCGAGCTCCTGGGCGACCGGGGGCGCCACGCCCGTTCCACGGTCGGCGTGGCGGAACTGCCCCTCGACGCCGCCGTCGAGGTCGAGGCGATGTTCGAGGTCCGCTGACGATGGCGGCGCCGGACTGGCTGACCGCGCGGCCGATCGCCCATCGCGGTCTTCATGACCGTGCGGCGGGCCGGCCGGAGAACACGCTGGCTGCGGCTCGCGCCGCGGTGGCGGGGGGATTTGCCATCGAGTGCGACGTCCAGATCAGCGCGGACGGCGAGGCGATGGTGTTCCACGACGCCGCCCTCGGCCGTCTGACCGGGGCGAGCGAGGCGGTGGCGAAGCGCTCGGCCGCCGATCTCGGGACGCTGGCGATCGGCGGGACTGCCGAGACGATCCCGACCCTGCCGGCCTTCCTGGCCGCGGTGGCCGGGGCGGTGCCGGTGGTGATCGAGGTGAAGTCCCGCTACGACGGCGACCTGCGGCTGGCCACCCGCGCCGCCGCGGTGGCTGGCGCTTATGACGGGCCGGTGGCGCTGAAATCCTTCGACCCGCAGGTGGTCGCGGCCCTGCGCGCGCTCTGCCCGACGATCCCGCGCGGGATCGTGTCCGAGACGACCCAGGACGATCCAGCCTACGCGGCGCTGCCGCCGAGCATGCGGCTCGCCCTGTCCAACCTGCTGCATTTCGCCGAAACCCGGCCCGACTTCCTATCCTGGCGGGTGGACGACCTGCCCTGCGCGCCGACCTATCTCTGCCGGCTGCTCGGGCGGATCCCCGTGATGGCCTGGACGGTGCGGACCGACGACCAGCGTGCCCGCGCAGGCGCACATGCCGACCAGATGGTGTTCGAAGGGTTCGTTCCATGAGACGGTCGGCGATCTGTCTCGCCGCGTTCCTTCTTGCGGCCGCGCCGGCCAGCGCGGCCGCGCCGTGCGCCGGCTCGACCCAGATGGATCTGAACGCCTGCGCCGCGGCCGCCTACGACCGGGCGGATGCGGCGATGAACGCCGCCTACGGCAAACTCATGAAGCAGATCGGTCCGAAGGCGAAGGACGGTCTGCGGGCGGCCCAGAAGGCTTGGCTTCCGTTCCGAGACGCGAGCTGCACCCTCGAAGCCACGGGTGCGGAAGGCGGCTCGATGCAGCCGCAAGTCCGGGCCAATTGCCTGGCCCGGGTGACGGCCGCGCGGACCAAGATGCTGACGGGTTACCTCACATGCGCGGAGGCGGATGTCATCTGCGTCGGCGGGTTCGGGGAGTAAGCTCACGCCTTGTCGGTGGGGCGCTAGGGAAGCTTGCGGAGCCCATCGAGGACGGCAGAGACCTCCCGGCGGTTCCACGACGCGCCGTTGGCCCAGAGATCGAGCAGCGCCGCGTGGTTCAGGCGCGCCCGGGCGATCACCGGCGGCGCGGCTGCCCGGGAGATGGGCGTCTGGATGACGGCGTCCCGCACTTTGGGATCGGCTTCGACGGAGGCGCTCAGACAGGGCAAGGCCCGTCCGGCCCGGCCCGGACATCGTTTCACACGCGGCGCAGGCGCGCCGAGCGCGGTCGAGATGAAAACCGTAGCCGGCACGTTCGTATCCTGCGTGTCGAGATTACTCGTCTCGCACATGACGTCGTCGACGAAATCGTCCGGCGGATGCCGGTGGGCGGTCCCGTTGATATCGCGGTCTGGAGCATACCAGGTCGTGGGGATGCGCTTCGCTCGTTCCCGGATTCGGCAGCCGCATGGTGTGACGACGACGGCCCTCTGACAAGGCCGTCCACCCCACCGCGCGGATCCGCCCGCTTGCCCCTGCCCGGGCAGGGATTAGACTCATGCCCATGAAGCAAGCACCCGGGCCGACGCCGGAAACCCCCACGCTCATTGTGCGGGCGCTGCCCGGACTCAAGGAGATCGGGGCAGCGGATTGGGATGCCTGCGCGTTCTCGCCCGAGACCCTGGCGGCGGGCGACGAGACGCACAACCCCTTCGTCTCCCACGCCTTCCTGTCGGCGCTCGAAGATTCGGGCTGCGTCTCGCGCCGGACCGGCTGGCTGCCGCTCCACGTCTCGGTGGAGCGCGACGGACAGCGCCTCGGCGTGGTGCCCTGCTACCTCAAATCGCACAGTCAGGGCGAATACGTGTTCGACCACGGTTGGGCGGATGCCTACGAGCGGGCCGGCGGCTCCTACTACCCGAAGCTGCAGGTCAGCGTGCCGTTCACGCCGGTGACCGGCCCGCGCTTCCTCATCGCGCCGGGGGCCGACCCGGACGAGGCGACCGCCGGGCTCGTCGCCGGCCTGCGGGCGCTGCGGAGCGAGACCAAGGCGTCCTCGATCCACGTCACCTTCATGCGCGAGGCCGAGTGGGACCGGGCCGGTGCCGCGGGCTTCCTGCAGCGCACCGATCAGCAGTTCCACTGGGAGAACGACGGCTACGCCACGTTCGACGATTTCCTCGCCGCCCTCGCCTCGCGCAAACGGAAGAACATCCGCAAGGAGCGCCGGGACGCGCTGAGTTCCGGCATCACCATCGAGCACCTGACCGGCGCGGCCATCACCGAGGCCCACTGGGACGCGTTCTACGCCTTCTACACGGATACCGGCTCGCGGAAGTGGGGCCGTCCGTACCTCAATCGAAAATTCTTCTCGCTGCTGTCCGAGCGCATGGCGGATCGGGTGCTGCTGGTGATGGCCAAGCGCGCGGGTATCTATATCGCGGGCGCCATCAATCTGATCGGCGATACGGCCCTCTACGGCCGCAACTGGGGCTGCATCGAGGACCACCCGTTCCTGCACTTCGAGGTCTGCTACTATCAGGCGATCGATTTCGCGATCGCCCGCGGCCTCAAGCGGGTCGAGGCCGGCGCTCAGGGGGAGCACAAGCTCGCCCGCGGCTACCGGCCGGTGCTGATGCACTCGGCCCACGACATCGCCGACCCGGCGCTGCGGCGCGGCGTGGCCGACTACTTGCAGCGGGAACGCGCCCACGTCGCCGAGGCGGTGGACGTCCTCGACACGCTGACGCCGTTCCGGCGCGCGGACGGGGGCGGCGCCTGCGACGGCGCGGAGCCCTCCCCCACACGTCCCCCGAGAGTGCCCGAGACATGAGTCCGATCGACCACATCAAGTCCTTTGCCGACGAGTTGACGGCGCTCCGCCGCGACCTCCACGCCCATCCGGAACTTGGCTTCGAGGAGGTGCGCACGTCCGGCATCGTCGCCGACATGCTGGAGAAGCTCGGCTGCGAGGTGCATCGCGGAATCGGCGGCACCGGGGTCGTGGGTCTGCTCAAGGGCCGCACCGATCATGGCAAACGGATCGGCCTGCGGGCCGACATGGACGCCTTGCCGATCGAGGAGGAGACCAACCTCCCCTACCGCTCGACCTACGCGGGCAAGATGCACGCCTGCGGCCATGACGGGCACACCACGATGCTGCTCGGCGCCGCCCGCTACCTCGCGGAGACGCGCAATTTCGACGGCACCGCGGTGTTCGTGTTCCAGCCCGCCGAGGAGGGCCGCGGCGGCGCCCGCGCCATGCTGAAGGACGGCCTGTTCGAGCGATTCCCCTGCGACGAGATCTACGGCCTGCACAACCAGCCGGGCGGCGGCGCCGGCACGATCAAGCTGCGGCCCGGCCCGATCATGGCGGCGGCCGACTTCTTCGACATCCACATCCGCGGCAAGGGCATCCACGCGGCCCAGCCGCACCGGGGCACCGATCCGATCATCATCGCCACCGGGCTCGCCCAGGCGCTGCAATCGATCGTGTCGCGCAACGCCGACCCGCTGAAGTCGATCGTGCTGTCGATCACCCGGATCGAGGCGGGCTCGGCCTACAACGTGATCCCGGAGACGGCGCACCTCGCCGGCACGATCCGGACCTTCGACACGGAGATCCGGGCGCTCGCCGGCACGCGCATGCGCGAGCTGGCGGCGGGCTTTGCCACGGCCTACGGCGCCGAGATCAAGGTCGACCTTCAGGACGTGTTCTCCGTGCTGGAGAACGCCCCCGAGCAGGCCGCCGCCGCCACGGAGGTCGCGACCGAACTCCTCGGGACCGACAAGGTCGAGACGAACGTCACGCCCAAGATGGGCAGCGAGGATTTCGCCGACATGACCATGGCGGTGCCCGGCGCCTATGTCTGGCTCGGCGCCAATGCCGGCCCCGGCCTGCACAATGCCGGCTACAATTTCGATGACTCGATCATCCCTGTGGGCAGCGCGTTCCTGGCCCGGATGGTCGAGCGCCGCACCGCCGCATGAGGCGTGGGCCGCCGCGGAGTTCAGTCCGCGGCGGCCCTGGCCCGCAGCGCCGTCATCGCCCGCGAGAAGACCGCCGGCTGGTCCAGCGCCCGGGACAGGACGATGGCCCCCTGGATCTGGACGACGATCTCCTCCGCCAGGGCGGTGCTTCCCGCCGCGTCCCGGCCCGACCGTTGCAGGGCGTCCGCCAGCGCTGCCACCCAGCGCGCGAAGTAGCTGCGCACCGCCTCGCCGAATCGATCCCGCTCCGAGCCGAGCGCCACGACGCCCACGAGGCAGACCCGCCGCCCGGAGCGGAAATACGCGTCGACCGCGTCGAACATGGCCGCGACCGCCTCGCCCGGGCGTTCCGCCGCGCGGAGCGGCGCGTAGAGGTTGGTCTCGAACCACCCGTCTATCTCCGCCAGCACGCAGGTCGCCATCTCGGCCTTCCCGCCGGGGAACAGGTTGTACAGGCTGCCCTTGCCCAGGCCTGTCGCCCGGCCGATCCGCGCGAGGCTGGCGCCCTCGTAGCCGTGCGCGCGAAACACCTCCGCGAGCTTCGACAGCGTTTCGGCCCGGCTGGTCAACGCCGTCAGAGGCCGAGATCGGTGAGGCCTGGATGATCGTCGGGCCGGCGGCCGAGCGGCCAGTGGAACTTGCGCTCGGACTCGGCGATGGCGAGATCGTTGATGCTGGCGATTCGGCGGCGCATCAGGCCGTGGGCATCGAACGCCCAGTTCTCGTTGCCGTAGGAGCGGAACCACCGCCCCTCTGCATCGTGCCACTCGTAGGCGAAGCGCACCGCGATCCGGTCGCCGCCGAAGGTCCAGACCTCCTTGATCAGCCGATACTCGCGTTCCTGCGCCCACTTGCGCTGGAGGAACGCCACGATCGCCGCGCGTCCCGTCAGGAACTCGCTGCGGTTCCGCCAGACGCTGTCGGACGTGTAGGCGAGCGCCACGCGCTCGGGGTCGCGCCCGTTCCAGGCGTCCTCGGCCATGCGGGCCTTCTGCGCGGCGGTCTCGGCGGTGAAGGGGGGAAGGGGGGGACGGTCCGACACGATGCAGGGCTCCAGTTTGTACCGATCGGTACAAACTGATCGTCGCGCCGTGTGACTGTCAAACGATTTCTTCGGGCGCGCGGAACGGCGTGCGTCCCGCTCGGGAGGCCGAGGGGGGATACACCGACCTGCCGCCGGACCATGCCGAGCCGGGCGATGGCCGGGTCCGAATGCCCGTTCGGGTGACGGTCAGGTGCGAACCGCATCGCCGAGATGGGCCGTGAACCAGTCGCGCGCCGCCGCGCTGGTCCGGTCGAAGTGCCGGACATAGGGGTCGAAATGGCCGCCCGGCACCATCACGAGGTGCTTGGGCGGCAGCGCCCGCTGATACGCCTCCAGGCATAGATCAGTGGCGGTCAGCAGATCGTGCTCGGCGACGATCATCAGCAGGGGCGTCGGGCTGATCCGGGCGATGTGGAAGCCCGGCTCGTTCTCCCGGGACAGTTCGGCGCTGCGCAGGGTCACGGCGTTGCGCCAAGTGGGCGCGAAGGCTTCCGTCCCGGTGAAGAAGGCGTAGCTGTCGGCCCCCGGCATGGCGCAGGGTTGCTGCGGATCGGCAGAGACCGCCGGCAGCAGGGCGGGCTCCTCCCCGCGGAAGCGGGCGGCGCGGTCCGCCTCGAAGCGGCGCAGCTGGGCCGGCACGAGATCCGCCCGCGTGCGGCGCTGCGCCGAGGCCGAGCCGCTGATCTGCGGAACCTGCGCGACGACGCAGCGGACGCGGCGGTCGAGGGCGGCCACCTCGATCACGTGGCCGCCGCTGTAGCTGGTACCCCAGATGCCGATCCGGTCCGGATCGATCCACGGCACGGTCTGCGCGAAGCTGATCGCATCCCGATAGCCCCGCTTCTGCAGAACCGGGTCGATTTCCTGCCGGGGCAGGCCGTCACTGGCTCCGAGATTGGCGTGGTCGTAGACCAGCACGCCGAATCCGGCAGCCTGGAAGACCGCGGCGTAGCGGTCGAGATACTGCTCCTTCACGGCCGAGAAGCCGTGCGCCATCACGATGGCAGGTGCCGCATCGGGGGTCGTGTCGGGGCAGTAGAGCCAGCCGCGCAGGGTGCGGCCCTCCGAGACAAAGGCGATATCGGTCCGCATCTCTCGCTCCGTGATGATCCGGAGGCATCCTGCACCGGATCGACCGGCCCGCGCGCCGGATTCGGCACGACGCGGCGTCAGATCCGCCAAGCTGTCGGCTGCGCGGCCCCGATGCACGTCGACAGGCGGCGGCATCGGTGCGACGTTCGGCGGCTCGCGGGTTCGCGAGCCGCGAGGTCATGAGATCGGGCAGGCCCATGTCGCCGGAAATACGGGAATCGCGCGCCGCGCTCATCCTGCTCGCCGTGTCGGTCGTCGCCGTGCTGCTGTTCGGTGCGTTCACGCTTCTGACGCAGATCGGCTAGAGCGCTCTCCGCCGGAGCGGATACCGGTTCGGCGCAGAAGAGCAGGTCAATCCGAGGGCTCTCGGGGCTGCCTGTCACTGCACCAGCACGGCTTGGCTGCAAAGGACGCCGTCCACGTCGACATCCGCGTAGCCGAGGTGCAGGCCGAGGCTGCGCAGGGCGGTGTCGAGCACGAGATCCAGGCTCGGTGCGATGGCGGTGAAGGTCGCGCCGAGCGACGTCTGGAGCAGCGGGCTCACGCCGATGCCGTTGATGTTCAGCGACAGGTTGCGCAGCAGGCTGCCGGTCAGGGATTGGGTCAGGTCGCCCGACGACACCGTCTGCACCGTGTGGTTGGTGATGGCGGCGTCGTTGAAGACGAGGGTCTGCGTGGCCGACCCGATCGTCGCTAGGGCACGCCCCGTCACGTTCACCAGCGGAAGTGCGATCAGGGGCGCGGGCTGCGACAGGCTCGGACTGGTGGTGCCGCCCGTGATGGCGCTGCGCGAGACCGCCGCCACCGCAAGGGTCGCGAGGCCGGTCTGGGCGCTGATCGCGGCTTGACGCGCGCCGCCGACGCAGCTCAGCGCCTGCAGCGTCGCCTGGGCCGGTGCGACCTCGGCGTAGATCGGGAGCGAGAGCGTTCCCAGCCCCAGGGGCGCCGAAGCCGTGGCCTCGATCAGCAGCCGGGTCTGCGCCGTCTGAACGGTGGCGTTCGGCCCCCCCGGCCGGACCCAGCCCGAGCTGCGGCGGCGCTCGCCGATCGCCACGGTCAGGCGGGTCGACAGCAGCCCCGGAATGGTGGCGCCCAGATCGACCGCCACTTGGTTCTGGCCGTTGGCCAGCGCCGCGGTGGCCCCGAGGATATTCATCAGGTCGACGGAGGGGCCGCCGAATCCCCGCGGGGGCGCCAGCGCCGCGGCATCCCCGAGCGGGTCCACCTGCCCGATCGGGACCGTGCCGCCGGCATTCGGCAGCGCGTTCAGGATGCCCGAAAGCGCGTTGACCGCGGCGGCGTTGCCCTGGGCGGCGACCCGGAGCGCCATCAGCATCTGGCCGACGCTGGCGTTGGCCTGGACGATGTCCGTGTAGCTCGCCGCCTGCAGGTTCAGGTTCGTCGCCAGCGCGTCGAGGACCCGCAGGCCATCGACCCGGGCGCCCAGAAGGGCATTGTAGTCGCTCGCGCTCAGCGACAGCTGTGCGCCGAGCAGGCCTCCGAGCAGGGCGTTGGCGATGCCGTTGCTGAATTGCAGGATGCCAGATCCGATGCTGAAGGCCGCGAACTGCGCGCTGGCGGCTGTCCCGGTCACCCGGAGCGGAACCGAGCCGGCGAGCCCGATCGCCCGCCCGAAGGTGATCGGCACCACGGTCGACAGGCCGACCCGAACGGCGTTCACCGGACTCGCGCCGGGCTGGAACCGGCTGGCTGGGGCGACCCCCGATACGCTCGCGTCGTAGCTGCCGGTATCGACCGTGGCGACTGCTCCGCCGTAACCGTTGTCGCCGAGCGAACGGCGCGCCATCGCGTCGGCCTGGGTCGGGTCGATGGCCCCCATCATGGCGGCGATGTCGGCCGCGCCCTGCGCCTTGCGCCGTGCCTGGAACACGAGGCCGAGATCGATCCCGACGGCGCTCGCCGCCAGCAGGAGCGCGCTACCGAACGCGACGAGGATCGCGACGTTGCCGCCGCGCGCCACGCCGAAGCGATGCAGCCGGCGCGCGATCCGGCAAATCACAGGCCCCCCTTCCGGACGCTGACCGTGCTGCGCAGCATGGTGGGCAGCATCGGCAGCAGGCGCGAGAAGACGTTGACGCCGAGCGGCGCGGTGTCGGCGGTGAGCGTGACCGTGTAGACCGTCGCGTCGTTGGGGTCGGGCCCGACCTGCACCACGACGCTGCCCGGACGGAACATCGCGCCCGTACTCAGGCTGCGGTTCACGGTGTTCTGCGCCAGCGTCGCCCGTTCGCCGTCGGTGACGCCCGCCACGGAGGCGCGCGCGGCCTCTGCCGCGATTTGGCGCAGGTTGTGGGCCGCCCCGAGGCAGATCCCGAACATCGCGATGCCCGCGAAGAACAGCAGGAGCATCGGCGCCACGAGGGCGAACTCCACCGCGGAACTGCCGCTGCGGCCGGTCGATCCAGCGATGGAAGGATGATGGAGCAGGCGTCGGATGCCCATCGAATTGCCTCTGAAAGTTGTGTCTGCTTCGTCCCTTCAATCTACCGTGGCGTCCGAATCCTAACCAAGGGTTGTGTATTTAAAATATTGGTTGCGTTAAAACCGGCTTACCGGCCGTCTTGAGCCGTGCCCGATCGCGTTGCCGTTGCGCGCGGCGCTAAGGCCTTGATGCAGCGCGCTCTCTTGCCCCGAACCGGTCGCCCTTTGGGGGAGAGCGCTCTAGATTGCGACAGAGCCGCGCACGAGGCCGATCCCCGCCGGGTCGAAGGCGACGCTCTTCACGATGGCAAAGACGGCCTGTCCGTTCGCGAGGCCCAGGTCGGCGGCGGCGGCCCGGGTCACGCGTGCGACGAGATGCGCACCGTTGCACGCGATCTCGACGGCCACTTCATCGCCCACCGGCACGATCCCGCAGATCCGACCGGGAAGGATGTTGCGCGCGCTGAGGCCCTGCGGCCGCGTCGTCGCCACCAGCACGTCGCGGGCGGGGATCCGCACACGCAGGCGCGTCCCGATCCGGCGCGCCAGCCCGGGCACCAGCAGGCGCCCCGCGTCGCCGGTCAGATGCGTCAGGCCGGTCTCCGGATCGGCGGCCTGCACGACCATGTCGAGCAGCGCGCCGGCTTCGGCGTCGTGGATCGGCGCGAGATCGGCCCGGCGCAGGATCGCCTCGGCGGGGCCCGCGGCGGCCACGCGCCCCGCCTCCAGCACGATCACCGTGGTGGCGAGGCGCGCGACCTCCGAGACGGCGTGGCTGACATAAACGATCGGCACGCCGGCCTCGTCGCGCAGGCGCTCGATGTAGGGGAGGATCTCGGCCTTGCGGGCCTCGTCCAGCGCCGCCAGGGGCTCGTCCATCAGCAGCAGGCGCGGTCGCGCCAAAAGCGCCCGGCCGATGGCGACCCGCTGGCGCTCGCCGCCGGAAAGGCCGGACGGCCGGCGATCGAGCAGGTGGCCGATGCCGAGCATGGCGATCACCGCGTCGACCTGCGCGGGATCGGCCCGGTGCCGGGCGAAAACGCGGCCGTAGCCGAGGTTGGTCCGCACGCTGAGATGCGGGAACAGCCGCGCATCCTGAAACACCACGCCGATGCGCCGCCGGTGGGACGGGAGGAACAGGCCGGCTTCCGTATCGACCAGCGCCGTGCCGTCGGCGACGATCCGGCCCCGATCCGGCCGGGCGAGCCCGGCGATCAGATCGATCAGCGTCGTCTTGCCCGAGCCCGAGCGGCCGAACAGCGCCGTTAGCCCCGGCCCGGCCGCGAACGCCGCCTGGAGGGTGAAGGCGCCCCGGTGGAGGGTGACGTCGACCTGGATGCTCACGCGAGGCGACTCGGGTAACGAACGGTGCGGCGTGCTCCTGCGCCGGCGGGGACGCAGCCGCGATGATCACGGTCCACCATCTCGAGAACAGCCGCTCGCAGCGCGTGCTCTGGCTGCTGGAGGAACTCGGGCTGACCTACACGGTGAAGCGCTACGCACGCGATCCCCGGACGATGCGGGCTCCGCCGGATCTGGTCGCCGTCCATCCCCTCGGCAAGGCGCCGGTGATCACCGACGACGGCGCCGTGATCGCGGAAACCGGGGCCATCGTCACCTATCTCACCGGCAAGGCCGGCGGCACCCTGGTGCCGCACCCGGGCACTGAGGCCCACGCACGCTACACCTATTGGTTGCACTACGCGGAGGGCTCGGCGATGCCGCCGCTCCTGCTCAAGCTGGTCCTCTCCCGCTTGGCGCCGGGCAGCCCGCGTCTCCTGCGCCCCCTCGTCCGCCGGATCGCCGACACCGTGCTGCGGAGCTTCGTCGATCCGGACCTGCGACGGCACGCGGCCTTCTGGGAGGCGGAACTGGCCGAACGTCCGTATGTCTGCGGCAACGATTTCACCGCCGCCGACGTGATGATGCGCTTCCCGCTGGAGGCCTTTGCCGCGCGCGGCACCGGGACGGGGCCGCGGGTTCTCGCGTGGCTCGCGCGGATCCACGCCCGTCCGGCCTATCGGCGGGCGCTGGAGGCAGGCGGACCCTACGCGTATGCGGGCACCGGCGGATCGTCGTCCGCCTGAGACCCGGCGCATCGCTGACGGAACGCGGGGCGGGATCGGACTGGTCATTCAGCCCGCGCCCAGCCGGCGCCCGACCCGGTCGGCCAAAAACTCGGAGGCGAGCAGCGCCGTCACCGAGATGCCGATCGAGACCAGGGTGAGGCGCAGGGCCGGCCCCTCCCCGCCCGGAACCTGAGTCAGCGTATAGATCGCCGAGGGCAGCGTCTGGGTCTCGCCCGGGATGTTCGACACGAAGGTGATGGTCGCGCCGAATTCGCCCATCGCCTTGGCGAAGGCCAGCAAGGCCCCCGCGATGCAGCCCGGCAGGCTCAGAGGCAGCGTCACGGTGAGGAACACCGCCAGCGGGCGCGCGCCCAGCGTCCCGGCCGCCTGCTCCAGCCGGCGATCCACCGCCTCGATCGACAGGCGCATCGCCCGCACCATCAGGGGGAAGCCCATCACCGCGCAGGCGAGCGCCGCCCCGGTCCAGCGGAACGCCAGGACGATTCCCGCCTCCGCCAGCAGGCTTCCGAGCGGGCCACGCCGGCCGAAGGCCAGGAGCAGAAGGTAGCCGGTCACCACGGGCGGCAGGATCAACGGCAGGTGGACCAGCCCGTCGAGCAGCGCGCGCCCGGGAAACCGGCGGCGGGCCAGGATCCACGCGATCGCGAGACCCGGGCCGAAGCTCGCCAGTGTCGCCACCAGCGCCACTTTGAGGCTCAGGGCGACGGCGGCCCACTCCGCCGGGGTGAGGTCCAGCACGGCGGCGTTGCTATCGGCCGGCCGCGGGCGCGTCGATCACCGTGAAGCCCTGGCGCTCGAACGCAGCTCGCGCCGCCGGGCTGCGCAGATAGCTCAGCAGGACGGCGGCATCGGGATTGCGCGAATCCCCGATGATGGCCGCCGGGTAGACGATCGGCGGGTGGCTGTCTGCCGGGAAGGTCGCCAGCACGTGGACGCCGGGATCCGCCGCCGCGTCGGTGGCGTAGACGATGCCGAGCGGCGCCTCCCCGCGGGCGACGAGCAGCAGGGCCCCGCGCACGTTGTCGGCCTGGGCCACCTGCCCCTTCACGGATTCCCAGGCGCCGAGTTTCTCCAGGGCGGCCTTGCCGTACTTGCCGGCCGGGACGGCGTCGATCGTCGCCATGGCCAGCTTGCCGCCGTCGAGCATCTTCGCCAGCGTCGTGCCGAGATCGGGCGCGAGGGCGATCTGGGGATCGGAACCGGGATTCTTCGGCCCCGGCGCGATCAGAACCAGCGAGTTGCGCAACAGGTCGATCCGCGAGCTTGGCTTCAGAAGGCCGGCCCGCGCCACGTAATCCATCCAGGCCTGATCCGCCGAGAGAAACAGGTCGGCCGGCGCCCCCGCCTCGATCTGCTTGGCGAGGGCGTTCGAGCCCGCGTAGGAGATCCGCACCGTCTTGCCGGTCTCCTTCGTCCAGGCCGCCGTGGTATCGTCGAGCGCGTTCTTGAGGCTGGCCGCGGCGAAAACCACGACGGGATCCCCCGCCCGCGCCCGCCGGGACGTGGGACAGACAATCAGGAGACCGAGGGCGAGCACGACCAAGCTGCGTCGAGTCGGGCGCATGGCTGAGGGTCCCCTCTCTCGCGGACCGTTATATCCGGCCGGGTATGACGGGGAGCATAGAGGCCGCCGCGCGCGCGGCCAAGGTCCAGCGCGCCGCGCTGCAAGGCGCGGATACTGGTTGGCCGCAGGACAGCGCGTCGAACCGACGGCTCGCCCCTGCGCGACGGCAACCCGCCCGACGCACGCCAGCACCCCGTGACGGGATCGAACGGGTGATCCCACCCATCTCGTCATGCTGAAGCGCCTGCGGCAGCGGGCTCCGAAGCCTTCGCGTTTCCGTCTCGGGTACGGCGCGCCGCGCGATCGGGCGCGCCTCAAAGCGCGGAGTCGCGGGGCTCCTTCGGCGCGTTCTCCGCGCGATGCAGGCGGCTGAGAAGGACGAGGAGGTGTCCCGGAAGCGGCCCGTCAGGGGTCGGGCCGCCGAAGAGCCGCTCGCGCGGGCGCCCGGACCCCGTCGTCTCGTTGACGATTACGGGCCCGCGGGGGCCGGAACGTCTGGACTTGGTCACGCGGTACGCACCCTGCTCAATCGCGGTTCACGGGAAAGGCGGGCCGAAAACGTCGTGCCCGCAGACGGGTTCCCGTTGTTTCGCCGATCCCTGTGGTTAACGCGCGCGCACCATGCCGCATTCCTGAGCGCTCAGCGCCGCGAATCGCAATCCGGTAGGGTCACCACGTGCGGATGTCGCGCCGCTCCGGCGATCCAACTTCCGGTAGTTGGCTCATGCCGGCCGCCACGAGAAGCCCCCAGAGCCACGCCACGCCGGTCGTGGCACAGGCGAGCGCGGCGCTGATGAAGAGGGGTGCGGTCATGGGCGACGTGTGCCTGTCAAAACTGGCGCGCCGGTCCACGGAGGGACGGCGCGCCCAAGTTCAGGGTTCCAGCTTGGGGAAGCCGAGACTTTCTAAACACACATATCGGTCCAGGAAACCTGTTTAAGATCGTTATGAAATGAGTATTGCCGTTTGTGTCCTCCGGGCAACAAACGGCATGGCGGCGTCGCGGCGCGCTGGCCGGACCGGCGTCACGACGCCGGTTTTTTCGCGTCGGCATCCGGTTGCCCCCTGTGCGGCGGTGCGCGACGGCGCTACAGCCCGGGCCCATGCTGGAAGGTCTGCCGCCCCACCGCCCGTCCCACGTCCTGCGCCTGCTGACCGACGAGCGCTCGGCGCGGGCCATGACCGACCTGCTGGGCGAGATGTTCGATCCGACCGAGACCGCCGTGGCGGCCTTCGAGGATGCCGACGGCCGAACGTGGCGGCTCGAAGCCTATTTCGCGGATGCGCCCGACGAGGATTACGTCCGCGCGCTGATCCGGCCGGTGATCGGCGATGCGGCGGACGCGGCCGAGTTCCACACGATCGCGCAGCAGGATTGGGTGCGCGCTTCGCTGGAGGGGCTGAAGCCCGTTCGGGCCGGGCGCTTCCTCGTGCACGGCTCGCACGACCGCGCGGCGGTCCGCGCCAACGACCTGCCGATCGAGATCGAGGCGGCTCTCGCCTTCGGCACCGGCCACCATGGCACGACGTTGGGCTGTCTGCGCGCCCTGGTCCAAGTGCTCAAGCAGCGCCGTCCGGCCCACGTCCTCGATGTCGGCACGGGCACCGGCATCCTGGCCTTCGCAGCCGCCAAGGCGCTGCGGCAGCCCATCGTGGCGGGCGACCTCGACGCGGAGGCGGTGCGCACGGCCCGGGAGAACGCCCGGGCCAACGGGCTCGGCCCTCACCTCAAGCTCTATCACGGCGCCGGGGTACGCCACCGGCTCGCGGCGCGGTCCCGCCATTTCGATCTGGTCTTCGCCAACATCCTGGCGCGGCCGCTGCGGCTCCTCGCGCCGTCCCTGAGCCGGGTGGTCGCGCCCGGGGGCGTGCTGGTCCTGTCCGGCCTGATCGAGCGCGATGTGGCCGGCGTGCTCGCGGCCTACCGCCACCAGGGCTTCGCCCTCGTGCGCCGGGGTCTGATCGAGGGTTGGGTCGCCCTCGTGCTGATGCGCGGCGGCGCGGCCGCACGACCGTTGCCTCGGCGCTGAACCGCGCGCAAGCGGGCGCTCGCCCCCGGCACGACCCGGACGTCACTCCGCGATTCGCCGTCGGACCCGATCGATGTCGGGATGCGCCCGGGCGCCGGGTCGTCCCGAGGACGCCTGCCCGTATCCAGCGGACTCGGCGGCCCGGATCGCGTGGTTGGAGGCCCATGACAGCCTGCCGGCCGGCTCCGCGCCCGATCGCCTCCTGACGAGCGGCCGAGGCTCGAACCCCCGGCGTCGCTATCGCGCCGCGCGCAAACCCCGCGGCAGGCACAACCCGTCCAGCGCAGTTTCGCTATCGGCTGGCCGTTCGGTCGCATCCGCGTGCGCGACCGGTGCGCCGAGCGCGGCCATCAGGACCCGCAGGCCCTCGATCCAGTCTTCCACATCCGCGAGCGAGGCGAAGCCCTCGCGTCGGATCACGGTATCGGGTTCGATCGTGACGACGGCGTCGAAGCAGCCATCCGGTCTGTCGCTGATCCGGTAATAGACGCGGCGTGCCATCGTACTCTGATAAGCCAAAAGCGATGGCTTGATAAGATTGTTCGCGATTTTTTCATGTTGAATAAGGTATGCGCCGCGCCCATTGCTGAGCCGCGCACTGCATAACGATCGTGGTCCGGCAACTTTTACGCGCACACAGAGTAGCGGCCCCCGACCCGGCCAAACCGCGTTTCGGTTGCCATGCTGGCGGGGGGCGCTCTACCCTTCCCCCATGATCGAACCGCCTCCGTCCCGACCGCGCCAGCGCTTCCAGAGCTTCGACGATCCGAGCCATCGCAAGGGGCCTGAGCGGATCGAGGCCCTGCGGGCGGCGCTGCGCGAGACGGGCGTCGACGGATTCGTCGTTCCGCGGGCCGACGAGCACCAGTCGGAATACGTCCCCGCCGACGCGGAACGGCTCGCTTGGCTCACCGGCTTCACCGGCTCGGCCGGAACCGCGGTGATCTTGGCCGAATCCGCTGCTCTGGTGGTCGACGGCCGCTACACCCTCCAGGCCCCCGAGCAGGTCGATACCGGCATCCTCACGGTCGTGCCGCTGGCCGAATCGACGCCGGAGGCTTGGGTCGGCGCCAACCTAAGGCGCGATCAGGTGCTCGGCTACGACCCTTGGCTGCACACGCCGGACGGGCTCGCGCGGCTGGAACGGGCCGCGACGAAAGCGGGGGGCGCCCTGCGGGCTGTGCCGAACCTCGTGGATGCCGTCTGGGCCGGCCAGCCGAAGCCGCCCGTCGGACGAATCAACCGCCATCCGGACGCCCTGGCGGGCGAGACGGTCGCAGACAAACTCGCCCGGGTGCGCGAGAGCCTGAAGGAAGCCGGGTGCGACGCCCTCGTTGTCTCGGACCCCCACAACCTCGCCTGGGCGTTCAACCTGCGGGGCGCCGATGTCGGGCACACGCCGCTGGCCCTCGGCTACGCGATCCTGCCGCGCGAGGGGCTGGCACGCCTCTTCCTGGTCTCGCCGTCCGTCGATCCGGACCTGCGCGCGGCCCTCGCCCCCGTCGCCGAGATCCTGACCCGGGCGGAACTGGAGGATGGGCTGGCCTCCCTCGGCGGCGCGCGGGTGCGGCTCGACGCGGCGACCGGGGCTGTCGCGCTCAGGGAGCGGATCGAGGCGGCCGGCGGCACGGTCGATGTCGGCAAGGATCCGATCACCGGGATGAAGGCGGTCAAGAACGCCGCCGAGATCGCCGGCGCGCGCGCCGCCCATCGCCGGGACGGAGCGAGCGTCGTGCGCTTCCTCGCCTGGCTCGACGCGGCGGCCGCGGAGGGCGGCCTCACCGAGATCGCCGCCGTCGAGGCGCTGGAGGATATTCGCGATGCGGGCGGCGACCTGCGCGACGTCTCGTTCCCGACGATCTCGGGGTCCGGCCCGAACGGGGCGATCGTGCATTACCGGGTCACCCGCGCGAGCGACCGGGCGGTCCGCCCGGGGGAGCTGTTCCTGATCGATTCCGGCGCGCAATACCCGGACGGCACCACCGACATCACCCGCACCGTCGCGGTGGGCGAGCCGAGCCCGGCGATGCGTGATCGCTTCACCCGGGTGCTGAAGGGCCACATCGCCATCGCCCGGGCGGTGTTTCCGAAGGGGACGACCGGCGCGCAGATCGATGCCTTCGCCCGGGCACCCCTCTGGCAGGCGGGGCTCGATTTCGACCACGGCACCGGTCACGGGGTCGGCGCCTTCCTGTCGGTCCACGAGGGGCCGCAGCGGATCGCCAAGACCGGCATGGTGGCGCTGGAGGCCGGCATGATCCTGTCGAACGAGCCGGGCTACTACGCGGCTGGCGCCTACGGCATCCGGATCGAGAACCTCGTGCTGGTCGAGCCGCGCGCCATCCCGGACGGCGAGCGCCCGATGCTCGGATTCGAGACGCTGACGCTCGCCCCCTACGACCGGCGGCTGATCTGCCCGGACCTACTCGACCCGGGCGAGCGGAGCTGGATCGACGCCTATCACGCCCGGGTCCGGGAGGTTTTGTCGCCGGACCTCGACGCCGGGACGCGCGCATGGCTCGAGCAAGCGACGGAGGCGCTGGCGGTTTGAGAGCTGCTCGACCCGCGGCTGCCGGGGATGCACCGTGCGCCCTTGCGCGGTCTCCGGCGGGGCGACACATTCGGTCGCGGGCCGGTCGCTCCCGACCAGCGAACGGCCAAGGTTTTGGCAAGCGCTCGAAGGGGCTCGGACCTGCCCGCTGATCGCACGGAGGTCGCCCGCGAGGCTGCCGACACGGTGTTCGGCAGTCCCCGCGTCGAGGCGGCTCACCCTGGCGACATGATTGGTTCGGACGGCGACGCGGTTCGACGTGGCCGTTTGATCCTAAAGGACGATGCCATCGAGCAAATCGATGAAGAGGCGCTGCTCGACGCCGGTCTGGCGATTCGCAGGGCGCTGGAGACGGCTGGCGAGCCGCTGCGGGTCATGGTCGAGTACGCCGGGCAGCGTGCGCTCGACGAGCTTGGCACTTATTAATCCGGAGCATCTGTTCATTCCGGCATAAGCCTTATGAGTCGGCTGGGGATTCGGCAGCGATGTGGCGACGATCGCGGGGGCCGTCGTAGAGTTGCAGGATCGACAGTATCAGGCAGACGATGATCCGACCGCAGCTTCGGCGCGCATCGATGCGCGCGCCGCGCTCCAGACCGCCCGCTCGGCGGTCGACCGATTGAGGCGGCCGACCGAAGATCAGCGCAGGGCGTCCTATCTTCTCATCCTGTTCGAACCCCGCCGTTGAGCATTGACGATGCGATGATCCGGCGGGCGACAGGGAGCCGACCGGCGCGCTACAACATCCCGTCACGGAAAAGCCCGCGCCGCGCACGAAGACTCCGCGCCTGAAACTACGAACGCCCGGCGCGCGAAGGGACAGCATGATCCGCCGCCTCGTACTCCCGATCCTGCTCCTCGCCGCGAGTCTGTCGGCCGCCCTAGCGCAGGGGCTGCGCACGCCGCCGGATCTCGTGCGGTCGAGCCTCGTGGCCGAGCCTGCCGCGGTGGCGGGGGCGCAGCCCTTCACCCTGGCGGTGCGGATGCAGGTGAAGCCCGGCTGGCACGTCTACTGGCGCAACCCGGGGGATTCGGGCCTACCGCCCGAGGTGACCTGGACCCTGCCGGCCGGCTTCAACGCGGGAGCGATCCGGTGGCCGTCGCCGGAGCGCATCCCGATCGCCACGCTGATGAACTACGGCTACGAGGGCGAGGTCACCCTCCTCGTCCCCGTGACGCCGCCGCCGAGCCTGGACCCGGCAAGCCCGGTGCAGATCCAGGCCAAGCTGACCTACCTCGTCTGCGAGACCGAGTGCGTGCCGGGTTCCGCCGACCTCGCCCTCACCCTGCCGGTGGGCGCGCCGCGCCCCGACCCGGACAACGCCGCCCTGTTCGCCCGCGCCCGGGCCGCCCTCCCCGCCCCGGCGCTCTGGCCACTCGGCCTGTCGAGCCAGGGCGATACCCTGAAGCTCGATTTCGCGGCGACCGGCCTCAAACCCGACGCCATCCGGAACGCCGCCTACTTTCCCTATGCCGAGACCGCGATCGACAACGCCGCCGCGCAGGTGATGACCGTCGACGGTTCCGGCCTGCACCTCACCCTCGCCCGGAGCAGCCCGGACGAACCGGCCCCCGCGGCCCTTCCGGGCGTGCTGACCCTGGACGAGGTGACCGCATCGGGGCCCCGCCGCCTCGCCTTTGCGTATGGCGACGATCCGGTGCTTCCGGCCGCGACCGCGCCGCTGCCCGCGGAGACGGCGCCGGCGCGGGCAGCCGTGTCCGACCTCGATGCGCTGACGCTCGCGACCGCGGCCGCCTTCGCCTTCCTCGGCGGTCTGATCCTCAACCTGATGCCCTGCGTCTTCCCCGTCCTGTCGATCAAGGTGCTGAGCCTTGTGCGGCATGCCGGAGAGGGCCCGGCCCGCCTGCGCCTGCACGGTCTTGCGTACACGGCCGGCGTGCTGGCGAGCTTTCTCGGACTCGCCGCCGTGCTGATCGGCCTGAAGGGCGGTGGGGCGGCGATCGGCTGGGGGTTCCAGCTGCAATCGCCCCTGGTCGTGGCCGGGATCGCCTATCTGCTCTTCGCGATGGGCCTGAGCCTGTCCGGCGTGGTCGCGCTCGGCAATCGGTTCGCGGGTGTCGGCGACAGCCTCGCCCGGCGGGACGGGTTGGCCGGCTCGTTCTTCACCGGCGTTCTGGCGACGCTGGTGGCGACGCCCTGCACGGCGCCGTTCATGGGCTCCGCGGTGGGGTTCGCACTGACCCAGAGCGCCGGCGTGGCGCTCGTCGTCTTCGCGAGCCTCGGGTTCGGCCTCGCCCTGCCCTTCCTGGCCCTCACCGTCTGGCCCCCGGCCCTGCGGGCGCTGCCGCGGCCCGGCGCCTGGATGGAGACACTCAAGCAGATCCTGGCCTTCCCGGTCTACGCCACCGTAGCCTGGCTGATCTGGGTCCTCGCGCAGCAGGTCGCTCCGCAGGGCCTGCTGGCGGCGCTGATCGGCCTCGTGCTGGTGGGCTTCGCCGCCTGGGCCCTGAACCGCGGCCGGGGCGCGAACCCGTCAGCGGGGCGGGTCGCGCGGGTAACCGCGGCCATCGCGCTCGCCGCCGTCGGGGTGATCATGGTGAGCCTCGAGCACGACCGAGCCGGCGCGGGCACCCGGGCCGCCGCGGACGGCATCGAGCCGTTCACGCAGGCGCGCCTCGACGCGCTGGTGAACGCGCGCAAGCCCGCCTTCGTCAACATGACGGCCGCGTGGTGCATCACCTGCGCGGTCAACGAGACGACCTCGCTCTCCACCAAGGCCGTGCGGACCGCGATGGCCGAGCGGGGCGTGACCTATCTGAAGGGCGACTGGACCAACCAGAACCCCGAGATCACCCGTCTTCTGGAGAAGCACGGACGGAGCGGCGTGCCGCTCTACCTGCTCTATACCGGCGCCGGTGAGCCCCAGGTGCTGCCGCAGATCCTGACCGAGGGGACGGTTCTGCAGGCGCTGGCCTCGGTGCCGGCCGCCGACAGGAGCGCCGCGCTGACACGCTGACCGGGGTTTCCAGGGGGCTGGCCCTTTGGCGGGGTGTCGGGGCGGAGCCCCGACGATCGGGCGGAGCCCCGACGATCGGGCAATGCCCGACACCAGGGCCCTGCCCTGGACCCGCAAGCGGTCTCGACCTTTTGAAACCGAAACTGGGCGCCTCAGGCTTCGAGGGAGAAGGTCTCGTCGAAGGCGTAGCCGGAGCCGCGGACGGTGCGGATCGGATCGGGCTGGCGCGGCCCGTTCAGCGCCTTGCGCAGGCGCCCGACATGAACGTCGACGGTGCGCTCATCGATGTAGACGTCGTGGCCCCAGACTCCGTCGAGGAGCTGTTCGCGCGAGAAGACCCGGCCCGGCGCCAGCATCAGAAATTCCAGCAGCCGGAACTCGGTGGGGCCGAGATGCAACTCCTCCCCGGCGCGGCGCACCCGATGACCGGTGCGGTCGAGTTCGAGGTCGCCGGCGGCCAGACGGTCGGAGACATGAGCGGGCTTGGCCCGGCGCAGAAGGGCGCGGATCCGGGCGAGCAGTTCCGGGACGGAGAACGGCTTGACAATGTAGTCGTCGGCGCCCGTGCCGAGGCCGCGGACCCGGTCGCCCTCCTCGCCGCGGGCGGTGAGCATGATCACCGGCAGCCGCTCGGTCTCGCGCCGCGCCCGGATGCGGCGGCACAGCTCGATCCCGGACAGACCCGGCAGCATCCAGTCGAGCAGGACCAGATCGGGCATCCGCTCCGCCAGGAGCAGTTCCGCATCGTCGCCCCGGGCCGCCGAATCCACCAGGAAGCCCTCGGCCTCCAGGTTGTACCGCAGCAGCGTGGTCAGCGCCTCCTCGTCCTCGACGATCAGGACTTGCATGCTCACGTTCGATGACCCGTTCTCGCGGCGGAGCCGCCGATGGTGCCGGAGGACCCGCCCTGTCTCAAGGTGCGCGTTCGGCGCTGCGCACCGGAATCCGGGATCATGATTTAGGGAGCCTGTCCCCCGTCCACCGTCGCGTAGTTCGACGCATCGTTCTTGGGCCGGTCGCCCGCGAGCGTCTCGCCGGTGGCAAGGTAGTGGATCGTCTCAGCGATGTTGGTGGTGTGATCGCCGATGCGTTCGACGTTCTTGGCGCAGAACAGCAGGTGCGTGCAGAACGAGATGTTGCGCGGATCCTCCATCATGTAGGTCAGGAGTTCGCGGAACAGGGAATTGTACAGCGCGTCGATCTCGCCATCGCGCTCCCACACGTCATGGGCGGCCTGGATGTCGCGGCTCGCATAGGCGTCCAGCACGTCCTTGAGCTGGCCCTCCGCGAGGTCGCTCATGTGGCGGACACCCAGCACGATCTTCTGAGCCGGCGCCTGATCGGAGATCGCCACCACGCGCTTGGCCACGTTCTTGGCGAGGTCGCCGATCCGCTCCAGATCGCCGGAGACGCGGATCGCCGAGATGGTCTCGCGCAGGTCGATCGCCAGGGGCTGGCGCCGGGCGATCAGCAGGACAGAGCGCTCTTCGATGTCCCGCTGCAGGGCGTCGAGGCGCTTGTCGGCGAGGATCACCGTCTGGGCGAGCCCGTCGTCGCGACGGACCAGCGCGTCGGTCGCCTCGGCGGTCATCTTCTCCGCCACGCCGCCCATCTCCGAGATCGAGCGACGGAGATTCTCAAGATCGGTGTCGTAGGAGCTAACGATATGGCCGGGCATGAGATGGATCCTTCGATGGGGGCGTGCGATCCCACGCGTTTGCGGCGATCCCGCCCGGTCGCCGCGGCGACCGGGACGCGGTGACGCGAAGACCGGTCCGCGACACGGCTTAGCCGAAGCGGCCCGTGATATAATCCTGCGTCCGCCGCTCGGTCGGATTCATGAAGAGCTTTTCGGTCTGCGAGAATTCGATCAGTTCGCCGAGATACATGAAGGCGGTGAATTGCGAGATGCGCGCCGCCTGCTGCATGTTGTGCGTGACGATCGCGATCGTGAACTCGTCGCGCAACTGCTCGATCAGCTCCTCGATCCTGCCGGTCGAAATCGGATCCAGCGCCGAGGTCGGCTCGTCGAACAGGATCACGTCCGGGCGCTGGGCCACGGTGCGGGCGATGCACAGGCGCTGCTGCTGGCCGCCCGACAGGCCCATGCCGGACTGCTTGAGCTTGTCCTTCACCTCGTCCCAGAGCGCCGCCTTGCGCAGCGACGACTCGACGCGCTCGTCGAGTTCCGACCGGCCGAGCTTCTCGTAGAGCCGGATGCCGAAGGCGACGTTGTCGTAGATCGACATCGGGAAGGGCGTCGGCTTCTGGAACACCATGCCGACCCGGGCGCGAAGGTCGTTGAGATCGACCCTCGGATCCAGGATGTTGACCCCGTCGAGCAGGATCTCACCCTCGGCGCGCTGCTCCGGATACAGGCTGTAGATCCGGTTGAAGGTGCGCAGCAGCGTCGACTTCCCGCAGCCAGACGGGCCGATCAGGGCGGTCACCTGCCGATCGTGGAAGTTGAGGTTGATGTTCTTCAGGCCGTGGAACTGGCCATAGTAGAAGTTCAGTCCCTTCACGGCGATCCGGACCGGCGCCTTGGTGTCGGCGCTGGCCCTGGCGGAGGGCTGGATCAGGGGCTCGGCGGTCGCTGCGGCATTGCTCATCGGGCTGATCCTTCGGGCGCGCTTCAGCGGGCCCGCTGCGGCTTGATCACCACGCGGGCGACAATCGAGAGGGCGAGGATGGTCACGGTGATCAGGAGGGCTCCGGCCCAGGCCAGCTGCTGCCAGTTGGGATAGGGCGAAAGCGCGAACTGGTAGATCATCACCGGCAGGTTCGGGATGCCGCCCATGAGGTCGGCGTTGAACCAGCTGTTGTTGTTCAGCGCGGTGAACAGGAGCGGCGCGGTCTCGCCGGCGATGCGGGCCAGCGCCAGGATGATGCCGGTCACGATGCCGGCCGAGGCGGCACGCCAGCTCACCTTCATGATCACCGTCGAGGCCGGTGCGCCGAGGGCCGCGCCGGCCTCGCGCAGGGTGCCCGGCACGAGGCTCAGCATGTCCTCCGTGGTGCGCACGATCACCGGCGTGGCGATGATCGCGAGCGCCACGCTGCCGGCCCAGCCGGAATAGCTGCCCATGGGCCGCACCATCAGCGTGTAGACGAACAGGCCGATCAGGATCGACGGCGCCGAGAGCAGGATGTCGTTGAGGAAGCGGATGACGACGGCCAGCTTCGAGGTCCGGCCGTACTCCGCCAGGAAGGTCCCGGCCATCACGCCGACCGGGGTGGCGATGACGATGCCGATGGTCGTCAGGATCAGGCTGCCCAGCACCGCGTTGGCGATGCCGCCGCCCTCGCTGCCCGGCCCGGGGGTTGGCTGGGTCAGCAGGGTCGGGGTGAAGCCGCGCACGCCCTCGAAGATCAGCATCAGCAGGATCGAGCCAAGCACGATCACGCCGAGCAGCGTGGCGAAGGCGCAGAAGCCGCGGAGCACCGCGTCGGCCCGGCGCCTTCCGGGACGGACCCGGCTTCTTCCGAGGGGGGCGGCGGCGAGTGTGTTGGTCGCGTCCATGGGACTCCTCACCGGCTCCTCAACCGACACGCACGCGCGACGTCAGGATGCGCGCTGCGATCAGGACGATGAAGGTGATGACGAACAGGATGCAGCCCAGCGCCATCAGGGCGTTGAGCTGCATGCCGTCCGCCTCGTTGAACTCGTTGGCGATCCGGGACGCGATGGTCGAGCCGGGATCGAACACCGAGGCCGAGAGGCGGTTGGCGTTGCCGACCACGAAGGTCACCGCCATCGTCTCGCCCAGCGCCCGGCCGAGGCCGAGCATGATCGCGCCGATGATCGACACCGAGGCGTGCCGGATCAGGACGAAGCGCGTCACCTCCCAGGTGGTGCAGCCGACCCCGTAGGCGCTCTCGCGCAGGATCGTGGGGATCTGGTCGAGCATGTCGCGGGCGACCGAGGCCACGAACGGCACGATCATGATCGCCAGGATGATGCCGGCGGTGAGCACGCCGACGCCCGACGGGATGCGGGCATACAGCACGGTCCCGACGATCGGCAGACCCTCGACGATGTTGGAGATCGGGATCTCGATGAAGCGGGCGAAGAGCGGCGCGAAGACGAACAGGCCCCACATCCCGTAGATGATGCTCGGAACCGCGGCCAGCAGCTCGATCGTCATGGCGACCGGCTTGCGCGCCCAGCCCGGACAGAGCTGCGTGAGGTAGATGGCGATGCCGAGCGAGATCGGGACGCCGATGACCAGGGCCAGGAGCGCGGAGGTCAGCGTGCCGATGACGGCCACCAGGGCGCCGTACTGCTCGGTCCCGACGTTCCAGGCGCTGGAGGTCAGGAAGCCGAAGCCGAACTCCTGAAAGGCGGGCAGCCCGCCGTACACGATCGAGCCGATGATCCCGACGAGGACCGTCAGCACCAGCAGCGCCGCGCCATACGCGCAGCCGCGGAACAGCGCGTCCATGTTCCGGCTCGGACCCTTCCGCGCCGCGGTCGTCCGGGTTTGGCCCAGGGCAATCGTTTCAGTCAAAGCGGGCATCCGCGGTTCTCTGCGAAAGATGGCGTGGTAGCGCGGCGCGATCCCGGAAGCGAGGGAGGAGGCCGAAACCTCCTCCCGACGCGGCTTACATGTTGTAAACCGGCTTCCCATCCTTGCCCTTCACGCTCTTCCACTCCTCGTGGATCAGTGAAACGACGTTGTCGGGCAGCGGAACATAGTCGAGATCCGAGGCGAGCTTGTCGCCGTTCTTATAGGCCCAGTCGAAAAACTTGAGCACGTCGGCGGCCTTGGCCGGATCGGCCGGGTCCTTGTGGACCAGGATGAAGGTCGCCGCCGTGATCGGCCACGCATCCTCGCCCGCCTGGTTGGTCAACGAGATGCCGAAGCCCGGGGCCGACTTCCAGTCGGCGCTGGCGGCGGCCGCCTGGAACGCCTTGTCGTCCGGCTGCGGGAACTTGCCGGCCTTGTTCTGGAGCAGGGCGTAGGCGAGCTTGTTCTGCTTGGCATAGGCGGATTCGACGTAACCGATGGCGTTCGGCACCTGCTTGACGGTGGCGGTCACGCCCTCGTTGCCCTTGCCGCCCTGGCCGACCGGCCAGGAGATCGTCGTGGCCGCGCCGTACTCCTTCTTCCACCCATCCGAGACCTGCGACAGGTAGGTCGTGAAGATGTTCGTCGTGCCCGAGGCGTCGGACCGGTAGACCGGGGTGATGTTGGTGTCGGGTAGCTTCAGGCCCTCGTTCAGCTTCGCGATCCGCGGATCGGTCCACTTCGAGATCTTCCCGGCGTAGATGTCGGCAAGGACTTCACCGGTGAGCTTGAGCTTGCCCGGCTCGACGCCGGCGATGTTCACCACCGGGACGACGCCGCCCATGACGGTGGGGAACTGGACGAGGCCGTCCTTGGCGAGCTGCTCGCCCTTGAGCGGCGCGTCGGTGGCGCCGAAATCGACCGTCTTGGCCTGGATCTGCTTGATCCCGCCGCCGGAGCCGATCGACTGGTAGTTCAGGCCCGATCCGGATTCCTTCCGATAGGCCTCGGCCCATTTGGAATAGACCGGGAAGGGGAACGTGGCGCCGGCCCCGGTGATGTCGGCGGCGAGCGCGGCGGACGCCAGCTGTACCGTCGCGAGGCCGACGGCGAGCGCGTAAGCGAAGGGTCTCAATGGAATCTCCGTTGCCGTCGGGCAAGTGCCTGCACTGCCCCGCCGGCATGCTCATGCCCGCGGCAGAGCCTTGCGGCCGATCTCCAGAAAGACCCAGCGCCGGCCGCCCGATGGCTGCGCGGTTACGACAGGTAGATGACATCGGCATGACATCACGCCGCAGGTCATGCGGCACGGTTCACGGGTCTCGCGCGTTTCTCCCGGTAACGGCACGGAAGGAAGTGGTCACCGTGGAGGGCGAAAGCGCCGATTCAGCGACGAAGGTCGACCCGGGCTGGCTTGCCCTGCATGCCGAGCGGGAGGCGGTGGAGCGCGCCCTGGCGCTCGCGCAGGCGCGTCAGAAGTTCAGCAGCGATCCGGACGCGGCTGCCGCGGCGCGGCGCGAGGAGGCGGATCTGCTGGTCAACCTCGACCGGGTGCTGACGCTGATTCGTGCGGCCGAGTATCGCCGGAGGCCCGGGGCGCGCCGCTGGTGAGGCGTCGCGCCGCCGCTCCGACCCGAGCGGATTTCGCACGGGCAGCCGCCGGTATTGCGATGCAAACCCGTGGCCCGTCATAGACCTGAGCGGATGAAACGTTGGTCTGCCAACGCCGATCGGCTCAGCCCGCCCGACGCAGCTCCCGCTCCTTCTGGCGCAGGCGCAGGAGCAGCTCCACATGGGTATCGGTGATCGGCTGCGTGTCGACGCTGCCCTCGTAGACGGAGCGGAGCGAGAGGCCGAGCTGGCGGGTATCGATCGCGCGCTTCTGCGTCTGTCCCGCGTCGAGAAGCGCCCCGGAATCGACGATTGACGGCTTCATCTCTTCCTCCCGCCCTTCGACCGCCCAAAACCCGCTGCGGTGCCGGGCTGTGGATAATGTCACCAGGAATGGTTAACGAAACGTTATCGTCAACTCACGGTTAAGCTTACCTGTTACCGGAGCCGGCGTCGAGGCGCGCTCCCGCGCTGACCGGTGTCCCCTCCGGCGGACAGCGCTCTAACCGTCTGCGCCCTGGAGGAGCCGCGCCGCGGCCGCGCGGGCCTCGTCGGTGACCGTCGCGCCCGCGAGCATCCGCGCGATCTCTTCCCGGCGTTCCGCCACCGGCAGGCTCGCCACGCGGGTGGCGACGCGTCCGGCGCCCTTCACGGGCGCCTTGGCGATCAGGAAATGCGTCTCGGCGCGCGCCGCGACCTGCGGCGCATGGGTGACGGCGACGACCTGAACGGTCGCGGCGAGGCGTGCGAGGCGCAACCCGATCGCATCCGCCACGGCGCCGCCGACGCCGGTATCAATCTCGTCGAAGATCAGCGTCGGAGCCGAGCCCTTGTCGGCGAGCACGACCTTGAGGGCGAGCATGAAGCGCGACAACTCGCCGCCGGAGGCGACCTTCATCATCGGGCCGGGCTTGGTGCCGGGGTTGGTCTGTGCCCAGAACTCGACCCGGTCGATGCCGGCCGGATCGCGCGCGTCCGGATCGGTGACGATCTCGGTGATGAACCGGGCCCGCTCCAGCTTCAGGGGCGGCAGCTCGGCCTTCACGGCGGCATCGAGCTGCTTGGCCGCGCGGCGGCGGCCGGCGCTGAGCTTCTCGGCCGCCTCCGCATAGGTCGCCTCCGCCTCGACGAGCGCCTGCTCCAGGCCGCCGAGCGCGGCTTCACCCGCATCGATCGCCGCCACGTCGCCGGCATAGCGCTCGGCCAGGGCCGCGAGGTCGTCGGCCGGAACGTCGTACTTGCGGGCGGCCGCCCGCAGGGCGAACAGCCGCTCCTCCACCCGCTCCAGGTCGCGGGGGTCGAACTCGGTCTCGGCCACCGCGGCGTCGAGCACCGCGCGGGCCTCGTCGAGGGCGACCATCGCGGCATCGAGGGCGTTGACGCAGGGGTCGACCAGGGCCGGGAGCTGCGCGGCGCGGCGCTCCAGCTTGCGCAGGGCGGCCGAGATATGCGGCACCCCGGAATGGGGCCCGCCCACCGCCTCCAGCGCTTCGTTCAGCTCGCGCGCCACCTTCTCCGACTGCTGCATGATGGTGCGGCGCTCGGCGAGCTGCGCCTCCTCGCCGGGCTGCGGCGCGAGCGCGGCCAGCTCCTTAACGGCGTGGCGGAGAAAATCGGCCTCCTTGCGGGCCGCCTCGACGCGGGCGCGGTGCTCGGCGAGGTCGGCGCGGGCGGTGCGGACCGCCCGGGACGCCGCCGCGACCTTAGTGAGCTGGCTGTGAAGGCCGCCGAACGCGTCGAGGATCGCCCGATGCGAGGCCGGATCGGCCAGCGCCCGGTCGTCGTGCTGCCCGTGGATCTCCACCAGGGCGGCACCGATCGCGCGCAGGACCTGCACGCCCACCGGCTGGTCGTTGACGAAGGCGCGGGTCCGGCCGTCCGCCATCTGGGTCCGGCGCAGGATCAGGTCGCCCTCGGTGTCGATCTCGGCCTCGGCGGCGATCCGGCGCGCCGGATGATCCAGCGGGAGGTCGAACACGGCGGTGACGACACCCTGTGCTTCCCCGTGCCGGACGAGGCGACCGTCGCCGCGGCCGCCGAGCGCCAGGGCGAAGGCGTCGAGCAGGATCGATTTGCCCGCGCCCGTCTCCCCGGTCAGGACGCTGAGGCCCGCGCGGAAATTGAGTTCGAGTCGGTCGATCAGGACGATGTCGCGGATGGCGAGCTGCGCCAGCATGCGGCGAGGACATTCCTCAGGATGGGTTCGCAGACATAAGGCCGTCGCAGCGCCGATTCACCCCAAAAATGCGTCGCACAACGGGAAAGGCCCGGAGCCTATGGCTCCGAGCCTGCAAGGCGGGACTGCGACGACGCCGCGGCCCGGAACCCGGAGCGAGCGCGTTGCGATCCGGTGGATCGAAGGATGGTTTCGAAAGGTCGAGACCTTTCGCGGGTCCAGGGCAGAGCCCTGGGAACGTCTCAGGGCCGGACATCCCCGGGCCCCGCCCTGAGAAGCCGCCAAGGGGCGCAGCCCTTTGGCAACCCGGTATCGCGGGTCGACCAGCCTCTCACTCGGCCGAGGCAGTCTTGCCCGCGACCGTGCGATAGATCTTCGAGAGGAACGAACTCTTCTCCTCGCGGGGCTCCAGGCCGTTCTGGGCGAGGAGCGCGTGCGCGTCCTTGTACCAGGGACTCTCGGGGAAGTTGTGCCCGAGCACCGCGGCGGAGTTCTGGGCCTCCTGGGCGATGCCGAGCGCCCAGTAGGCCTCGGTCAGGCGCTCCAGCGCTTCCTCGGCGTGGCGGGTGGTCTGATATTTGGAGACCACGTCGCGGAAGCGGTTGATCGCCGCCGGGAAGTTGCGCCTCTCAAGATAGAAGCGCCCGACCTCCATCTCCTTGCCGGCGAGCTGATCGCGGGTGATCTGGATCTTCGCCTTGGCGTCGATGGCGTATTCCGAGGTCGGATACTTCTGGACGAGTTCCTGAAGTGCTACGAGCGCCTTCTCGGACCGCTCCTGGTCGCGGGTCACGTCCGGGATCTGCTTGTAGTTCGACATCGCCATCAGGTACTGCGCGTAGGCCGCGTCCTTGCTGGCCGGGTGCCGCTGCAGGTAGCGCTTCGAGGCGCTGATCGCCTCGTCGTACTTCTGGCCCTCGTAATTCGCGTAGGCGGTCATCAGCAGCGCCTTCCGGGACCATTCGGAATACTGGTACTGCTTGTCGAGGCTGTCGAATTTCTTGACCGCGCCCTCGTAGTCGCTGTCTTCGAGCTTCGCCAGGCCGTCGCTGTAGAGCTTGTCGGCCGGCACGTCCGGCACGACCTCGGGTTTGTACTTCTCGGCGAAGAGATTGGTCGGGTCGAAGTCGCAGCCGCCGAGGCCCAGGCCGAGGACGGCCATGAGGGGGGCCGCGAAGGCCGCCGCCCGGCGGTGACGAAAGGTGACAGGCATCTGGCGCTCTTTCCCGGAAGCGGCGCCATCCCGCGCCGTCATGCCATCGCGTGCGTGGATCCGACCCGCCGGGCCGTGCCCGCCGTTCACGGACCGTTAAACCGTGCCGGTTGATTCGGGCACGAAAGCGGCAAGGCTGAGGCGGGCTGGATCGTTCGCCGACTGTGTCTTGCGGACCACAGGTTGATGGTCAGAGGTCGGCCGCGAAAGCCGCGAGCCCGAGGCCGGCGCCGAGTTCGGAGAGGGTCGTCTCGCGGCGCGGATTCTGGGCCTCGACGATCGCGTAGTTGGCCCGGTCGGCCAGGAGGGCGGAGAGTACGCCGACATTCATCCGGTGTCCGCCGCAGAAGGAGCGGTAGGCGCCCTGGATCGGCAGGCCGGCAAGCGCGAGGTCGCCGACCGCGTCGAGGATCTTGTGCCGGACGAACTCGTCCGGGAAGCGCAAGCCCTCCGGGTTAACCACCGCGGTCTCGCCGACCGCCACGGTGTTCTCCAGGGAGGCGCCGAGGGCGAAGCCCGCCTTCCAGTAGCGCTCCACGTCCCGCATCATCCCGAAGGTCCGGGCGCCGGCGATCTCGCGGCGGTAGCTCGCGGGCGACAGGTCCATCGCCTTGCGCGAGCGGCCGATCACCGGGCTCTCGAAATCGATCTCGACGTCGAGGCGGAAGCCTCGGTCGATCGGGCGCAGCTCCGCGAAGGAGCGGCCGGTCTCGATTCGGACGTGGCGCAGCACCTTGAGCCAGCGGCGGGGCGTGCCGCAGGTGGCGATCCCGACCTGATCGATGGCTTCGACGAAGGGCAGTGCGGACCCGTCGAGGATGGGCATCTCGGGCCCGTCGATCTCGATCAGGGCGTTGTCGACGCCCAGGCCGAAGAGGGCGGACATCAGGTGTTCGACGGTGGCAACCGCGCCGGTCTCGACGTCGCCCAGGACGGTGCAGAGTTCGGTGGCGGAGACGAGGGCGTGATGCGCCTTGATCAGGCGGTCATTGCCATGGGGCGTACCGGTGCGGAGGAAGGCGATGCCGTGATTGGCGGGTGCGGGCCGGAGCGTGATCTCGGCGGGGTTCCCGGAATGGACCCCGATGCCCGAAAGAGTCGCCGGCCCTTTGAGGGTCGTCTGTTTCAGCGTTCGCATTCCTTAGCCCCCGGCCGCGATCAGGTTCCGCCATTCCGACAGGGAATGGGAGAAGACTGACTGATCCGTCCGCTGCTTGATGCCCCTGCTCACGCCATCAGGTTGTATCCTGATGCATGTTTCGTCGGTCTCGGTGCTTCTATAGCTGCACCGCACAGGGCAGCCAAATCACGGATTCTTACGCACTGTTACAGACACGCTTGCAGTTCGGCAGACGCAAAATGCTGTGTGATCAACGGCTTAAAAAATGGTTACCGCAGGGCTAACCCGCGGCCGATCTGTGTCATGGATGCACCAGACATCCCCGGAAGACAGAGTCAGGAGGCCGCAGGCAACGCCTCCGACACGGGCATTTGAAACCTGAGATTGTGCTCGTCCAACACGAAGAGCCGGCGGTCAATCGCCGGCCCTCGTTCGCGATCGGACCCGGAAGCGGCCTCAGTTCGCCTGACGGCGGAGGAAAGCCGGGATCTCCAGTTGATCGTCGTCCATCATCCGCGGCTGGGGCGCGACGCGCCCCTGCGCGTCGAGATGGCCCTGAGCCGGGCGGTACTGCGGCACCGCCGGAGCCGCCGGAGCGCGCGCAGTCGGGGGAACGTGAGGCTGAGCCATCTGCGGCTGCGGCGCAGCGGGGTTGGCCCGGGCCGCGGGTGCGCCCTCGATCTCGTCGCGACGCCCGCCGAAGCCAACCGTAGCGAGGCGGCGCAGGAGCGACGTCCGCTTGGATTCCGGAGCCGCCTCCTCCTGGGCGCGGTTCGCCAGGATCTGGGTCTGGGCGATCGGCGGCAGCTCGTGGATCTGCGGCATCCGCGGGGCGCGGGCGAGCGGCGTGCCGCCCGGGGCGGCCGGACGCGGCGGCACGAACGGGCCGGCCTGGAACTGCGGCGCGGGCTCGGCCGGAAGCGGCGCGGGCGGCGGGACGAAGGGCGCTGCGGCCCGGGGCTGGACCGGGGCGAGCACGACGTCGTCGCGGATCATCGGCGCGGCGGGCTCGCGGATGGCCAGGGGCTCGGACCGCATCTCCGGGGCCGGCTGCGGCGCGGGGGCCGGCGCCGGCGCCGGGGCGACCGCCTCGGTGCGGATGCTCGGCACCGGCGAGGCGGTGCGGGCGCGGGCCTCGGCGCGCAGGCGCTCGGCGACCTCGGCGATGCGCTGCTCGGTCTCGGCGATGGCCGGGTTGTTGGGCGAGTTCGCCGCGATCAGCGCCGGCTCGATGCCGGTGGCGACCACCGACACGCGGATGATGCCGTCCAGGCTCTCGTCGAAGGTGGCGCCGAGGATGATGTTGGCGTCCTGATCGACCTCCTCGCGGATGCGGGTGGCGGCCTCGTCGAGCTCGTACAGGGTCAGGTCCGAGCCGCCGGTGATCGAGATCAGCAGGCCGCGGGCGCCCTTCATCGACACGTCGTCGAGGAGCGGGTTGGCGATGGCGGCCTCGGCGGCGCGGTTGGCGCGCTTCTCGCCCGACGCCTCGCCGGTGCCCATCATGGCCTTGCCCATGCCGCGCATGATCGCCCGCACGTCGGCGAAGTCGAGGTTGATCAGGCCCTCCTTCACCATCAGGTCGGTGATGCAGGCGACGCCCGAATAGAGCACCTGGTCGGCCATCGCGAAGGCGTCCGCGAAGGTGGTCTTCTCGTTGGCGACCCGGAACAGGTTCTGGTTCGGGATCACGATCAGGGTGTCGACCGCGGCCTGCAACTCCTGGATGCCGGATTCAGCGGTGCGCATCCGGCGGATGCCCTCGAACTGGAACGGCTTCGTCACGACGCCGACCGTCAGGATGCCCATGTCGCGGGCCGCCCGGGCGATGACCGGGGCGGCGCCAGTGCCGGTGCCGCCGCCCATGCCGGCGGTGATGAAGCACATGTGGGCGCCCGAGAGCTGGTCGCGGATCTCGTCGATCACCTCGTCGGCGGCGGCCGAGCCGACCTCCGGGTGCGAGCCGGCACCGAGGCCCTGCGTCACGCCGAGGCCCATCTGGATCACCCGCTCGGCCTTCGACGACGTGAGCGCCTGTGCGTCGGTGTTGGCGACCACGAACTCGCAGCCCAGCAGGCCGGACTCGATCATGTTGTTGACGGCATTGCCGCCGGCGCCACCGACGCCGAAGACGGTGATGCGGGGCTTCAGTTCCCGGATGTCCGGCGCCTGGAGGGTGATGGCCATGGTGTCGAGCCTCTCGCTAACTGTGCTGTCCGTGCGACGCCGCGGCGCCGGATACTCTTCGACCCACCCGTCGGGCGGGGGCGAAATCCTAGAAACTGTCCCGGAGCCAGCGGCCGACCCGGTTCAGGTAGTTGTCGGTTCCAGTCGCCGCGAAGGCACCGTGCCCCCGCGGCTCGAAATGCTCGGCATGGGCAACCTGCGGGTAGACCAGCAGGCCGACCGCCGCCGAGAAGGCCGGGCCCTTGGCGGCCTCCGGCAGGCCCCGGATCCCGAGGGGACGGCCGATCCGAACCTGCCCCTGGAGGACCCGGCGGGCGACCTCCGGCAGGCCGACGAGCTGGCTGGCGCCGCCGGTGAGCACCACCCGCCGGCCGGCCTGCGCGGCAAAGCCCGCCTCGCGCAGGCGGTCACGCACCAGCTCGACCACCTCCTCCACCCGCGGCTTGATGATCCGCACGAGCTGCGAGCGCGGGATATGGGCCGGGGCCTCGCCCTCGTCCTCGCCGACGCCGTGGACCGCGATCATGTCGCGCTCGTCCGACGGGGTGGAGAGGGCCGAGCCGTAAAGGGTCTTCAGCCGCTCGGCCGCCGCCATGCGGGTCGAGAGGCCGCGGGCGATGTCCATGGTGACGTGGTGGCCGCCGACCGCCACCGCGTCCACGTGGACGAGATGGCCGCCCGAGAACACGCCGACGCTGGTCGTGCCGCCGCCCATGTCGACGACGCAGACGCCCATCTCGGCCTCGTCGTCGACGAGCGCCGACAGGCCGGCCGCGTAGGGCGTGGCGATCACCGCCTCGACCCCGAGATGGCAATGCTCCACCGCCAGCATGACGTTGCGGGCGGCCGCCAGCTCGCTCGTGACTACGTGCAGGTCGACGCTGAGCGCCTCGCCGATCATGCCCGACGGGTCGATCACGGCGCCCTGGCCGTCCAGCGCGTAGCCGGTCGGCAGGGCGTGGAGCACCGCGCGGCCGGGGCTGACGCCGTGAGCGCTCGCCGTCTCCAGCACCCGCTCGACGTCGCTGCCCGTTACGGCGCCGGAGCGGACGTTCACCCGCGCCTGGAAATGCTGCGAGGCGAGCCGGCCGCCCGACATGTTGACGATGACCGACTGGACCTCGACCTTGGCCATCCGCTCGGCGGCGTGGACCGCCTGCCGGATCGCGCCCTCGGCGGCGGCGAGGTCGACGATGGCGCCGCCCTTCAGCCCGAGGGAGCGCTGATGGCCGATGCCGATGATGCGCGCGAGGTGCGTGCGGCCCCGCAGCGTCGTCAGCGCCTCGGCGGGCTGCAGCTCGGCGATGAGGCAGACGACCTTGCTGGTGCCGATGTCCAGCACCGACAGCGTGGTCGAACGTCGGGCCGAGAGCGGCTTCAGGCGCGGCGTGAGGCCGTGGTGGCTGTGCATTGACGCTACCGGACGCGGGGTGCGGGACGGACGGAGATCGTGGTCGCGGTCATCAGCTGGCCGCGCCCTTCTTCTTCGCCTTCTGAGCTTCCGCGCGGGCGGCGGCGGCCTCCTCGGTCAGGCGCACCACGAGGCGGTCCGGCATGCGCAGGTCCACCGCGATGATGTCCTTCTCCAGGAGGTCGGCCTCGCGCTCGAACCGGACGAGGCGGGCGAGCGCGGCGGCCGGATCGGTCTCGGGCAGGCGCACGTCGACGCCGTCGAGCTTGAGGGTCCAGCGCCGGCCCGAGACGTAGGTGCCGGCCTTGATCCGGTCGGCCAGCGGGCCGGCCGCGGCGATCAGGGCGAGGTATTCCGGAAGCTTGGTGTTGGCGTCCTCGCCGACCACGAGTGGCAGGCTGGCGTAGCGGTCGTCCCGCATGGCGTCGATGACGGTGCCGTCGGCCGCGATGACGCTGATCTCGCCGTTCTTCTGCCAGAGGGCGGCGGGCTCGCGCTCGACCTGGGTGATCGCGATCTCGTTGGGATAGATCTTGCGGACCGAGGCCTGGGCGATCAGCGGCACCCGCAGCAGCTTCTCGCGCACGTCGCCGACATCGAGGAACGGGACCGAGGAGCGCCAGTCGATCCCGGCCGCGGCCAGGACCTCCCGCTCGTACATTCGTGAGATGCCCGAGATGGTGACGCGCTCGACGCCGAAGCCCATCAGCCGCGCGGCGATGTCCAGCGGGCGGCCCTGCTCGGCCACGAAGGTGTCGTAGCGCCCGCTCGCCACGAATCCGGCGAGGGCAAAGGCCGCGAAGGTCATGGAGACCGCGACCGTCCCGGTGCCGCGGGACAGGCGCGCACCCAGGCGCGGGCCGGAGCGCGCGCGGCGAACCGAGAGCGACCGGGACGAGAGCCGGGCCATCACGGCCCCGGCGAGGCGCGCGGGACCGCTCCGGCCGGCGTCGCCGCCGCTCAGCGATTCAGGGAAGCGTCCTCCACCATCCATCGGACGAGCTCACCGAAACTCAGGCCCGCATGGGCCGCCATATCCGGCACAAGGCTCGTCTGGGTCATGCCGGGTTGCGTGTTGACCTCCAGAACCACGAGCCGCCCGGTTCCACCCGGCGTATCGTCGAATCGAAGGTCGGCACGGCTGACGCCCCGGCAGCCCAGTGCTTGATGCGCCGTTAACGACAGTTCTTGGACACGCTGGTAAACATTTGGTTTAAGTTCGGCGGGCAGCACGTGCAGCGAGCCGCCGGGGGCGTACTTCGCGTCGTAGTCGTACCACTCGCCCGTCGTGGCCTTCACCTCGATGACCCCGAGGGCCCTGTCGCCCATCACGCCGCAGGTCAGTTCACGACCAGCTATGTAAGGTTCGACAAGGACTTGCTCGCCGAAGGTCCAGTCGTCCGTGGCGAGGATCTGGGGCGGGTGCGAGCGGCCGTCACGCACGATGATCACGCCCATCGATGAGCCCTCCGCGTTGGGCTTCACGACGTAGGGTGGTGGCAGGGCGTGTGTCGCGGCGGCCTCACGACGGTTAACAAGCCGGCCCTCCGGCACGTCGATGCCGGCGGCGCGCAGGACCGTCTTGGCCTTCTCCTTGTTCATCGCCAGCGCCGAGGCGAGGACGCCGGAATGGCTGTAGGGGATTTTCAGAATCTCCAGGACGCCCTGGATCGTGCCGTCCTCCCCGTCCGGACCGTGGAGCGCGTTGAAGGCAACGTCGGGCCGGAGCGCGGTCAGCACCGACGCGATGTCGGGCCCGACATCGACACGGGTGACCCGGTAGCCCTCGCCTTCCAGGGCATCCGCGCAGGCCTTGCCGGAACTGAGCGAGACCTCGCGCTCGGCGGAGGTGCCGCCCAGGAGGACGGCGACGTGCTTGGACATGGTGGGCTCCGGGGCGGGACGGTGGCTGGGGGATCGGCTCAAGCCGGGCCGATCTGGCTTCGGATCGTGGCGTAGACCTGCGCCGCCGTTTCGTTCGGCAGAGACCCGATCCGGCGCAAAATCCGGGTCGGTTCGATGCAGGCGATCTTGAGCGGGCGGACCACGGAGGCGACACCGAGGCCGGCGGATTGGAAATCTTCGATCTGCACATCGCCAGCAGAGCGCGCGTTGCGGGCGCTCGTGATCATCGCAATCCATACATAGCCAGCCGCAGTCACGGCCGCGCCCGACACGACGACGGCGGGTCTCCGTTTCTCCGCCAGACGATCGGGGTAGAGGAAGTGCACGACCACGACCGTGCCGGGCTGCCAGTCAGAGGTCGGCATAGTCTTCATCGTCGATCGGGCCGGCCCATTCCGTGAAAGCCACAAATGGGTCCTCGGCCTCCGGGGGGGCCTTATCGATCCGGATGCCGTCCGGCGTGATGTGATAGCGCAGGCGATCGCCCGGCCGGATCGCCAGGTGCTCGCGCACCTCCGCGGGCAGGACCGTCTGACTCTTCACGGACACCTTGGAATACGCGATCGTGGTCGATCGATCCGGCATGCCTTATCTCCGCCGAAGAGCTTACAGCTTACCGGCTTACCAGCGGCGAAGCGATGCCGATCCGCCGAATCTCCCAGCGTAACTCGACGCCGCTCGTCTGTCGCACCCGGCGACGGACGTCTTCGCCAAGCCCCTCGATATCGTCCGCCGTCGCGTCGCCGGTGTTGATCAGGAAGTTGCAGTGCATCTCGCTGACCTGCGCTCCACCCCGGGTGAGCCCCCGGCAGCCGGCTGCGTCGATGAGCTGCCACGCCTTGCCGCCCTCCGGGTTGGCGAAGGTCGAGCCGCCGGTGCGCTCGCGAATCGGCTGGGCCGCCTCGCGGGCGGCGGTGACCCGCTCCATCTCGGCCTCGATGGCGGCGCGGTTGCCCGGCTTGCCGCGGAACAGGGCGCGGGTGAAGATCACATCCTCCGGCGCCTCCGCGTGCCGATACGAGAAGCCCATCTCGGCCTGGCTGAAGCTGCGCAGCGCACCCTGCCGGTCGATGCCGCGGGCTTCCGCGAGCACATCGGTGGTCTCGCCGCCATGGGCGCCGGCGTTCATGCGCAGCGCCCCGCCGATCGAGCCCGGGATGCCGCGGTAGAAGGCGAGCCCGTCGAGCCCGACCTCGGCGGCGGCCTTGGCGAGGCGCATGTCCGGGACGGCGGTGCCGACCGCCAGGGTATCGCCGTCGACCGCGATGCTGCCGAACGCTTTCCCGCCTAAGCGTACCACCACCCCGGGCACGCCGCCGTCGCGGACGATCAGGTTGGAGCCGAGCCCGATCACCGTCACAGGGACATCCGGATCGATGGCTGCGAGGAGGCTTGCGAGATCTTCTTCATCCGCCGGGGTGAACAGCACCTCGGCCGGGCCGCCGACGCGGAACCACGTGAGGTCGGCGAGCGGCTGCTCGGCGAGCAGGCGCCCGCGCAGGTCGGGGGCGGCGGCGCGGATGCGGTCGTGGAGGGATGCGGTCATGGGTGTTTCTCCCCTCGCCCCGCTTGCGGGGAGAGGGATGCGACGACCCTGTCGTCGTCGCATCGAGGCGGCAGCCGAGGGTGAGGGGGCGGTTCCGGGTGTGTCTCGACCGGAGCCGCCCCCTCACCTTCGCCCTTCGGGCTCGCCGCGCCGACGACGCGGTCGTCGCGGCCCTCTCCCCGCCCGCGGGGAGAGGGGAGAAGCGCGGCCATGATGGTGTCTGTGACACCGACGATATTGGTCGCGACCTCCGCGTTCCGGAAGCGCAGGACACGGTAACCTTGCGCAGTCAGCCATGCATCGCGGGCGCGATCATGCCCGCTGTCGGCATGTTGGCTTCCGTCGAGTTCGACGATCAGCCGTGCCTCACGGCAGCAGAAATCGGCCACGTAACGGTCGATCGATTCCTGCCGCACGAACGTGAACCCGGCAAGGCGCCGGTGACGCAGGCGATACCGCAGACGGCGTTCCACCTCCGTCTGCGACCCGCGCAGGCCCCGCCGGAAGCGGGTCCGATCCGGGTCGGCCTCACGCATCCCCTCACCGCCCCCGCGCGGCCAGCTCGTCCGGCAGCGCGTAGGCCCATTGCGTGATCGTGCCCGCGCCGAGCAGCACCACGTAATCCCCCGGCTTCGCCAGCTCCGCGATGATGCCGGCCAGCTCCTGCGGCCGCTCCAGCGCCCGGGCGTCCCGGTGGCCGCGGGAGCGCAGGCCCGCCACGAGGCTGTCGCGGTCGAACCCCTCGATCGGCGGCTCGCCGGCCGCATAGACCGGGGCCACGATCACCGTGTCGGCGTCGTTGAAGCAGGTGCAGAAATCGTCGAACAGCGATTGCAGCCGGGTGTAGCGGTGCGGCTGCACCACCGCGATCACCCCGTGCTCGGTCGAGGCCCGGGCGGCCTTCAGCACCGCCTTGATCTCCACCGGATGGTGCCCGTAATCGTCGAAGATCGTCGCGCCGTTCCATTCGCCGGTGCGGGTGAAGCGCCGCTTCACGCCGCCGAAGCCGGCGAGCGCGTTGCGGATCGCCTCCGGCTTCACGCCGAGCTCGTGCGCCACCGCCAGCGCCGCCGTGGCGTTCAGGGCGTTGTGCTTGCCCGGCATGGGAAGGACCAGATCCTCCATCTCCATCCGGTAGCCCGGGCGGCGATCGCGGATCATCACGCGGAAGCGGCTCTGGCCGCCGCGGAGATCCACGTCGATCAGGCGCACGTCGGCCTGCGGGTTCTCGCCGTAGGTGATGATCCGCCGGTCCTCGATGTGGCCGACGAGGTCCTGCACCACCGGGTGGTCGATGCACATCACCGCGAAACCGTAGAATGGGATGTTGTCGATGAATCGCCGGAACGCATCCTTGATCGCGTCGAACGAGCCGAAATGATCGAGGTGCTCGGGGTCGATGTTGGTGACGATCGCGACATCGGCCGGCAGCTTCAGGAAGGTGCCGTCGGATTCGTCGGCCTCCACCACCATCCACTCGCCCGCGCCCATGCGGGCATTGGTGCCGTAGGCGTTGATGATGCCGCCGTTGATCACCGTCGGGTCGAGATTGCCCGCATCGAGCAAAGTGGCGACGAGCGAGGTGGTGGTCGTCTTGCCATGTGTGCCCGCAATGGCGACGCAGGACTTGAACCGCATCAGCTCGGCCAGCATCTCGGCTCGGCGCACCACCGGAAGCCGACGCTCCCGAGCAGATTGCAACTCGGGATTGTCGCGCTGGATCGCCGTGGAGACGACCACGAGGGCCGCCGCCTCGACGTTCTGGGCGTCGTGGCCCACGAAGGTGCGCATGCCCTTCTCGGCCAGCCGGCGGACATTGGCGTTGTCGGAGGCGTCCGAGCCCTGCACCGTGTAGCCGAGATTGTGCATCACTTCGGCGATGCCGGACATGCCGATGCCGCCGATGCCGATGAAGTGGATGGGGCCGAGCTTGTCGGGCAGCTTCATGGGTCGAACCGTCTGGTGGCGGGATCGCCGGTTGCGGAATCCCTCAAGGAATCAGGTGCGGGCGGCCGTCTCGACGACGACCTCGGCGAGCCGCTCGGCAGCGTCGTGGATGCCCGCGCTTCTGGCCGCATCGGCCGCCGCGGTCAATTTTGCCGGCGTCGCGAAGCAGGCGGTGAGCTCCGCGGCGAGGCGGTCCGGCGTGAAATCCGACTGCTTCACGGCCAGCGCCGCGCCGATCGCGTCGAGCGTCGCGGCGTTGGCGGCCTGGTCCTGATCGAGGGAGCCGGGCAGCGGCACGAGGATCGCCGGACGGCCGATCGCCGCCAGTTCCGAGACCGTCGAGGCACCCGAGCGCCCGATCACGAGATGGCTCGCCGCCATCCGGGCCGGGAGGTCCTTGAAGAACGGCGCCGCCTCGAGCCCGGCGAGTCCCATGGCGAGGTAGCGGTTCTGCACCGCCGTCAGATCCTCGGCCCGGACCTGCTGGACGAGGTGCAGCCGGGCGCGCAGGGTATCGGGCAGGCGCGCCAGCGCCTCGGGCACGACCTCGCCCATCACCCGGGCGCCCTGGCTGCCGCCGAACACGAGGAGCCGCAGGGTGGCGCCTTCGCCGAAGGCCGGATACGGGACCTCCGCCGCCTTGATCACCGCCGGGCGGAGCGGGTTGCCGGTGTGAATGCGGGGGGCGGTGGCCTTTTCGGGGACGCCGCGCACGTCCTTGAAGCCGGTGGCGATGGTGCGCGCGCCGCGGGCCAGGAAGGCGTTGGCCCGGCCCATCACGGCGTTCTGCTCGTGCAGGATCGTAGGCACGCGCAGGATCTGGCCGGCGAGCACCGGCGGCACGGTCGGGTAGCCGCCGAAGCCCACGATGGCGGCCGGGTTGATCCGGCGGATCTCCCTGGCGGCGACGCCGAAGCCGCGGCCGAGCGTCAGCACGGCGCTCGCCCGGCGGACCAGCGAGCGTCCCGAGGGCGTCGCCGCGGCGATCGTCACCACCTCGGAGGCCGGGAACTCGGACGCGATCGCGTCGACCCGGGCATCGGTGGCGAGCGCCACCCGGATTCCGCGGGCGCGCAGCGCATGGGCAAGGCTCTCGGCCGGGAACAGGTGGCCGCCGGTGCCGCCCGCGCAGAGCAGGATCGTGGGCGTGAAGACCGTCACCGCATCACCCCGGCGACGGTGGCGGGCGCGGTGCCGGGGGGCTTCTGGCTGAGCAGCACGCTGCGCGGGCGCTTCCGGGTCAGGGCAACGAGGAAGCCGGTGCCGAGCGCCAGGGAGATCAGCGACGAGCCGCCGTAGGAGACGAAGGGCAGCGTCATGCCCTTGGCGGGCATGAGCTGGGTGTTCACCGCCATGTTAATGCAAGCCTGGAGGCCGAACAGGGTTGTCAGCCCGGTGATCGCCAGCCGCGAGAAGGTGTCGTCGGTGCGCCGGGCGAGCTTGAGGCCGCGCAGCACGATGAAGGCGAACAACGCCACGAGGCAGAGACAGACGATCACGCCGAACTCCTCGCCGGTGACCGAGAAGATGAAGTCGGTGTGAGCGTCCGGCAGGTGGCGCTTGGCGATCCCCTCCCCCGGGCCGGTCCCGAACCAGCCGCCCGAGCGGAAGGATTCGCGCGACCAGAAATCCTGGAAGCCGCCGCCGGAATCCTTGTCGAGGAACTTGTTGAAGCGCTCGCGCACGTGGTGGAAGAACAAGTAGGCCGCAAAGACGCCTCCCAGCCCGAGCACCCCGAGCATCGCCACCCAGATCAGGTGCAGGCCGGCCACGAAGAACAGCGCGCACCACACCATGGTAATCAGCATGGTCTGGCCGAAATCGGGCTGGAGCAGCAGCGGCACGATGGTGATCGGCAGCAGCAGCAGCGCGAGGATGCCCCCCGGCATGTCGCGGCGCTGCGCACCCTCCGAGAAGGCCCAGGCGGCCACCACCACGAAGGCGGGCTTCACGAATTCCGAGGGTTGCAGGCCGAACGAGCCGAACTGGATCCAGCGGTGCGCGCCCTTGATCTCCGGGCCGAATTTCCCCGCCAGCAAGCACAGGGCGACGCCGCAGATCCAGGTGACCAGCGCCAGCCGCCGGATGCCGCGCAGCGACAGGAACGAGACCGCGCAGATCAGCAGGATGGTCGGCGCGAGATACAGCGCCTGCCGGTTGAGGAAGTAGAAGGTCGGCAGGCCGATGCGCTCGGCGACCGGCGGGCCGCCGCCCATCAGGAAGACGAGGCCCGCGATCATCAGCGCGAACAAAGCCGCGAGCAGGCCGCGATCGACTGTCCACCACCAGTCCGTCAGGGGGGTGCGTTCCGCACGTGACATCATGCCGGGCGACGACTCCAGGCCGCGCGGACGACGGTCCGCGCGGGTCGGGCTGGATCCTCGGCAGGAATGGTAAACGGAGGCTTATGGAGGATTGCCGAGGCCCCCGCCCCCGACGCGAATGTTCGAGCTCATCGATACGCGAATACTTGGCCGAAGATACGCGATGTTAATTATGGACATGCAACTTTGAGGTGTATCTCATCGGCGGCACGGAACGTCAGGCGTCCGGGCCGCCAATCGGAAGCCGAAACGCCATGTTCAAGACCCTGACTATCCGTGAATCCCAGGCCAAGCTCGCGGCCCTGGACCGTGTTCAGGGCGTGATCGAGTTCGACCTCACCGGGCGGATCCTCTCGGCGAACCAGAACTTCCTCGACGTCGTCGGCTACACGCAGCCCGAGATCGTCGGCCAGCACCACAGCCTGTTCATGGACCCGGCCCAGCGCGACTCCGCCGCGTATCGGGCGTTCTGGGATCGGCTGCGCGCCGGCACGTTCGAGACCGGTCAGTTCCAGCGGATCGGCCGCGGCGGCCGCCCGATCTGGATCCAGGCTTCCTACAACCCGATGCTGGACGCCCGCGGACGGCCCTACAAGGTGGTGAAGTTCGCCACCGACATCACCCGGCAACGGACCGAGGAGGCCGACCGCGCTGGCCAGATCGCGGCGATCGACAAGGTGCAGGCGGTCATCGCTTTCGACCTCGACGGTACGGTCATCGAGGCCAACGACAACTTCCTGACCGCGATGGGCTACGACCGCGCCGAGGTCGTCGGGCAGCATCACAGCCTGTTCATCGAGCCCAGCTACCGCGACAGCGAGGCCTACCGGGCATTCTGGGCAGCCCTGCGCAACGGATCCTATCAGGCGGCGCAGTTCCGCCGGATCGGCAAGGGTGGGCGCGAGGTCTGGATCCAGGCCTCCTACAACCCGATCCTCGACGCGGCCGGGCGCCCCTACAAGGTGGTGAAGTTCGCCACCGACATCAGCGAGCAGGTGCGCCTGCTCGCCAACCTGCGCACACTCATCGATCAGAATTTCGGCGAGATCGAGCAGGCGGTGACGCATTCGACCAAGGCTGCGGCGCTCGCCTCCTCGGCGGCGGATTCGACCGCCGGCAACGTCCAGACGGTGGCGGCGGCGGCCGAGGAGCTGGCGGCATCCGTCGCCGAGATGTCCCAGAGCATCGTGCGGTCACAGGGCGCCACCGACACGGCCTATGCCTGCGTCCAGGATGCCGATGCCCACACCAAGCGACTGGCCGACACCGCGACCGCGATGACCGGCATCGTCGGCCTGATCCAGAACATCGCCGGCCAGATCAACCTGCTGGCGCTCAATGCCACCATCGAGGCGGCCCGGGCGGGCGAGGCCGGACGCGGCTTCGCGGTGGTGGCGTCCGAAGTGAAGGCGCTCGCCGATCAGGCCGCCCGCGCCACCGGTCAGATCAACGGCGAGATCGCCAGCGTCCAGCGGGTCTCGCAGGAGGTCGTCGAGGCGCTGGGCTCGATCGGGAGCTCGGTCTCCGTGATGCGCGAGACGGTGGTGGCGACCGCGGCCGCCATCGAGGAGCAGAGCGCGGTGACCCGCGACCTCGCCGAGAACATGCAGAGCGCCTCCGGTGCGGTCACGGCGATCACGGGGAATATCGGCGCGATCGTGCAGTCGGTGGCCGGCGTCTCGCAGGCGGTGGGCACCACCCGCGAGGCCGCCAAGGTGCTGGCGCGCTGAGGCGGACGCATCGTTCAGGGTTTCGGACGGTCGAGACCTGTCGCGGGTCCAGGGCGGAGCCCTGGTGAACGAACGTCTCAGGGCAGCGCCTGGACCAATTCGCGGAAGCGGTTGCCGCGCACCTCGAAATTCGGGAACTGGTCGTAGGAGGCGCAGGCCGGCGAGAGCAGCACCACCGGCTCGGGGGCGCCCGAGGCGGCGGCGTTCTCGGCGGCCTTCGGGACCGCCACGTCCAGCGTCTCGCAGCGGGTGTAGGGCACGGCGCCCTCCAGGGTCGCCGCGAAGGCGTCCGAGGCCCCCCCGATCAGGTAGGCGTGGGCGACCCGCTCGAAATACGGCACCAGCGGGAAGATGCCGCCGTCCTTGGCCTTGCCGCCGAGGATCCAATGAATGTCCCGGAAGGCCAGGAGCGCCTTCTCGGTGGAATCCGCGTTGGTCGCCTTCGAATCGTTGACGAACAGCACGGGGCCGCGCCGCCCGACCTCCTCCATCCGGTGCGGCAGGCCGGGGAAGGAACTCAGCCCGGCCTGGATCTCTTCGCCCGAGAGGCCCAACGCCCGGGCCACCGCCACGGCGACGGCCGCGTTCTGCCAGTTATGGGCGCCGCGCAGGGAGCCGATTCCGTTGACGTCGGCGAGCGTCGTGCCGTCCGGATCGCGGACGATGCCGTCCCGCACCGTCAGCGCGTCGGTGGCGAGCACCTCGCCGTGGGGCACATGCACCCGCACGAGGTTGGTGCCGCGCCGATCGGCGATGGCGCGGCTCGGCGCGTCGTCGATGCCGACCACCGCAAGGCCCGAACCGCGGATCAGCCGCTCCTTGATGGCGGCGTACTGCTCCATCGTGCCGTGGCGGTCGAGATGGTCGGGGGTGATGTTCATCAGGACGCCGACGCTTGGGTCGAGGCCCGGCGTCAGGTCGATCTGGAAGGACGACATCTCGATCACGTGGACGCGTTCGGCCGAAGGCGGCTCCAGCGACAGGATCGCGGTGCCGATATTGCCGCCCATCTGCACGTCGCGTCCGGCTTGGGCGAGGACGTGGGCGATGAGCGCCGTGGTGGTCGATTTGCCGTTGGTCCCGGTGATCGCCACGAACGGCGCCTCCGGCGCCTCCGCCCGGCGCTGCCGGCAGAACAGCTCGATGTCGCCGATGATCTCGATCCCGGCCTCTCTGGCGCGGCGGACGCTCCAATGCGGCTCCGGGTGAGTGAGCGGCACGCCGGGGCTCAGCACAAGGGCGGAGAAGCCCGACCAGTCGGACTGGCGCAGATCCTCGATACCGACTCCGGCTTCCTGCGCACGGACGCGGCTGTCGGCGCTGTCGTCCCAGGCCCGCACCTCCGCACCGCCCGCCTTCAACGCCAGCGCCGTGGCGAGGCCGGAGCCGCCGAGGCCGAACAGGGCGACGGTCTTATCCTGGAAAACGGTGACAGGTGTCATGCGGAACTCTGGATGCGGCAACCCAATCCGGCCGATCCCACCTGCGCCCTCATCCTGGAGTGCCCGCGAATCGGGCCTCGAAGGAGGGCTCCAGGGATCGCTTGGCCAGCTGGAGGGCTCCTTCGAGGCCTCTGCTCCGCTCCGGCACCTCAGGATGAGGGCTAGACTGGGACTGGCCGCTTAAGACGCGACTGTATCACACTTTTTCAGCGCAGCTTCAGCGTCGCCAACCCTGCCATCGCCAGGATCACCGCGATGATCCAGAACCGGATCACCACCTGCGGCTCCTTCCAGCCCTTCTGCTCGAAATGGTGGTGGATCGGCGCCATGCGGAAGACGCGCTTCCCCGTCAGCTTGAACGAGGCGACCTGGATGATCACCGACATCATCTCCAGCACGAACAGGCCGCCGACGATCGCCAGGACGATCTCGTGCTTGGTCGCCACGGCGATCGTGCCGAGCAGGCCGCCGAGCGCGAGCGAGCCGGTATCGCCCATGAAGATCTGGGCCGGCGGCGCGTTGAACCACAGGAAGCCGAGGCCCGCCCCGATCACCGCGCCGCAGACCACGGCCAGTTCGCCGGTGTCGCGGACGTAGTTCACCTGAAGATAGCTCGCCGTGAAGGAGTTGCCGACGAGGTAGGCGATGAACCCGAAGGTGCCGCAGGCGATCATCACCGGCACGATGGCGAGGCCGTCGAGCCCGTCGGTCATGTTCACGGAATTGCCGGCGCCCACGATCACGAAGGCGCCGAACAGCGGATAGAACCAGCCGAGGTTCAGCAGCGCGTCCTTGAACACCGGGAAGGCGAGCTGGTTCTGCAGCGAGAGGGGGGAATAGACCGCGACCGTCGCGCAGGCCGCCAGGGCGATCCCCGCCTCAAGGGCCAGCCGGAACTTGCCCGAGAATCCCTTGTGCGATTGCTTCGTCACCTTGAGGTAGTCGTCGTAGAAGCCGATCGCCCCGAAGCCGAGGGTCACGGTCAGCGTGATCCACACGTAATGGTTGCGTGGATTGGCCCAGAGCAGGATCGCCACGACGGAGCCGGCCAGGATCATCAACCCGCCCATGGTCGGGGTGCCGCGCTTGGTCAGCAGGTGGGTCTGCGGCCCGTCCTCGCGGATCGGCTGGCCCTTGCCCTGGCGGATGCGCAGCAGCGAGATGATCCAGGGACCGAACCAGAACACGAACAGCCCCGCCGTGAACAGCGCGCCGCCGGTGCGGAAGGTGATGTAGCGGAACACGTTCAGCGGCGTGAAGGTGCCGCTCAGCTCCGAGAGAAGGTACAGCATCCGGGCGCTCGGCCCCTTCGTTCAGGCGGGGGTTTCGGGAAGCGGCGCCGACCGTCCGGGACGCTCGGCCGCATCGGTCATGCAGCGATCACGGGGCCGTCGCGAGGGCGCGCCGCGCCGGGTCGATCGCGTAGCGGGCTTTCAGCGCCTCGACAATCCGGCCCATGCGGCTGCCGTTCGATCCCTTGATCATCACGGCGTCGCCGGGGCGCAGGATCCGCGCGAGCGGCTCGATCAGGTCGGCGGCGGCGTCGGCCACGCCCCCGCGGCGGCTCACCGGCAGGGCCTCGAACAGGTGGCGCGTCAAAGGACCGGCCGTGAAGACGAGGTCGATATGGGCCGCCTCGATCGCCTCGCTGAGGCCGCGGTGGAGGTCGGGGGCGGCGGCGCCGAGTTCCAGCATGTCGCCGATCACCGCGATGCGCCGCCCGCGCGGGCCGGTCTCGATGCCGGCGAGCGTCGCCAACGCGGCGCGGACCGAGGCGGGGTTGGCGTTGTAGCTCTCATCGACGAGGTAAGCGGTGCCGCCGTCGATCTCCAGGGCGGTGCGCGCCCCGCGGCCGACGGGCGGGGACAGCGTGCCGAGCGACAGCGCGGCCCGGGCGAGGTCGGCACCGAGCACGTGGATCACCGCCATGACGCCGAGCGAGTTCAACGCAGTATGCCGCCCGGCGGTGCCGAGCTTGTAGGTGACGGGTGCGCCCATCACCACCGCGTCGACCACCGACAGGTCGGGGCGCAGCACGATCCGCTGGGCGCGGACATCGGCTTCCGGGTGCTCGCCGAAGTTGACGATCCGGCCGGCCCGGGAGGCCCGGGCGTGGGCGACGAGGCGGTCGAAATGCGGGCCGTCGCGGTTGACGATGGCGACGCCCCCGGGCTGGAGCCCGGAAAAGATCTCGCCCTTGGCGTCCGCGATGGCCGCGAGGGAGGCGAAATGCTCGATGTGGACCGGCTCCACCGTGGTGATCAGCGCGATGTCGGGCCGGACCTGGGCGGTGAGCGGCACGATCTCGCCGCCGTGGTTCATGCCGATCTCGAAGACGCCGTAGCGCGTCGAAGCAGGCATCCGGGCGAGCGTCAGCGGCACGCCCCAATGGTTGTTGTAGGACGCCGCCGAGGCGTGGGTCTCGCCCTGTTCCGACAGGACGTGACGCAGAGCCTCCTTGGTGCCGGTCTTGCCGACGGAGCCCGTCACGGCGACTACCTGGGCGTCGGTCCGGGCGCGGGCGGCCGCACCGAGGCGGATCATCGCCGTCAGCACCGGATCCTCACCCGCCTCCGGAACCGCCAGCACGGGGCCGTGGGCCGAAAGGGCGTCGGCGCGATCCTGGCGCACCACCGCGGCCCCGGCTCCGCGCCCGAGGGCGTCGGCGACGAAGTCGTGGCCGTCGCGCGCCTCGCCCCGGATGGCGAAGAACAGGTCGCCGGTCTGAAGCGTGCGGGTGTCGATCGAGGCGCCGCCGATAGCGCGTCCGTCGCCGATCAGGCGGCCGCCGGTGGCGGCTTCGAGCGCCGCGCGGGTCCAGAGTGCGGTCATGGTCAACCCCCGTGGCCGTCAGGCGGCCGCATCGGCGATGGCGGCACGCAACACGGCGTGGTCCGAGAACGGCAGGGTGCGATCTCCCACGATCTGGCCGGTTTCATGACCCTTGCCGGCCACCACCAGCACGTCGCCCGGCCCGAGGCGGCCGACGGCCGCGCGGATCGCCGCTTCCCGGTCGCCGATCTCCTCGGCGCCCGGCGCCGCGGCCAGGATCGCCTGGCGGATCGACGCGGGCTCCTCGGTGCGCGGGTTGTCGTCGGTGACGATGACCGTGTCGGCGAGGCGCTGCGCGATGGCGCCCATCAGCGGGCGCTTGCCCCGGTCGCGGTCGCCGCCGCAGCCGAACACCACCATCAGCCGGCCCGACGCGAATGGCCGCAGGGCGGTCAGTACGCTCTCCAGAGCCTCGGGCTTGTGGGCGTAGTCCACGAGGCAGAGCCCGCCCCGTGCCTCTCCGACCCGCTCCATGCGGCCCGGCACGCCGGTGAGGTGATCGAGCGCCGCGAAGACGCCGTCCGGATCGGCCGCGCCCGCCGGGGTCGCGAGCGCGAGGCCGGCCGCCACCAGGGCGTTCTCCACCTGGAACTCGCCGACGAGGGGCAGGCGCAGCGTGCGGGAGCGCGGGCCCTCCACGAGCCGGACCGCCTGGGCGAAGCCCTCCGTCCGGACGGACTCGACCCGCAGGTCCCGGCCGGCACGCCCGACCGTGCGCACGGGTCGCCCGGCGCCCTCGGCGACGGCGATCACGCGGTCGGCATAGGCGCCGTCGGCGTTCACGACGGCCGGGCAGCCCGGCGGCAGCAGATCGGTAAAAAGCCTCAGCTTGGCCGCGAGATAGTCCTCGATGCTCGCGTGATAATCGAGGTGGTCCCGGCCGAGATTGGTGAAGCCCGCCGCATCGAGCCGCACCCCGTCGAGGCGGCGCTGCTCGATCCCGTGGGAGGACGCCTCCATGGCGAGGTCGGTGACGCCCTCGTGGGCGAGCCGCGCCAGGGTCTCGTGCAGCGTCACGGGATCCGGCGTGGTGAGCGAGCCGTACTGCGCGCCGCGGTTGGTCACGATGCCGACGGTGCCCAGGCTCGCGGCGTCGCGGCCGATCTGCGCCAGGATCTGGCGGACGAAGTCCGCGACGGAACTCTTGCCCGCGGTGCCGGTCACCGCGACGACGGTTTCCGGCTGCGCCCCGGCGAACCGCGCGGCGGCGAGCGCGAGCGTGCGTCTGGCATCCGCCACGGCGATCCAGGCGACCGCCTCCGGCAGATCGGCCGGGCGCGCGCCCTCCCCGGCCACCGCCACGGCGCCGCGATTGGCCGCCTGGGCGGCGAAGCGGCGCCCGTCGGCCTTCGTGCCCGGCACGGCCACGAACAGGGTGCCGGTGGCGACCTGCCGGCTGTCGGCCGTCAGGCCGGTCACCGCCAGATCGGCGGCCGCGCCGGACGCCTCGGCGATAAGATCGGCGAGCCGGGCCGTCATGCCACCCCCCTCACGGGCCGCCGAGCTGGTTGATGTGGTAGGCGTTGAGCTTGACCATCTGCGGGAACGGCCGCACCGGCGGCTCGAATTGCGGCGGCAGGCCGAGGATCGGCGCCACCCGCTCGATCACCTTTCCGGTGACGACGCCGGCGTTCCAGGCCGCCGTGGCGTAGCCGCCGGATTCCGGCAGGCCCTGCGGCTCGTCCATGATGGTGACGAACAGGTATTTCGGGTCGTTCATGGGCGCCGCTGCCATGAAGGTCGTGAACAGCCGGTTGTGGATGTAGCGGCCGCCGATCACCTTCTCGGCCGTGCCGGTCTTGCCGCCGACGAAATAGTACGGGATCGCCGCCTTCTTGGCCGAGCCCTCGGAGGCGTTGAGCCGCATGATGTAGCGCATCGCCTCGGAGGTCTGGGCCGACAGGACGTGGGTGGACCGTGCCTTGTCGTCGGGATTCGCCTTGAGGAAGGTCGGGGTGATCAGGTCGCCGCCATTGGCGATGGCCGCCACGGCCATCGCCGCCTGGATCGGCGCCACCGCGATGCCGTGACCGAACGCGATGGTGATCGTGTTGATCTCGCTCCAGCGGGACGGGACGATCGGGGCGGCGCTCTCCGGCAGTTCGGTGCGCAGGCGGTCGAGCAGGCCCATCTTCTTCAGGAAGGCCTTGTGGCCGGGCACGCCGACGCCGAGCGCCATCTTGGCCGAGCCGATGTTGGAGGAGTGGGTGAACACCTCCGGCATGGTGATGACGCGGTTGGTGCCGTGATACTCGTGGATCTTCTGACGGCCCCAGTTCAGCACGCCGCCGCGGGTGTCGAAGGTCGAGTTGACGTTGTACTTGCCGGACTCGAGCGCCATGGCGAGGGTCATCGCCTTGAAGGTCGAGCCCATCTCGTAGACGCCGACATTCATGCGGTTGATGCGGTCGGGCGAGAGCGCGTCCTTCGGGTCGTTCGGGTCGAAGTCCGGCATCGAGACCAGGGCGATGACCTCGCCGGTCTTCACGTCGAGGATCATCGAGGCGCCGGCCTTGGCCTTGAAGTGATCGATGCCCCAGGCGAGCTCGTCGCGCACGGCGAACTGGGCGCGCAGGTCGATCGAGAGCTGGACTGGCTTCAGATCGGCCTGCTTCGCGATCAGCCCGAAGCTGTTGAGCGCCTGGAGGCCGGTGGAGTCGATGTACTTCTCCATGCCGGCGATGCCGACGCCGTCGAGGTTCGTGGCGCCCAGGATGTGGGCGGCCGCGACGCCGTTCGGGTAGACCCGCTTGTGATCGGGCAGGAAGCCGATGCCCGGGATGCCGAGCCGGTGGACCTCGGCCTGCTGCTTCGGAGTCAGCTCGCGCTTCACCCAGACGAAGCCCGCGCCGCTGCGGCCTTTTCGCGAGGACAGTTTGGCGCGCAGCTCCGAGGCGTTGAGTTCCGGCAGGACGGCGGTGAGCAGCTCGACCGCCTCGTCCTTGTCGTAAATGTTGCCCGGCTCGGCGAAGACCGAGACCGTGCGGATGTCGGTCGCCAGGATCTCGCCGTTGCGGTCGACGATATCGGGCCGGAAGGCCGTGGAGGACGCCGCCGCCACCCGGTGCTCCTGGCTCGGCGGTTCGCCGAAGATCGCCATCATCAGGAGCTTGGTCGAGATCGTCCCGAACACCCCGACGAAGACCAGCCCGACGAGCGCCACGCGCATGTGCGAGCGTTCGATGGCGAGCCGGAACATGCTGCGCAGGAGCGCCTTGGCGCGGTCGGCCCGCTGCTCCGGCGGCAGCGCCTCCTCGGGGATCGGGCGCGGGGCGGTCGCGGCATGGGCCAAAGCGGCGGCTTCGAGCAGCGCGGCCTCGTGCTCCGAGATCTCGGGCTCGGTCGCCGGCGCCGCGCCGAACGCGTCTGGAATCTGATCGGTGCCTTCGGACACGGGTGACTACCTCGAAGCCGTCGTCGGGGTGCGGGTCGTGGTCACGGTGCGGGTGATCGCGCCGGTGGTGCGCGGCTCGGGTCCGCCCTTGTCCTTGGGGGTCGCGGTCGCGGCGAGCAGCCGGCCGATCTCGTCGCCGCGCTCCTGCCGGACGGGCAGGTCCGAGAGGCGCGCGAGGTGCGCTGTGCCGATCGGCTCCAGGGCGAGGTGCTTGTCGACCGCCGCCTGCAGCCGATCCGGCCGGGTCAGGAGCTGCCACTCGGCGCGCAGCACCGCGATGGCCTGCCGCTCCTTGTGCAGGGCCGTCTGCAGCTTGGAGACCTGACCGCCCTGATAGAGCGTGTCGTACTTGATCGAGTAGGCGTAGATCGCCGAGGCCACGAGCCCGACCACCGCCAGCAGGTTGAGGAGGCGGGTCATCGGCGGTGGCCCCCGCGGGCGGCTTCGGGGAGGCTCGCGAGCGCGGTGAGCGCCGCCAGCGGCTCCGGCACCTCGGACTCGGTGCGTTCGGCGGCGCGCAGCTTGGCCGAGCGGGCACGGGGGTTGCGCGCGGTCTCGGCCTCGCCCGGCAGGACCGGCCCCTTGGTCACGAGGCTGAAGCTGCGCGCGGCTTCGACGGTCGCGCCCGGAAGGTGGCGCGAGCCGTGCCCGGCGCGGCCGCTGCGGGCGGCGAAGAACTGCTTGACGATCCGATCTTCGAGCGAATGGAACGTCACGACGGCCAGGCGGCCGCCGGGCCGGAGCACCCGCTCGGCGGCGTGCAGAGCCCGCACCAACTCGCCGAGTTCGTCGTTGACGGCGATCCGCAGGCCCTGGAAGGTCCGCGTCGCCGGGTGGATGTGGCTCCCGGGCTCGGCCCGGACGACACCGGCGACCAGCTCGGCGAGCTGGGCGGTGGTCTCGATCCGACCGCGGCGGCGGGCCTCGTGGATCGCCCGCGCGACCGCGCGGGAGCGTCGCTCCTCGCCGTAATGGTAGATGATGTCGGCCAGCACCGTCTCATCGGCCTCGTTCACGAGATCGGCGGCGCTCGGGCCGTCCCTGCCCATGCGCATGTCGAGGGGGCCGTCGTGGCGGAACGAGAAGCCGCGCTCCGGCGTGTCGAGCTGCATCGACGAGACGCCGATATCGAGCACCACGTGATCCGCCTGCCCCGCGCCCGCCTCCGCCAGGAGGCCGTCGAGATCGCCGAAGCGGCCGGGGACCAGCCGGAGGCGCCCGGCGAACGCATCGACCATGGGCTGCCCGGCCGCGATCGCGGTCGGGTCGCGGTCGATGGCGAGGATCCGCAGGTCCGGATCCCGCTCCAGCAGCGCGCGCGTGTAGCCGCCGGCGCCGAACGTGCCGTCGATGCCGAGCCCGCCCGCCGTTCGCAGCGCGGCCGCCACGTCCTCGAGCAGGACGGGAATGTGCGGCTCGAACGGGCAGAGCTGGTCGCCCCGGGCCGATATCGCGGGCGAGGGTCGCCGGCTCATGCGCGCCTCGGTGCGGCGGCGGGCTGGCGGCGCGGTCCGGGTTTCCGGACGCGGAAGCGGCTCAAGCGTCTCATGGTGCCCTGGGCCGGGCCGCTCGAAAGCGGCACGCGTGACGGGAACGGCACCGGATGCGGCGTGCGCAAAACGCCGCGCACGGACGGGCCCTGCAACGAGGCAGGTTGCGCCCGGCGATCCGATACACGCCGTTGACGGGAGGATGCCGGGTATCATGGGCCTCGGAGGATCGTCAACGGACAAGCTTGGCGCTGCCGCGTGGACCGATCTGAACCCGGCAAGGTTAACCGGAGGTTTTTACCGCGCGGGAAATCCGTCGCGCCTGCACGATCCCGGGCGGGCGCCGGCGGCCCGGCGATAAAGGCTTACACCGGCAGGGTTTTCGAGGGTGGTGGATCAGCCGGCCTGTAAGCCGGGTTCTGTAGGGCCGACGCTCGCGCGCCGACGTGGCAGCCATTCCTCTGGGACGGTCGTCGCCGACCGCCTCGAGCAACCAACCCGGGCGACTGGCCTGGAGAGCCGGCCTGCCCCTCTCGCGAGGGACGCGCCGCCCCTATTCGGTCTTGCTCCCGGTGGGGTTTGCCATGCCGTCCGCGTTGCCGCGTCCGCGGTGCGCTCTTACCGCACCCTTTCACCCTGACCCCGGACGCGTCCGGGGCGGTCTGCTCTCTGTGGCACTGTCCCTGGGGTCGCCCCCGCCGGAGGTTATCCGGCACCGTCTCTCCATGGAGCCCGGACTTTCCTCCCCGGACGCGAACAGCGTCCGGAGCGGCCACCCGGCCGGCTGATCCACGGGCAGATGCGCCCGGGTCGCCTCCCGGGTCAAGGACTGCCTACCAGGTCCCGGTGTTCTCCATGGAGGTCCAGGGCTCCTGCGGCTCCTTGGCGCCGCCCTTCTGGAGGATCTCGATCGAGATGCCGTCCGGCGACTTCACGAAGGCCATGTAGCCGTCGCGGGGCGGCCGGTTGATGGTCACGCCCTTGTCCCGGAGCCTGGCGCAGAACGCGTAGATGTCGTCGACCTGATAGGCGAGGTGCCCGAAATTGCGCCCGCCCGAATAGGTCTCCGGATCCCAGTTGTAGGTCAGCTCGACGAGCGGCGACTTCGTCTCCTTGGCCCGCGCGGCGTCACCGGGGGCGGCCAGGAACACCAGGGTGAAGCGGCCCTTCTCGTTCTCGACGCGGCGGACCTCCTGCAAGCCGAAGGTGTCGACGTAGAAGGCGAGCGCCCGGTCGAGATCGGCCACCCGAACCATGGTGTGCAGGTATTCCATATGACGTATCCCGTTGTAAGCAGTGGTCTTTTCAGGTCTGCCGAGAAACTGGCACGGCCTTGCTTGCGGTGCACGCCCGTCGGCCGCGACGTGATCGTCGCCGTAGGTAGCGTTCAATCGAGCCGTGAGAAGGCCGCAGGTCAGAGCGCTCGCCGCCGGAACGGACGCCGGCTCGGCGCAGGAGAGCGCGTCACGACAGGGGCTTGGAGCCGCGCGTGATCGCAACGCGATCGGTACACGGCCGTGACCTGTGGTCGGAATCGTGGGGTGATCTGACCCGCCCCCCTCCTCCTGCGGTGCCCGCTTCGGCGCCAACGCAAGTCTGCTTGGCCCGACGCCCCCCCGATCTGCATGATTTCGCGGGCAGAAACCCATCAGAACGGCCGCAGCGTATGGCTCGTTCTTGAATGTCATACCGAACCTCGACCGGTCTCACGCCTCGAGGTTCGTCCGCGCGAAGGCGCTGCGGCGATCACCGCAGCTTGGTAGAGGCGTGGATTTCCGCGAAGTACCTGCCGCGTGCCCGCGTCACACTCATGAGCGGATGTCTCAACGCTCTGAAGTGACGCTCGTGAGGGGACTTGCTCTCATCAGCGCGCATGCGGTGCACCCGGATGCAGGAGCATTTGCAGCAGGTGTCGGTTGCGCGCTCACCGGCTGGAGCCGCATAGCTCTCCGCCACCAAATCCCGGCTTCGATGTTCAAGGACCCTGATCTTCGATCCAGGGATTGAACGATCTCGAATCTGCGAAAATCCCGTTGCGACGAAACAAACGAAAAACGGCCGGAGCAAGCTCCGGCCGCCTGGTTCTCTAAGCAGCTTCGGCTTAACGGAGAAGCTGCAGAACTCCCTGCTGGGCGGTATTGGCCAGCGACAAAGCCGAGATACCCAGAGACTGACGCGTCGACAGAGCCTGCGAATTTGCGGCGGCTGCGTTCATGTCAGCATTCGTGAGGTTTGACGAACCTGTATCCAGGATATTGATCAGGTTTTTGCTGAAGTCCTGCCGGTTCTGAACGACCGAGAGGCTCGAACCGAACGTCGAGGCATCGGTACGCAGTTGGCTGGCCGCCGTGGTCAGCTTGTTCAACGTCGTATTGATGTCTGCATTGAGCAGGAAGTTGCCCTGCCCAACCGTCGTGGTGCCCGCTGACGTGCTGGTGATCGCCGAAAGACCGAGGCCGTTGGACGTCTCGTCTGTCGCGACGACCGCCAGATTCGAGTTGCCCTTCGGATTGAAAGCGATCGTCAGATTGTTGTTGGAACCTTTGCCACCGATCAGGTTGGTGCCGTTGAAGCTGGAGTCCCCGGCCAGCTGATCGATCTGAGTCAGCAAGCTGTTGTACTGTGTTGCGAGTGTAGAGCGGGTCGCTACACCCGAGACGCTGAGGTCGCCGCTCTGACCGACGGTGGTGACCGCACCGTAGGTAGGGCCAGAAGCCGCAGTGCCGGCCGTGAAACCAAGCGCGGTCTGGTCGGCGGAAGTCTTGAACTCGACGTCGGACGACGCGTTGATCACGATCTTCGTGCCGTCGGTGCTCTTCGTGAAGCTCCCGGCGCCCACTGCCGTGTTGAGAGCGGAGATTGTCTGATCGATCGTGCTACCCGACGTAAGGGGCACGTTGGTGGCTGCGCCGTTCACGTAGAGGCTCACGGTCGCAGCCGCAGTCGGGGCCGCATAGGGGGTCGTGGCAGTACCCGTCGTGGTGATCTGGGTCGACAGCGCCTGGTTGGCGACCGACTTAGCCTGATTGACTAGGCTCTGGATGGACGTGATACCCTGGTTGGCGGCCTGAATCGCCTGCACACCGTTCGAGATACCGTCGAGCAGGTTCGACAGATCACCCGAGCGCTGATCGAGCGATTGCGCAGTGAAGAAGCTGACAGGGTTATCGAGGGCCGAAGAAACCTTTTTACCAGTGGCGAGCTGGTTCTGGATCGTCGAGGTCTGCGACGCCGTATTCTGCAGGGCCAGCAGGCTCTGACGGGTCGCAGCGGTGAGCGTGATACCGGAAGACATGAGGAGACATCCTTTTTGAGATGCGAGCCACTTTCTCGTGGTGGCGCCAAGATGAGCCTCAGGTCCTGACAGGTTCTTAACGCCGCACTCTTCTGAGGGGGATCTTCGACGGATTGTTAATAAAGCGTCGCTATGATCCGATGAATCAAAACCATGCCCGCGATGCCTCTGCGCCTCGTCATCGAGCCAAAGGGAGGGGGCCTGATCAGAAGCGGTTTGGAGAACTTGGAACTGACGTGGGGGCCGGATCGGCGCCGATCGGATCCCATGCGCCATCTTGTCCTTACCGCGGGGCGCGAGGCTGCTTTGGTTCGAAGGAGGGCGCTTCGCGGTCCAGTGGCAGGCCGGCTGCAACGCACCCGCGCGGGCCGTCACTGATCGCGCGCAGGCAGCCAGTCCTGAGCGGATCCCGGGCAGTGGCGGCCGGCTCCGCGGCGGCCATCCGCGGTCAGAGCGAGCGAGCGCGCGTGCAGGACGGCGGGTAGGCCGTGCTCCGTGGCGTTCCCATCGAAGCACCCGCGTTGCGCCGGACGCTCCGAGCGACCAGAAGGGATCGCATCAAGGACCCGGAGTGAGAGCCGCATGCGCACCGAGACGCCGCCGCTGATCCGCCTGGAGGAGTACCGGCCGAGCGACTACCTGATCGATCGCGTCGATCTCGACATCCGCCTCGATCCGCACGCCACCCGGATCGACGCGACCCTGGCGCTGCGCCCGAACCCGGCCGGCGTCCCCGGGGCTCCGCTGAATCTCGACGGTGACGACCTGCAGCTGGTCTCGCTGGCCCTCGACGGCACGGCGCTCGCGCTCGACGCCTATACGGCGTCCCCGGCAGGCCTGAGCCTCCGCGCCCCGCCCCAAAAACCCTTCACCCTGCGGCTCGTCACCGAGATCGATCCGACCGCCAACACCAAGCTGATGGGGCTCTACCGCTCGAGCGGCGTCTATTGCACCCAGTGCGAGGCCGACGGCTTCCGCCGCATCACCTATTTCCTCGACCGGCCCGACGTCATGGCGGTCTACACCACGCGGATCGAGGCCGACCGGACCGAGGCGCCGGTGCTGCTGGGCAACGGCAACCTCGTCGAGTCCGGCCCCGTCGGCGCCGGACGGCACTTCGCAACCTGGCACGATCCGCACCCGAAACCCGCCTACCTGTTCGCCTTGGTCGGGGGCCGGCTCGGGACGGTCGAGACCCGGTTCACCACGATGGAGGGGCGCGCCGTCACCTGCGCGGTCTATGTCGAGCCCGGCAAGGAGAACCGGGCGGATTACGCCCTCGACGCCGTGATCCGCTCCATGGCCTGGGACGAGACGGCGTTCGGCCGCGGCTACGACCTCGATGTCTTCAACGTCGTCGCCGTGTCGGACTTCAACATGGGCGCCATGGAGAACAAGGGGCTCAACATCTTCAACGACAAATATGTGCTGGCGAGCCCCGAGACGGCGACCGATGGGGACTATGCCGCCATCGAGGCGATCATCGCCCACGAGTACTTCCACAACTGGTCGGGCAACCGGGTCACCTGCCGGGACTGGTTCCAGCTCTGCCTGAAGGAGGGCCTGACGGTCTTCCGCGACCAGGAATTCTCCGCCGACATGCGCTCGCGGCCGGTGCACCGGATCGCGGAGGTGCGCGCGCTGCGGGCGCGCCAGTTCCCCGAGGATGCCGGGCCGCTGCGCCACCCGGTGCGGCCGCGGGCCTATGCGGAGATCAACAACTTCTACACGGCAACAGTCTACGACAAGGGCGCCGAGATCGTCCGGATGCTGCGCACGCTGATCGGCGCGTCGGCGTTCCGGGCCGGCATGGACCGCTACTTCGCCGACAATGACGGGCGCGCCGCCACGGTCGAGGACTTCTTGGCCGCCTTCGCGGCGGTCGCCGGGCGCGACCTGACGGCCTTCGCCCGCTGGTACGAGCGCTCCGGCACGCCGCGCCTGTCGGTCTCCGGCGCCTACGATCCGCAGGGAGCGCGCTACATCCTGCGGCTCGCGCAGAGCCTGCCCGACGCCGATGGGCGGGAGGGGCCACCGCTGGTGATCCCGGTCGCCCTCGGCCTCGTCGGCGCCTCGGGGCCGTTGACCGACGCGACCAGCGCGCAGGTTCAGGACGGCGTGTTCGTCCTCGACCGGCCAGAGGCCGAGATCGTCTTCGAGACCGTCACCGAGGAGCCGGTCCCCTCGGTGCTGCGCGACTTCTCGGCGCCCGTGCGGCTCGACCTCGCGCTCACCGACGCGCAGCGGATGCGCCTGCTGGCGCAGGACAGCGACCCGTTCAACCGCTGGCAGGCCGCGCAGGATGTCGCCCTGCGGCTGATCCTCGAACCCGATGCCGGTCGCCGGGACGCCTTCGCGGAGGCGCTTGGGCGTTTCCTCGACGGCGAGGCGCTCGCCGATCCGGCCTTCGCAGCCCTGGTGCTGGCGCTACCGAGCGAGGGCGAGGCCGCCGATGCCCTGCCGGCGGACGTCGATCCCGACGCGATCCACCGGGCACGCTTCGACCTGCGGGCCTATCTCGGCCAAGCCTTGCGGCCCCGCCTGGACCGGATCGACGCCGCCCTCGCGCCGGTCGCGGGCGCGCCCTACAGCCCCGACGCCGCCTCGGCGGGGCGCCGGTCGCTCCGCAACGCCGCCCTCGACCTGATTGCCGCGGGGGATCCTGCGGCCGGCGCGGCGCGGGCCGCCGAGCGTCTGGCAACCGCGACCAACATGACCGACCGCCTCGCCGCTCTGGCCACCCTGGCGCTGATCCCCGGCGAGACGCGGGAGACGGCTTTGGCCGAGTTCGCCGCGCGCTACGCCGACGAGCCCCTGGTCCTCGACAAGTGGTTCGCCATCCAGGCCCAGATCCCCGAAGCCGGTACGCTGGAGCGAATCACACGACTCCAGGGGCACCCCGCCTTCACGCTCACCAACCCGAATCGGGTGCGCGCCCTGATCGGAAGCTTCGCGTTCGGCAACCCAACCCAATTCGCACGGGCCGATGGAGCCGGTTTTTCGTGCGTCGCCAAGACCGTCGCGGCCCTCGACTCGACGAACCCGCAGGTTGCCGCCCGCATGCTGACGGCCTTCGGATCCTGGCGCCGACTGGAAAAATCCCGCGCCCGCAAAGCCGCCGAAATGCTCAACGGGATCAAGGCGATCCCGGGCCTCTCCCGGGACACGGCCGACATCCTCGCCCGCACCCTCGGAGGCGGCTAAGTAGCTGAACTGACGGTAGAAATCGATTCCCTGGCGCGGCTGCAACAGGCATAGGTCGTCAAGCCCGTATCGTAAAAAAGCCGTGGACAAACCGCCCCCCAGGGTGATTGTATTCACACAGATTCGGGGGGCCGAGCGCTCCGATCGGGTCACTGTTCCCACGGGCGAGGTTCGGCCATGCCGGAGGCGGGTTCCGCTTCCTTCTCCGCGCGTGCGGACTCGACTGTTGCCGTTTCCTGGCCGGGTCGCACGCGGGAGACCCGGTTCGGCCAGGCCGAGCGCTGGTTGCGCTATGCCGTGCCGGGCGCGTTGGCGGTGTTCCTGGCCTGCCTGGTCGGGCTGGCCGCGCTCCATATCCGCGGCCAGCGTGCCGAGATCCTGGCGGTCGCCCAGACGGAGATCGAGGGGTTCGCCCGCCTGGCCGCGCGGGCTGTCGGTCCCGCTGCGATCGGCGGAGCCGATCTGCGGGCGCTGATGCCGGAGAGCGGCCGGCATTCGGGCCGGCGGCTGCTGCTGGTCCGCCCCGATACCCGCATCGTCGCCGCCCATCCGCCGCTCCCGGCCGAGCTCAACACCCTGTCCCAGGTGCTCGGGGAGAGCGAACCGCTCTCCGGCCTCGGCGAGCGCGCCGGCGCCATCACCCTCGACCTTCCCGGCGGCCAGAGCGTGCTGGCCGCCATGCACAGCCTGCCGGGCGGCGTCGGACAGGTGGCCGTGCTCCAGCCGATCGAGCCGCTGCTGCGCGGCTGGAGCGCCCGCACCCGGGACCAGATCGTCCTGATCGCGGCCGCCGTCATCGTGATCGTCGGTGTCGGGCTCGCCTACGGCTTGCAGACCCGGCAGGCGGCGCGCGCCGACCGTGCACGCGAGACCATCCGCGGGCGTCTGGAGACGGCCCTGGGCCGCGGCGCCTGCGGTCTGTGGGATTGGGATGTCGCCCGGGGGCGGATCTACTGGTCCGACTCGATGTACGGCCTGCTCGGATACCGGCGGCAGCACGAGTATCTCTCGTTCGGCGACGTCAACGGCCTGGTTCATCCAGACGACGGCGATCTCTACAGTCTCGCCCGCGGGGTCGCGGCCAACCAGACCCATATCGACCACGCCTTCCGCATGCGCGGCGCCGACGGGGCCTATGTCTGGTTCCGCGCCCGGGCCGAGGTGGTGGTGAATGCCGTGGACGGCAGCCAGCACCTCGTCGGCATCGCGACCGACATCACCGAGCAGCGGGCCCTGGAGGAGACCAACGCGGCGGCCGACATGCGGCTGCGCGATGCGGTTGAGGCCATCTCGGAGGCCTTCGTGTTGTGGGATACAGGCAACCGGCTGGTCCTGTGCAATTCGAAGTTCCGCCATCTCCACGCCCTCAGCCCCGAGGATGCCCGCGCCGGCCAGAGCTACGCGGCGGTCATGGGCCGGGGCGTGCTGCCGCAGATCCGGCGCGAATCGCCCGATGTCGGCTTGGCCCCCGGCGGCGCGACGGCCCGGACCTTCGAGGCCGAGCTGGCGGACGGCCGCTGGCTCCAGATCAGCGAGCGGCGCACCAAGGACGGCGGCTACGTGTCGGTCGGGACCGACATCACCAGCCTGAAGCGGCATCAGGAACGGCTCCTGGCCTCGGAGCGCGAGCTGATCGAGACCGTCAAGGACCTCAAGCGCTCCCGCCGGACGCTGGAACTCCAGACCCAGCAGCTTGCCGACCTCGCCGAGCGCTACCTCGACCAGAAGGCCGTCGCAGAGGCGGCGAACCAGGCCAAGGCCGAATTCCTGGCCAATATGAGCCATGAGCTGCGCACGCCGCTCAACGCGATCATCGGTTTCGCCGACGTGATGGAGAACGCGGTCCTCGGACCGCTCGGCACGCCCCGCTACACCGAATATTGCCGGGACATCCGCGAGAGCGGCTCGCACCTGCTGTCGATGATCGACGATATCCTCGACATGGCCCGGCTCGAGGCGCGCCGCGTGCGTCTGAGCCCGCGGGCGGTGCCGGCCGAGGCGGCGGTCGCGTCGGCCATCGCGCCCTTCGCGGCGGCGGCCGACGAGAAAGCGATCACCGTGAGCGCGGATGTGCCGGCGGGCCTCGATCTACTGGCGGATCCGAGCGCGCTGCAGCAGATCCTGGCCAATCTCGTGCAGAACGCCGTGAAATTCACGCCGCCCGGGGGGCAGGTCGCCGTGCGCGTGCGGCGAGCGGGTGCGAGCACGCATCTGTACGTTGTGGACAACGGCATCGGCATCCGGCGCGCGGACATCGCCCGGCTCGGGCGGCCGTTCACGCAGGTCGAGGCGCAGATGACGCGCAGCCACAAGGGCTCGGGGCTGGGGCTCGCCATCACGCGCTCGATGGTGGAACTGCACGGCGGGTCGCTGCGCATCCGCTCCGAGGAAACGGTCGGCACCATCGTCCTCGTGCGCCTTCCGGCCACGCAACCCGACCCGCTGAACCCGTTTGGGCCGGGCTCTCCGACCGAGCGTGTACCCGCCGCGCCGCGGACGAGCCGGCGCGGCGTAGCTCCGGTCGCTGCCTAGAGCCGTTCCCGATCGCGGTGCACAGGGTACGCGATACGTGACGGACAGCTTCGGGTCGGTTGAACAAACAACCTCCCTCACCCGAAAAACGCCATGGATCGCCGCAGCTGTGCCCGCATAACGGTTGCTCGGGCTGAGGGGTTTGGACGGGATCACCCGAGCAATCCGCCATCGCATGCTGTCGCGTACCGTGCGCGTGGCGACGATCGTGCGCGGCTTCGAGCCTCTGCTCTGACTGGCCTCCGCGTACCGAACCGGTATCCGCTTCGGCGGGCGTTCGCGTCGGCCGCCGCTTTCTACCGCCGCGGATCGAGGCCGCCGAGGCGCGCCATCCGCCCCTGCTCCGCGTGCCAGCGCGCATCCGCGACGGCGCGGGCGAGGCTGCGGATGCGCCAGCGTCGGTAGAAGCCGAGCATCGGATTGCCGCCGAGCCCGGCCTGATGCCGCTGGAGGCGCCGGAGCAGGCCCGGCAACTGCGCCGACGCTGCATCGCCGGTCGCGATCTCGATGGCGCGCAACTCGGCCCGGAACCCTGCCTTCCAGTCTTCCATGACGCCCGCGCCTCCGCGCTGATGCCGCGGGCTCTTCCGCCCGTGTGGTGAAGCCCGTCCGGGACAGGGCCGCCAGGGCCGCGGCATGACTGCGCGCCCTGCAAACCCACGCCGCTCAGTCGCGTTTACGCCACAGACGATCCGTTCGGCGGATCACCCACGGAGCATACGAGCGATGCGATCCAGAACAATGCGACGCGTCACCCTCGCGACCCTGCTCGGCCTCGCCGCCACGCCGGCGCTGGCGCAGAGCACCGGCTACGTCACCGGCTTTCCGGGCAAGGATCCCGCGGGCGACGAGGAAATCGGTTGGGGTCCGGCCTATCGGCCCGAGACGAGCTTCGCCCAGCCCGGCACGCCGCCGACCCCCGGCGAGATCGCCGGCCGCGCCTACCGCGCCAGAACCGGCCACGGCGTCTACGACCGTGTCGAGGGCGACGGCCCCTATCGGATCCGATAGCGCTGCGCCGGGGGGGGCGGATCGTCTCCTCACACACGACGCGACATTTGCTGCAGCCCCCCTCATCGAAGCTGCGGCTCCGCCTCCGTTTTCCGCATGGACGACACGGTCCGTGCGGGCCGCACCCCGCCTGCGGAAGGGGGGCACGGCGCGCGTTTTCCAGCCCGAAGCGTGACCATCGTCGATGGATGCCGGGTCGGCCAAGAGGGCGCGTCTTAACGAAGACCGAGAACAAGGCCTGATTGCAACGCGATCGGGCCAAGCTTTGAAGGCGGAGAGGGGGGCTCACGTACCGTCTCGGACGCGAGAAGCGCGAAGCCGCGGGCCGCGCGGGCTCAGTGAAGCGTCCGGTCGGGTGCCGCCGGGAACGACAGCCGCACCTCCGTCCCCTCGCCGGTCCGGCTGTCGAGGGCGATGGTGCCGTTCTGGCGCTTCATCAGGCCGTGGACGATCGCGAGGCCCGCGCCGCGCCCGGCTTCGCGGCTGGTCTGGAACGGCGCGAGCGCCCTGGCCAGCATCTCGGGCGACATGCCCTGCCCCGTATCGGCCACGAGGATTCCGACGCTGCCCGCGCCCGGCTGCTGCATCGTCCGGTCGCCCGGATCGACCCGGAAGGTCGAGAGCGACAGGGTGCCGCCCGACGGCATCGCCTCGCAGGCATTGGCAACGAGGTGGCGCAGGGCGAACTCGATCTGGGTCGGGTTGCTGATCGCCCGCGGCAGGCCTGCGGTCGGCGTGACCGTCAGCCGGATGCCGGATGGCAGATCCGGCGCGATGCGCTCCCCGAGATCCGCCACGATGGCGTCGAGGTCGACCGCGCGCACGTCCGGGGCGATGCGGCGGGAATAGGCCAGCAAATGGCGCGTCAGGATGGCGGCTCGCTCGGTGGCATCGGCCGAGCGGGAGATCGCCCGCTGAATGAACGGCTCCGGGCGGTCGCCGAGCCGGCGCTTCAGGCCGTCGATGTAGCCGATCAGGATCTGCAGGAAATTGTTGAACTCGTGGGCGACGCTGTTGGTCAGGAGCCCCAGCGACTCGCGCTGCCGGGACAAGGCGAGCGCGCCTTCCGCCTCGCGGCGCGCCGTGACGTCGAGGATCTGGCCGATCCGGAAGGGCGTGCCGGGCAGCGGCGCCGTGGTCAGGCAGGCCCAGAAGCTCGTCCCGTCGGCGCGCAGTGCCGAAAATTCCTGCCCGCCGTCACGGGCGGGATCGTGCGCGCCCGCATGCGGGGCATGGATCAGGTCGAACCCCCGCCGGACGAGCGCCTCCGCCGGATGGCCCGTCAGACGTTCGAGGGCGGGATTGGCGTGGCGGATCCGACCCTCCGCGTCCACGAGGAGGCTCGGCGTGGGCAGGGCGTCGAGGAGCGCGCGGCCCTCCCGCGTCAGCGCCTCCGCGTTGGGATCCGTCCCGGGCTGCGCCATGCTGCGTTCGCGCTCAGCGGATGCGGAAATCCCGCGGTGGGCCAGCGATAGCGGCGAACGCCGCCGCGGCCAAGCCTCCGGCGGACGGTGGTGCCGGCTACTGCCGCACCCACATCACCCGGGCCATCCAGGCGATCTCGCCGCTATTCAGGACCCTGTCCTCGTGCTCCGGATTCAGCGAGGCCAGTTCCACGGTCCGGGCGGTGCGACGCTTCAATTCCTTGGCCACGACCTCGCCCCCGTGCAGGCGGACCACGACGCGGTCGCCCTTGCGCACGCTGGCGGTGGGCGAGACGATCAGCACGTCCCCGTCGCGGAACAGGGGCATCATCGAATCGCCCTGGATCTCCAGCGCGAAGGCCCGCTCCTCGCCGAGATCCGGGAACTCGATCTCCTCCCAGCCCGCGCCGCCGGTGGGCATGCCCTCGTCGGTGAACAGGCGGCCGGCACCGGCCTGGGTCAGACCGATCAGGGGGACCATGGTGCGGGCCGGGATCTCCCGGGCCTCGATCAGCCGCAGGAATTCGTCGAGGCTGGAGCCCGTGGCGGCCAGCACCTTCGAGACCGATTCCGTCGAAGGCCAGCGCTTGCGGCCGTCCGCGCCGACCCGCTTGGAGCGGTTGAAGCTCGTCGCGTCGAGCCCGGCGCGGCGGGCGAGCCCGGAGGCCGAATAGCCGTGCCGCTCGGCGAGCCGGTCGATGGCGTTCCAGATCTGCTCGTGCGACAGCATGGCGGACTCGAAGGCTGAACCATGACCGGGCCGGAACCCCCGCCCCGCCAGCCGGCAGCTGACCGTCGTGGGTCTACGAAGACATCGTTCCGCCGGGGAGGGCCGACACCCGGCGGTTACGCACGGAAACATCAGACCTTGAACGGTCGGTCACAGATCTCCCGGCTCCGAGGCTGCCCTGTGACGCACCGCCTAGTCGTAGGAAAGTAGAACTACAAGCCGCAGATTGCAATCGCGCCCCGAATTATGCGGCACGCCGGTGTTGCCGCAGGCCGGTGCCGCCTCTATCCACGCGACGGTTCGGGGAGCTTCGATGGCGCGCATCTACAAGATCTGTCCGCGCGGCCTGTGGCGCGAGGCCGAGGCCGCCGGCCGTTTCGCGGGGGCGCCGATCGACCGCCAGGACGGCTTCATCCACCTCTCCACGGCGGCGCAGGTAGCCGAGACCGCGGCCCGCCACTTCGCTGGGCAGGACGATCTGCTCCTGATCGCCGTCGACCCGGAGGCCCTCGGGGCGGCCCTGCGCTACGAGCCCTCGCGGGGCGGCGATCTGTTCCCGCATCTCTACGGTCCCCTGTCCCTCGACGCCGTGACATCGGTGGACGCCCTGCCGCTCGGCGCGGATGGCCGCCACGTCTTCCCGGCCGGGCTCCTGCCGGCATGATCGGCGCCGCCTTCCCGCTGGCGCGGTCGCTGCTCCACCGCCTGGACGCGGAGTGCGCGCACGACCTGACCCTGCGCGCCCTCGCGCTCATGCCCGTCGGCCGCAGGCCCGACGACGACCCGCGGCTGGCCGTCGCGCTTTTCGGCCGCCGATTTCCCAACCCGGTCGGCCTGGCGGCGGGCTTCGACAAGGGCGCGCGGGTGCCGGACGCGCTGCTCGGCCTGGGCTTCGGGTTCGTGGAGGTCGGCGGCGTCGTGCCGCAGCCGCAGCCGGGCAATCCGCAGCCGCGGGTCTTCCGCCTGACCGCCGACCGGGCGGTGATCAACCGCTACGGCCTGAACAGCGAAGGGCTGGCGGTGATGGCCGCGCGGCTGCGCGCCCGGGCGGGCCGCCCCGGCATCGTCGGGGTCAATATCGGGGCCAACAAGGACTCGGCCGATCGCCTGGCGGATTACGCCACCTGCACGTCCACCCTGGCACCGCTGGTGGATTTCGTCACCGTCAACGTCTCCTCGCCGAACACGCCGGGCCTGCGCGACCTCCAGGGCGAGGCGTTCCTCGACGAGCTGCTCGCCCGCACGGTCGAGGCCCGGGACGCGGCCGGCGCCGCGGCAGCGATCCTGCTGAAGATCGCCCCCGACATGGCCCTCGACGCCCTCGATGCCGTCTGCGCCACGGCCCGGCGGCGGGGCGTGCAGGCGCTGGTCGTGTCGAATACCACGGTGGCGCGGCCGGCGAGCCTCGTCGAGCAGGGGCTCGCCCGGGAGACCGGCGGCCTGTCCGGCCGGCCGCTGTTCGGGCCGGCGACCCGGATGCTGGCCCAGGCGCGGCTGCGCCTGGGCGACGACCTCCCCCTGATCGGGGTCGGCGGGGTCGATTCGGCCGAGGCCGCCTGGACCAAGATTTTGGCCGGCGCGAGCCTCGTGCAGCTCTACTCGGCCCTCGTATATGACGGGCCGGGGTTGGTCGGGCGGATCAAGGCGGGCCTGCTGGAGCGGATGGACCGGGCGGGCGTGACGCGGCTGGACACGCTGGTCGGACGCGATGCGCAAGACCTCGCCCGCGCGGCCTGATGACCTCATCCATTGCACCCTCCCCCTTGTCCTGAGGTGACCGCGTCAGCAAGCCTCGAAGGCGGGCTCGCGGGATCGCGGTGGTGACCGGAGCGCTCCTTCGAGGCCTCCGCTGCGCCGCGGCACCTGGAATGAGGGGGTTGGTTCGGATCTCTCGAGAAGATTGCCGGTTGAGCCGGCCTGAGAGATTGGAACAGTTCTTTTCGCGCCACTTTCGTCTTTAGAAAGACTTTGCACAGCGGGCGTTTAGCCTGTGCCACGTGCATGAGGGGCCTGCGCGCACACGCCGTTGTGAGGCCGGCGCGGACACGCTTATCTCGCGCTTGCGAGATCGTTCGCTTCAGCCAATCCAGGATCGATCCATGGCCCAGTCCGAAGGGTCTTCCAAGCGCTCGTCCGCGGCCGGCGGCTGGGGCGCTCTGAAAAGCTGCGGCAAGCACCTGCTCGGCAGCCGCGCTCCGCTCACGGGCGCCCGCGCCCTGCTTAAGGCGAACCAGCCCGACGGGTTCGACTGTCCCGGCTGCGCCTGGGGCGACCTGGAGCACGGCTCGTCCTTCGAGTTCTGCGAGAACGGCGTGAAGGCCGTTTCCTGGGAGGCGACCGACAAGCGCACGCCGCCCGCCTTCTTCGCCCGCCACACCCTCGCCGAGCTGCGGGGCTGGAGCGACTACGCCCTGGAGGGCGAGGGCCGCCTGACGCACCCGCTGCGCTACGACGCGGCGAGCGACCGCTACCTGCCGGTGAGCTGGGACGAGGCCTTCGCGGAGATCGGCGCAGAACTGCGCGCCCTTGACCACCCGGACCAGGCCGAGTTCTACACCTCCGGCCGCGCCTCGAACGAGGCCGCCTACATCTATCAGCTCTTCGCCCGGGCCTACGGCACCAACAACTTCCCCGATTGCTCGAACATGTGCCACGAGGCGAGCGGCGTCGCCCTCACCGAGGCGATCGGCATCGGCAAGGGCACGGTGCTGCTGGAGGATTTCGAGAAGGCGGACGCGATCTTCTGCGTCGGCCAGAACCCAGGCACCAACCATCCGCGCATGCTCGGCGACCTGCGCCGGGCGGCCGAGCGCGGTGCCGAGGTCGTGGTGCTGAACCCCGTGCGCGAGCGCGGGCTGGAGCGCTTCGCCGATCCGCAGAACACCGTCGAGATGCTGCGCGGTTCGAGCCGCCCGATCGCCAGCCACTATCTGCAGCCGCGCTCCGGCGGCGACATGGCGGCGTTCCGGGGCATCGCCAAGATCGTGTTCGCCCGGGATGCCGAGGCCATCGCGGCCGGCCGGCCCTCCCACCTCGACCGCGCCTTCCTGGAGCACCACACCGCGGGGCTCGACGCCTATCGCGGCGCCGTCGCGGCGACCTCCTGGGAGGCGATCCTCGACCAGTCGGGCCTCACGATGGACGCGATTGTCGCGATGGCCGACGTCTATCTCGGGGCGCAGCGGGTCATCGCCACCTGGGCGATGGGCGTGACCCAGCACCGGCACTCGGTCGCGACGATCCGGGAAATCACCAACCTCCTGCTCCTGCGTGGCCATATCGGCCGGCCCGGCGCCGGGCTCTGCCCGGTGCGCGGCCATTCCAACGTGCAGGGCGACCGGACGGTCGGTATCAACGAACGGCCCGCCGCGGATTTCCTCGACGCACTGGAGCGGCATTTCGGGATCGCGATGCCGCGCCGGCACGGTCACAACGTGCTGGCGGCGATCCGCGCCATGCGGGACGGTACCGCCCGTGCGTTCATCGGCCTCGGCGGCAACTTTTTGCGGGCGACGCCCGATACGCCGGTGGTGGCGCAGGCGCTGGCCTCCTGTCGGCTCACCGTGCACATCGCCACGAAGCTCAACCACGCCCACCTCGTGCCCGGCGCGGTCGGCTACCTGCTGCCCTGCCTCGGCCGCACGGAGATCGACCGCAGCGCAAACGGAAAAGTGCAGATCGTGACGGTCGAGGACTCGATGAGCATGGTCCACGGCTCGGGCGGCATCAACAAGCCGGCCTCCCGGGAGTTGCGCTCGGAGATCGCGATCATCGCCGGGATCGCGGCGGCGACACTCGGCTCATCGGCGATCGATTGGGCCGGATTCGCGACCGATTACGACCGGATCCGCGCGGCGATCGCGGCGACGATCCCCGGGTTTGCCGATTTCAACTCAAGGGTGCGCAAGCCGCGCGGCTTCAGGCTGCGCAACCTCGCCGCCGAGCGGGTGTTCGAGACCGATACGGGCCGGGCGAATTTTTCCGCCGACGCCCTGCCGGAGGAGACCGAGCATCAGGCCGCGCGGAAGACGGACGGCACCTACGTGCTGCAGACCTTCCGCAGCCACGATCAGTACAACACCACGATCTACGGCTTGGATGACCGCTATCGCGGCGTCTACGGCGAGCGCCGCGTGGTCTTCGCCCATCCGGACGACCTTGCGGAGATCCGCGGCCGGCTCGGGGAGCGCGTGGACATCGTCGGGACGCACGCGGACGGCATCACCCGGCGGGCCGAGGATTTCCGCCTCGTGCCCTTCGACATGCCCCGCGGCGCCCTCGCGGGCTACTACCCGGAGCTGAACGTGCTCGTGCCGCTCTCGACCTTCGGCGAGAAGAGCGACACGCCGACCTCCAAATCGGTGCTGGTGACCCTGCAGGCGCGCGCAGCGGCGTGAGCGCGACGCCCGAGGAAGCGGCGTTCGCCGCCGCCCTCGACCGGGTCGCGGCGGCCCATCCCGCGCTGCCGCCCCTGGAGGCCGGCCTTCTGGCGGTGCTCGATCTGGGCCTGCCGGGGGACAGCCGCGCCTTCGCCCGGACCTTCGGGGTGGAGCACGCGCTCGTGCTGCGGGCTTTGGCGGGGCTTGAGGAGCAGGGCCACGTCGCGATCACGGCCCGGGACGCGCGGACGCAGCGGACGCGGTTCGCGGCGGTGCGGGCTTGATAGCGGGAGGATATCCAGCCCGCGCCCTCCCTCCCCCCCTCCGCGGGGGAGAGAGGGCGTTGGCCGCCGTGTGAAGCGATCGAACGTTCCCCTCAGAACCCCTTCGCCCGGATCGCCTCCGCCCAGGTCACGGCCCGGCGGTTCACCCCGAGGTGCTGGCGCTCGTAGAGCCGCCCCTCCAACTTGATCGCGCCGCGCTTGGAATATTCCGGTCGCTCGAACGCCTCGATCACCAGCTTGGCCCGGCGTACCTCCTCCTCGGTGGGCGCGAAGGAGGTGTTGGCGGGCTCCAGCTGCGTCGGGTGGATCAGGGTCTTTCCGTCGAAGCCGAGGTCGCGCGCCTGCCGGCACTCGTCGCGGCAGCCCTCCGTGTCGGCGATGTCGTTGTAGACGCCGTCGAGGATCGCCAGACCCTCGGCCCGGGCGGCGGCCAAAGCCATCATCATCCACGGCAGCATCGGCACCCGGCCCGGCACGATCTTCGCCCAGGTGTCCTTGGCGAGGTCGTTGGTGCCGAGCACCAGGCAGGTCAGGCGGTTGCGCGGATCGCGCTTGGCGCGGGCGATCTCCTGGATGTTGAGGATCGAGGCCGGCGTCTCGATCATCGCCCAGATCGCGATCTCCTCCGGCGCATCGAGCGATTCGAGCCGGTCGGCGATGCTCTCCAGCACCGCCGGCGACGACACCTTCGGCATCAGGATCGCGTCGGGCTTGGCCTCGATGGCGGCGTGGAGATCCGCCTCGCCCCAGGGCGTCTGCGGGGCGTTGACCCGGATCACCAGCTCCCGGGTGCCATACTCCCCGCTTTTGACCGCGGCGCAGACCTGCGCGCGGGCGATCTCCTTCTCCTCCGGGCCGACCGCGTCCTCCAGATCGAGGATGATGCTGTCCACCGGGAGCGTCTTGGCCTTGTCGAGCGCCCGCTGATTCGAGCCCGGCATGTAGAGCACGCTTCGGCGCAGGCGCAGGTCGGTCGTCAGGGCCATGGGCTTCTCCCGCGTGCGGCCGCCGGGCGGCCCGTCGTCGTTGCGGCGCACCCTAAAGCACACGGCCGTGCATGCCACACCCCAAAAGTGCGGATCCGTGAGTTCCGGCACGGTTTGACACCGACCTCAATCTTCGTGAATCGAGGCCGCGGTTTGGTCATGTTCGCGCGATTAAAGGCCGCTCTTCTTCAAGTCTCTGATCGCGGAAATTCAGTCATGCGCACAATGCTGGTCGCCCTCGCACTGATCGGCGCGCTCGCCTCGACCGGGGCGGCCGAGGCGCAGAGCCGGACGACCCTCGGCGTCGGGTCCGGCGCCGTTGCGGGTGCGCTGGTCGGCGGCCCGATCGGTGCCGTCGCGGGGGCCGTGGTCGGCGGCTTCGTGGGCAACTCGACCGAACGGCGCCACCGCCGCGTGCGGCGCAGTCGCCGCTACGGATACGCGGCCCCGCGGCGCGCGCTCCCGCGCCGGGCAGAGGCCGTCGTGCCGCGTGCGCCGAGCCCGGTGGTCCGACCGGCTCCAGCGCAGAAGCCCATCCCCGTCGCCACCACCTGGAAGGATCCGCATTGAGAGCGTCGGACGGCGCCGCTCATGCTGCCGTTCGAAGGGGGTGCGGGGCACCGGTCGCGAACGTCGCGCGGGCGAGCGCCGGATACGCGAGCGCCTGGCCGAGGCCCCGGGCGCCCAGAAACGCCACGAAGGCGAGCCACAGCCCCAAATTGCCGAGATCGAGAGCCTGCACGAGCGCCAGCGCGGCCGCGTAGGCGGCGAGCGCGCAGAGCATCAGGTTGCGCATCGCCCGCGTCCAGGTCGCGCCGATATAGATCCCGTCATAGGCGAACGGCGCCGCGGCCGCGAGCGGCGCCAGCGCGGCGAGGATGAGGTAGGCCCGCGCGGTCTCGCGCACCGGCCCGTTCGTCGTCACGAAGTCGATGAAGGTCTGGCCTCCCGCGAAGGCCAGCAGGCTGACCCCGAGCCCGAAGCCCAGGCACCAGCGCAGGCTCAGGGACGCAGCCGTCCGGAATGCGTCCGCATCCCGCGCGCCGACCGCGCGCCCGCACAGGGCCTCGGCCGCCGTGGCGAAGCCGTCGAGGAAGAAGCCGCCGATCAGGAAGAGATTCCACAGCACCGAATTGGCCGCCAGCACGACATCGCCTTGCCGCGCGCCCAGCGCCGAGAACAGGACGATCCCGGTGATCAGCGCGAGCGTCCGCAGGATCACGTCGCCGTTGACGCTCAGCGTCCGGCGCAGGGCCGCCGCGTCGCGCAGCTCGCGCAGGGGCACGCGGAACGGGCGTGAGCCGAGGCGCGCCAGGACGAGCAGCCCGAGCCCCAGCCCGAGCGCCTCCGCGCAGACCGCCGCCAGCGCCGCGCCGGCCAGTCCCAGGCCGAAGCCCAGGACCAGGACGAGGGTCAGCCCGATGTTGACCAGGTTGATCGCCACCTGCAGCAGCAGGCCGAGATCGGTCCGGCCGCGGCCCAGGACCGAACCGAGCACCCCGTAATTCGCCAGCACGAACGGTGCCGACAGGATGCGGATGTGGAAGTAAGTGGCGAGGCCCGCGCGCACGGCCTCGCCCGCCCCGCTGATCGCCAAGGCGATCCAGCCGATCGGCCCTTGCAGGGCGACGAGCAGGAAACCGATCAGGGCGCCCGCCGCGAGGGTCCGGGCCAGGATCCGGTCGATCTCCCGGTCGTCGCGGGCGCCGACCGCCTGCGCGGTGAGCCCCGCGGTCGCCATGCGCAGGGTGCCGAACGACCAGAAGATCGCGTCGAAGATCACCGCGCCGAGGGCGACGGCGCCGAGCAGGGCCGCGTCGCCCAGCCGTCCGATCACCGCCGCGCCCACGAAGCCGAGCATCGGCGTCGTGACGTTGGCGAGCGTCATCGGCAGGGCGAGGCCCAGCACCCGGCGGTGCGTCGGCCGGTCCGGGCGTGTGGTCACAGGCGTCATGCCGCGAGCTTAACCGACGCGAACGATTCGTGAACCCGCGCGGGCTGCCGGTCAGCGCGAGACGGCGAAGAGGCGGGCGATGAGCCAGAGCGGCACGACTACGACCGCCCCCGCGACGATCCAGCCGCCGAAATCGTGCAGCGAGGCGAGGCCGACCTCCAGCAGCGCCCGGGTCGAGTCGTAGAGATGCCAGAACAGCCGGCCCGGCGTCAGGCCGAGCATCGACAGGAAGGCGCCGACCAGGATCGACAGGAACAGAAGGCGCAGGAACACGCCGGCGGGCGAGCCGCCGAGGAAGCGCCGAAGCGCCGAGTCGCGCCGCCGATCGGAGTCCGAGCCGTAGGTGCCCGGCGGCATTCCGTGCTGCGCGTCGTCCCGCCGGTGCCGCTGATGATCGACGAGCATCGTGTCCTCGTGAAACCGAACGCCGTTCGATCAGCGATGAAGCGGGCGGAACCGTGGCCGCTGCGTCACACCGCATCGAAACCCGTGGGGCGATCGAGCGTTGGCTGATTTCTCCCGCGCACCCGAGATGGCAAGCCGCGATGATCGCGCCAAGATGTCCGGCGCCGCGGGAAACGCAGCCGGAAACATTTCCGGCGCGCCGCGTAAGGCCAAGGGGCGACATGCCGGGGCCGGACGTTGTCCGAGGGATGAGACGTGTTGACGGGACCAGACACACGATGATCGACCACGCCCTGTTCGATCCGGCGACGATCGATCCCGAGACCACCCGGCTGAACGCCGAGATAGTGGCCGCCCATGCGGCGCTGCCCGATCCCTGGTCGCTGTCGATCGCGGAGGTGCGTGAACGCCGTCGGGCGGGGACGAAGGCCGCCCCCGCGATGCCGCACAGCGCCCGTGCCGAATGGTTGACGATCGACGGGCCCGGCGGCCCGCTCAGGCTCCGGGTGATCAGGCCCAGGGCCGGCACGAAGCTCCGGGGCGCCTACCTGCACGTCCACCGGGGCGGCTGGGTCTGGGGTGCGGCGGACGAGCAGGATCCCTGGCTGGAGCGGATCGCCGATGCCTGCGGCTTCGTCGCCCTGTCGGTGGAATACCGGCTCGCCCCCGAGCATCCCTATCCGGCCGCCCTGCTCGATTGCGAGGCGGCGGCCCTGTGGCTCGCGGGCCCCGGAAGGGCCGAGTTCGGCGTCCACGCGCTCACCATCGGAGGCGAGTCCGTGGGCGCTCACCTCGCCGTGATGGTGCTGCTGCGGCTGCGCGACAAGCACAATCTGCCGCGGGCGTTCCGGGGCGCCAACCTCAATGCCGGGTTCTTCGACCTGGGCCTCACCCCGTCCGTGCGCAACTGGGGCGAGGAGCGCTTGGTGGTGAACACCCGCGACCTCACCAACTTCGCCGACGGCTACGTGCGCGAGGGGATCGACCGGCGCCGGCCGGACGTGTCGCCGATCTACGCCGAGCTGAAGGGCCTGCCGCCCGCCCTATTCACGATCGGCACCCGGGACCCGCTGCTCGACGACACGCTCTACATGTCGGGGCGGTGGGCGGCCGCGGGGAATGGCGGCCACACCGCGATCTATCCCGGCGGCTGCCACGTCTTCGCCCGCTATCCGAGCCCGATGAGCGAGCGGGCGCTGGAGCTGATCGACCGCTTCCTGATGGCCCTCGCCTGAGCGACCCGGCGGAGATCCTGCCGGAGCGGTTCCGGGCGTGGTTCGCCGGTCGCGGCTGGGCGCCCCGGCCGCATCAGCTCGATCTCCTGCGGATCGCCGGAGAAGGCCGCTCGGCCCTGCTCGTGGCGCCGACCGGGGCCGGCAAGACGCTCGCCGGATTCCTGCCGAGCCTCGTTGCTCTGTCGGAGCGCGGGCCGCAGCCGCTGAAGCCGAAGGGCCTTCATACCCTCTACGTCTCGCCGTTGAAGGCGCTGGCGGTCGACATCGCCCGGAACCTCGACGCGCCGATCGCCGAGATGGCCCTGCCGGTGCGCGTCGAGACCCGGACCGGCGATACGCCGGCCCACAAGCGCACCCGCCAGATCAGCCGCCCGCCCGACATCCTGCTGACCACCCCCGAGCAGCTCGCGCTGCTGATCGCCCACCGCGAGGCGGCGGATTTCTTTTCCGGATTGCGCTGCGTGATCCTGGACGAGCTGCACGCCCTGGTGACGTCGAAGCGCGGCGATCTGCTCTCTCTGGCGCTGGCCCGTCTGCACCGGCTGAGCCCGGGGCTTGCGGCGGTCGGACTCTCGGCGACGGTGCGCGAGCCCGATGAACTGCGGAAGTATCTGGTGCCGCAGGGGCCGCTTCCCCCTCCCCCCGCAGGGGGGGGAGGGAAAAACACGCCGCCCATGGCCGACCTCGTGACCGTGTCGGGCGGTGCTAAGGCCGATCTGCGCATGCTCGACCTCGGCCGCGCCCTGCCGATCTCCGGCCACACAGCCTGGCACTCGATGCCGGCGATCTACGAGCTGATCAAAGAGCACCGGACCACGCTGGTCTTCGTCAACACCCGCCTTCAGGCCGAGTACACCTTCCAGGAGCTGTGGCGGCTCAACGAGGACGCGCTGCCGATCGCGATCCACCACGGCTCGCTGGACGCCCAGCAGCGCCGCCGGGTCGAGGCCGCAATGGCGGCGGGGCAATTGCGGGCGATCGTCTGCACCGCCACCCTCGACCTCGGCATCGACTGGGGCGACGTCGACCTCGTGGTCAATGTCGGCGCGCCGAAGGGGGCGAGCCGGATCATGCAGCGGATCGGCCGGGCCAACCACCGGATGGACGAGCCCTCGAAGGCCTACCTCGTCCCGGGCAACCGGTTCGAGATGCTGGAATGCCAGGCGGCCCTCGACGCCGTCGAGGAGGCCGCCCAGGACACCCCCGACGCCCGCCAGGGCGCCCTCGACGTGCTCGCCCAGCACGTCCTCGGCATGGCCTGCGCCGACGCCTTCGATCCGCTCGACCTCTACGACGAGATCGTCTCGGCCGTGCCCTATGCCGGGCTCACGTGGGAATCGTTCGAGCAGGTGGTCGATTACGTCGCCACCGGCGGCTATGCGCTGCGCGCCTACGAGCGCTTCGCCAAGATCCTGCGCGGCCCGGACGGTCTCTGGCGCGTGCGCGATGCCCGCACCGCCCAGGCCTATCGGATGAATGTCGGCACGATCGTCGAGGCGGCCCGCGTGCGAGTGCGCCTCGGCCGGACGCTCCGCGGAAAACCCGGCACGGTCCTGCCCAAGACCGGCCGGGTGCTCGGCGAGATCGAGGACGAGTTCGCCGAGACCTTGACGGTGGGCGACACCTTCCTGTTCGCGGGCGAGACCCTGCGCTTCGAGGGGCTCGCCGAGGACGAGTGTCTCGTCACCCGCGCGCCGCCCGGCACCGACCCGGCGATCCCCTCCTATGCGGGGGCGAAATTCCCGCTCTCGACCTTTTTGGCGGCCCGGGTGCGGGCGCTGATCGCCGACCCGTTCGCGTGGGACCGCCTGCCCGAGCAGATCGGCCAATACCTGCTGCAACAGCGCCGCCGCTCGGTCCTGCCGGGGGAGCGCGACCTCCTCGTCGAGACCTTTCCCCGGGCTAAGCGCCACTACCTCACCGCGTTCCCGTTCGAGGGCCGCCTCGCGCACCAGACGCTCGGCATGCTGCTGACCCGCCGCCTGGAACGCGCCGGCCTGCGGCCGCTCGGCTTCGCGGCCAACGATTACGGCATCGCCATCTGGTCGACCCGCGACGTCTCCGAGCGCGCCGCGATCGATCCGGATTTCATCGGCGACCTGTTCGCGGTCGACATGCTCGGCGACGATCTGGAGGCTTGGCTCGACGAATCCGCGATGATGAAGCGTACGTTCCGGCAATGTGCCGTGATTGCAGGGTTGATCGAACGCCATCACCCCGGTCAAAAAAAATCCGGCCGCCAGGTCACGATCTCCACCGACCTGATCTACGACGTGCTGCGCAAGCACCAGCCCGACCACCTGCTGCTCCGGGCCGCGCGGCAGGATGCGGCAACCGGACTCCTCGACGTGAGGCGCCTCGGCATGATGCTAGAGCGCATCCAGGGGCGAATCACTTACAGGTCTCTCGACCGGGTCTCGCCGCTCTCCGTATCCGTGATGCTCGAGATCGGGCGCGAGCGGGTCTACGGCGAGGGGGCCGACGAGATCCTGGCCGAGGCCGAGGCGGAGCTTCTTCAAGAGGCCCTGTCCTGACCGTCGATCCGCCCTCCCCCGACGACACCGAGGATGCGATCTTGGCGGCCGGCCTGCGACTCGAGAAGACTCACAAGCACCCGACCCTTCAACTCGCGGGCGAGACCCTGGTGCTCGACCTGTGCGGCGGCCTTTGGCTGCCGGAGCATCGGACGCTGATCGTGTCCGATCTCCACCTGGAGAAGGGCTCGTCCTACGCGGTGCGCTCCGGCCAGTTCCTGCCGCCCTACGACACCCGCGAGACCCTGGCCTGCCTGCACGAGGCGGTGGTGCGGCACGATCCCGCCCGGGTGGTCGCGCTCGGCGATTCGTTTCACGACGCACGGGGACCGGAGCGCATGGAGCCAGGTGACCGCGCCCTGGTGGCGGCCCTTCAAGAGGGCCGGGACTGGGTCTGGATCGCCGGGAACCACGATGCCGCGGTCAGCGAAGGCGTCGGCGGCCGCTACGCCGACGCGCTGACGCTCGGCGGCCTGCTCCTGCGCCACGAGCCGAGCGCGGGCGGGGCACCCGGGGAGGTCGCCGGCCACCTCCATCCCTGCGGCAAGGTCGCGATGCGCGGCCGGGCGGTGCGCCGCCGCTGCTTCGTCACGGACGGATCGCGGCTGGTGATGCCGGCCTTCGGCGCCTATGCGGGCGGCCTGAACGTCCGTGATAAGGCGATCGAAGGCCTGTTTCCGAAGGGCTTCACCGCCCACCTTATGGGAGACGGGCGGGTCTTCGCCATCGGCCGGGCGCAGCTCGCCCGGGACTGAGCGCCGGGCCAGCCGGATCAGGCCGTCTTCATGAAGCGGTTCACACTCTCCGACAGGCTGGACGAATGGCCGGCCAGGCGTCCGGCGATGCCCCGGACCGCTTCAGCGAACTGGCCGGTCGCGTTCGCCGCCTGCGAGACGCCGCTGATGTTGCCCGACATCTCGTGGGTCGAGACCGCCTGCTCCTCCACGGCGCTCGCCATGGCCAGCGTCAGCTTGGACAGCTCGCCGACGGCCGCGGTGATCATCTCGATGGCGCCGACCGCGTCGCCGGTCGCGCTCTGGATCGCCGAGACCTGCTGGGTGATCTCACCCGTGGCCTTGGCGGTCTGCTCCGCCAGCGCCTTGACCTCGCTGGCCACGACCGCGAAGCCGCGTCCCGCCACACCGGCCCGGGCCGCCTCGATCGTGGCGTTGAGCGCCAGCAGGTTGGTCTGATCGGCGATCGACTTGATCATGCCGACCACGGCGTCGACCTTGCGCGCGTTCTCGGCGAGCTGCCGCATCGTCGCGTCGGTGGTTTCGGCCTGGGTGGCGATCTGCTGGGCCCGCTCCGACACGCGCCCGACCTGCCCGGAAATTTCCTGGATCGCCTCGTTCATCTGCTCCGAGGTCGCCGCCACGGAAGTCGCCTTCTGCCGCGCGGAATCGGCCGAGTGCGTGAGCCCTTCGGCCGATTGCTGCATCTCGTGGATCGCCGATCCGACCGCATCGACCACCCGTGTGACCTCGGAGGACATCTGGACCTGCGCCGTGACGACGGCCCAGGTCAGCATCGGCCCGATGTAGTTCCCCTTCTCATCGTTGACGGCGGTGACCTGCAGATCGAGCGTCTCGGGCCCGACCTTGATCTTGGTCCGGTGCGGCAGGCGGCTCGCATCCGCCAGCATCGAACGCTGGTGATGCGGGTTCTTGTGGAACACGTCGAACGAGTTCTCCAGCATCTCGTCGATCTTGATCGGGAGATATTGCTCCAGCGGTCCGAGGGTCTTGCGCGATGTCTGATTCAGGTAGTCGATCCGAAAATTGTCGCGCGGATCGGCGGTCATCACCGCGACCGGCATATTGTCGATCATCCACACCAGCCGGTCGATCTGCTTCTTCTTCTGCGAGATATCGCTCGCGAACTTCACGACCTTCACGGGCTTGCCTGACCGGTCGAGGATCGGGTTGTAGGTGGCTTCGAGCCAGACCGGGTCCTTGTTCCTGTCGAGGCGCAGGAACTCGCCGGTCACGTACTGCCCCTGCTTCAGCTTCGTCCAGAACGCCGCGTACTCCGCGGATTTCGACTGCTCTTCATCAACGAATAAGCGGTGATGTTTGTTCGCGAGTTCATCGAGCGAGAATTTCATAACCCGAAGAAAGTTCTCGTTCGCACGAATAATATTTCCGTCCATCGAAAATTCGATGATTGCAAGTGATCGATCGAGGGCTTCGATCTTCGCCTCGGACTCACTGTACGTCGATCGCTTGAACATATCTGTGCCCGCCACCTGCACACAGATATGAGGCAGGTGATGGTTAAACGAATGCTAAAAGATGGGCCATAATCTGGGTCAGGGTAAATTCCAATTCTTAAATCAGATAGTCCCGTAATTTGATTACAGCACTGACAAGATCGTGTAGCTATTATTTATATTCATATAAATTAAATTGGTCCATAAAAGAGATATAGAACGCGAGATCAAAACCATCCGCGCATCCGAAAATACACGATCGGCGCGAGCGCGCTCACGAGGATGAGAGCGAGGGCATAGGGATAACCGTAGGTCCAGTCGAGTTCCGGCATGTGCTTGAAGTTCATGCCGTACATGGAGGCGATCAGGGTCGGCGGCACGCCCACCACCGATACGACGGTGAGCACGCGGAAGACGTTGTTCTGCTCGATGTTGATCAGGCCGAGCGCCGCATCGAGCAGGAACTGCACGTTCTCGGCGAGCCGCGTCTCGAACTCGTCGAGCGATTCGATGTCCCGCCGGATCGTGTCGAATCGGCCATCGTCGGGCAGTCCGAGGCCGTCGCAGGCCGCGGAGACGAACGGGACGATCCGCTCCAGCCCGAGCAGGCTCGCGCGGATCTTGCCCAGCACCTTCCCGCGGTTGCTGATCCCGCGCAGGATCCGGCGGAGGGCGAGGTCGCGGCGCCGGGGCGGCGGGCTTTCCAGCCGATCACGGCCCGCGCCACGCACGTCGAAGTCGAAGATCCGGGTCGAGAGGGAATCCAGCTCCGAGGCCATGTCCTCCAGCGAGTCCGCGAGGCTGTCGACCAGCTCCTCCAGCACGACCAGGAAGATCTCGCTCGGGGTGGTGCTGCCGTCGCCCTCCGCGATCCGCTTGGCCGAGGAGTCGAAGGCGCGCAGCTCGTGGAAGCGCACCGTGACGAGGTGATCCTTGGTCAGCAGGAAGCCCAGGGGCTTCAGCTGCGACTCGCTCCGCTCGAAGGTGATCATCGGTGTGGACAGCGACAGGCCGCCCTTCACCCGCCGGAGCCGGCTCGACGTCTCGACCTCCGACAGGGCGGCCCGGGACGGCACGCGCAGGCCGGTCGCCTCCTCCACGGCTCGCGCCTCCTCTGAGGTCGGGTCGTTGAGATCGAGCCAGACGGCGTCGCGGGGGACGAGGCGTGCGCTCTCCGGCGCGACCGGGCCTTCGGAACCGTGCAGGCTCAGCATCGCAGCGGGTTTTCCAGAGAGGGAACGGAGGCTTGGCCGCTTGAGGGGTGCGACAGCCTTGACACGGAACCAGCCCGCGCCTATCTCGCGGCCGTCTTTGGCACTCGCCGAGACAGAGTGCTAACAGTCGAGTTCGCGGCGGTCCCGCCGGCCGCTTCAACGCCAACTCCAGACCTGAAGCAAGAGGGCAGCTCATGAACTTCCGTCCGCTGCACGACCGCGTGGTCGTCCGTCGCATCGAGAGCGAGGAGAAGACCAAGGGCGGCATCATCATCCCGGATACCGCCAAGGAGAAGCCGCAGGAGGGCGAGATCGTCGCCGTCGGCCCCGGCGCCCGCGACGAGACCGGCCGCATCAACCCGCTCGACGTCAAGAAGGGCGACCGCGTCCTGTTCGGCAAGTGGTCCGGCACCGAGGTCAAGATCGACGGTCAGGACCTCCTGATCATGAAGGAATCCGACATCATGGGCGTCGTCGCCCTCTGATCGGATCACCCGTCCCAACCCTTTGAGGCCATCCCGGCCTTGGGGTCGAACGCAATCGAAAGAGGCAAACCATGGCAGCGAAAGACGTTCGTTTCTCCGCCGACGCCCGCGACAAGATGCTGCGCGGCGTCGACATCCTCGCGGATGCGGTGAAGGTGACGCTCGGTCCGAAGGGCCGCAACGTCGTGATCGAGAAGAGCTTCGGCGCCCCACGCATCACCAAGGACGGCGTGACCGTCGCCAAGGAGATCGAGCTCGCCGACAAGTTCGAGAACATGGGCGCCCAGATGGTGCGCGAAGTGGCCTCGAAGACCAACGACATCGCGGGTGACGGCACCACCACCGCGACCGTGCTGGCCCAGGCCATCGTCCGCGAGGGCGCCAAGTACGTCGCCGCCGGCATCAACCCGATGGACCTGAAGCGCGGCATCGACCTCGCCACGGCCGCCGCCGTGAAGGACATCATCGCGCGCGCCAAGAAGGTCTCGACCTCCGACGAGGTCGCGCAGGTCGGCACGATCTCCGCCAACGGCGACAAGGAGATCGGCGAGATGATCGCCCACGCCATGCAGAAGGTGGGCAACGAGGGCGTGATCACGGTCGAGGAGGCCAAGACCGCCGAGACCGAGCTCGACGTGGTCGAGGGCATGCAGTTCGACCGCGGCTACCTCTCCCCGTACTTCATCACGAATGCGGAGAAGATGGTCGCCGAGCTCGAGGACCCCTACATCCTCATCCACGAGAAGAAGCTTTCTTCTCTGCAGGCGATGCTACCCGTCCTTGAGGCGGTCGTGCAGACCGGCAAGCCGCTGCTGATCATCGCCGAGGACATCGAGGGCGAGGCGCTGGCCACGCTGGTGGTGAACAAGCTGCGCGGCGGCCTGAAGGTCGCGGCCGTCAAGGCGCCGGGCTTCGGTGATCGCCGCAAGGCGATGCTGGAGGACATCGCGATCCTGACCAAGGGCCAGATGATCGCCGAGGATCTGGGCATCAAGCTCGAGAACGTGACGCTGCCCATGCTCGGCCGCGCCAAGCGC